>JAJOJF010000008.1 GCA_021208885.1 Burkholderiaceae bacterium
TTCCCATCCCGAACAGGACCGTGAAACGCCTTTGCGCCGATGATAGTGGATGTACATCTGTGAAAGTAGGTCATCGTCAAGCTCCTTACCCCCAAACCCCCGCCCACAAAGCGGGGGTTTGTCTTTAGTGGGCCTGAAACTCGTTGATTAGCGTACACTTTTTTTTGCGTCGCTTATCTTGGTACACTCTGCAAACCATAGCCGCCTTTAAGTGGAATCTGAATGCATGAGTGACCAACCTACCACCTCTGGGCCAAGTCTTAGAACGATCACCATGATCGTCTACGGTCTGTTTGCGTTGGGGTTTGTGACCTCAGGCCTGTTTACATTTGCCACACTCGCCGCAGTCATCATCATATACATCAAGCGTGCAGACGCTGCGGGCACCGTTTATGCAACACATTTTGATTGGTTGATCAACACTTTTTTGTGGTCATTGCTTTGGCTAGCGCTGAGTTTTCTGACCATGTTTATCGGTATTGGTTGGTTAGGTTTGATTGCTACCGTGGTGTGGGTCTTGTATCGGTTAATCAAGGGTTTTTTGTTGTTACTCGACGGAAAGCCGATCGTCGCTTGATCTTCTCTTGAACATCAAAAAAGCGCGCATTTCATGCGCGCTTTTTTAATATCTGTGGTGCTCTGGCTGTTAGGACAAATGGCCACTGACAATTTTTGTGAGTTCGAACATCGACACTTGATCTTTGCCAAACAACGGACGCAGTTTGTCGTCGGCGTTGATGTTGCGCTTGTTTGCGGGATCTTGGAGGTTGTGCTTTTTAATGTAGTCCCAGATTTTTTTGGTGACTTCCGTGCGAGGTACAGCCGCAGAGCCAATAACGGCTGCGAGCGTCGGGCTCGGTGTAAGCGGCTTCATAAATGCGGCGTTTGGCTTGCGTGCAGTTTTTTTGGCGGTGGCCATTCGGACTCTCCTTATTGCCAAGATTAGTCGTTTGTAAAATCGGCTGAGTTCAAAGATTGAGTTAGCCTCATAACTTTGACACTGTAGCAAAGATGGCAGCCGAGTAAACTATGGCAATCCTCACGTTTACCCTAGGAATTCGGCGATGCAATCTCTCTCCCCTTGTGAGTCAATTGGCGAACTTCAGCAGGAATTAATCGAGTTTAGACGGGACTTGCACGCTCATCCCGAGCTTGGGTTTCAAGAGAGAAGAACGAGTGGCCTTGTGGCAGGCATGCTTGAGGCGCTTGGGATAACCGTGTATCGAAATATTGGCAAGACAGGTGTGGTGGGTGTTTTGCGGGGCAAGCGTTATGACTCAGGTCGCATGATTGGTTTGAGAGCTGACATGGATGCGCTGCCAATGCAGGAGACCAATAGTTTCGGGCATGCTTCGACTGTACCGGGCCTGATGCATGGCTGTGGACATGATGGACATACGGCGATCCTGATGGGTGCGGCCAAGTATTTGGCAAAAACAAGAAATTTCGATGGCACAGTCATTTTTATTTTTCAGCCGGCAGAGGAAGGGCTCGGTGGCGCCAAGGCGATGATTGACGATGGCTTATTTGAACGATTCGATTGTGATGCGGTTTATGCCTTGCATAACTGGCCAGGGCTGCCGGCAGGCATGATTGGCATTAATTCAGGCCCGATGATGGCAGCAGCTGATCGGTTCGAAGTGGTGATACAAGGTCGCGGCGGACACGGTGCTCACCCCTATCAGACTATCGATCCAGTCTTGGTGGCTTCACACATTATTACTGCGCTGCAAAGCGTTGTATCTCGTAACGTTAGTGCGCTGGATGCGGCAGTGGTCACTGTTGCGTCAGTCCACGCTGGCGACCCGCTGGCCATGAGTGTGATCCCTGATCAAGCCAAGTTAGTGGGTACTGTCAGAACGTTTCGTCACTCGATACAGTCAATGGTTGAGCAGCGTATGCGCGGTTTGATCGAGCAGATTGCGCTAGGTTTCGGGGCCACGGCGTCATTGACGTATCAAAAAATTTACCCGGCTACTATCAATACGCCTAAAGAAGCGATGTTCGTGGCCGACGTTGCGACGGAATTGCTTGGTGCCGACAAGGTGGTGCGTGATCTGCAGCCCTCTATGGGCGCTGAGGACTTCTCCTTCATGCTGCAGCACAAACCGGGCGCCTATTTTCGGTTGGGGCAAGGCGGTGCCGAGGGTGGATGTTATCTGCATAACCCGAACTATGATTTCAACGACGCCGTCATTCCAACGGGCGCAGGAATGTTCGCTGCCCTCATTGAAAAATCCATGCCATTGAGCCGATAACCGTGTAGAGAAAACGCAATGACACAGACGCTAACCATTACTATGCCTGACGATTGGCACCTTCATTTACGTGACGGTGATGCCTTGCGTGCGGTTGTTGCCGACTCAGCGCGGCAGTTCAAGCGAGCCATCATCATGCCAAATTTGAAACCACCAGTTACCACGGTGGAGCACGCACTGGCATACCGAGCCGAAATCATGGCTGCGTTGCAAGAGCAAGGCCTGAGTGGCCTCGGGTTCGATCCGTTGATGACGCTTTATTTAACTGACAACACGCGTGTTGAAGATATTGAGGCGATCGCTGAGTCACCATATGTCTACGCAGTCAAGCTCTATCCGGCGGGTGCTACTACCAACTCAGACCAGGGCGTCACTGATCTGCTTGGTCGATGCGCCAAGGTGCTTGATGCGATGCAACGCTTGTCTGTGCCACTGTTGATGCACGGTGAGGTCACAGATCCCTCCATTGATGTGTTTGATCGCGAGGCGGTCTTTATCGAGCGCGTGATGATTGGTTTGCGTCGTGCTTATCCGGCATTGAAAGTGGTGTTTGAGCACTTGACAACCAAGGATGGTGTCGATTACGTGCGTGAGGCCGAAGGACCGATTGGTGCCACTATTACGCCTCAGCACCTGCTCTACAACCGTAATGCTATTTTTACAGGCGGTTTAAGACCGCATTGGTATTGTTTGCCTGTGCTCAAGCGTGAGATGCATCGGTTAGCACTTGTTGACGCTGCCACTAGCGACAGTTCCAGGTTTTTCCTGGGAACAGATAGTGCGCCGCATGCGCGACAGCTGAAAGAACATGCTAGTGGATGTGCGGGTTGTTATTCCGCCCTGCATGCTATGACGCTCTATGCAACCGTGTTTGACGCAGTGGGCAAGCTCGATCGACTTGAGGCATTTGCCAGCCATAGAGGTCCTGATTTTTATGGGCTGCCGCGTAATAGCGCCACCATGACTCTGGTCAAAGAACCCTATCAGGTCCCTGAGCAGGTCCCGTTCGGAAAGGCGTCCCTCGTGCCACTGGCCAGTGGTGAAACATTCCCCTGGCGTGTTCAATCTGTTGCTTGACGCGCTTCGAGCGCTTCCCAGCGCTCGTATAGCTTGCCGAGCTCTGACCCTAGCGCTGCCAGTTCAGCTTGCACCTTTTCTAGTTCATCTGAACCAGAGTGGTAAAGTTCCGGTGAGCTTAGTGTCTCGGTTAATGCAGCTTGTTGGTCCTCCAGTGTCTGGATGCGAGCTGGTAGTTCACTAAGTTCGCGCTGCTCCCAAGTGGTTAGACGTGGTTGACGCTTGCTTGTGTTCCCAAGCTTGACGGGTGCAGCCGTGGCTGGTGTTGTTGTCTTTGAATTCTTGGGTTTAGCAGGTTCAATCACTGCTGCTGGTCTTTGCGCCAGCCAGTCATCGTAGCCGCCAACATAGCTTGCCCATTTGCCATGGCCCTCGTGGGCGATTGTTTGGGTCACGACATTGTCTAGAAATTGCCGGTCATGGCTTACTAACAAGACCGTTCCGGAAAACTCCTGTAGCAGCGTTTCGAGCAGCTCGAGCGTCTCGATGTCAAGGTCGTTGGTTGGCTCATCTAGCACAATCACGTTTGCGGGCCTGGCAAACAGGCGTGCTAGCAACAAGCGCGCCCGCTCGCCGCCTGACAGGCTGCTCACGGGTGACTGTGCCCGTGCTGGCTCAAACAGGAAGTCGCCGAGATAGCTCATCACGTGTTTGCGTTCTTGACCGATTTCTACCCACTGACTCCCCGGGTTGATGACGTCAACTACTGCAGCTGACTCATCAAGCTGATCTCTCATCTGGTCAAGGTAGGCAATCTGCAGATTGGTGCCGAGTTTAACTTCACCGCTTGTGGGTGGCAGCTCGCCGAGAATGACTTTTAAGAGGGTGGTTTTACCAGCGCCGTTTGGCCCGATCAACCCGATGCGATCGCCTCGCATGATAGTGGCTGAGAAGTGGTCAATGATGGGTTTGTCAGTGTAGGCTAGGCTGACATCATGCAACTCGGCGACCACTTTGCCAGATCGATTGGTGTGGTCAACTTTTAGATTCACCTTGCCCAGCGCATCGCGACGTTGCGCACGCTCACGGCGCAATTGCTCAAGCCGCCGCACACGTCCTTCGTTGCGCGTGCGCCGCGCCTCGATGCCTTTGCGAATCCAGACTTCCTCTTGGGCTAGCAATTTGTCAAAGCGGGCGTTGGCTAACTGTTCTGCGTTTAGCCAGGCTTCTTTTTGTTGTTGCCATTTGGCAAAGTTGCCGGGAAAGCTCAAGAGCTTTCCACGATCGAGTTCAATAATTCTCGTTGCGATCTCATCCAGAAAACGGCGATCATGGGTAATGAAAAGCACGCTGCCGCGCCACTGCTTCAATTGCTGTTCAAGCCAGGCAATGCCATTAAGATCCAGATGGTTGGTTGGCTCATCAAGCAGCAACAAATCTGGTTCGCTAAGCATAGCGGCCGCGAGCGCCACGCGTTTGGCCATGCCGCCCGATAGCGTCGTCACTACCGTCTCTGGGTTCAAGTCAAGGCGCTCTGCCCATTGGCGCGCAACTACCTCGCGCTCCCACGGTTCAGCCGTTGGCTGATGTTCTGCCGAGCTCAGAACATCAACGATGGTCTTTCCCCTCAGTACAGGTTCTTGTTCAACGGTGGCTACCCTAAGACCATCGACGCGCGTGATTTTGCCGTCATCGGGCGTTAGTCTGCCGTCGAGCAACTTTAATAGTGACGACTTGCCGGCGCCGTTGCGCCCAATCAAGCCCAGACGCTCGTTGGTTTCAATGGTCAGATCAGCGTGATCGAGCAAGGCGTGGTGTCCGAACGCCAACTGAATTGCCTGCAAAGAAATAAGAGGTGCTGCCATGATGTCTTTTTTACGGAAAACCGCATTGTCGCAGGTTGCTTGTCCTACAATGCAACTGCGGGATGAGCTGGGCGATCGCGACACCAAAAGGTATCGAGGAAGGTCCGGACTCCAAAGGGCAGGATAACGGCTAACGGCCGTCCGGTGCGCAAGCGCCGAGGACTAGGGCCACAGAGACGAGTCTGGCGCGAGGGTGAGTTTGGCTCACTCCGCCACGGTAACACCGTGGCGCATGATTGCTTTGGCTATCAACGCGGCAGGGTGAAACGCGGCAACCTCTATCCGGAGCAACACCAAATAGGCATGCGTGCGCCCACGGCGCGAAGGGCGGCCCGTCCAAGCATGCGGGTAGGTGGCTAGAGTGATCCAGCAATGGCTCACCGAGAGGAATGATTGCCAGCCACTGCGAAGTGGCCTACAGAATCCGGCCTACAGGCTCATCCCGTATTCATAGTGTATTCCCTGACCACCTGTCTTAAGGTGGCACTTTTACATAAAACTCCAACACTTTGATTTATTGGGAATAATTTTACCAATAGCATCATGCTTAGCGCGCTAAGTCATTGTCATCATTGAAAAAAATTAGAAATTTCATTTGACCAGTCTTTTTTTTTACCTTAGAGTGGTGAAAAGTGTCTTATTGTGTATTTTTGTGGGGTATTTCGTGTTCCAAGGCAGCAGCGCACTTACGCTTGACGCCAAGGGTCGGATCAATGTGCCGGCCCGGCATCGTGACGCGCTCAATGAACAGGCCTGCGGGCGCCTGACGATCACACGACACCCCGACGGCTGTTTGCTGCTCTACCCCCGTCCCGAATGGGAAAAAAAGCGCGAACAAATCGCTGCATTCCCCATGCAGGCACGAGCCTTGCAGCGTCTACTGCTAGGCAATGCGCAGGATGTTGAGATCGACAGCGCCGGGCGGGTCCTGATTGCACCGGAACTACGATCGGCTGCCGGGTTAAAGCGCGACACCATGTTGTTGGGCATGGGCGGGCATTTCGAGCTTTGGGATGCGCAGGCCTTGGCCGAGCGTGAAGCTCATGACTTGTCAGGAGGGATACCCGAGGCGCTTGAGACTTTTTCTTTTTAATCCGTGACTGAGTTTAGCCATCGCACTGTTTTGCTTGAAGAAACGGTTCAGGCACTGGTTCCTGATGAACAGGTACCTGCAACTGGTGTTTACGTCGATGGGACCTACGGGCGTGGTGGCCACTCGGATGCGTTGCTCAAGCGGCTTGGTGCTCAAGCACGGCTGCTGGTTATTGACAAAGATCCGCAGGCCATTGCTGTGGCGAAAGCCCGAACTACCAATGACCCGCGGATTGTTTGTATTCATGGTGGGTTTGGTGATTTGCGCGCACTGCTTGATGCGCATGGAGTGCAAGCAGTCAATGGCGTGATGATGGATTTGGGAGTGTCTTCACCCCAACTCGATCAAGCCGAGCGAGGCTTCTCGTTTATGCGAGATGGCCCGCTCGACATGAGAATGGATACGTCGCAGGGTCAAACCGCGGCGCAGTGGCTGGCAGTTGCCAGTTTGGATGAAGTTCGGGAGGTTATACGGGATTATGGCGAAGAACGGTTTGCTCTTCAGATTGCAAAAGCGATTGTTGCTCGCCGCGAGGTGCGCCCCATCGAGCGCACGCTCGACCTTGCCGATATCGTCGCAGCCGCAGTCCGGACCCGGGAAAAGGGCCAACATCCGGCGACAAGGACATTTCAAGCTATACGGATTTACCTCAATCGCGAGCTCGAGGAGCTCGATCGCGCCCTCGAGGCAGCTCTAGGACTGTTGGTGACAGGGGGACGTTTAGCGGTGATCAGTTTCCATTCACTTGAGGACCGTCGGGTCAAGCAATTTATGCAGGCAGCTTCGCGGGTGCCTGCCGAGCTTGCACGCCTGCCGCTGCGAGAGGATCAGCTGCCCAAGCCATTACTCGCTGGCGTTAAACGCGTGCGACCGAGTGCTGCCGAAGTCGCTGACAATCCCCGTGCGCGTTCAGCCGTGCTGCGGGTAGCCGAGCGCACCGATACACCACTGACCAGAGGAACAGCTTGATGGGGCGGGCGGTCATCGTGATGGCGTTGTTGTTGATGCTAGCGGCCTTGTCGCTAGTGACCGCACGTTATCAGTCTCGTCATTTGTTTATCCAGAACGAGCAATTGCGTGCGCAGGCCAGCGAGCTTGATGTTGCTTGGCGGCAGTTGCAGCTTGATCGCGCGGAATTGTCGCGCAATGCACGGGTTGACCGTATCGCCCGGGAGCAGCTGCAAATGATTCCGATTAGTCCGAGCCGTACGCTTTATATTCGCGACGAAAATCCCTCCTCTACCGTGGGGGGTAACTAATGCGCCGTCTCTCATTTTTTGATAATCCGATTTCACGCGTGACCTTCCCGATGTGGCGTGGCCGTTTGGTCCTTGTGGTGTTCGGTCTGGCGTTTTTGGTGTTGTTGGCGCGCGCGGTGTATTTGCAAGGCATTAACCGCGAGTTCTTGCAGGAGCAAGGCGTCAAGCGTTATGAGCGTACAGTACCTCTATCGGCCACGCGGGGCAAGATTACGGATCGTCAGGGCGTTGTCTTGGCTGCCAGCGTTCCAGCTCGTGCGGTTTGGGCTATTCCAGAAGACACAGATAAGGCGACGCCAGAGCAGATGGACGCCTTGGCCAAGTTAATTGATATTCCGGTTGACCGCTTGCGCAAGCGTCTAGAGGATCATAGTCGTACCTTCGTCTATCTGAGGCGTCAATTACCGCTTGACGTGGCAGAACAAGTTGCCAAACTCAATGTCCCCGGTGTGCATCAATTGCCTGAAACCCTGCGCTTTTATCCGGAAGGCGAGGTCACTGGTGCTGTGGTTGGCTTTACCAATCTCGATGATAAGGGCCAAGAGGGCATCGAGCTGACGTATGACGATCAGTTGTCTGGCAAGCCAGGTAGTCGGCGAGTGATCAAGGATCGTCTTGGTCGAGTGGTGGAGGACATCAGGGCTGTCAGTTTGCCGGTCAATGGTCAGGATATAGAGCTGTCGATCGACACGCGAATGCAATATCTGGTCTACCGAGCCCTAGCCGATAGTGTTGCACTCAATAAAGCCAAGAGTGCTTCAGCTGTTGTTGTTGACGTCAAAACAGGCGAAATTTTGGCGCTGGCCAATTATCCAACATTCGATCCCAACGACCGTTCGACATTCAAGGGGTTCGCGTTGCGTAACCGGGTTTTAACGGACACCTTCGAACCGGGCTCAACGCTCAAGCCATTCACCATGGGTTTGGCGCTTGATCTCGGCCGCATTACGCTGGACACCCAGTTCAACACTGGCAACGGACAAATCACGTTTCATGGCGAACGTATCACTGACGTTTCGCGACAAAGGAGTCTTGACCCGATGGGCATTATGACCAAGTCGAGCAACATCGGCATGGCGCTCATTTCAGAAAGGATCAAAAACAAAGAGATGTGGACCAAGTTCACTGAGCTTGGGTTTGGCCAAGCTCCCGACATTGGTTTTCCGGGGGCAGCGGCGGGCAGATTGCGTCCATGGGAGCGTTGGCGCCCGATTGAAAAAGCGACCATGGCGTACGGTTATGGCTTGTCAACCTCATTGTTACAACTGGCGCGTGCATACACGGCGTTCGCACGCAATGGTGACATGGTAAGTCTGACCTTGATCAAGCGCCATAACAATCCGGCGACCGTTCCTGTCTATCCACCAAGCGTCGCAAGCGAAATTCGCAAGATGCTTGAAGAGTCAACTGGGCCTGAAGGTGCCAAGTTGGCACAAGTGCAGGGTTATCGCGTAGCCGGCAAGAGCGGGACAGCTCGCAAATGGGTCAACGGCGAATACAGTAAAAAGTATTACCGTAGCTCCTTTGTCGGGTTTGGGCCTGTGTCTGATCCTCGCATTGTTGTGGCGTTGACCATTGATGAGCCAAGCGGCGAGCATTATTACGGTGGCCGAGTCGCGGCTCCCGTGTTTGCCGAGATTATGGGGCGTACGTTGCGCATGATGGGTGTTGAGCCTGATGCCCCTGTTGAATCGGACGTGGTGGCAATTACGACCTCTGGGTCTGCCGAGGTGCGGCGATGAGCCATGTGACTGCAAAGCTGGACGAACTGGTCACACAACTAAGGGCAGTTAGTCCGCTCGGCTCGCTTTGTCTGGATTCGCGCCAAGTGAGTGCTGGCGATGTGTTTTTAGCATGTCCGGGCCACGATGCTGATGGGCGCGACTTTATTGGTGATGCGATAGCACGTGGCGCTGTGGCTGTCGTGTATGAGGCAGGTTTGACGGCTCTGCAAGAACAGGCTCTTGGCAAGGCGCCTGGGTGGTCGATTTCCGGTCTGCGTAATTTGTTGGGCGAGCTCGCATCAAGCTGGTGGAACGAGCCATCGCTGGCATTGACGGTCATTGCAATGACTGGAACCAATGGCAAGACGACGACGACTCAGTGGCTTGCCGCAGCGCTTAACTCAGCGGGAATTCCATGTGGTGTCATCGGAACCTTGGGTGTCGGTGGTTTGGATGGCCATGCCGTGGAAGGCGGGTTGACCACCCCAGATGTGGTTAGTATGCATCGGCATCTCGCCGATCTGCGTGCGCTGGGGGCAACCCATGTGGTCCTCGAAGCCTCCTCGATTGGGTTGCAGCAGGGTAGGCTAGACGCAGTAAAGGTTGATGTGGGTGTCTTTACCAATCTCACGCAAGATCATCTGGACTATCACGGTGACATGCAAACGTACGCTCAAGCCAAAGCGTTGCTGTTTGCGCGGGACGAACTCAAGCACGCAGTCATTAATGCCGATGATCAGTATGCCGACATCATGCGTTCGAGGTGTAAGGCCGAGGTGCTGTCGTACGGTTTGTTCAGTACTGTGGCCACTATCAAGGCAGAGGATGTTACGCAGGGGTCAGAAGGTCAAGGCTTTAGGCTAGTGGAGGGTGACGAGGTCATTGAAGTAAAGACACCGTTTGTCGGAGCCTACACGATATCGAATCTGCTGGCTGTGGCCAGTGTTTTAAGGGCGCTAGGATGGCCATTGGCGAACGTCGGTAGTGCACTGCAAGCTTTGCCAGCCGTCAATGGCCGTATGGAGCCAGTCGAGCCGATTCAGTCTGATTCTAGTGTGCCGCGTGTGTTTGTGGACTACGCTCACACGCCAGACGCGCTTGCCAATGTCCTGCAGGCACTTGCCCCGCTAGCTCGAGCCCGAGACGGACGACTTTGGTGCGTTGTGGGTTGTGGTGGCAATCGAGACCCGCACAAACGGCCTCTAATGGCTCGGGCCGCGCAAAAACATGCTGATTGTGTGCTGCTTACAAGTGACAATCCGCGCTATGAGGATCCCAAAGCAATATTGCAAGACATGGTGCAGGGTTTAAGCAGTCTCGATCGCGTTGAAATAGAAGTCGATCGAGCAGTCGCCGTTCTGGGTGCAATTTGGCAGGCCAATTCTAAAGACGTGGTGCTTCTGGCTGGCAAGGGTCATGAACAATATCAGGAAGTAGCCGGTCGTAAGTATGCATTTGATGATAGGCAGTGGGCGAGGCTCGGTCTCTTGATGGCACAAAAGCCCGTGCCAGTTCAAACCGACTCTCGGCAATTAGCGGGTGGAGCGCTCTTTGTGGCGCTTCGTGGAGAAAGGTTTGATGGGCACGATTATCTCGATTCGGTTCACGCTGCTGGCGCGGTTGCTGCTTTGGTTGAGCGTGTAGACGAGTCAGTTGATTTGCCACAAATTGTGCTTGGCGACACGCTTAAAGCATTGCAGACCATGGCTGTGGCATGGCGTAGACGATTCGACTTGCCAGTCATTGGTATCACGGGTAGTAATGGTAAAACCACTACTAAAGAGATGACAGCGGCCGTATGTCGTGCTTGGGTAGGGGTTGATCAGGCACTGTCAACAACTGGCAATCTGAATAATGAAATTGGTGTTCCGTTGACGATCATGCGGCTACGCGAACACCATCGTGTCGCTGTCATTGAGATGGGTATGAACCATCCTGGTGAAATAGCTCAGCTTGCCAAAATTGCGCAGCCCACCATTGGTTTGGTGCTTAACGCCCAACGCGAGCATCAAGAGTTTATGCAAACGGTTCAAGCCGTTGCCCAAGAAAACGGTCAGGCGCTATGTGCGCTGCCAGCTGATGGCGTGGCTGTCTATCCTGCCGGTGATATTTACAGTGAGCTATGGGCGGGGTTGGCTAAGCATGTGCAAACGCATTTGACGTTTGGGCAAAGCGATCAGGCAGCCATGATGATTCAGGATTGCCGCCTTGATGCACTTGGCAGTCAGTTTGTGTTGCGGTACCGACAAGAGGCTGTTGATGTCAAATTGCCAGTGGCTGGCTTGCACAACGTGTTTAATGCGGCTGCTGCTGCAGCGTGTGCGGTCGCAGCTGGGGTTCCACTTCAGAGGGCTGCTGATGCGCTGCAGGATTTTGTGGCAGTCAAGGGAAGGCTTTTGGTGCACCGGTTGCCTGACGGGTTGACGCTCGTGGATGATACCTACAATGCGAATCCAGATTCAGTGCGAGCAGCCATTGATGTACTAACAACGTTATCGGCGCCGCGTGCCCTTGTGCTCGGCGACATGGGAGAGGTTGGCGATAACGGACCGCAGATGCATACCGAAGTTGGTCGTTATGCACGCGACAAATCCATTGACTACCTCTGGGCGCTTGGGCAGGCAACCCGAGACAGCGTAGAGGCATTTGGCGTTGACGCTCGTTGGTTTGAATCTCCAGAGGCTCTGTGTGAATACGCGACTTCAGTCAAACCCGCTAGTGTTTTGGTGAAGGGTTCACGCTTTATGGCCATGGAGCGAGTGGTCAACCGGCTTTTAGCCATTGAATCAGCGAAGTCTGAACGAGGGGCTGATCATGCTTGTTGAATTGTTCGCCTGGCTGGCTGCTAACTATGACTCAGGTTTCAGGGTGTTTGAGTACATCACCATGCGGGCGGTGATGGCATGTGCCACAGCATTGGTCATTGGCTTGGTTGCAGGTCCATGGGTTATTCGGAAGTTGGCAGCACTCAAAATAGGCCAGGCAGTCCGTCAGTATGGACCGCAAACGCATCTTACTAAAAGTGGCACACCGACCATGGGCGGTGTGCTTGTCTTGATCAGTATAGGTTTGAGCACATTGTTGTGGGCTGACCTGAGCAACCGCTTTGTATGGGTGGTGCTTATTGTGACGCTAGGCTTTGGCTGGATTGGCTGGATTGATGATTACCGCAAAGTGGTGCATCGAGATCCCGAGGGAATGCCGGCAAGGCAAAAGTTCTTCTGGCAAGCGATTATTGGCTTGTTTGCGTCGATCTATTTGGCCTTTGCAATTTCGGCGCCCGCCAACACCGAGTTGTGGCCTTTGTTTAAAGAATGGATTGCAAGTGGCATGACCATGCCATTGCCTAATCGTGCCGATTTGATCGTGCCCTTTTTTAAGTCAGTGAGCTATCCACTCGGTGTGTTTGGTTTTGTGGCACTAAGCTGGTTCGTGATTGTAGGCACTAGCAATGCCGTGAATCTTACGGATGGCTTGGACGGTTTGGCGATTATGCCAACTGTCATGGTGGGTGCAGCGCTTGGTGTGTTCGCTTATGTGGTTGGGCGAGTCGACTATTCGAAGTACTTGTTGTTTCCCTACATCCCGGGCGCAGGCGAGTTGATGATCTTGTGCGCGGCGCTCGCAGGAGCAGGATTGGCATTTCTCTGGTTTAACGCCTATCCGGCTCAGGTCTTCATGGGAGATGTAGGTGCGCTTGCGCTCGGAGGCATGCTTGGCACGATCGCAATTGTGGTGCGTCAAGAGATTGTGCTTTTCATCATGGGCGGGGTGTTTGTGGTCGAGACCCTGTCGGTGATGATTCAGGTCGCGTATTTCAAGTACACCAAGCGTCGCTATGGCGAGGGTAGACGGATTTTATTGATGGCGCCGTTGCATCACCACTTTGAAGTCGGTGGTTGGAAGGAGACGCAAGTGGTGGTGCGGTTTTGGATTATCAGCATGATGCTGGTGTTGGTTGGTTTGGCCTCTTTGAAGTTGCGATGAACGAAACAGTATCCGTTTCTCTGCCGGGCAGTCGTTACCTGGTGTTAGGCTTGGGCCTGACCGGGCAGGCGGTTGCGCGCTGGCTAGCCCGTCAGGGTTGCGCCCTCGTGTTAGTGGATACTCGGGCAGATCTTGAGCTTGATGGGCTAAAAGCCCAACTGACTGAGGTTTCGGTCAAGTGGCACTTGGGCGGTGAACTCGGCAGTGAATTGTTTGCAGAGGTCGATACGGTGGTGGTGAGCCCTGGCTTGTCTCCGCACCAAACGCCAATTGGCGAGTTTTTGCAGGCTGCCCAACAGGCGGGCAAGCCCGTCATCGGTGACATAGAGCTATTTGCCCAAGCGCTTGAGTCTTTGGAGCAATCGCATAACTATCAGCCAGCCGTGCTAGCTGTGACGGGTACCAATGGCAAGACAACGGTAACGGCGCTTGCGCGACACATGTTTGAATCTTGTGGTCTGCGCGCGTTGGCAGCTGGCAATATCGCTCCGCCTGTGCTTGACGCGCTTGCAGATGTTGTCAGTGAGTCAATTGAGCAGTGGCCTCAGGCTTGGGTGCTTGAACTTTCGAGTTTTCAGCTGCATTACACCAAGTCTCTTGCCCCCAAAGCGGCTGTGGTGTTGAACCTGACGCAAGATCATCTCGACTGGCATGCCTCATTTGAAGAGTATCAGGCTGACAAAGCGAGAATTTTTACTAATGCCGAGGTTTGCATTGTCAATCGTGATGATCCGCTCGTTGCCCGGATGGTTGAGTCGCTTGATCATATGGCTGTGCGCTCATTTGGTTTGGGCGCCCCGATGCTCACGCACGACGTTGGCCTCGAAAGTAATCATGATGTGCAGTGGCTGGTCAGCGCCGAACCAGAGGATTTCGAAGATCAGGTCAAGCCAGTTAAGCGTCGCAGGGGTGACCCACCGCCGAGACGTCAACCGGGTCGAATGATTCGTTTGATGCCTGCTGACGCTTTGCCAATGGTTGGCATTCACAACACGCTAAATGTCATGGCTGCCGCTTTGTTGTGTCGCGCGGCAGGTGGCAGTTGGGCGCCTATTTTGAAGGCAGCTGGTAGCTATCATGGCGAGCCGCACCGCATGCAGTTCGTACGAACTGTTCGAGACGTGGATTTTTACAATGACAGTAAAGGCACAAACGTGGGCGCGACAGTGGCAGCCGTTGCTGGTTTGAGCAAATCTATCGTTTTGATTGCTGGTGGCCTGGCCAAAGGGCAAGACTTTTCGCCGCTGGCGCAAATACTTCCGCGCAAAGCACGTCATGTTGTATTGATTGGCCAAGATGCCACTCTTATTGAATCTGCTCTTGCGCATAGTGGCATGCAGTGTCAGGTCGTGTTGGATATGGCTTCGGCTGTAAGAGCTGCCTTTGAGCTGGCACATCCCGGGCAAGCGGTGCTGTTGTCACCAGCATGCGCAAGTTTCGACATGTTCAGTGGCTATGGACATCGGGGCCAAGTGTTCATGGATGAAGTGACAGAGCTTGCGCTCTCACTCGGGGAGGTGGCATGAGCTTGTTTGCCGAACTCACCCAGGGTGTTAATGCCATTCGTCCAGGTCGAACAACCATGCGCAATTTTGATTTGCCATTGTTTGTGGCCGCAGGTACTTTGCTTTGCCTAGGCTTGTTGATGGTCTACTCCGCCTCGATTGCTTTGGCTGATGGTCCATTATTTAGCCAGATGAGCAGGTACTCGTTTGTAACCCGCCAGGCGGTTTTTATGGTGGTTGGCCTGGCTTTGTCCTTATTGGTGTGGCTAACACCCCTGTCAGTTGTGCAGCGATTGACCTTGCCTTTGTTCGGATTTACTGGATTCTTGTTGGTGCTGGTGTTTGTGCCTGGCATTGGCTTCGAGGCAAATGGTGCGAATCGCTGGATTGATTTGGGGCCAGTGAATTTTCAGCCATCGGAGTTGATGAAGGTTGTTGCCGTGCTCTTTGCAGCGGATTACGTGGTGCGCAAGCAGCAACACATGGATAGTTTCGTCAACGGTTTTATGCCCATGGCACTTGCTATGGCTGGTGTTGGGATCTTGTTGTTATTAGAGCCTGATCTTGGCGCACTCATCGTGATCATGGCGATTGCCATGGGAGTCTTGTTTCTAGGCGGAATCAACGCAAAAGTGTTCTCGAGCCTGGTGGCAGTGTTGCTCTTTATATTCTTTTTGCTGATTTGGTTATCTCCCTGGCGGCGCGCGCGTTTGTTTGCCTATCTTGATCCCTGGAATCCAGAGAATGCCTACGGAAGTGCTTATCAGCTGTCCCACTCATTGATTGCTATTGGGCGTGGGGAATGGTTTGGTGTCGGTCTAGGTTCCAGTATCGAGAAGTTACATTACTTACCCGAGGCTCATACTGATTTCATCGTATCAGTGATCGGCGAAGAGCTTGGTTTCATGGGTATTGCGCTAGTGATCGCTCTGTTTGCTGTGTTAGTGGCCAGAGCTTTTGAGATCGGCCGTTCAGCGATTGCCATGGAACGAGTTTTTAGTGGGCTAGTGGCTCAGGGTGTTGGGATTTGGTTTGGTGTGCAAGCATTCATCAACATTGGTGTGTGTTTGGGACTGCTGCCTACCAAAGGTCTTACTTTGCCCCTCATTAGCTACGGCGGCTCAGGCCTTGTGATGAACCTAGTGGCATTGTCACTGGTTGCTCGGGTCGATTATGAGAATCGTCTGTTGATGCGGGGGGGGCGGACATGAGGTCACCCGCTCTCGTTTGGGTCATGGCCGGTGGAACTGGTGGACACATCATGCCGGGTTTGGCAGTAGCCGATTGGTTACGTGACCAAGGCTGCTCAGTGAAGTGGGTCGGCAATCCAGGCAAAATGGAAGGGCGTTTGGTGCCACCGGCTGGTTACGAGATGATTCCGGTTGCTTTCGCTGGTGTTCGGGGTAAAGGTCTGTTGGCAAAGTTGCGCGCGCCTTTTGGGTTGTTAGCGGCAATGGCTAAATTGTGGCGTGCCATGTCAGAGTGCAAACCATCCTTGGTGTTGGGTATGGGTGGTTACGTGGCCATGCCGGGCGGGTTGGTAGCCAAGTTGCGAGGCGTGCCGATCGTTTTGCATGAGCAAAACGCCGTGGCTGGCAAAACTAATCTATTGCTTGCCCGTATCGCCAAAATTCGGCTTGAGGGGTTCCCTAAGGCTTTGCCTGAAGGGCAGTGGGTCGGGAATCCGGTTCGTGCGTCATTCGCGCAGTTGCCCCCGCCGCAACAACGGTATGCACAGCGGTCTGGCCCTCTAAAAATCTTGGTGGTCGGTGGCAGTTTAGGTGCAGCCGCGCTTAATGAAGCGATTCCGATCGCCATCTCTCGTATAGATCCGTCAAAGCGTCCACAAATTACCCATCAGTCTGGTGAGCAGCATTTGCAGACGTTGATACAGGCCTATCAAAAAGTTGACGTAGACGCCTCGTGTGTCGCATTCATTGATGATATGGCAAGTGCGATGGGTGAGGCTGATTTGGTGATTTGTCGTGCAGGTGCCATGACAGTCTCTGAGGTTGCAGCCGTCGGTGTTGCGGCCTTGTTTGTGCCTTTCCCGTTCGCGGTGGACGATCATCAGACAGCCAATGCACAGCATTTGGTTTCGCATGAGGCAGCCTATCTACGTCAACAGCGTGATCTTGCAGTTGAATGGCTGGCGCGCTGGCTTGAAGCGCAAACGCGTGAAACATTGGCAGCGGTTGCAGATAAAGCGCGCCAATTGGCCAAGCCTGAGGCAACCGAGACAATTGGCTCGGCTTGCTTGTCGCTGGCCGGAGGTGGAGAATGAGGCACCGAATCGAGCACATTCATTTTGTGGGTATCGGCGGCTCTGGAATGAGCGGTATCGCTGAGGTTTTGTTGAATCTTGGCTATCGGGTGTCGGGGTCTGATTTGGCGAGTTCATCAGTTACTGACCGCTTGGCTGCCTTGGGTGCGCATATAGCTATTGGTCACGATGCCAAACATGTGTCTGACGCCGACGTGGTGGTCACCTCAACGGCAGTTGCCGGCAACAATCCTGAGGTGCTTGCAGCTAGGCAGGCACGAATCCCCGTTGTCGCTCGAGCTGTGATGTTGGCTGAGCTGATGCGATTAAAGCGTGGCATTGCCGTGGCGGGCACCCACGGCAAAACCACCACGACGAGTCTGGTTGCCAGTGTTCTGGCAGCCGGTGGGTTGGATCCAACATTTGTGATTGGTGGGCGGCTTAACTCGGCAGGTGCCAACGCAGGCCTTGGCCAAGGCGAATTTCTGGTTGCTGAGGCTGACGAGTCTGATGCCTCATTTTTGAATTTATTGCCGGTCATGGCCGTGGTCACCAACATTGATGCCGACCATATGGACACATACGGGCATGACATTGCCAAGTTAAAGCAGGCGTTTATCGAGTTTGTTCAACGTTTGCCCTTCTACGGCAGCGCGATTGTCTGCCTCGATGATCTCAACGTGCGAGAGATCATGCCGTTGATTTCTCGGCCGATCGTGACTTATGGGCTTAACGAAGACGCACAAGTCCGAGCCACTGACGTCAAGGCCAATGGCACAACCATGCATTTCAACGTTCAGAGGCAGCTTGACGACAAGCCGCATGAGCCTCTTAGGGTCACTTTGAATTTGCCGGGGTTGCATAACGTACGGAATGCCTTGGCAGCCATCGCGGTAGCCACCGAGCTTGGCGTGGATGATGCAGCGATTGTCCAAGCTTTGTCTGAGTTCAAGGGGGTTGGTCGTCGGTTTAATGTCAGCGGGCCGATGGTTGCTGATGCCGGCGGTCAATTTACCGTGGTTGATGACTATGGTCATCACCCGGTCGAGATGGCAGCAACGATTGCAGCAGCCCGTGGTGCCTGGCCGGGTCGGCGCCTGGTGTTGGTTTTTCAGCCGCATCGCTACACCCGCACGCGAGATTGTTTTGAAGATTTTGTGAAGGTGTTGAGCACGGCAGATGCAGTCTTGCTTACTGAGGTTTATGCAGCGGGTGAGGCACCGATTGTGGCTGCTGACGGGCGCGCGTTGGCGCGTGCCGTCCGGGTTGCCGGAAAGGTTGAGCCAGTGTTTGTGCCTGAAGTCAGCGAGCTGCCAGAGTTGATTCGCTCGTTTGCCCGGGACGGCGACGTGTTTGTCGTCATGGGGGCAGGTTCAATCAGCAAAGTTGCCACAACACTCGGGGAGGCATCATGACAGGGACAATGCCGGCGTTGGGAAAGGTTGGTGTCTTGTATGGCGGGCGCTCGGCCGAGCGAGAGGTCTCCCTGATGTCAGGCCAGGCGGTTTACGAGGCGCTGCTGGCGAAAGGTGTGAACGCGCATTTGTTTGATACAGGCCAGCACGGCATTGGCGAGCTCGCTGAGCAGCAGTTTGATCGTGTGTTTGTAGCGTTGCACGGACGGTATGGAGAGGATGGCACGATTCAGGGCGCACTTGAGCTTCTGGGTATTCCCTATACCGGTAGCGGGCATTTGGCTTCGGCGCTCGCAATGGACAAGATCATGACCAAGCGTCTTTGGCAACAGGCTGGTTTGCCAACGCCTGACTATCGCGTTGTTCTCGGTGAGCAGGATCTCTTGGATTTGCCTGAAGCATTAGGCTTGCCGTTGATACTGAAGGCACCTAACGAGGGTTCGACCATTGGTTTGTCTAAGGTAACTGATGCTGACGGATTGGTGCCGGCTTACCGAGATGTCAGCCCCTATGACAAGGTCATCCTGGCAGAAAAGTTCATCACTGGGCGAGAGTTGACAGTCGCGGTACTAGGTGCCGGTGCGGGTGCAAAAGCCCTGCCGATCATCGAGATCATTGCGCCCGGTGGTAACTATGACTACCAGAGTAAATACTTCTCAGATGAAACCCAATACCTCTGTCCAGCCTCGTTGGCTCAGGCGCTGGCTGATCAGATCAGCGAGATTGCAGTGCGTGCTTATCGGGCACTTGGCTGCGAGGGCTGGGCTCGAGCCGACATCATGCTCGATGTGGACATGAGGCCGTGGTTGCTAGAGATGAATACATCGCCTGGCATGACTGGGCATTCTTTGGTGCCGATGGCTGCCAAGGCCGCAGGCATGAGTTTTGGGGAGCTATGCGTGACGATATTGTCGCAAGCGCGTTGCAAAGTGCTCAATCGACAGTTAGCTGGACAGGGACAGGGGTAATACGTGTGGAACGAAGCCCGTTTCATCAATGCGACAGCCAACCTCTTGATGGTTTTGGCGGTGCTCGCTTTGTTGGCGGGAGCCTTGCTATGGGTTGTGCGGCTGCCTGCGTTCGATATCAAGCGAGTCGTGATTGCGCCAACGTCGCAAGCAGGGTTTCAGTATGTCTCACCCGATGTGGTGCGCAGCGCCATTGCTGGTCGCTTGGTGGGCAATTTCTTCAGCATGGATTTGCAAAAAGCACGCGAAGCGTTCGAGTCTGCTCCATGGGTAAGGCACGTCAGTGTTCGTCGGGTGTGGCCCAACGAATTGCAAGTCGATATCGAGGAGCAGCAGCCGTTGGCATTCTGGAACGAAAACCAGATGATCAACACCTGGGGGGAAGTGTTTACTGCAAATCGTGCGGTGCTTGCCGACGACCTCTACTTGCCTCAGTTTTATGGGCCAGAAGGCTCGGAATCGCTGATGGTGCAACGTTATGCCGAACTTGGGCAATGGTTCGAGCGGCTCGGTTTGGGTGTGCAGCAACTGACCTTGAGCAATCGTTACGCTTTGCAGGCGCAGCTCTCGAACGGTGTGACGCTCATGTTGGGCCGCGACCCAGGGGCGGAAACAGCCGACCCCCAGGCGGGCGTACCGGGAGCGGTGTCTTTTGGGGAGCGTATCGAAAGATTTGTGCGCAACTGGCCACAAGCCGTGGATCAGTTGCAAGGGAAAACCGTGGAACGCGTGGATTTGCGGTATCCCAATGGCTTTGCAATCACGTTGGCGCAGGCGCCAACGCCCGTCAATTCAAACAAGAAACGGTAAAACCATGACTCGTGACATCAAAGACTTGATCGTCGCTCTAGATATCGGTACCACCAAAGTGGTTGCGGTGGTGGCCGAAGTGTTGCCCGAGGGCGGGTTTGAGGTGTTGGGCCTAGGCCAACATGAGTCCAAAGGCATGCGCAAAGGGGTGGTCGTCAACATTGAAACCACGGTGAATTCAATACAGCGTGCTCTAGAAGAGGCCGAACTCATGGCCGATTGCAAGATTCGCGATGTATATACCGGTATTGCGGGCAATCACATCCGCAGTTTTAATTCCAGCGGCATGGTGGCAGTCAAAGACAAAGAAGTGACTGCCACAGACGTGGCTCGTGTCGTCGAGACTGCAAAAGCAGTCAATATCCCGACTGATCAGCAAGTGCTGCATGTGCTCACACAGGAATTCATCGTTGATGGCCAGGAGGATATCCGTGAGCCGATCGGCATGAGTGCGCTGAGACTCGAAGTAAAGGTTCATATTGTGACCGGATCAGTCAGTGCCGCGCAGAACATCGTCAAGTGTGTGCGTCGTTGCGGCCTTGAGGTGCAAGACCTGATTCTTCAGCCTTTGGCCTCTAGTCTCGCTTGCCTGACGCCAGACGAGCGTGAATTGGGTGTGGTGTTGGTTGATATTGGTGGCGGCACCACAGATGTGGCGATATACACCGGTGGCGCGATCCGTCACACAGCGGTTTTACCGATCGCAGGTGACCAGATCACTAGCGATATTGCTGCGATGTTACGCACGCCCACGCCTGATGCCGAAGACATCAAGCTGCGTTATGGCATCGCCAAGCAAGTGTTGGCCAGCCCCGATGACATGGTTGAGGTGCCTGGTTTAGGTGACCGGGGTCCCCGGTTGGTCAATCGCCAGGCACTAGGCGCAGTAATTGAGCCGCGGGTCGAAGAGCTATTTGGTTTGGTGCAACAGGTTGTGCGCGACTCTGGTTATGAGGATTTGCTGGCATCCGGCATCGTATTGACAGGTGGATCAGCCTTGTTGCCAGGCATTGTCGAACTCGCTGAGGATGTCTTTCTGAAGCCAGTGCGTGTGGCTGTTCCTGAGTACGACGGTGGCCTAGCCGATGTGATGCGTAGCCCAAGATTTAGCACGGTGATGGGGTTGCTTGGCGAAGCGCGGCTGCAGCGGTTACGCGGGCGCAAGGTGGCTCAACAAAACGGTAGCTTTAAGCGTGTTTTGGCTCGCATGAAGGAATGGTTCATGCATTGACCAATAGATTGTTAGTCATGGCATTTTGCGATGGCTTATTGGTTGTGATTCAGGTTGATTTTGGTTGGTGGCGGCCTGGATAACAGAGAGCGCCCAACACAAGTTGGTGCGAAGTGGTCAGGGGACTTGTAGTTTTATTTTTTGACTTGAGGGAGTCGATCATGATGTTTGAAATGTTGGATAACGTGGAAAAAACGACCGTCATCAAGGTCGTTGGCGTGGGTGGTGCGGGTGGTAATGCCGTGGCCCACATGATTAAATCCGGTGTTCAAGGCGTGGATTTTGTGTGCGCCAACACCGATGCTCAGGCACTAGCAGCTACGAATGCCCCGGTGCAGATCCGACTCGGGCGTACTGGCCTCGGTGCTGGTGCCAAGCCAGAACAGGGTCGCGCTGCGGCTGAAACAGCTCGCGAAGAAATTCGGTCAGCCCTAAATGGTGCCAACATGGTTTTTATTACGGCAGGCATGGGTGGTGGCACCGGTACGGGTGCGGCGCCAATTGTGGCCGAGGTGGCCAAGGAACTTGGCATTCTGACAGTTGGCGTGGTGACCAAACCCTTTATGTTTGAGGGCACTCGTCGCCAAAAAATGTCAGAGGACGGCATTGACGAGCTTTCCAAGCATGTGAACTCGCTGATCGTGGTGCTTAATGAAAACCTTTATTCCTTGATGGATGAAGATGCCACACAAGAGGACTGCTTTAAGGCTGCCGACGACGTGTTGCACAACGCTTGTGCGGGCATTGCCGAGATCATCAATGTCGAGGGCAACGTCAACGTTGACTTCGAAGACGTTAAAACCATCATGGGTGAACAAGGCAAGGCAATGATGGGCACAGCTGTCGCCAGCGGCGAAAACCGGGCTCTGGTTGCTGCTCAGGAGGCTGTCGCATGCCCGCTGCTTGAAGGCGTTAATCTGCAGGGCGCTCGCGGTGTGTTGGTCAACATCACTGCCAGCCGTTCGCTCAAAATGCGTGAAACCCGTGAAATCATGGATCACATCCGTGGATTTGCGGCAGAGGATGCCACGGTCATCTTTGGCACCGCTTACGACGAGAGCATGGGCGACAAATTGCGGGTGACAGTGGTCGCGACAGGTCTGGGTCGTGCCCGTCCCACGCTGGTGCATGACCGTGATGAGCAACAGGCCATGCGCACTGGCACCGACAACCATCTGGTGTCGGTCAATGGCCAGGACAACCTGCGGGTGCCATCTGTTCTGCGCAATCCTCGTTCACAGGCGTCAGCTCAGGTTCGCGCTCTTGAAACGGCCGGTATGGAGCATTACGACATTCCGGCTTCTTGCGTCGACAAGCGGATTAAGCCAGGCACGATCGGCGGCAAGGGCTGACCGCTTCCTCCCTCAGGCCAGCGCACATGAGTGCGTTGGCGGCTGACCCGTCTTCGTCCCCTGAGGACGGGTTCAGCTTGCGGTCGCACCTTGCGAAGGATTCGCGTTACAATTTGCCCTAACCGTAAGTTTTAGGTGTTTTTTATGTTTTTGCAGCGCACCATCAAGAATTCAGTCCACACAACCGGTGTCGGCTTGCATTCAGGCAAGCGGGTTGAACTTACTTTGCGTCCGGCCGCTCCGGGTACGGGCATTGTGTTTCATCGCGTCGACCTAGACCCTGTTGTTGATTTGCCTGCGAAAGCAGACGGCGTTCGTGACACCCGCATGGCATCGGTATTGCAGGTGGGCCAAGCTCGCGTGTCAACAGTGGAGCACCTGATGTCGGCGCTTGCCGGCATGGGTATTGACAATCTGCATGTTGACTTGTCTGCTGAAGAAGTGCCGATCATGGATGGCAGCGCGGCCACCTTTGTATACCTCCTGCGCTCGGCGGGCTTGCAGGAGCAAGCAGCGCCGAAGCAGTTTCTGCGCGTCTTAAAACCAATTGAAGTTCGTGAAGGTGAAGGCAAAGATGCCAAATGGGCTCGCCTTGAGCCTCATGAGGGGTTTGCCCTAGCCTTCTCTATCGACTTCAAGCACCCAGCCATTGACTCAACGGCAGGGTTTGCTGAGGTTGATTTTGCGAAGCAGTCATACGCCAAAGAGATATCGCGTGCCCGTACGTTTGGGTTTGTGACTGAGGTGGAGGCGTTGCGATCAATGGGTCTTGCCCGCGGTGGCAGTCTTGAAAACGCCATCGTGGTTGACGAGTATCGGGTTCTGAATCAAGAGGGTTTGCGATACGACGATGAGTTCGTCAAGCACAAGATTCTTGATGCGATTGGTGATCTCTACCTGATTGGCAAGCCACTTATCGCCCGTTACGTTGCCAACAAGTCTGGTCATGCGCTGAATAATCAGCTTGCGCGGGACTTGTTGGCCGACTCCAGCGCCTGGGAGTTGGTATCGTTTGAGTCTGAGCAAGCCGTCCCTGCCGCATTCAAAAATGAGTGGCAGTTGGCTTAATAAAATCAGCCCTATAAAGTTCAACAGAGTTTTTCGGTAACCGATTCTGACTTGAGCCAGAATCGGTTAATTTTTTTGTCCGCCGGCTTTGTGATGGGCTAAAAGGCGTGTGATGGCGTCAGCTAAAGGACCTGCTTGAACTTGACTACGCAACGACTCGAAATGGTTTAAATCAGCCATATCCAAGGGCCTGGCCTGCTTGGGATTCGACGCAGAAGGTGGGATGTTGGGGCGGGTCGCCACTTTTATCTTTAGACTGTCTGCATTCCAGCCAGCCGCCTGAACGCTCCTTAGCAAAGTAGGCTGAAGTTGGCGCAGTTTGGCGGCTAGCGCAGCATGGTCAGCGATTAGTGTGAGCTCAGTGCCTTTGACTTGGGCGACCGCAAACCCTTGGCGCATAACGGCTGGCAGTTGCTTGCTGATGGCTTGCTGCAAGGCAAGCAAACGCTGTGCAGTCAGTAAAACCGCACCGCTATTTTGCCCATGTTCAGCCCATTCCAACGCGTGACTGGCAACTGCTTTAGCCATGCCTCAACCCAAACAATTCAATTGTCTGGTAGGGTAGCGGACTTTCGCAAAACGAACAAATGTTGTTGATGTTTCCAAAAAATCGATATTCAACCCGCAAAACCATTCACAACCTTGTACGGATACTGCTACTTTGTTTGGCAGTAACCGTAGGATCTCTATCTGATGTGACCTACGCGTCAATCGATGAGACGCCGGTAACACCTTCGCTTAAACGGATAGAGGAGCTCTTCGGGCTCGCTGGCCTGAGCGAATCCACTATCACTTGGCCTGTTGCGGGGCCTTACCGAATCAGCTCTACCTTTGGTCTTCGCAGTCACCCGATCAAGCGCAAACGCACTTTTCACTACGGTCTAGATATTGCAGCACCAACTGGCACGCCAATCGTTTCCGTGGCAGTGGGAAGGGTCGTGTTTGCGGGTTGGCGCTCCGGGTATGGGCGAGTGGTGGAGATCGAGCACGGGCAGGGCTGGATATCGCGCTATGCGCACGCCAAGTCTTTGACCGTGAAGAAAGGTCAGTTGGTGCTTGCCGGACAGATGATTGCCAAGGTGGGGAGTTCCGGTCATGCAACGGGCACGCATTTGCACCTGGAGCTTGAGCAGGCCGGCAAGCGTATCGATCCAATGGCTTTTTGGGCGCAGGTCAACAGCACGAGCGCGCAGTAGCCACCATGCCTGCGGTACACTTATCAGCTTATACGGCGGGACCCGTAAGCCGCTAGGATTCGTTGCGCATGTTATCTCTCATTAAAAAAGTCTTTGGAACCCGAAACGACCGACTGCTCAAGCAGCTGAACAAAGATGTCAAGCGCATTAACGCGCTCGAACCATCGATGCAGGGGTTGTCTGATATTGAGCTTCAGGCGCTCTCAGCCAAGCTAAAAGAGCGAGCCCAGAGCGGCGAGTCACTTAATGCCCTGCTGCCTGAAGCCTTTGCACTTGTGCGCGAGTCAAGCCAACGCGTGTTCGGGATGCGACATTTTGATGTGCAGCTAATCGGCGGCATGGTTTTGCATACCGGCAAAATAGCCGAAATGCGGACCGGTGAAGGCAAGACGCTGATGGCGACCTTGCCGGTGTACCTAAATGCGTTGACCGGTCGTGGCGTTCACGTTGTGACAGTTAACGACTACCTGGCAAGACGCGACGCCGAGTGGATGGGCCAGTTGTATAACTTTCTGGGCATGAGCGTTGGCGTGGTCGTGCCGCAGCAAAGCAACGAGGAAAAGCGTACTGCCTACCGTGCCGATATTACCTACGGCACCAATAACGAGTTCGGGTTTGATTATCTGCGCGACAACATGGAGTATCGTGCCGAGGATCGCCGCCAGCGTGGCCTGACGTTTGCCATAGTTGACGAAGTTGACTCCATTTTGATCGATGAGGCTCGCACGCCGTTGATCATTTCCGGTCAAGCTGAAGACCATACGGCGCTCTATCAGGCGATGAACGTGGTACCGCCGTTGCTTACCCGCATGGCTAATGAGCCCAAGGCCAATGAACCTGAGCCCGAGGGTGACTATTGGGTCGATGAGAAAAACCATCAGGTCTATCTTTCAGAGGCTGGCCATGAAAAAGCTGAACGCATTCTGACGGAGAAAGGCCTTCTGCCTGAGGGCCAATCGCTGTACGACCCGCGCAATATTTCCTTGATGCATCACTTGATGTCATCCTTGCGTGCTCACAGCTTGTTTCATCGCGATCAGCACTACGTGGTTCAGAACGGCGAGGTCGTGATCGTTGATGAATTCACTGGACGATTGATGGTGGGCAGGCGTTGGTCTGATGGCTTACATCAGGCCGTTGAAGCCAAAGAAAACTGCAAGATCCAATTCGAGAACCAGACACTTGCATCAATTACGTTCCAGAACTATTTCCGCATGTATGAAAAGCTTGCGGGCATGACTGGTACGGCTGACACCGAGGCCTACGAGTTCCAGGAAATCTATGGGCTCGAGACTGTGATTGTGCCAACCAACAAGCCCATGATCCGCAAGGACATGCATGATCAGATCTACAAAACTGACAAAGAGAAGTACAACGCGATTCTGAATGATATTCGCGATTGTCAGTCGCGCGGCCAGCCAGTGCTGGTGGGCACCACCAGTGTCGAGAACTCTGAGTTGTTGTCTAGCGCGTTAACCGCTGCAGGTTTGAAGCATGAGGTGCTTAACGCTAAGCAGCACGCGCGCGAAGCTGAAATCGTGGCCCAGGCTGGCAAGCCGGGAGCCATTACCATTGCCACTAACATGGCGGGTCGCGGCACGGATATTGTGTTGGGCGGCAACGTCCAGAAGCAAATTGAGATGCTGCACGCTGATAAGTCGCTCGATGAAGTGACTCGCGAGCAAAAGATACACGAACTAAGAAATGGTTGGCAGGCTTTGCACCAGCGAGTCTTAGATGCCGGTGGTTTGCACATTATCGGCACGGAGCGCCATGAATCACGCCGTATCGATAACCAGTTGCGCGGTCGCGCTGGCCGTCAAGGTGACCCTGGCTCCTCACGCTTTTATCTGTCACTAGACGATTCGCTGATGCGCATCTTTGCGGGTGATCGCGTAAGAGCCATCATGGAGCGTCTGAAGTTGCCCGAAGGCGAGCCCATTGAGGCAGGCATGGTCAACCGCTCAATCGAATCGGCTCAGCGCAAGGTAGAAGGTCGTAACTTCGACATCCGCAAACAACTGCTGGAATACGACGACGTTGCCAACGATCAGCGCCGAGTGCTGTACGGCCAACGAAACGACGTGCTTGATAGCAACAATGTGGGTGAGCAGGTTGAGAGCCTGCGTGACGGTGCCTTGACCGATGTTGTGCGCGAGTTTGTTCCTGAAGGGTCGGTTGAGGAACAGTGGGACCTGGCTGCCCTGCAAAAGGCTCTGGAGTCAGACTGGCAGCTCGATGTGCCGATTGTTCAGACCGTTGAAAACTCAAAAGAGTTTGGTGAAGAGGATATTGTCGAGCTCGTGACAAAGGCCGGTAAAGCGGCTTATGACAGCAAGATTGCGACAGTTGGCGAAGAAACCTGGCGCCCCTTTGAGCGTTCGGTCATGTTGCAAGTGATTGACAACCATTGGCGCGAGCACCTTGCTTCACTCGATCATCTGCGCCAGGGCATTCACCTGCGCGGTTACGCCCAGAAAAATCCAAAGCAGGAATACAAGCGAGAGGCCATTGAGCTTTTTTCGTTGATGTTGCAGCGTGTGCGCGATGACGTCGCCAAGTTGCTGCTGACGGTCAAGGTGCAAAGCCGTGAAGAAGTCGAAGCGGCCGAACGCGAGGCTGAAAAGCAGCACGTACAAAACGTTCAGTATCATCATGCTGACCAAGATGAAGCCTTGGCAGAGCCAGCTTCAGACAAGAGGAGTTCTTCAGCCCAGGCTGAGCACGTGGGAGTGGCTGGCACGGTCCGCAATCCGTATGCCAAGGTTGGTCGCAACGAGCCATGTCCGTGCGGTAGCGGGAAAAAGTTCAAACAGTGTCATGGCAAGCTAACCTAGGATGCATCTATCTCAATGATTTAAATGGATAAATCGTCTTGTAAGATGGTTTATCCTCCTCCGTCAGTAACTTGTTAGGTGCTTGAGAAAGTCTTAGGCTATTGGTTTCATTGAAACTATTTTTTCTGTCTATGGTCTAAATTCGCTAGACTAGAAAATATGCATAACTAATTTAGAGACCATAACCCGCTATGTCGCCGGGTCAAGTGTTGGCTGTACACCATTGCAGTTAGAATGGACCCATGGGTTCAAGATTTAGTGACAGGTAAGCCGTTTCGCGATAGTGCGAGGCGGGCATGTCGAGCAGGAGATAGGCCGTGAACAATTCGTTTTCCAAGATCGCCGTGTGGATGGTTATCGCACTGGTGTTATTTACTGTCTTCAGGCAGTTCGACAGTCGTCCCGCCATGCAAGAGACCGTGAGCTACACCCAGTTCATGGATGATGCCCAGGCCGGCAAGATCCGCAAGGTCGATGTTCAGGGCGATGTGCTGCATGTTACGCCTGACAACGGTCGTCCCTACACTATCACCTCGCCTGGCGACCTTTGGATGGTTTCTGACCTCATGAAAGCTGGTGTTCAGGTTTCGGGCAAGGCTCGTGAAGAGCCATCACTCTTGATGAGCATCTTTGTGTCATGGTTCCCCATGCTGCTCTTGATCGCCGTCTGGATTTTCTTTATGCGCCAGATGCAAGGCGGTGGTAAAGGTGGTGCCTTTAGCTTTGGTAAATCCAAAGCCCGCATGCTCGATGAGTCATCGAATAACGTCACATTTGCTGATGTGGCTGGCTGCGATGAGGCTAAAGAAGATGTTCAGGAATTAGTGGATTTCCTGCGTGACCCGTCCAAATTTCAAAAGCTTGGCGGCCATATCCCGCGTGGCGTACTGATGGTGGGTTCGCCTGGTACTGGCAAGACACTCTTAGCCAAAGCCATTGCGGGTGAAGCCAAGGTCCCATTTTTCAGTATCTCGGGTTCTGATTTCGTTGAGATGTTCGTGGGTGTGGGTGCTGCCCGAGTCCGCGACATGTTCGAGAATGCAAAGAAACATGCCCCTTGCATCATCTTCATCGACGAAATCGATGCCGTTGGTCGCCAGCGTGGTGCCGGTCTGGGCGGTGGCAATGACGAGCGCGAACAGACACTGAACCAGATGTTGGTTGAAATGGATGGGTTTGAGACGGGTCAAGGTGTGATCGTGATCGCCGCCACCAACCGCCCTGATGTGTTGGATCCCGCTTTGCTGCGTCCGGGCCGTTTTGACCGTCAGGTCGTTGTGCCCCTGCCAGACATTCGCGGCCGGGAGCAAATCCTGCGCGTGCACATGCGCAAGGTGCCTATCGGACAAAACGTCGATCCCATGGTTCTGGCACGTGGCACACCTGGTTTTTCGGGCGCTGACCTCGCCAACCTTGTCAACGAGGCTGCCTTGTTTGCTGCACGTCGCAGTGGCCGTCTGGTGGATATGGCTGATTTTGAGAAGGCCAAAGATAAAATTATCATGGGTGCTGAGCGTCGCTCAATTGTCATGCCTGAGGAAGAGCGTCGTAACACGGCTTACCACGAATCAGGCCACGCAGTGGTTGCCCGCATGCTGCCCAAGACGGATCCGGTACACAAAGTGACGATTATTCCGCGCGGTCGTGCGCTTGGCGTGACCATGCCAGTTGCCGAGGCGATCGGTACAGCATGGACAAAGAACGCTTGCTCTCGACCATTGCCGTGTTGTTTGGTGGCCGTATTGCCGAAGAAATTTTCATGAATCAGATGACTACCGGCGCTTCAAACGACTTTGAACGGGCCACAGCCATAGCACGCGACATTGTCACTCGCTATGGCATGACCACAGAGCTTGGACCGATGGTTTACGCTGAAAACGAAGGTGAGGTTTTCCTGGGTCGCAGCGTTACCAAGACAACTCATATGTCTGAAGCGACCATGCAAAAGGTGGATTCCGAGATCCGCAAGATTATCGACGAGCAGTACAACCGGGCCCGCCAGATTCTGGAAGACAACCGTACCAAGGTCGAGTCCATGGCCAAAGCTTTGCTCGAGTGGGAGACCATCGACTCCGACCAGATCAACGACATTATCGAAGGTCGTCCCCCACGTCCACCCAAGGTGCCTGATGCGCCGGTTGATTCGGCACCGCCGGCTGGACCAGCGGCTGATGCTCGTAGTGGCAACCCTGCTGAGGCTGTGTAACCAGGGTTTTTATGTCTACAAGCTGGCAGTGCGGGCGCTTTGAGTTTGATCTCAAGCGCCCTGTTTTAATGGGAATCATCAATGTCACCCCGGACTCGTTTTCCGACGGGGGATTGCATGCCTCGACTGACGCTGCTGTATCACACGCGCGCAAGCTAATCGACGAGGGTGCCCAGATTCTGGACATTGGTGGAGAGTCTACCCGACCTGGCGCCGAACCGGTACCCGTAAAGCGAGAGCTTGAACGGGTGATGCCAGTGCTTGAGTCATTGCGTCATGCTGATGTTGCCTTGTCAGTCGACACCTGCAAGCCGGAGGTAATGCGCGCCGCGCTTGACGCTCGAGCAGACATTATTAATGACGTCACAGGGTTTCGTCAGCAAGCCTCACGTAATATTATTGCCAATCACCCGTCATGTGGTGTTTGCGTGATGCACATGCAAGGTGAACCTCGCACCATGCAAAGTTCACCACATTACGACGATGTGGTGTCGCAAGTGTCTCGGGAGCTATTGAGCTCTGCGCGGGCACTACAAACGCTCGGGGTTGCAGCATCTCGCATCGCGCTTGATCCAGGGTTTGGGTTCGGTAAAACTCAGGTGCACAATTACACGTTGTTGCGCCACATGGATGACCTCGTCGCGCTTGGCTATCCAGTGTTGGTTGGCGTGTCTCGCAAATCCATGATCGGTGCAGTTACTGGCAGGTCGATTGATCAGCGCGTGGCTGGCAGTGTGGCTGCAGCCCTGTTAGCAGTAAACTTAGGGGCGCGCATTGTTAGGGTGCATGATGTACAGGCAACCAAAGACGCGCTCGCTGTCTGGGAGGCAGCGACCTTCGGTCCACAGGAAATTCAATGAGTCGACGTTATTTCGGCACAGATGGTGTGCGCGGTGAGGTGGGTGGTGCGGTTATCAACCCGCAGTTCGCCTTAAAGCTTGGTTATGCAGCCGGTCGTGTATTGGCTCAACGTTCCTCAAGTAAATCCAGACCCTCGGTCCTGATCGGCAAAGACACCCGTATCAGTGGCTATATGCTGGAATCAGCCTTGGAAGCAGGGTTTGCCGCAGCTGGTGTCAATGTTCTGTTGGCAGGCCCCATTCCAACGCCTGCTGTTGCTTATTTGACTCGAACCTGGCGATTGTCTGCTGGTATTGTGATCAGCGCGTCGCACAACCCTTACCACGATAACGGCATTAAATTCTTCTCGCCGCAGGGAATGAAGTTGCCTGATTCAGTCGAGCTTGAAATTGAAGCAGCGCTCGATGAGCCGATGGGATGTGTGTCATCAGATAGCTTGGGTCGTGCGCGTCGTATTGATGATGCAGCTGGGCGCTATATCGAGTTTTGCAAGAGCACTTTTGCGTCTGATCTGGACTTGTCTGGCGTGTCTTTGGTGGTTGATGCAGCGCACGGTGCTGCCTACCACATTGCGCCGCACGTCTTTAGGGAGCTAGGTGCCAAAGTGCACGCTATCGGCATTGAACCAGACGGCTTTAACATTAACGAGGGCGTTGGCGCTTTGCATCCGGACAACCTGGTTAAAGAGGTTCAGTCACGAGGGGCTGACTTCGGGATTGCGCTCGATGGCGATGCTGACCGGATTCAGATGGTTGATGCCGCTGGCCGGCTCTATAACGGCGACGAGCTGTTGTACGCCGTGGTACGCGAGCGAGCCATGCGAGCGCCCGTGGCCGGCGTTGTCGGCACGCTCATGAGCAACCTCGGCCTAGAACAGGCGTTTGCCGCATTGAATATTCCGTTCGAACGTGCTGCTGTGGGCGACCGCTACGTGCTAGAAAAGCTTAAAGACAACAATTGGCTCTTTGGCGGCGAGAGTTCTGGACACTTGCTATGCCTCGATTGTCACACCACGGGAGACGGCATAGTCGCAGGCTTGCAGGTGCTCGCTGCGCTCAGACGACATCAAACCAGCTTGGCCGAGTGGGTGAATGATTTGACTCTCTACCCTCAGGTCATGATCAACGTTCCTATCGCGCCCGGTATGGACTGGAAGCTTCATGAGCCACTGCAACGCCAGACTGCGCAAGTTCAGCAAGCGCTTGACGGCAAAGGTCGCGTCTTGATCCGTGCCTCAGGCACCGAGCCAAAATTGAGGTTAATGGTTGAAGCTCCGGAGATTGAAACAGCCAAGCAACTCGCGCAGTCGCTCGCCGATAGCCTTGCCTAATTGTCATAATACTGTCACGATTCGGTCAAACTGATGACATAACCGGCAGTCACACTGTCGGCATTGTTAAGTGAGGGCCTTATGCTAGAACTTGTTCGCAGTCGTGCCAGTGTCCTGTCTTTGCCGACCAATGAAACCAGCCAAGGCGAGCTCGTGGTTGGCTTGGCGCAGTCAGACGAAGAGCTTGAAGCCATTCAGCGGCTTCGCTTTGACGTGTTCTCATCTGAGTATGAGGCCAAGGTGGCTGACGAGGGCAGCAATATCGACCGCGACGCGTTCGATGTTTGGTGCGAACATCTGATGGTGAAGGATCTCGGTGCCGACCAGGTAGTCGGTACCTACCGAGTGTTGACACCCCATCAGGCCAGGCGAGCGGGTGGCTATTATTCAGAGTCGGAGTTCGACCTTGCCGGCCTTGGCGACATCAAAAAATCTCTGGTCGAATTTGGTCGTGCCTGTATTCATTCTGAGTACCGTAATGGTTCGGTTCTAATGATGTTGTGGTCGGGCTTGGCAGAGATCCTGAAACAAGGTCGCTATGAGCACGTGTTTGGATGCGCCAGTGTCAGTTTGCGTGACGATGGCGTAACCGCTGCCACAGTCTGGCGCAATGTCAAAGGTGCTATCGGCAGGGACAACATGCCAATTGTTTCACCTTTACACCGCTACCCGGTTGACCAGCTTGACAGCAATTTGCCCGCTGAGGTGCCTGCTCTACTGCGCGGCTACTTGCGCTTGGGTGCACAAGTCTGTGGCGAGCCAGCTTGGGATCCTGATTTCAATACGGCGGATTTCCCGATGCTATTGTCAATCAGCAACATGGGAACACGTTACCGTCGACACTTCGGATTTGAGTAAGGTCTGATCTATACCGTTAGCACTTCAAACTGCATGCCGACCTTGCGCCACTCGTCTTCTTCGGCGTGTAGTGAAAAATCCGTCAATGGATGTTTGGCTAGCCAGCCTCGGTTGACTGTCGTCACAATCGATTTGCCCTTGACACTCACTGATAGCGCTAGTGCTTCTACCTCTTCACGCCTGCGACACAAAAGTGCAGCCAATCGCAAGGCCAGTACGGCCATCCACTGTTCCTGCGACTTCACGAGCGATTGGATTTTTCCGAGCTTGCCGGTGTGAGCTAGAACAAGCATGGCGACAGTTGCCTGATCCGCCTTGGAGAATCCTGGCATGTCAGCATTGTTCAGGATGTAGGCACCATGCTTGTGGTACCCGTTCGACGAGATCGACATGCCAATCTCGTGTAGATCAGCGGCCCAACTGAGTGCATGTCTGAGTTCATCCAGTGGGCTAGCGTTTGGAAAGAGGCTTTCATACAGACGTTGTGCGGTTCGCCTTACCCGAGACGCCTGGCGCGAGTCGACGTGGTAGCGCTTCATGAATACTTTGACCGTCTCATCACGGCGATCCTGCGCTTCGCTGCGACCAGCCAAATCAACCAGCACGCCAAGGCGCAACGCTCCGTCGCCAGTGTGCATGGTTTCGATCCCCATCTCATCAAAAAAAGCGCTCATAATTGCCAAGCCACCGAGCAGTACGTCGGCGCGTTCGAGCTTTATTCCAGGCAGATCTTCAGGCACAACACGACCAGTTTTAATGAGCTTTTGGCGCAGGCGTTTGAGGCCAGACGCGGTAATCCCCTTTCTAGAGAAGCCACCTTCGGTCAGGATGGCTTGCAAAGCCTTTGCGGTGCCAGACGAGCCATATGCCTCTTGCCAGCCGAGTTTCTTGTATGGCTTGGTAATAACTTCAATTTCTCGCTGAGCTGACATCTCGGCCGTGCGCATGGTGTGCTCGTCGATGACGCCGTTGGGGAAAAATCGGCGTGTATAGCTGACACAGCCCATATAGAGCGAAGACATGACGAGGGGCTCCTCGCGCTTGCCGATAATGACTTCGGTCGAACCCCCGCCGATGTCAATAACCAGACGCTTGTTGTCCGAGGCAGGCAGGGTGTGATTGACTCCTGTGTAGATCAGGCGCGCTTCTTCACGACCAGCAATTACCTCAATGGGAAATCCAAGCGCGGCCTCTGCTCGAGGCATGATTTCTGGGGCATTGCGTGCTACGCGAAAGGTGTTGGTTGCGACCGCTCGCACTCGATCTGGATGAAAGCTATCTAGCCGTTCACCGAAGCGTTTGAGGATGGCCAAAGCCTTTTCGATGGCCTCATCGCTTAAAACCTTGTTCTCATCAAGGCCTGCCGCAAGCCTTACGGTTTCTTTCAGACGGTCAATTTGATAGATTTGGCGCACGCCATTCTCGTCGTGAACGCGCCCAATTGCCAGCCTGAAACTGTTGGAGCCAAGATCGACTGCCGCCAGTAAATGTTCCATGCATCATCACCTAACGAACCCTCGCCCGATTATAGGGTCTGAACGCATTGCCCGCGCATTCCCCTTGCTGAACCCGCAGGGTTAGGAGGGGGTCAAGCGGGCGGCGTCGGCAAGGACGCCTTGCGGCGCATGTCCTCGCCTTGCGATTGCACATAGTGCTTGACCGTCTCCAGTGACGCATTGCCGACTGAGCCCGCGTAATAGGCGCGATGCCAGAGCACCGGTTTGTCATAAAACTGGTGTAACCAGTTCCAGTGTTTTGCACGCACTCGCTTGGAGCTAGCAGACTTCAGGTTGTTGATCAGCGCTGAGATATTGAGCGCTGGATGGATGTCGACCAGCAGATGTACGTGATCAGCTTCTGCGCCAAACTCCAGCAGCGTGCAGCGCCACTGGGCGATGATGTGTTCGAAGGCTTGCTTGAGGTCGGCGATCATCTCGTCGTTTAACGCCGGGCGTCGATATTTAGTCACAAAAACGATATGTAACCTAATTGTATATACGGCGTTAGATGAAGATTTATTGTGTATCTGCATGCCTGTAGGGTAATACATAGCGTGCTACACTTCAAGCATGCAATCCGGTTTTCGCTTTCGCCTGTATCCAACGCCTGAGCAGGCCAGCCGTCTGCTGCAGTGGATCGGTTGCCAGCGTTTCATCTACAACGCCAAAGTCAGCGAAGATCTGTACTTTCGGGTCTTTGCGCGCAAGTCGCTTGACCACGTCGGCCAGTTCGCGCCGCAGGATCAGCAGTACAGCCATTTCATCACCGAGGCCACGCCATGGCTGCGCGAGGTACCGTCTCAGGTACTGAGAAACGGCGCGGTGCGCTGGAAACAGGCGTATAGCCGATACTGGAGAAAGCTCGGTGGCAGGCCCAAGATTCAGAAGCGCCATGGCACGCAGGGCGTGTGGCTCACGAGCGAACTGTTCCGCTTCGAGCCGGTTGTTCAGCCCGAGACGGGTCAGCGCACCTATTGCCTGCATGTGGGCACCCGCAAGTGGCCGGTTGGCGTGGTGCGCTATAGCGCGCACCGGGCCCACGCGATCCCGGCGTCAATCACGCTCTCGATCGACGCCGGTCGCTGGTATCTGTCGTTTGCAAACGACGATGGCGTGCCAGAGCCTTTAGAGGCAGAGACCGCCAACTGGCTCGCAGCGTTCTCTGAGGAAGAACTCAGGGCGCGCACGGTGGGTGTCGATCGCGGGGTGGCGATTCCGTTTGCATGCTCGAATGGTTCGCAGTTCGATCTCAAGCCTATCGAACGTGACCGTATTGCCAAGAAGCAGACCGCAGCCCGGCGCTGGCAACGCAAGCTCGCGCGCAGAACCCATGGTGGCGCCAATCGCCGTAAAGCCGCACAGCGCATTGCCAGCCTGCGACGCTACGAGAAGGATGTGAGGCGCGATTTCGCGCATCAGACAAGCCATGCGTTAGTGGCCGACCCCAAGGCGCTTCTGATTGTCTTCGAGGCGCTAGGCGTGCAGCGCATGACCCGCAAGCCGAAGGCAAAGAGGGACGCGCAGGGACGATGGGAGAAGAACGGCTCACGTGCCAAGGCCGGACTCAATCGCTCGATTCTGGGCTCGGCCTGGAGTACGACCAAGGTTTACACAGCGTACAAAGCACGGCGAGTGGGCAAGCTCGTCGTAGAAGTTGCACCTCATCACACGTCGCAGGAGTGCGCTCAGTGCGGGCACACTCACCCGGACAACCGGCGCTCACAGGCCGGGTTTGTCTGCCAATGCTGCGGTCACACAGACAACGCCGATCACAACGCGGGGCGCAATATTGCCCAGCGTGGGGTGAGTCTGGTTGTCTCGGGCGAATTCAAGCCGAGGCAGACAAAACGCGTGATGCGCATGCGCAAGAAAACAGTAGGGGCGGGCTGCTCCGAATTCACGCTTGGGGAGATCGCGGTAAGTCGCAGCGCTGGAAACAGTGCGGTGCTCAGATCGATGAACCAAGAAACCCCCCACCTCAATCGCCATAGGCGGTTAGGTGGTGGGAGTGTCATAATGACAATGCTTGGCTAGATAGTGTCACAAAGCGGCTTCGGCTTGTGTCATGATGTAACTATTTGACCAATCTGAAGATTTCACTACCGCCATGGCCACTATCAATTCCCGAGCCGACGCAAGACCTGCCCGAGCTGCCAAGCAGCCCACTGCCGCGCGTGCAACGCGGTCTCGGGCGACAAAGCTTGCCGATGAGCCCCGCTTTCTGAATCGGGAATTGTCGCTATTGCAGTTCAATGAACGGGTGCTGGCTATGGCTCAAAACCCTGCTACGCCATTACTCGAGCGCCTTCGATACTTGTGCATCGTGGGCTCAAACCTCGATGAGTTCTTTGAAATCAGGGTTTCGAGCCTCAAAGAGCAACAACGCCTGCACCCCACCATGCGTGGTCCTGACGGGCTGACAGCGTCTGATGCGTTGGCTTTGGTTGAGAAGGCGGTGCACGGTCTTGTACAAAAGCTCTATGCCTTGCTCAATGATGAGGTGTTGCCGAGTCTGCGCGCTCAGGGGGTCTATTTGCATCACGCATCGGAGTGGGATGAGGCCCAGCGCGAATGGGCTCATGATCTGTTCGTGCGCGACATGATGCCGCTGCTGACGCCAATCGCGCTGGATCCGGCGCACCCATTTCCCCGGGTGCTCAATAAAAGCCTGAACTTTATTGTGCCATTGTCCGGTGAAGATGCTTTTGGCAGAAAAGCTCGTGTTGCGGTGGTGCAAGCCCCAAGAGCTCTACCGCGGGTGGTGCGCATGCCACCGTCGATTGCTGGCTTGCCGCATGGCTTTATTTTGTTGACATCGTTGATTCGGGCCTTTGCTCAGGAGCTGTTTCCGGGCATGGAGGCGCACGGCGTGTTTCAGTGGCGCGTGACGCGCAACAGTGACTTGTTTGTCGACGAGGAAGAGGTCACCAATTTGAGGCAGGCCTTGCAAGGTGAGTTGTCGCAACGCAATTTTGGGTCGGCGGTACGCCTGGAAATTGATCAATTAACGCCACCGCACATTGAATCAATGCTGCAAACAGAGTTTGGCCTGCAGTCGGGTGATACGTATCGCGTCAACGGTCCAGCCAATGTGGCCCGTTTGATGCAGATCTGCCAAGAGGTTGATCGTCCTGATCTCTTGTTTCCCGAGTTTCAAGGACCTATACCCAAGGCGTTTGCGACGCTGCCGCACAAACCTGGCGCGATATTTGACCTGATTGCCAATGGTGATCAGCTTTTGCATCACCCCTATCAGTCTTTTCAGCCGGTTATTGACTTTTTGACGACCGCAGCACGCGATCCAGATGTGGTGGCGATTAAGCAAACCATCTATCGCACAGGCGAAGATTCCAAGCTCATGGAATTGCTGATTGCTGCGGCTCGTGCAGGAAAGGAAGTCACTGTGGTGGTGGAATTGATGGCCCGGTTTGACGAGCAAACAAATATCAATTGGGCTGCCAGACTCGAAGAGGTGGGGGCCCACGTCGTTTACGGCGTGGTGGGTCACAAGACACATGCCAAGATGCTGCTTGTGCTCAGGCGCGAGAAAGGGCGAATCATACGATACGGTCATCTTGGCACCGGAAACTATCATCCCCGAACTGCAAGGCTGTACACAGACTTTGGATTGATGACGGCCAATCCAACAATCTGTGAAGACATGGATAAGGTGTTTGCCCAGCTGACCGGTCTCGGCGCCCGGCGCCAGTTAAAGCTCTTGTTGCAGTCACCCTTCACCATTCATGAGTCGGTTATGAGCATGATTCAGGCCGAAACAGCGGCAGCCAAGGCGGGTAAAAAGGCTCGTATCATGGCCAAAATGAATTCCCTGCTCGAACCCCAGGTTATTGAGGCGCTCTATACGGCGAGCCAGGCGGGTGTGAAGATTGATTTGGTCATCCGCGGTGTGTGTGCCTTGCGATCCGGTGTCCCGGGCCTTTCAGACAATATTCGGGTGCGATCAATCATTGGGCGTTTTCTTGAGCATTCCCGCGTGTTTTATTTCTATGCTGGCGGCAAGGAGCAGGTTTATCTGTCGTCGGCGGACTGGATGGATCGCAACTTCTTCAGAAGGGTGGAGGTGGCTTTCCCGGTGCTTGATCCGGTGCTCAAGCGGCGGGTAATCCGTGAATCCTTTACGTTGGCCTTTAAGGACAACACCCGCGCTTGGGCGCAGCAGCCCGATGGCAAGTTTGTGCGGGTGACATCCAAATCGGCGCCGGTGAGCATGCATGATGAGCTAATTGGGCTCTTGGGCTCAAAATAAGGCCGCCCAATCTGCTATAGTTCACCTCTTCGGGGCGTAGCGCAGCCTGGTAGCGCATCTGCTTTGGGAGCAGAGGGTCGCGAGTTCGAATCCCGCCGCCCCGACCAGTCATACAAAAAACCGTCATTCAGTTCGCTGGGTGGCGGTTTTTTATGACATCGGGCAGATTTCAGCCAGCTCCTTAATCTCTGAAATCGTTTTGTTGGTTTTTGTGGTCAACGCTATTTCAAGGCATACGCGAATAGCACCTCATTCTCCAACCTGATGTGCTCAAGTAGATCCGCCTTTAATTCCCCAATACCTGTATAGAGCTTTTGCCACGAAGAGCAGGTATCCACTGGCAGATTGAGTTGGTGGCTAATCGTCATCAGTACTTGCAGTGACTCATTGTGCTCTTCGTGTTCGGTCAGCATGACCGAGATAGGCCCACGTGCCATGGCACCAGCGCCGTTGGCAATCATGGGAAAGAGTATTTGCTCTTCTTTCAACATATGGTTGTCGAGCTCGCGCAACATCCGACGTAGATGCTGGCTAAGGCCCCGAGGAACTTGGGCGTGTTCAGCGTGTGCAGTCTGCACTTTCTCAGCAAGGCTAATCAGTTCGGGCAACTGTTGGCGATGCCGCTCGTGATAGCGGGCAAGAATATGCTCAATCAAATCTTTTGGAGATGTTTGAGGAAGGTCTGCAAGATGATCAATTCTCTGGTCGGACATGGTTTGCCTCGTATCTGTTTTGTAAGAACCTTTTCAGGCTAATCGAGCGCCGGGATGCGAGTTTGATGAAAATCAAGCTGGCATGTGGCTTGGGCAATGTTTCTGATGAGAATTGAGGTGGGCTAAAGGAGGGCTCGTCATCGGTAGGGGTTATGAAATAGTGCACTCGCAGTATCCCTAGAAGACTTGTACCTGGTTGATGACTTGAAATAAAAAATTCATGATGTTTTAACGGCGTTGCAACTTTTGCTCAGGACAATGAAAACGTTTTCATAAGCGCTGACACCAAAACGCCATGAGCATTCTGCGTATTGCTGAATTAACCGGTGTGTCACCCGCCACCGTATCACGCGTGTTTAACCGACCGGAGCAAGTCAGTGAAACAACGCGTGAACTGGTGATTCGGGTTGCCAATGAGGCTGGCTATCGCCCCAATTCCGCAGCACGCACCTTGCGAACGCAACGCAGCTACGTCATCGGTGTTTTGTTGCCGACCTTACGAAACCCGGTTTTTGCGGAATGCCTCGAGGGTATTGCTCAAAGAGCACTCGAAGGCGGTTACGGCATCATGCCGATTTCATCGGGTTACGAAGCTGAGCAAGAGCGTCGAGCAATTTCAGCTCTATTAGCGGCAAATGTAGATGGGCTAGTTCTGACAGTGACTGATCCTGAGCACTGTCCCGTATTAGCTGATCTCTCAAAGGCCGGCGTGCCCTACGTACTAGCTTACAACCAGTCTCCAAGCCATGTTTGCGTTGGCGTTAACAGCGAGAGCGAAGTCACTGCCGTGGTGCGCAAGTTGGTAGCCAACGGACACCGTCAGATCGCCATGCTCAGTGGTCATCTAGCAGCGTCAGATAGAGCCCGTTCGCGGTATCAGGGCTATCTGAATGGAATGGCGGCGGCTGGATTGACAGCGATGCCACTGATTGAAGTGTCCTTTATGAATGAAGACGACAGAACCGTGCAGTCGGTTCTAGCCAAATCAAACTCAAGGCCTTCGGCTGTCATCTGTTCGAATGACCTGCTAGCACTAAGGTTCATACGCTGCGCGAAGGAATTAGGGCTGTCGACACCACAAGACATTAGTGTGGTTGGTTTTGATGGGATTGCAGTCAGTGCGGAGGTAAGTCCAGCGCTATCAACGGTGGTTCAGCCAAGTGCCGCAATTGGCCGTCGTGCAGCCGAACTAGTGATGGCCCAAATTGATGGAGATTTAATTGCTGCGGGCAGTGAACCCCCCATGCCTTGCAGCTTTCGAAAGGGCGAGACCATTCGTGCCCTTGGTTAGTCAGTACCGGTTTAAGGGGGGAGTTAACTTAATGGAGAGTTCCATGCGAAAGCTAATACTTAACAGCGTGCGCGCTGGCGTTGCAGCGATGGCATTGCTAGGCGGTGCAGCAAGTGCACAAACGGCAATTTGCTACAACTGCCCACCCGAGTGGGCGGACTGGGCCAGCCAGTTAAAGGCGATTAAAGAAAACACAGGCATTACAGTGCCACCAGACAATAAAAACTCTGGCCAAACGTTGGCTCAGCTCATCACAGAAAAAAATAGTCCGGTTGCCGATGTAGCCTATATGGGTGTCAGTTTTGGGATTCAGGCTGCGAACGATGGGGTTGTGACCGGCTATAAACCGGCGAACTGGGAAGACATTCCGGCAGGTTTGAAGGCCCCAAATGGCGAATGGTTCACGATCCACTCGGGCACGCTTGGGTTCTTTGTCAACAAAGATGCCCTCAAAGGCAAGCCAGTGCCGAAGTCCTGGGCTGACTTGCTGAAACCCGAGTACAAGGGCATGGTGGGCTATCTTGACCCAGCGTCTGCATTTGTTGGATATGTTGGAGCGGTTGCCATTAATCAGGCACGCGGGGGCAGCCTTGACAATTTCCAGCCAGCCATTGAGTACTTCAAGCAGATCCAGACTAACGAGCCGATCGTCCCTAAGCAAACTTCATATGCGCGAGTCATTTCCGGTGAGATCCCAATCTTGTTGGACTATGACTTCAATGCATATCGTGGCAAATACAAAGACAACGCTAACGTTGAGTTCGTGATCCCTGCTGAAGGCACCGTGGTAGTGCCCTACGTAATGAGCTTGGTCAAAAACGGCCCGAATGCGGAGAATGGCAAGAAGGTCCTGGACTTCGTTATGTCGGATGAGGGGCAGGCAATCTGGGCCAATGCGTTCTTGCGTCCTGTGCGTGCGTCTGCCATGTCGCCTGAGGCACAAGCCAAGTTCTTGCCTGAATCAGAGTATGCCCGTGCCAAAACGGTAGATTACGGCAAGATGGCGCAGGTTCAAAAAGCGTTTGCCGATAGCTATCTGCGTGAAGTGAAGTAAGAGTTCAGCATGACACGTCCAATCCTTTTTTGGTGTTTATTACCAGCCGGCATTTTTTTTCTGGCGTTTTGGTTGTTGCCAGTCACACGGCTACTGGTGCTGCCTGCTGGACAGGATTGGACGCTTTATTTTGCAGCACTGACACAATGGCGATACTTCGAAAGCTTGATTAATACGTTGTTTCTTTCGGTGACGGTCACTTTATTGACCCTGATTTTGGGAGCAACGGTTGGACTCTATATGGCTCGCAACCGGTTTTGGGGTCGACGATTGCTGCTGGCCATACTGACATTGCCGTTATCTTTCCCGGGTGTCATCGTTGGCTTTTTCATTATTTTGCTGGGTGGCAGACAGGGTTTAATCGCCGACATCACCGAGGCATTAGGGCTTGGGACGGTCACGTTCGCCTATGGATTTCTCGGGTTGTTTCTGGCTTACCTCTATTTCTCTTTGCCTCGGGCAATCGCTGCTTACGCGGCAGCGGCGCAAACAATGGATCCCGAGCTTGAGCAAGCAGCTAGAACCCTAGGCGCTAATCGCTGGCACATCATTCGTGATGTCTGGGTGCCACAGCTTGGGCCCACAACGGCGGCTTGCGCGGCAATTGTTTTTGCCACAGCAGTTGGCGCTTTCGGCACCGCATTTACCTTATCGAGTAAGTTCGAGGTGCTGCCGATTACGATCTATTCCGAATTTACCAATTTCGCCAATTTTGCCCTTGCCGCTTCTTTGTCGATTACCTTGGGTCTTTGCACTTGGTTTGTGCTGTTTTTGACACGGCGGCGCGGTTCAATTTCCGTTGTCGGGGGGCTGCGATGATTCGCGCAGTGTCAAGCTCTAGGTCACCGTGGTTGGCGTTAATCACAGCCATGGTAGCCATTTTCATGATGGTTCCAATGGTGTTGTCAACGCTCGCGGCGCTTGTCGAGAATTATGGTCAAGGACTGCAAAGTGGTTTGACGCTGCGTTGGTTGAATCAGGTGCTAGAGCAGTACGGCGGGACTGTTGTATGGTCGCTCGTAATCGCTGTTGCGTGTGTAATCGGGAATATCTTTCTTGGTGTGCCAGCAGCTTATGCGTTAGCCAACAGCCGTTCAAAGTGGGCGAGAACATTTGAGGAAATATTGACGCTGCCCGTGGCTATCCCAGGCTTGGCAACAGGCCTAGCTTTAATCCTGGCGTACGGAACGATTCGTGATTTTCGGGCGAGCTACGTCTTCATCCTAGTTGGGCACATGGTGTTCACACTGCCATTTATGGTTCGTACCGTAGCTGCAGCTTTTCAGCGTCCCGATATGCACGCGATGGATGAGGCCGCCAAAACTCTCGGTGCAAACTTCATTCAACGGTTTGTCGGTGTGTTGGTGCCGGCAGTTTTGCCTGCAATAGCGGCTGGCAGCTTAATGGTCTTTACGCTGTCTATTGGCGAATTTAATCTAACCTGGATGCTTCATACACCCCTGACCAGGACGTTGCCCGTCGGCCTAGCGGACAGTTACGCATCGATGCGGCTCGAGGTGGGGTCAGCTTACACGCTCGTTTTCTTTTTAGTTGTGCTTCCTATTCTCTGGCTTTTACAGTGGTGCGCCAATGTCATTGAACAACGCTACGGTAAATAAACCCGTCTCCGTCGCAATAGAACATTGCGGTAAAACGTTTGCAGACGGAACTAAAGGCCTGATGCCGAGCTCGCTTTCGGTTGATGCAGGTGAAATTGTTGCCTTGCTTGGTCCATCAGGTTGTGGCAAGACTACGCTTTTGCGCATTGTCGCAGGTCTTGAGTTGCCTGATGCAGGTGGGCGTGTGATTTTTGGGGGCCAGGACGTGACGAAACAGCCTGTCGAGCACAGGCAAATAGGGATGGTGTTTCAGCACTATGCGCTTTTCCCGCATATGTCTGTTCATGCCAATATCGGTTACGGCTTGCAAGTCAGAGGCGTCGATGCTGGCACACGCAAAAAAATTGTTTCAGAGTTGATTGATTTGGTGAGGCTCGGTGAGCACGCTCATAAACTCCCCGCTGAACTGTCAGGTGGGCAACGTCAGCGTGTTGCTCTGGCAAGAGCTGTTGCCTCTCAGCCCAAAGTCTTGCTGCTTGACGAACCACTAACTGCCCTCGATGCCAAGCTAAAGGAATCATTGCGTGATGAGCTTGCCGAACTACTGCGACGGCTCGGAATTACGGCGATATATGTCACGCATGATCAGCAAGAAGCAATGGCCATTGCTGATCGCATGGCTGTGATGAATCGAGGAGAAATTGTTCAAATAGGCGATGCGCAAACCTTGTATCAGCGACCGCAAGCACATTTCGTAGCTCAATTTCTTGGACGAATCAACACGATTTGCAGGTCCGAGGAAGAAATGCGGGCTGGCATTTTTAAGTTTGGCGAAAAGAATCTGTTAGTTCCTGATGCTTTGGGTACGACCGTCATGATTCGCCCGGAAAACATTACGCTTACCGATTCGCAGCACACTGGGTTGCCTGGGTTAGTGCAATCCCGCACCTTTTTGGGGGATCGTATCCAATATAGGATAAGTCTACCGGGTCATGAAGCGATTCTCGTTGATGCCCCTGGAAGCAGTGCTTGGCGCATCGGCGATGCCGTTGGCGTGAGCTTCAATATCGAGAATTTATTGTCAGTTATGGACTATCAAACATGAAATCCTTTGTGCAACTAACAGACACTCACATCCGTGCAAAAGGTCAATTGGCTTACAAGCGGATTGATACCGCTGCTTTTCTTGCAAAAGCAGTCAGTTCGATAGAATCGATGCACCTAAAGCCCAGTGCCGTCATTCTGACGGGAGACTTAACGGACTTTGGACGAATAGAAGAATACGAACACCTAGCAGAGCTGCTCGAGCCATTAACCATGCCCTACTACCTACTGCCCGGGAATCATGACGCACCGGACGTTATGCGACAGTGTTTTGTGGGGCATGATTACCTTGGTGAGGCTGGAGGTCCTGTGCAGTACACCCTTGATATGGGTGAGATTTTATTAGTGGCTATTGATACCAGCGTTTACGGGCGTAGCGCAGGCGCTTTATGCCAAAAACGATTGCACTGGTTCGAACAGACTTTAGCTAGCAACGCTGACCGGCCTACTGTAATCGCGATGCATCACCCTCCCTTTACAACCTACATCGAACACATGGATGCCATTGGGCTATTGGAGGGCAGAGATGCCTTTGTTGACATTGTAGGCAAGCATCCGCAGATTGAGCGCATCATTTGTGGTCATCTACACCGATCGATTGATGCACGGATCGCGCACACGATCGCTAGCACAGCGCCTTCACCGGCACACCAGGTCGAGTTAAACCTTAAGCCGGGTGGCCCATCAGCATGGTTGCTAGAGCCGCCAGCTTTCAAAGTTCACGCATGGCAGGCTGACAACGGATTGGTCTCGCACTTGGCTTATGTGGGTGAGTTTGACGGTCCACATCCCTTTCATGAGGATGGGAAGTTGATTGATTAGGCGTTTCGCTTCATCAAGGACTTCTGCATGCTCAGAGCGATAGACCGGAATCTTGCAACCAGCAGGCTAGCTTGTCGATCTCGCCTGCTGATTACGTGAACATATGTATAAAGTTTTGGGTCCGAGATTGGCAGTATGACGGTTCTAGGATCTGTTCGGTAGGCCATTTTTGACACCACACCTAGCCCTAAGTTTAGAGCCACTGCTTCATGCAACGACTCACGACTGCCAATTTCCAAGTTAGACCTGATGTCGATTCCCTTTTGCGTCATCACCTCTAGAAACACTCTCCTAGTGCTCGACCCCTGCTCGCGTAATACGAAGTTTTCATTACGCAAATCAGTAAAAGTGCAACTTTTTCGGTTAGCTAGTCGATGGTTAGTTGATGCAAATATCACTAGAGGCTGTTTCCTATATGGGATGCAATCAATTCTCGGGTCTTCTACAGCATGAACCAGAATACCCGCATCGCTGCGGTAATTGATGACTTGTTCAGTTATCTGGGATGAGTCTCCGAAAGAAAGACTTACATGGACGTTGGGATGACCACCCCTAAATTGCTCGATAATGGGCATCACGTTGTATGGCCCAACCGCACTAATTCGAAGTGTTCCTCTATAAGAGAGCTTGCCCTGCTCGAGTAAGGACAGGGCCTCAGTCTCAGCTTCATACATTCGGTTTGTTATTTCGTGCAGCATCCGCCCAAACTCGGTTGGTTCGAGTTGACGACCTTTTCTGAAGAAAAGTTCCAGGCCATAAATTTTTTCGAGCTTTGTTATGTGAGCGGAAACCGTTGGTTGCGAAAGACCCGCAAACCTTGCGGCAGCAGACATGCTGCCAAGTTTCGCAGCAAGATGAAAAGCTCTTAGTTCCGAATCATGACGTATAGACATGATCTATATGTTGCATCTATTTATTGACAGTTTTATGACTATGGACGTCACATTGCATTGGCATGATATTGATAGGAAAGGTACTACACCTTTCTCTGGTTCTAACTGACCTTGGAGAACATCAATGAATCGTCGTGCTTTTAATTGCAAAGCGGTGATGGCCATCACTGCACTTACTCTCTCAACTATGACAGCAAGTGTTTTTGCACAGGATCTTGTGTTGCGGGTAGGACTCGGTCCGCAACAACCGACAGCAGCCGATACAAAGCGGGTTTGGGAGCCGATCTATCAGGCAGTTGCTGACAAAATTGGTGCAAAGCTCGAATTGAAGGTGGCCAATGATTGGGCGGGTATCTCAACTGCTCTAGCCAATGAACAAATCGACGTGGCTCAAATGGGGCCGTGGGGTTATGTGTTGGCACACAAGAATGGCGGAGCTCAGATTATTAACACAATGCTTGTTAACGGCAAGCCGTATTACAAAGCAATTATCGTCGGTCGCGCTGACTTGAACATCAAGGATTTTCCGGCAGACGCTAAGGGCTTGTCGATGCAAATGTTGGATGTTGGCTCTACATCAGGATGGTTAGTACCGACCTATGTGTTGAAGCAACAGGGAGTTGATCCAAAAACCTTCTTTGGCAAATATGCCGAGGGAGCGTCCGCTGCTGCTGCCCAGATGGCGACTGTTAACGGCCAGGTTGATCTAGCGACTGGTTGGGATACTCATAGAAATATCATGATCAAGAACGGAACAATCAAAGAGACAGACAACCAGGTCATTTGGGAGTCTGAACCGTTGCCTAACGAAGTTGTTGCCGTACGCAAGGGAATGAGCGCGGACATGAAGAAGCGTCTTCAGGATGCTTTCGTCGCCATCACCAATGAGGCCATCGCAAAGCAATTGCCGTATCCCTACACTGGTTATGTTGCAGCGACCGATGAGCCTTACAACATGTTGGCAGAAATGGGCTACACACTCGGTGCCCTGAAGCGATAAGAAGTAAGTACTTCTTACTAGCCCCCCTGTCGATCTGATTGGCAGGGGGCTGTCACGAATAATGTAATGAGAAGAAAAATGCTTAGTAACCATAATGGCAGGCGTACTCCTGAACTTAATGCCGAGGGCCTATATGTTGAACCCGCGACTGACTGGTTCTCCAAGCAAACATTCGTCAGGGTGGTGGGCATACTGCTTGCGCTAGGCTTTTTTGTTATTTGTTGGCGACTTAGCGAGGTGAACCTGTCCCAACTTATGGAGGGTTTGCCTAGGTTGTTTAAATGGGCATCGAAGGCCTGGCCACCTCAGACGAATGAAATTGGAATTATGTTACTGAGGGCTGCCGAAACAGTGGCTATAGCCACAGTAGCAACAACTGTGGCAACTTTAGTTGCCTTTCCATTGAGCATCTTTATTTCAAAAAACATCCGCCCGAGCAATTCAATCGCCATACCGTTAAGACTAGTTATCAATGCGTTTCGTGGTGTAGACACTGTTGTATTTGCAATATTGTTCGTTGCTGCCGTTGGCCTTGGCCCGTTTGCGGGCGTTCTGGGCATGTTGGTTCACTCTGTAGGGGTAATCGCAAAACTCAACAGTGAAGCTATTGAGACAGTACCGCAAGCGCCAATCGATGCAACTGCGATGACTGGGGCTCGCAGGAGCAGTGTGATTGTATGGGGTTTGTTTCCCTCCGTATTTCCAAATCTAGCCTCAACTTCACTCTATGTTTGGGAGGCTAATGTCAGAACGTCAACTATTCTGGGGATTGTGGGGGCTGGTGGAATAGGCATCGAAATCAAGGCAGCAATCGATCTGCTGGATTTTTCGCGTTTGTTTACTTTGACTGCAATCGTATTGCTAATGGTCACTATCATTGATCAATTCAGCGCCTGGCTAAGGTCGAGACTCGTATGAAAAACAACACTCCAGTCCTTTCTTTACTCAACATAACTAAAAGTTACGGCACTAATCACGCGATCCGAAATATAAACTTGCAGGTTCGAGCTGGTGAGTTTGTCGTGTTGCTTGGCCCAAGCGGATCGGGGAAATCCACTATATTCAAGTGCATTAGCCAATTAGCACCACCCAATAGTGGTGAGGTCAGGCTAAATGGTTCGCTTTTGAATGGGCTGAAGGGGAATGCTCTACGCCTTGAGCGTAGAAAAATCGGGTTAATTTTTCAGCAATTCAATTTGATTGCGCGACTAAGTGCATTGCAAAACGTATTGCTTGGTCGTCTAGGACATATGGCTGCCTGGAAAGCAAATTTTGGCTTGTTTAGCAAGTCTGATAGACAGCTTTCAATGCGCGCACTGGATCAAGTTGGCATGTTGGCTAAAACATACCAGCGAGCTGACACTTTGTCTGGGGGTCAACAGCAGCGAGTTGCTATCGCTAGAGTGGTTGCACAGGAAAGCGATCTGATCTTGGCTGATGAACCAGTTGCGAGTTTAGACCCAGAAACCTCGCGGCAGGTCTTGGGAAACTTACGTCGATTGGCATCAGAAAACGGAATGGCAATTCTGTGCAGTTTGCACCAAGTTGACCTAGCAATGGAGTTTGCAGACCGAATAGTCGCAATTAAGAACGGTGAAATTGCCTTTGACACGACGGCTAATCAGCTATCAGCGGCTAAGGTGAACTCCATATACGTTAATAGTCAACATGGGGTTTGCGAGCAGCCAACTGAGACCAGGTCCTTCAGACAGCAGGTGATAGTGGCATGAGTGAGCGTGGAATTAGAGTTTTACCCCGATCATATGTTTATCCTTGTGACGCGGTTCTGTTCGACTTAGACGGGACCTTGGCAGATACATCGCTTGATTTGTGGGCAGCACTCCAGCAAGCATTGCAGGATAGTCACTTGTCTCAGATAGATCATCAGATTTTTCTAGACACATTGCATTTTGGGATTGAAGATTCCGTGGGACACATTTTGCGGCATTTATCAGCCGACTGCCGCTTGTCAGCGTCGTTAGTGGCTTCATATAAATGTCATTATCAGGAAATCAATCATCAGCGCAGTCGACTTTATGATGCTGTAGGAGACATGCTTTATCGATTCAAATCGGCAGGTCTAAAGCTCGCTATTTGTACCAATAAAGAAAGCAACTTCTCTATCGACTTGCTCAAGAAGCTAGACGTTTTGCATTATTTCGATGTGGTAGTGGGGATCGATCAGGTCGAAAATCCCAAGCCAGCACCCGAGGGTTTGATCTACGCTGCCACGCTTATGGAAATCCATCCGAAGAAGTGCGTATTTGTTGGGGATAGTCATTTGGATGCTGAGGCGAGTGCTGCAGCGGGTATGCCTTTTCTGTTGCACTCAAGAGGCTACGGATCTACCTGCGTGAAGTTAAATACGGTGGCTAGTTGCTTTGAACACTTTTCACAACTCGAACTCGACGTATTTCCGGGGCTTCGGTGTGGGTAAGCCTAAGTGCCGACTTGAGTCTGTTAGTCATGGACTCCTAAAGGTTCTTACGATTTAAAAAGTCTTCGTATAACGCTGCCAACACACACGAAAATAACCTAGCTTGCTCATTGTCAGCGCGACTTGTGAGCATTACCGGTACCTTGGCACCCAATACCAGGCCCGCCGGCTGGGCGTGCGACACAAAGGTTAGCTGCTTGGCCAGCATGTTGCCCGCCTCAAGGTTGGGCACAATCAGTACCTGAGCTTGCCCTGCCACCTCGGATTCAATGTGCTTGTCGCGGGCAGCACCCATGTCGATGGCGTTATCCATAGCTAAAGGGCCGTCGACTAATCCGCCTTTGATTTGTCCGCGATCAGCCATCTTGGCAATGATGGCTGCCTCCATCGAAGATGGAATGTGAGGATTGACGGTTTCAACCGCTGACAGAATGGCAACTCTGGGTTTGTCCATGCCGCAGGCTACGGCCAGATCGATGGCGTTTTGGGTGATGTCGACTTTGGTGATGAGATCGGGGGCGATATTGATCGCTGCATCGCTGATGATGATGGGCTCTGGCTGAGTTGGCACATCGAGCACGAACGCGTGCGAGATACGGCCTTTACCGCGCAAGCCACCCTCGCGCTTAACGACTTGACCTAGTAGATCATCAGAGTGCAGATTCCCTTTCATGATGCTGCGTACTCGCCCTTGGTGCACCATCTCTACAGCAGTGCGGGCGGCTTCACGGTCTAGGCTGACGTCCACAATCTCCACATTGGATAGATTCAACCTGTGCTGTTCGGCAATATCACGAATCAATGTTTCAGGACCAATCAGCACTGGGGTAATCAAATCATGGTCGCGTGCTAGCAAGGCGCCAGCCAAAGCATGGTGGTCGGTTGGGCAAACCACCGCACAAGTCATTGCTGGCTTGCCTTTGGTCAGTTCTAGAAGCTTGGTGAAGTGATCATGCGTCTCTAGCGTTAGTCCAGGCAGGTCTGTTTGTTGAATCGTTACCGATTGTGTCGGCGCACTGACCTTGGCATGGCCAGTGGCAATCAGACGGTTGTTCTGGTCAGTCACACTGGTGTCGAACAACACCTGAGGTTTGATCAGCTTGTCCAAAAGTCTTACGCTGATGGTTAGCACATCGCCCAAATGTGCCCGCTCAACGAACTGGAAGTTTTGTTCGAGATATAGAGTGCCTGGTCCCGGCAATACATTGCCGAGCAAACTCGAGATCAGCGACCCAACCCACATGGATGGTGCCACCGATTGCGCAGTTTTCAGGACTGAATCCTGAACAGGTAAATGCAAAGGGTTCAGGTTGCCGCTCGCGTGTGCAAACAAGTAGAGATCGCGCGCAGTCACCGTGCGTTTGAACGATGCCGTGTCACCGACTTTGAGTTCATCCCAGGTTTTGTTGGTGATGCTTGACATGGCTAGCTCTCCGAATTGAGGCCACGAGAGACGCTTTGACGGGTCTTCTTTCCGGCAACTTTACGAGGAGTATCCCCAGTGGGTGCGTCCGTGGCGCTAGGCACTGCTTCGGCGATCTCCTGCAATTGCTCGGGTGAAACAGATGAGAGCAGCAACCCCTCAAAGCGCATGTACTGAACCAGAGCCCGTGCGGACATGGTCTCGCGTGGTCCTGCTACTGCCATGACCAAGTCTAGAGCCCGTTGGCGCTCCTCGGTGCTCGGCAAGACATTAATCAGTGACGAGAATGCGAGCTTGGGCTCGAGGTCTACGATAAGTGTCTGGACTCGAATCAATTTTTGGATTTCGGCCGAACCCATGCTCTTGAAGGGTTCAGTGCCTTTGATAATGTCAAAAGCGCGCTCCAACCTTGATCGACGGATGTAGCCTCGTGCTCTGTTCATGAGCAACATCATGCGAATAGCCCCAGCGGCCAAACCGCCTTCGCCAATCTGGCTCAGCGCTTCTTTAACCTCAGGCAGGTTGTGCACGTCGATGGGCCGTTCCGTGGCCATGTCACTCTCACCCTGGGTGTATGCAGCCTTAACGGCGGGTGAGGTGAATGTGTAAAAAAATGCGGCTTCCATGGCTGCGTCACGCGTATCTCGCATCAAGTCAAGAGAGTTACGCATAAACGTGGCATAGAGTTTTTCCATCGCCATGAAGGGGTTGTCTGAGTTGACCGGTTTGCGGTTCTCGCGCACGGTTTTCGCGAGTTCTGCGACCGGCTTAAAGACAGGGTTGCGATCCGAGATGGCACGCCGCTGCACACGAATCGGTTGCGATTGACGAACCACTTCACCGCTTTGTGGGGTGGTCATTGCCTTGATCAAAGGCCGCACGGTCCGCTCATAAGTGAGCAGGTTGGTTTCAGACATGTCTGAAACGGTTTTGAATACAGCTTCTTTTTCTCTGCCATCGCTTAATTTCAGTATGTCTTCAAAGGTGCGATGTTCAAACACAATGTGAGTGCGGTCTTCACCATCTTCTAGTTTCATTTCATAGAGACCGGGGCCGAGTGCTTCAATGGCACGAACAGTTTCAGTGATGGCGTGGTGCTCGTGGCCTGCGATTTTGGATGATACAAAGATGCCCAGATGCCCGATTGATTCATGCAGCATGTAGACGATGCGCTTGCCCATTACCTTCAGCACATCAAGGCTGCCGTATGTGTCGATGATCCAGTTCAGCGCTTGTTGCGGTGGGGTAATGTTGTCGCCGTGAGAGGCAAAAATGATCACAGGCGAATCGATGCGACGCAAATCGATGCGTTCGCCACCGAGCACAGCTTCACCCCTGGCTAATTTGTTGCCGATAAACAAGTTTTCGACAATCCAGCGGATCTCAGGTTCTGTCATCAAATAGAACCCACCCCACCAGCGTTCAAACTCCAGAAACCGTTCGGCTTCCGTGTCGATGTTGGCGTAAAGATGGTAGTACTTTTCAAATAGGCTATTGGCAGGATTAAGGTTCTCAAAGTTTGATACCAGCGCAGCGCCATCAAATAGACCATCACCCATGTCCGCCATCATGACCGCGGGCAGTGCGCCACCACCGAATCCACCAAGGTAGCGCATGGGGTTGGCACCAAGGTTTCCAGCCCAGTAAGACATCGGCGCACCGTTAATGATTACCGGACCCGCAAGCTCCGGGGAGGTAGCAGCCACCAGCATGCTTGCCCAGCCACCCTGGCAGTTGCCAATCAGGATCGGTTTGGGTGCATCTTCATGCAGTTGACGTATGGTCGCTAAAAAATGTACCTCAGCGTCGCGCACATCAGCCAGTGTCTGTCCGGGCACGGGCATACGGTCAAACACAGCAAAATAAACCGGATGCCCTTGGGCAAGTCCTTCGCCGACCTGGCTTTCAGGTTTGAACCCCCCAATTCCGGCACCGTGACCGGCTCTAGGATCAATAATCAGGATTGGTGCGCGATCATCACGTGTGCCAACCTTGGGGTCAGGGTGAATGCGCAGCAGTGTGTAATTGACTGGTCGGTCGAGGTCTTCTCCATCGATCACGACATCAAACCCAAAATCAAGCACTGGCGTGGTTTTGCCGGTCTCTTGTTCGATAGACAAGTTACCGCGTTGACGCAAAATGTCGTAGAACAGGGTGGTACGTTCACTGGCGTCTTGCCAGTAGGCAACTAGATGCTGATACCAATCCATGGGGTTGGCAGACATCAACGAGAACTGCTTCAGAACCAAATCCTGCACAGTAGTTTCTAGCGCCTCTGCACGTTGGCGAAACTCCTGGTTCAGCCTGTTTGACTGCGATGTTGAAACCTCTGCTAGCGTTTTGTAGCGCCTGCGCCGTTCGTCTGCAGTCTCAGTGGCGTGCTTAAGCTGGCGTTGGGCAAGGGCACGCACAGGTTCAAGCAGGTCGGTGGGTTGGCTAGATTCATGGTTTGGCGTAGGTTGCATCAGTCTCTCCTTCCGTGGTCACGGATGTCATAACTGATACGCTACGTGCCGGATGTGACGCGCCGGTGAAGATTGCTTTGCAGTTTGATGTCAGTTTTGCAGAGTCTGACTTAGATCAAACTCTGCTGCCCAAACAGAAGTCATGCCATGAAGTTGAAACCCGCATCAACATAAATCGTCTGCCCCGTCATGCCGCTTGATTCGGGTGCGCACAGGAATGCAGTCAGGTTAGCGACTTCTTCAATCGTGACCAGTCGACCCAGTGGACTACGATCTTTGGCCATTTGCATTAGCTCGTCAAACCCATGAATGCCTGAGGCGGCGCGCGTGAGGATAGGGCCGGGTGATACAGCGTGAACCCGGATTTTCTGGGGGCCAAGTTCGGCAGCCATGTAGCGCACGGTGGATTCGAGTGCTGACTTCACAGGGCCCATGATGCCATAGCTAGGCACTACTTCAGACGACCCGTGGTAGGTCATGGTGATCATGCTGCCACCATCGCGCATGTGGGGTGCCGTTAATTTGGCGACCTCTGCAAATGAGTGGCATGACAGGGCAATAGCTTGCGAGAAACCCTCACGTGAGCTGTCAATCACCCTGCCATGCAGGTCTTCGGCTGGCGCCCAAGCGATTGAATGGATGACGAAGTCGAGTTGTCCGAATTGGGCAACTGCCCGGTCAACAAACTGCTCGAGTTCGTTGTCGTTACGCACATCGCAAGTTTCGAGGCTTATGCCCAAGGGGTCGGTGACTGCGCGGGCATATTGCGCCGCTTTGTCGTTTAAGCAACTGACCTGAAGTTTTGCGCCCAAAGCATGCAGGCGCTTGACGACTGCTGCAGCGATGCTTTGTTCATTGGCCAAGCCGAGCACAATGCCGGTTCGGCCAGTTAAATCACAAAAGGATGCGGACATGATGATTCCTAGGGTATTGAAGGCACAATTAGTATGCAGGTTCTCGATGACGACTGTCTTTCAATCATCTGTGCCACATCAAATGATCGGTAATGGTCATTGAATCTTCACATAACCCCATTAACTTGTGAATTGTGACTTTTACATGCTCGCATGAATGGAGGCTGACTTGTATATCAAACCGACAGCATCGGAGCTTGAGCTCGCTAAAAAAATTCCCCAAGGGTCCTCCTTATTGGTTGGCGGCTTCATGGGCGTAGGAACACCAGATCGCCTCGTTCGAGCCTTGGTTGAGCTAGGCACCGGTGGCCTCACAATCTATTGCAACGATACTGGCAAGCCAGGTGCTATTGGCATTGCGCCACTGATTCATGCCAATCTGGTCTCGCGCGTGGTGACTTCCCATGTGGGCACCAACCCAGAGACTCAACAAAAAATGATCGATGGTGAGCTAGACGTGGTGCTGATGCCCCAGGGCTCGCTGGTCGAATGCATACGCGCTGGTGGAGCTGGCTTGGGTGGTGTGCTCACCCGTACCGGTTTGGGCACCGTTGTCGCCCATGGCAAGCAAATTGTAGAAATTGATGGCGAGCAATGGCTTTTGGAAAAACCCATCTACGCCGACTTTGCGCTCTTGGGCTGCCATCGTGCGGACTATCAAGGAAACTTGGAATACACACTAACGGCCACGAACTTTAACCCCATCATGGCGCTCGCGGCCAAGACTGTGATTGCTGAGCCCAGAGCCATTGTGCCCGTTGGCGTTATTCCGCCTGATCATGTCATGACACCGGGTCCATTGGTGGATTTTCTGGTGTCACACCCCAACAGCAAGCACTAGGAGTTGCACATGAACACTGCTCAAACCATGGAAGCAACTGAAATTATTCAACGCCGAATTGCCCGTGAAATCAAAACCGGCATGCTGGTCAATCTCGGCATTGGTATTCCGACGGGCGTAACCCGTTTTGTGACTGCTGAGGGCGTGATGTTTCAGTCGGAAAACGGCTTGATTGGCACAGGTGCACCCATGCCCGAAGGGATGGAAGATGAGTTTCTGGTCGATGCTGGAGGTGGCTTTGTGTCTGCTGTTCCAGGTGCAGCCACCATCGACTCGGCAACATCATTTGCCTTTATCCGGGGTGGTCACCTTGACATGACGGTATTGGGTGGCATGCAGGTCAATGCCCGAGGCCAGCTTGCCAATTGGATGGTGCCTGGTCAGCGCGTTGCTGGCATGGGCGGTGCCATGGACTTGGTCTCTGGCGCCAAACGGGTGATTGTGGCGATGAAGCATACCGCCAAAGGTGCAGCCAAGATTGTGCATGAATGCACGCTGCCATTGACATCCATTCGGCGTGTGTCATTGATCGTCACTGACCTGGCTGTTATTGAACCGACTGACGACGGTTTGATGTTGGTCGAGCATGCTGACGACGTCTCAGTCGATGAGGTGTTGTCGCAGACGCAGGCCAACTTGACTGTATCGCCTGACATCAAGCCCATGCGTTTGCTGGGTTGATGTGCTGCGTTGAAGTGCTGGTTTTAGGTGCGGGGTTGAGGTGCTTGTTGATCTGAGCGGCAAGGTAATTAGTGCGGCGATTGGCTTATCTACTAATTTTTTAGTCCCTGACAAATGAAATGGAAAACAAACACGACCTGATGGCTGCGGGTGACCGCGGGCACACCGGTGGTCCGGTGCTAGCTGCGGTTAGCTATGTACCGGGCGAGCCACCACGTACGTTACAGATCGATGAGATTGGCAAGGCGTTGTTGAACCCGGATGCATTGGTCTGGGTGGGGTTGCACCATCCTGAGGAATCCTTGCTAAAGGATATCCTGAGGCAGCTTGGGATGAACGAGGAGTCCCTTGAAATACTCATGGGTGACATCATGATGCCTCGGCTGTCAGTGTTTGAGCGCGAGTTACTGATTGTGCTGCCAACCATCATTTGGAAGTCTGACCACAGCCGGCCTCATTTTGGGCGTCTGGCCTGCCTGGTGGGAGAGCGTTTCTTAGTGACGGTGCGTCGTGGGCCATCGCTGCCGCACTACCATTTGCGTGAGCGTCTGGAAAAGAGCCGCAGCCAATTGCATTTAGGCTGTGATCACATCGCCATCGAAATCATCGATGACTTGATTGATCGATATGTGGAGGCTTACAAGCACTTCGAAGTTCGGGTAGACCGAACCGAGCGCGAACTTATGCGTGCCACCTTCAATCGAGGTTCGATTTCCCGGCTCTACATCATGCGGCGGGATTTTCATCGGTTCCAAGTAGCCATTGAACCAATTGGTGAGATCTGCGCTCGTGTCGCAAGGCTCAAAGCAAAGCCTTTAAGCGCAACTGCTCGCCTTCGGTTCGATGGTCTGTCAGATAGGATCACTCGATTAGACAGGTTGTTTGATTCGCTCGGTGAAGGCTTGGCCTTTGCGTTTGAGGCAGGGATGCTGATTGAACAGTCGCGTCAGACTGATACTACCCGTAAGCTCGCTGCCTGGGCAGCAATTATTTCAATCCCGACTGCCGTGGCAGGTGTATACGGCATGAACTTTGAGAACATGCCTGAACTGAAGTGGGAATACGGCTATTACGTCGTGCTTGGGCTCATGGCCACAGTATGTACGACACTGTATGTGCTGTTTAAGCGGTCGAAGTGGCTTTGAGATTCAGACTGGCAGTTTGATGGTGGCGTGACATCCTTCCTGTGTTGAACGACGAGGATTTCTCGCGACTATATCAAGCCGCCAGACTGGGGAAGTTCGCGTAAGATGTGCAGTTATATTACGTATAGCAATGTTGAACATATATTTTTATTTGCTACAATTGAACCCAATCAATAGTCGTTCTGTGAGTTTAAAAATGGAAGTTGTGCTCAGAAAATATGGCAATAGTACGGTCGCGGTATTGCCGCCTGCCGTTCTCAGAGATCTTGGGCTTTCAGCTGGTCAAACGATGAGGCTTGATACAAACGAGCAAGGTGAAATTGTGCTGGCCAGAAAGCGTAGATTCACACTCGCTGATTTGATTGCCCAGTGTGATGCCAAGGCACCGGTACCAGCTGATTTGGCCCTATGGGAAGTTGCCAAGCCGGTTGGAGAGGAAGTTTGGTAATGGCGGTGTTTGATCGAGGAGATATCGTCGCTGTTCCGTTGGATCCCGCGGTGGGTCACGAGCAAAAAGGCACGAGGCCGGCTTTGGTGCTGACGTCAAAAGCCTTTAATAAACTCGGCGATGTACTTGTGGCACCCATCACTCAAGGTGGCGAGTACTCTCGTTATGCAGGCTTTGCTGTCACTTTGTCAGGAAGTGGCAGCAAAACGCAGGGTGTAGCACTAGTCAATAAGATTCGTATGCTGGACTTAGTTGCAAGAAACGCCAAAAAAATCGAAAAGGTTTCCCCGGTGGTCATTGAAGATGCAATCGGGCGTCTGGCCACGCTTCTTGAGTAGAGTCACTAGCCAATTTAATCAAGAGATATCGACTTGTCAGTTTGGCTTGGTTTATTTGTGCTCAATCATGCTGGTTAAGGCGATTTCGGTGTAATTCCGTCGTAAATTCGAAACATTTGAGTGCTGCGTTGTGGCACTCGCTTTTTTGTCTTCGAAACGGAGTTACAAGCCAAATGCAAGAGTACGACGACCAAACTGTTGCCACCGAAACTAGCGATCATCCGGGGCAATTAGTTGCTGCAGTCAGCTATATCGAGGGTGAGTCACCGAAACCATTGCAGATCGACGAGATAGGCATGGCATTGCTGAACCCTAAAGCTTTGGTCTGGGTAGGGCTGCATCACCCCGAAGAGAGCTTGATGACGCAGGTTCTAACGCAACTCGATGTCAGTCTCGAAAGCCTAGGTGGGTTGCTTGGTGACTTGTCGATGCCTCGGCTGTCTGTGCTTGAGCGCGAGATGCTGATCGTCTTGCCCACCATCAGCTGGAACGCAGGCCACAGTCGTCCTCATTTTGGGCGCCTGGCTTGTCTGGTGGGTGAGCGGTTCTTGGTGACGGTACGCCGCGGACCATCGTCGCCGCATGCACAGTTACGCGAACGCCTGGAAAAGAATCGTGGGTTGTTGCACGCTGGATGCGATCACATCGCTGTTGAGATTGTCGATCACTTGATAGACCAGTATGTAGAGTCATATCGCCGTTTCGAGGTGCAAGTTGATCGAACCGAGCGGGAGTTAATGAGGGGCACGTTCGACCGCGCTGCGATACAGCGGCTCTATATGATGCGCAGGGATTTTCATCGGCTGCATGTCGCGATTGAGCCCATCGGTGAGGTCTGTGCCCGGGTCGCCAAGCTTGATGCTAAGCCAGTGAGCGCATCGGCGCGTCTGCGGTTTGACGGGCTATCCGATCGGATTTCGCGAATAGACGGACTATTTGATTCGCTGGCGGAGGGGCTTAAGTTTGCGTTTGAGGCTGGCATGATGATTGAACAAGCCCGCCAGACTGATACCACCCGCAAACTAGCCTCGTGGGCTGCCATTATCTCGATCCCAACGGCAATTGCTGGGCACTACGGCATGAACTTTCAGCACATGCCTGCATTGGGCTTTGAGTATGGTTATTACGCCGTCTTGGCGTTTATGGGGGTGGCCTGTACTTCGCTCTATGTGTTGTTTAAGCGGGCTAAGTGGCTTTGATCGCTCTTTAGCCATCAAGAGCGCTGTATTCATTTCTAACCAATTGATTTATTTGAGAATTTTGATGCCGACCAATTTAAGCCAAGTGTAATAAGGGGATTCTCCCGCTTCAAATAAAGTTTTCCTTGTTTATTAGGTTTGAGGTATCACAGAAGATATATGAAATTTTGCGATTCGTAACATCACTGTCACATTCGCCCTTTAATGTTCAGGCTGTCCGTAAGACAACGCGGGTTCAGAAGCGAACGTTGCTACCCGCAAGTGTCAGTTAGACGTGCCTGAGAAGAGGCCACCAGGCTGTTCAGGCGAACTTAAATCTAGACAAACAAGGTGTTATTTATGAAGCGTATTTCTCTGTCGGCCCTGATGGTTGCAGGTGCATCCATGGCATTTAGCGCTGGTGTCATGGCGCGTGACACGATCCAGATCGCTGGTTCGTCAACTGTTTTGCCGTTTGCCTCGATCGTCGCTGAGGAATTCGGCCAAACTTTCTCTCAATTCAAGACCCCAGTGGTTGCTTCAGGTGGTTCATCGGGCGGTCTGCGCCAGTTCTGCCAGGGCGTTGGTGCAAATACCATTGACATTGCAAACTCATCGCGCCCAATTCGCAGCTCGGAAGTCGAAGCTTGCGCCAAGAATGGCGTGACGGGCATCATCCCCGTCAAGATTGGCTTTGACGGTATTGTGTTTGCCAACCAAAGCAACAGCGGTGTTTTTGCGCTGCAACCGCGCCACATCTTCCTGGCCCAAGCCAAAGAAGTGCCACAAAATGGGAAGATGGTTGCAAACCCCTACACGAACTGGAATCAAATTGACCCCACATTGCCCAATCAGGAAATCACTCTGGTGATCCCTGGTTCGAACCACGGCACACGTGAAGTCTACGAAGAAAAAATGGTGATTCCTGGTTGCGAATCCTTTGCTGAAGTTAAAGCCATGGACAAGAAAGCAGCTCACAACTTCTGTGTGGCGATGCGCACTGATGGTCGTGTGATTGAGGTTGCAGGTGACTACACCGAGACACTCGGTCGTTTGGATGCCCAGAAGAACGCAGTCGGCGTTTTCGGGCTGAGCTTCTATGAGCAAAACCGTGACCGCCTGCAAGTTGCTACGGTTAATGGTGTTCGTCCTAGCTTGAAGACGATTGAGACAGGTGAGTACCCAGTTTCCCGTCCGCTGTTCTTCTACGTTAAAGACGCTCACGTTGGCGTGATTCCTGGCTTGCTTGAGTACGCTGAATTCTTCGTGTCTGAACCCGTGTCAGGCATGGGTAGCCCGCTTGAGCGTGCTGGCCTGATTCCGCTGAACGACACCGAGCGCGCACAGATCATCGCTGATATTCGCGCCCGCAAAACCGTCGGCAAGTAAGTAAAACGAGGGCGGTCAATCCGACCACAGTTGTTTGGATTGACTGCCCTCAAATCTGACCGTAAGGTCAGATTTTTGTCTCTGACGCGTGTTTGCAGGCTGGCACCGTTTAGTATTTGTAGCGATCTAAGTGCACCTTTTTAAGACGAGTCCATCGTGAATGCTGTCATTGTTCCGGCAATACTTCTGATTCTGGCGGGTTTTGCTTACCAGATTGGCCTAAGAGCCAGCGTGAGAGCGGCTAGTGCTGCGCCTGCGATTGCCATGCATTCGCGTCCGTCCTACCATGGTTGGCTGGCGGTTCTAAGAGCGGCCGTGCCAGCGTTCATCGTCTATTTGACTTGGCATTTTTTTGGGGCGAGCATTATTGATTCAATGGTGATCGGCCAAATTCCGGCAGAAAACCTGCCAGCCTCAGCGCTCGAACAAAATGCCTTGATGCAAAGGATTTTTAACCTGTCGACTGGATTTGGCGTCGCAGGTGAAGCACAGCCCTGGGAAAATGTCGCTGCCGCGCATATGGCTACCCTGTATGGCTATGGTCGCACGATTGCCTTCGCCTTGATGGCGACCGTTGCGGCCTTGGGATTGTTTGTCACTTGGCGAAAGACCACCCCGCAAACGCGTGCCCGCAACAAAGTTGAGCGGTTTGTGACCAATGCAATGCTAGCTTGTTCGGCGGTGGCGATTCTAACCACGCTGGGCATTGTGCTGTCGATGCTCGGCGAGGCAATTAAATTTTTCTCTTTTGTTAATCCGTTGGACTTCTTTTTCGGGACAACGTGGAATCCTCGCTTTGTGACTGTCGGCACCGAAGGGCAGGCAGGTTTTGGCATGATTCCGCTCTTGGCCGGCACCATGATGATCGCATTGATTGCGATGCTGGTGGCCACACCCTTGGGCTTGTTAACTGCCATATTCACGTCTGAGTACGCCTCCGATCGTGTGCGCGCAATCGTCAAGCCCTTGGTGGAAGTCCTCGCTGGTATCCCCACGATCGTTTATGGCTTCTTTGCATTGGTGACCGTTGGCCCATTCCTGAGCGAACTAGGTGAAATGGTTGGGCTCGAGATCCGCGCGACTTCTGCATTGACTGCTGGCGTGGTGATGGGGATCATGATTATTCCGTTTGTGTCGTCATTGTCTGATGACATCATCACCCAAGTGCCACGCGCCATGCGTGACGGCTCGCTGGCTTTGGGTGGCACCAAGTCCGAGACCATTATCAAGATTGTGGTGCCGGCAGCTTTGCCTGGCATCGTAGGCGCGTTGCTCTTGGCTGTTAGTCGAGCCATCGGAGAGACCATGATTGTGGTGTTGGCCGCAGGCAATGCGCCTGTGTTGACAGCCAATCCGTTCGAAGCAGTGTCAACCGTGACGGTTTCTATTGTGAATCAGCTCACTGGTGACCAGGATTTTTCAAGCCCACAATCCCTAGTCGCATTTGCCTTGGGTCTTACTTTGTTTGCCATGACACTAGTGCTGAATGTGATTGCGCTAGTGGTGGTTCGTCGTTATCGGGAACAGTATGAATAACGCCAGTTCAAATAAAACGGGCATTGATGGTTTTGCGTCAAACGAGGCAAGGACCCGGCACATTGCGTCAACCTTAAAGCGCCGTCGCAACAAGGAACTCCGATTCCGAATGATGGGTATTCTGGCGGTTTGTTTCTCGATTGGCTTGGTTGGCATTTTGTTTGGCACCATCCTGGCTAAGGGAATTCCGTCATTCTGGCAAGCTACGTTCGTCATGGATGTTGAGTTCTCGCCGGAAATCGTCAAGATTGACCCTAAGCCGGAGCAAGAGGCCGGTGAGAGCCCCGCTGAATACGAAAGCCGTGTAAACGACTGGGCCAATCGGTTAAATTTCATCAACTTCAATCGCTTGTTGCTCGACTCGGTAGCCAAGGTCTTGCCTGAAACCGAAGAGAATCGTCGTGCCGTGCTTGAGATGTTTGCGAGCGCCACACGTTTTGATTTGCGCAACATGGTGATTAATGATCCCAGCATTGTGGGCAAGACGGTCAAGCTTGACTTGCTTGCAAGTGCAAACGTCGATGTTTGGCTCAAGGGCAATATTGATCGGTCATTGCCGGATAGCCAGCAGCAGCTCAGCGCTGATGCTCGCAAGTGGTCGGATCAGCTGTATGAAATGGGCGTCATTCAAAACAAATTCAGTACATCGTTGTTTGTCAATGCTGATTCGCGCAGCTCGCCGGCTTCCGCTGGCTTGGCAGGCGCATTTGTCGGATCGCTGATGATGATGGTGGTCGTGATCCTGTTGGCAGTGCCAATTGGGGTGGCAGCGGCGGTTTATCTTGAAGAGTTCGCCCCGCAGAACAAGTTCACGGACTTTATTGAAGTTAACATTAACAACCTTGCAGCCGTCCCCTCTATTGTGTTCGGTCTGCTTGGGGCGTCGGTGTTCATTATTATGTTGAATCTGCCGCTGTCTGCGCCAATTGTTGGTGGCCTGGTCTTGACTTTGATGACTTTGCCAACGGTGATTATTGCCACGCGTGCATCGCTTAAGGCCATTCCACCGTCGATCCGGGAAGGTGCATTGGCACTCGGCGCCTCCAGAGTTCAGGCGGTGACGGACCATGTGCTGCCGCTAGCGCGTCCCGGAATTCTGACTGCCACTATTATTGGTGTTGCTCAGGCTTTGGGTGAGACCGCACCGCTGCTTCTGATTGGTATGTCTGCGTTTGTAGCCAATATCCCATCCACTCCGTTTGACCCCTCAACGGCTTTGCCTGTTCAGATCTACTTATGGAACGGCAACGAGCTTCGGAACTTCTTCGAAGGCAGAACCTCTGCAGTGATTATTATTTTGTTGGCGCTGATGCTGACGTTAAATTCGCTAGCCATATGGCTGCGCAAGAAATTTGAGATAAGGTGGTAGTCATGTCGACCGTAGCAACTGAAAAATCTGCAGCAGCGATCAAGCCAAAAGAGGTCGCTACCACGCCCGTAAAAATCACCGCTGAAAACGTAAAGGTGTTCTACGGCGAAAAAGAGGCCTTGCATGGTGTGACGATGAATATCCATGAGCGTGAGATCGTGGCATTCATTGGCCCATCCGGTTGTGGCAAGTCAACCTTCTTGCGTTGCATGAACCGCATGAACGATACGGTGCCTGGTGCCAGGGTCACTGGCAAGATTCACTTGGGAAAGACAGATATTTATGACCCAAGCATTGACGTGGTGCTGTTGCGCGCCCAGGTTGGCATGGTATTCCAAAAGCCGAACCCATTTCCCAAGTCGATCTACGAGAACATTGCCTACGGTCCGCGTTTGCATGGTCTGGCGAAAAACAAGGCTGATCTTGACGTCATTGTTGAGAGCAGTTTGACTCGTGCCGGTCTTTGGAACGAGGTGAAAGATCGTCTTGATGCGCCGGGCACCGGTTTGTCTGGCGGTCAGCAGCAGAGGCTGTGCATTGCTCGCGCCATTGCGGTCAGTCCTGAAGTGATTCTGATGGACGAGCCGTGCTCGGCACTTGACCCGATCTCGACGGCTCACGTCGAGAATCTGATGCTGGAATTGAAAGATAACTACACCATTGTCATCGTGACGCACAATATGCAACAGGCTGCCCGTGTTGCTGACCGTACAGCATTTTTTCACTTGGGTGATTTGGTGGAAATGGGTGAGACATCCCAACTTTTTGTAAACCCCAAGCAAAAGCGCACAGAGGATTACGTCACCGGACGTTTCGGCTGATGAGCGCATCTTGTTTTTGCTCGAGTCGGTGGCGTGAGAGCCCACCGTAAGATGTTTTGTAATTAATCTTTTTAGGCCTGTCGTGTTCAAATAGACGGGCCTTTTCATTTCTTGATACCAAATACTCATTTTTATGCCTCATGACATTCACTTGATTTCCATATTGGTTGCAGGTTTCGGGCTAGCTCTGGTGTTTGGTTACTTGGCTGTACGCATCAAGGCACCTCCGCTAGTGGGCTATCTGCTTGCGGGAATTCTGATCGGTCCGACCACGCCGGGTTTCGTCGGTGACATGGGGCTTGCGTTTCAGTTGTCCGAAATTGGCGTCATGCTGTTGATGTTTGGTGTTGGGCTGCACTTCTCGCTGTCCGACTTGATGGCAGTCAAGCGTTTAGCGATTCCTGGTGCAGTGCTGCAGATCATTGTGGCTACGTTGCTTGGAGTTGGACTTGGGCTTTGGTGGGGCCTAAGCATGATGGGAAGCATCGTATTTGGCCTGTCCCTGTCTGTTGCAAGCACGGTTGTTTTACTGAGGTCCCTGGAGGCTCGAGGTTTGCTGCTCACTAGTGACGGCAAAATAGCTGTGGGCTGGCTGGTGGTCGAAGATTTGGTCATGGTGCTGATGCTTGTTTTGTTGCCAGTTGCTGCTGATTTGGCAGGCACAAGCGATTTGCCAAACGTCCCGGCACAGTCCTCATCCGAACTTTGGCTTTCTTTCGGATTTACGATTCTGAAGCTTGCTGGCTTTGTTGCTTTAATGTTTATTGTTGGCAAGCGTTTGTTGCCCTGGGTTCTGGCAAAGGTCGCACAAACAGGTTCTCGCGAATTGTTCACGCTGTGCATTATTGCTGTGGCATTGGGTACAGCCTTCTTTGCAGCTAAGGTGTTCGAAGTCTCGTTCGCGCTAGGAGCATTCTTCGCAGGCATGATGCTGCGAGAGTCTGATTTGAGCCATCGGGCCGCTGAGGAATCACTGCCGTTGCGAGACGCCTTTGCTGTGTTGTTTTTTGTGTCGGTGGGTATGCTGTTTGATCCAACGATTATCCTCAGAGAGCCATGGCTGTTGCTGCTGAGCGTCCTTTTGATCATGATAGGCAAAACGGTGATTGCGGCCGGGTTTGTTTTGCTCAGTGGCTATTCATTGCGCACCGCCTTGGTGGTTTCAGCGAGTTTGGCTCAAATTGGCGAGTTCTCATTTATTTTGGCAGGCATGGGTGTTGCGATGCAGCTGATCGATCAGGAGGTTTACAGTGTGATTTTGGCGGCGGCCTTCGTTTCGATAGCCTTGAATGTGGCCTTGATGGATGGAGCTCTGAAGCTTGTCGATTCACGCAGCGCCTGAAGGCGTTACGATTACCCCTATGAAACGTATTCTTGTTGTCCGTAACGACAAAATAGGTGATTTCATGCTGGCATGGCCAGCGCTGGCTCTATTAAAAAGTGCTGGCTGTCATGTCACGGTTTTGGTGCCTTCGTACACTGAACCGTTGGCTCGCTTGTGCCACTCCGTGGACGACGTAATTCTTGATCCAGGTGAGCAAGCCTCGGCGGGCCGACAAGCCGATTTACTCGCGCTAATCATTGCAGCGAATTTCGATGCAGCATTGACTCTGTTCTCCACCTGGCGAGTTGGCAAACTCTTGCGCAACGCAGGGATCGAGTTACGAATGGCGCCCGCCACCAAGCTTGCCCAGATTCTCTACAACCGTCGTGTTACCCAGCGTCGATCGCGCTCCGAGAAGCCTGAGTGGGAATACAACTTGGATTTGGCAGCTGCATTGCTCAAAGACCTTAGCTTGCCTATTGGATCGGTAGCAAGTCCATACCTTCGACTTGATTCCGCTGAGGTGGCGGCCAGGCGTCAAGACATGGCTGCTAGTCTGTCATTGCCGATGGATAAACGCTGGTTGATGGTGCATGCCGGTTCGGGCGGTTCAGCTAACAACTTGGATATTGCTCAGTATGAGGGGCTGGTGACCGCTTTATCCAAACGGCTCCCGGACTGGGTGTTTGTGTTGACCGCAGGTCCGGCTGAAGAGCTGGCTGTGGGCCATCTAATGGCTAATCTGATCAATCGCCAAGTGCCGGTTGCCATGAGGATTGGAGGTGATTTAGCCGATTTCGCACGCGACATTTCTGTGGCTAATGCATTTGTGGCGGGTAGCACTGGTCCACTGCATATTGCCGGGGCGCTGGATGTGCCTACTATCGGCTTTTACCCGCTGCGGCGCTCAGCGACTGCGTTACGCTGGCAAACACTCAATTCCCCCAAGCGACGACTTGCTATTTCGCCCACGGCTTCGATGCCAGATCCGGAAAGTTTCAAGGGGTTAGATGTTGACGCAGTCGCTGATCAAATTGCTGCCTGGCTCGAAGCCTCACCCGGACAATTTGGCGCCGAGATTGATGAGGCCATCGGCATTTAAGTGATCTCGTCAAACGTCGTGTGCAACTTGGTCATCAAGGCTTGGGTTGCTGGCGCACCCAAAGATCGGCGTACTTGGCAAACGTGGAATGAGCCGATAGCAGCGCTAGTAGAAGGCCTTGGCGGCCATCGAGGAAACCAGCTCTAAGGATATACATTCGCAAGAAACACCCAATACCGTGCATGAAACCCTGAAGCAGGCTGCCGCGCTTGCCGCGTGCCGAGCGTTGCTGCGCCCATAGGTCTGCGTATTGGGCAGATTTCACCAAATAGTGCTGCAAGTCTCTGTAGGTGTAGTGCAAGAGGTCACCGGCCAAGGGCTGCACCCTTGCGTTTTGGGGGGTATCTAACCGTTCATGTACGGGGGCATTGGTGTACTGCGTCAGCGCAGTTGGGTGTAGACGTAATACACGGTCTGGATACCAGCCGCTGTGACGGATGAACTTGCCGAACACCCAGGACAGTCGTGCAACGCTGTAAATGCTGTTTGGATCGTTTTGTGAGACAGCGGCTTTGATCGAGGATTTCAGCTCTGGCGTGAGCCGCTCATCCGCATCGATCCAGAACACCCAGTCTGAGGTAACGTGTGATTGCGCAAACCTTCGCTGTAACCCGAAGCCTTCCCAATTCGGCTTGGCAATCACTTTGGCGCCAAGTTCGCGGGCAATGTCGACCGTATTGTCAGTGCTGCCGCCATCGACCACGATGATTTCGTCAGCCACACCTTCGCAAGAGCGCAGACACCCCACCAGGTTATCGGCCTCGTTTTTAACGATCATGACAAGAGCAAGGGTAGGCATGCCTGCATTCTAGATGATCTGCGACAGCCTAAGATACGTAGTTTTGCTGACTTGTCATGAACATGTCATCTTTGTCAGGTTAAATTTCGACGATTCTCAAAATAATCTCTAAAAAACAAGAAGGAAATGTATCGTGAAAGTAGGCATCAATGGCATGGGACGAATCGGGCGGCTGGCATTGCGCGCGGCCATGGGTGCGGCGCACCGGCCGGGTGATGATCCATACCGGGACAATCGTCTGGAGGTTGTCCATGTCAATGAAATCAAGGGCAATGCTCAGGCTCTGGCGCATTTGCTCGAATTTGATTCGGTGCAAGGCCGCTGGCGCGAAGCGATCGGTGCTTCCGATAGCACCATGCATATTGGCTCGACTGCTATCTCGGTGTCCAATCATGCTGACCCCACGGAGATCGCCTGGGGCGACATGGGCGTGGAGCTCGTGCTTGAGTGCACGGGTAAGCTTCTGACGCCCGAGGTTTTGCAGGGGCATCTAGATCGGGGTGCCAAGCGTGTGGTCGTTGCTGCCCCAGTCAAAGTTGGCAATGTGTTGAATATTGTGTTTGGCATCAACCACGATCGCTATGATCCTGGCCGTGATCGAATTGTTACGGCCGCGTCTTGCACCACCAATTGTCTGGCGCCAGTGGTCAAGGTCATCCATGACAACCTTGGCATTCGTCATGGCCAGATCACCACGATTCATGACCCTACCAACACCAATCTAGTGGTCGACGGCGTGCATAAAGACCTGCGTCGTGCCCGTAGCGCCATGTTGAGTCTGTCTCCCACGACCACAGGCAGTGCCACCGCCATCGCACTGATCTACCCTGAGCTTGCTGGCAAGCTCAACGGCCACGCTGTGCGTGCACCAGTGCTCAACGCCTCGCTAACCGATGCCGTATTTGAGCTGAACAAGCCAACAACGGCTGAAGCGGTCAACGCCATGTTTAAGGAAGCAGCCAGTGGACATTTGGCGGGCATTTTGGGTTTTGAGGCTCGCCCTTTGGTGAGCGCTGATTATGCGCAAGATACTCGCAGCTCGATTGTTGATGGCCTGTCGACCATGGTCACAGACGGCACGATGCTCAAAGTCTACGCCTGGTATGACAACGAAATGGGCTATGCCTGCCGCATGGTCGATCTCGCTTGTTACATGCAATCGCTAGGTGTGTAAGCAATGAGCGTTTCTACTGCACCGAATCCGGCTGCGTCAGCGGCGCGTCAATACGCGTTAGTTACGTCTGCCTACTGGAGCTTTACGCTCACAGATGGCGCTCTTCGCATGCTGGTGCTGCTGCATTTCTATCAGTTAGGTTATTCACCGTTCACGCTCGCGTTTCTGTTTTTGTTGTACGAGGCCGCAGGCATCCTAGCCAACTTGGTGGGAGGCTGGCTGGCAACCCGTTTCGGCATCTCGCGCATGCTGGTCGTTGGTTTATGCACTCAGATTGTTGGTTTTTTGTTGCTGTCAGCCTTGTCGCCAAGCTGGTCAGCCACTCTGTCGGTCGTTTGGGTAGTGATCGCTCAGGGTGTGTGTGGGGTGGCCAAGGATCTGACCAAGACTGCCAGCAAATCAGCCATCAAGATTACGGCCGGCCAAGCAAGCGGCCAGTTGTTCAAGTGGGTGGCTTGGTTTACCGGCAGCAAGAACGCCATGAAAGGGGTTGGCTTTTTTCTTGGTGGTTTGTTATTACAGTATTTGGGTTTTTCGGGCGCTTTGTGGCTAATGGCCGGGTTGCTAGCTTGTGTGCTGGTGGGCGTGTTGACGCTCTTGCCTCCCATGATGGGCAAAAGCAAAGCCTCTAAATCAGCGCGTGAACTGTTTGCTAAAAGCCGAGGCATCAACCTGCTGGCATTGGCGCGCGTGTTCTTATTCGGCGCGCGCGATGTGTGGTTCGTGGTTGGAGTGCCCGTGTATCTGTACGCCGCAGGCTGGACATTTAGCATGGTCGGCGGGTTTTTAGCGGCTTGGACGATTGGTTACGGTTTAGTACAGGCAATCGCCCCCCAACTGGTTAAACGCAGTGATGATGGGCTATCAAATGAAGTGCCAGCGGCTCGCCTTTGGTCACTTTTGCTGGCGCTGGTGCCAGCAGCGTTGGCTTGGTATGTCTGGCAAGATGCTTCTCAATCAGCCTGGGTGGTTGTTATCGGCTTGGGCATATTCGGATTTGCGTTTGCGGTGAACTCCTCAGTTCATTCCTACCTGATTCTCGCTTATGCAGGGTCTGAGAAAGCCGCTGAAGATGTTGGATTCTACTACGCGGCCAATGCATCAGGCCGCTTTATGGGCACCTTGCTATCGGGCTTGTTGTATCAATGGGGTGGCCTGGCGTTTTCTCTGGCGGGATCTGCCATCATGCTCACAATTTGTTGGCTAGTCACCTTGGCGTTGCCCAAGCACCCCGAGTCATAAATCCGAGTCAGGCGCAGGTCGCGCTAGCGTGTGCGCCAGGCTGCGGTCCAGAAACCAGCCGCGAGCAATAAACTGGCGCCCACGATTGCCCACATGACCAGCTCATAAGACTGGTTGATCGTCCATAGCCATGCAGCCGCTAGCGGCGCTGCGGCACGAGCAATCGTCGCAGCAATCGTGATAATCCCGTTTAACGCGCCATAAGCATGTGGGCTTAGCATCTCTGGCACTACAAAACTCCTGACGATCGTAAAAATGCCGTTGGCCATGCCGTACATCATGAAGATCGCAGCAACCCACCAAAAGCCAAGATTCGTCAGGTTCAATAACGTGAACGAGATGGGAAACACCATCACCATCAAAGATCCGAGAAGCCGCATCGGCATGCTTGGTGCGTAGATCGTCACGAGGTATCGGCCCAGTACCTGAGCTGGGCCAATCATCGCCAGGGCCAACACGACATCACGGTCGCTCAGCCCGTTTTCTTGCAGCAAGGGATACATGTGGAATGTAAATGCCGAGAACATCCCAGCGTAGATGGTTAGCGAACCTAGCACCAGCCAGAACAGGCTGCTGTGCAAATTGTCATGAACAATTTCACGATCACGTGAAATGTCAGCTAGCTTTTGTTCTTGGGTGTGCGCATGGCCAGCGTCATTTTTAGGGTTGATCAACCACAGATAGACAAGCCCGAACATCAGGTTCACGCAGCCCAACCAAAGCAGGGTCATACGCCAGTCGACTGCTGTGATTAAAAGCTCCGTGATCGGGATGAAGGCAGTGCTGGCAAATCCGCCCCAAAGCATGATGTGTGTAATGCCAGCACGTGCGTTTCTTGGCCCCACATGCCGCGCAAATACTGCAAAAGCAGGCTCGTAAAGCACCGCAGCCTGGATCGCACCGCTTAATGCGCAGATGATATAAAAAGCCAGAAGGTGGTCGGTCACCGACCACCAAGCCATGACAGCAAAAGCCCCGAACGACCCTCCGGCCATGATCCACTTGCCATACCCCCGGTCAATGCCAACTCCGACTGGATAGCTTAAAAGCGCGGTCATCACCAAACCAATCGTGGCACCGGCATACAGCTCGGACTTGCTCCAGCCAAGCTGCGCTTCCATTCGCAACACGATCAGCGGAAAGCTGTAGTAAAGCGACCCCCACGAACAGATCTGTCCCAATCCAAGCAAGGGGGCGAGCAAGCGGGCGCGCATGATAGTTCTGGTCTAAGGTTGCAGAATAGGTTTGAGTGCCTGTGCTGTGTGTGAGTGTTTTAAATGATGTTTCAGCAACTCCTCGGGCGAGCCTTGCGCTACCAAACGGCCACCCTGTGACCCACCCTCGGGACCTAAGTCCACGACCCAGTCAGCCTCAGCAATCACATCAAGGTTGTGCTCAATGACGACCACCGTGTTTCCAGCATCAGTCAGACGATGCAGCACATTGATGAGCTTTTCTACGTCTGCCATGGATAGACCCACGGTTGGCTCGTCGAGTACGTAGAGGGTGTGGGGTAGGCGCGAGGCTCGGCCGGTCTTGATGACACCTTCGGTAACGTTGGCCTTGGCAAGTTCTGTAACTAGCTTGATGCGTTGCGCTTCACCGCCAGATAGCGTCGGTGACGGCTGCCCCAAAGTCAGGTAGCCAAGCCCCACGTCTTGCATGAGCTTGAGCGGGTGTGCCACTTTCGGGTGCGCCGCAAAGAATTCAACGGCATCATCAACTTCCATGGCGAGCACCTCTCCGACATGCTTGCCACGCAGGCGTGCGGTGAGCGTGTCAGCATTAAAGCGATCACCGTTGCAGGCATCGCATGGCACTTTGACGTCTGGCAGGAAACTCATTTCCACTGTGCGCATGCCTTGGCCTTCGCAAACCGGGCAACGCCCGTCTCCCGTGTTGAATGAGAAACGGTTGGTCTTCCAGCCCCGCATGCGTGCTTCTTGCGTGTCGGCAAATTGCTTGCGAATGTCGTCCCAGAAACCAATGTAGGTGGCCGGGCACGATCGTGGTGTCTTACCAATCGGGGTCTGGTCAACTTCGAGCACGCGGTCAATTGACTCCCAGCCTGCAATGTCTTCGCAGCCGAACCATTTATCTGGCTGCCCGGCACTGACCGCTGAAGTCATGTTCTCTAGCAGTACTTCGCGCGCGAAACTTGATTTGCCTGAGCCGGAAACGCCTGTGACCACGGTGAGCCGTCCAACCGGGATTTCGGCATCGACAAGCTGTAAGTTATGCAATCGTGCACCTTTGACCTTGATGCGATCAATCGACTTGTCAACGGTGCGGCGTTCTTGCAACGGGTGCTTAAGCGGTTCCCTAAGATAACGGCCAGTGACTGAATCAGGGTTGTTCATGATGGCTTGCAAATCGCCGTGACCAACGACCCTCCCGCCCCTCACACCAGCACCTGGTCCGATGTCAATGATGTGCTGAGCACGACGAATGGTGTCATCGTCATGCTCAACTACAACCAGCGTGTTGCCGTTGCCTTCGAGTTTGGTGAGCGCGTTCAACAATATCTGATTGTCGCGTGGAT
>JAJOJF010000032.1 GCA_021208885.1 Burkholderiaceae bacterium
GGAAGAAAGTCAGTGCTTCGGAAACCGTCATTTCCAGCACTTCGTCAATCGAGGCACTGTTGCCCAGATGCTCGATGCGTACCTCACGAATCTCAGGTCGAAATCGTTTGCCATCGCAATCCGGGCAGCGCAAGTAAACGTCTGACAGGAACTGCATTTCAACGTGTTCGAACCCTGTGCCGCCACATGTTGGGCAGCGACCATCGCCGCTGTTAAAACTAAAGGTGCCAGCCGTATAGCTGCGCTCGCGCGCCAGAGGCGCCTGGGCAAAGAGTTTGCGAATGGCGTCAAATGCCCCGACATAGCTTGCCGGATTTGAACGGGCGGTCTTGCCTATGGGTGACTGGTCGACCATGATCACATCGGCCAACTGCTCGTGTCCCAATAAATGTTTGTGCGAGCCGGGCGCTTCAGTGGGCTTGCCCATGAGCTTTAAAAGCGCCGGGTAGAGCACGTTTTGTACCAGCGTAGATTTTCCAGAGCCCGATACACCGGTCAGGCAAACCAGGCGCCCCAAAGGCAGAGACAGGTCGATGTTCTTTAGATTGTTGGCGGTGACGCCTTCGAGCAAAAGTCGTGGCGTATTCTCGGCCACTGGCATAGCGTGAGGCGCCTCGACTTGCTTTGCACCGCTCATATACTGGCCCGTTAGGGTCGTGGCACGTCTCAGTTGCTCAGGTGTGCCATCAAACACAATTTGGCCGCCACGCTCTCCCGGACCTGGACCGATATCAATGATACGGTCGGCGGCTACCATGACTTGCGGGTCATGTTCGACCACCACCAAGGTATTGCCGGCAGAGCGCAGACGGTGCATCACTTCAACCACGCGGTTCATGTCACGTGGGTGCAAACCAATCGATGGCTCGTCGAGCACAAACAATGTGTTGACCAGTGATGTGCCAAGTGCCGTGGTCAGGTTGATTCGTTGCACTTCGCCACCAGACAGTGTGCGGCTTTGACGGTCAAGTGTCAGATAACCCAGGCCAACGTCGCAAACGAATTTCAGGCGGGCATTTAGCTCTTGCAACACCAGTTCCATCGCTGTGTCCAAGACCGCGCTATCAAACTTTAGTGATTTGAACCATATCTGCAAATCACGGATGGGCATGCACATCAGTTCGTGGATGTCGTGTCCATTTACTTTCCAGAGCAATGCATCAGGTTTGAGCCGTGTGCCATGGCAAGTCGGGCAGGTGGTATAGCTGCGGTATTTGGAAAGAAGCACCCGCACGTGCATTTTGTAGGCCTTGGTTTCTAGCCATTCAAAAAATCGATGCACGCCATACCACTGGGTCTGCCAGGCGTTGCGCCCGCCCTTCCAAAGCGGGTCGCCATCAAGCACCCACTCTTGGTGTTCCGGTGGCAGATCGCGCCAGGCGGTGTTTAATGAAACATTGGCGCGTTTGGCGAATTTCTCCAAATCATCCTGGCATTCTTTAAAGCTGGGCGTTTGCCATGGCTTGATCGCGCCATCGGCCAGCGTCATGCTCTCGTCTGGGATAACAAGGCCCAAATCAATGCCGATGACCCGTCCAAAGCCGCGGCAGGTCTCACAGGCGCCAAGCGGAGAGTTAAACGAGAAGGTGCTTGGCAATGCTGGTTGGTAGGACAAGTCACAATCGGCGCAATGTAGCTTGTTGCTAAAACGCCAGGGGGCAGCGTCACCGCCGTCATCACCAAGGGCGTGGATCGAAACAAGCCCTTGTCCCATGCGCAAAGCCTGGTCGAGTGCTTCAGCCAAACGCTCGGCTTGAACGCTTGACCAGCGGAAACGGTCTTGAACGACGTCGATAACTTGCTGGTCTTTGACAGTCGATGGGCGTGGCTCGCCATGAATGCGGGTGTAGCCTTGGCCCTCCAGAAAATTGCTGACTTCATCGGCCGTGAAGTTGGCCGGAATCTGGATTTCAAAGGTGATGACAAGCCTAGGGTCACTCAGATGCTTGCAACGTTCGTGCAAGGCACGGCTGATGGTCTGCGGGTTGTCACGATGAACAGGCTTGCCGCAACCGCGGCAGTGCAGGGTGGCTCCACGGGCAAAGAGCAGCTTCAGGTGGTCATTGACCTCGGTCATGGTGCCGACTGTGCTGCGTGAATTGCGAACTGGATTGGTCTGGTCGATGGCGATCGCAGGCAAGATACCTTCGATGCGGTCGACCTGGGGCTTGTCCATGCGATCGAGGAATTGGCGCGCATACGGAGAGAAGGTCTCGACGTAGCGGCGTTGGCCTTCGGCGTAAAGCGTATCAAAGGCTAGCGAGCTTTTGCCGGAGCCTGAGACGCCTGTAATGACCGTCAATTCCCCGGTCTTGAAGCTGACGTCGAGGTTTTTAAGGTTGTTTTGTCGAGCCCCGAAAAGGTCGATGGAGGGTTTCATGGGAGTAACCAGTCGCAGAATTAGCCACAAATGGAGTACTATAGCGGTCTTCTGTAGGGAGAACTTCCATGGCTGAACGTAAACGTGTGCGTCGTAACACGCTTGAGCGTCGTTGTCTGGGCAAGGCCTTTAAGCGCCTGTTCGTCAACGCCCCCAAGGGCGTGTTCAAAATGCTCGAGAAGGTCAAGCGCGTCTAATTCACGCTGATCGCTCTGTTGCGCTGCAAAAAAGCCGGCTCGCCGGCTTTTTTGTTGGGTTTTGTTGTTAGGGCCTCATTTGGAACGATTCAGCGCACTCCGGGTTTCATGCCATTGTGCAAATTGTCCTTTGGTTATAACGTCATCTAGCTAAGTTTGTTTGACGGTAATGGGAAAGAAGAACAAACTAACCACCTAACCATCATTGATGAGGGGCACAACAATGCGTCGTTCACTTTATGCCGCTGCGCTGGCAGCTTGTCTGGCCGTCACGCCAATGACCGGCATTGCAAAAACATTCAAATGGTCCAGTCAGGGCGATATCCTCACGCTAGATCCCCATTCCCAGAACGAAGGGCTCAACATTGCAGCCAACCTGTATGTCTATGAGCCATTGGTTCGATATGACGAGAATTTCAAGCTAGAGCCTGCATTGGCAGTTTCGTGGGAGCAGGTTGACCCGGTCACCGTGCGATTCAAGTTGCGTCCAGATGTGAAGTTTCATGATGGAACGCCGTTCACGGCTGAGGACGTGAAGTTTACCTTTGAGCGTGCTGCTGCACCCTCGTCTAACTTCAAGTCATATGTCAACGGTGTTAAAGAAGTCAAGGTCATCGACCCGTTGACCGTTGAAGTGATCACTGATGGGCCAAACCCCGTATTGCTGCGTCAGTTGCCAGTTCTTGGGATCATGAGCAAAGCATGGTCTGAGAAAAACGGTGTGACTGAGCCACAAAACTTTAAAGACAAAGAAGAAACCTTTGCAGCTCGTAATACCAACGGCACTGGTCCTTACATGTTAAAGAGTCGCGAGGTCGATGTTCAAACGGTTTATGTTGAAAACCCGAATTGGTGGAACAAGGCTGACAAGAAGGGCAATGTCACTGAAATTATCTACACGCCCATCAAACAAAATGCCACGCGGACTGCCGCACTGTTATCTGGCGAACTTGATTTTGTGCTTGACCCACCCGCACAAGATTTGAATCGTCTACGCCAGCAGGTCAAAGTGCTCGATGGCAACGAGTACCGCACGATCTTCTTGGGCATGGACCAGGAGCGCCCCGAATTGCTATACAGCGACGTTAAAGGCAAAAACCCGCTCAAAGACAAGCGTGTGCGCGAAGCACTCTATCAGGCAATTGATATCGAAGCCATCAAGCGTGCAGTGATGCGTGGTGAGTCAATTCCAACTGGTGCGATGATTTCGCCTCAGGTTAATGGCTACACCGAAGCCGTGGCGAAACGTTTGCCATATGATCCTGCCAAGAGCAAGGCGTTATTGGCTGAGGCTGGCTATCCAAACGGCTTTGAGATAACCCTTGACTGCCCCAACAATCGTTACATCAACGATGAGGCCATCTGCCAGGCGATTGCAGCGATGTGGGCAAAGGTCGGTGTAAATACGAAATTGAACACCATGCCTCGCGCCAATTACTTTCCGAAGATCCAGAATCGTGACACCAGTGTCTACATGCTGGGTTGGGGCGTTCCCACGTTTGATGCGCTCTATAGCTTGCAGGCCTTGATTCGTTCAAAAGGAGAGGGTGCTGATGGCTCGTGGAACCATGGCGGCTATTCGAACCCCAAAGTTGATGAGTTGATCGACCAGATCAAGGTTGAGATCGATCAGGACAAGCGTAACGCCATGATTGAGCAAGCCCTGCGCCTGCATCTCGAAGACGTCGGTCATATTCCACTGCATGACCAGATTATCCCGTGGGCGATGAAGAAAAACGTCAACGCGCTGCACCGAGCCGACAATCGCCTGGTCGTCGAGTGGGTGGTGATTGATTGATTTCCTAGCCGGTGACACAGTCTCTGCGGCTGTGTCACTTTAATCCCTATGCTCGCATTCATCATTCGCCGCCTGATTCAGGCTGCTGGCGTCATGCTGGTGGTTGGTCTCATCGCATTTCTGTTGTTTCAGTATGTGGGTGACCCTGTCTCTATCATGCTGGGCCAGGACATCACGGACGAAGACCGGATTCGCTTGACCAAGCAGTTGGGACTCGACCAGCCGGCGATCGTGCAGTTCTATCACTTCCTGATTAATGCGATGCAGGGTGATTTCGGCATTTCGTTGCGTCAAGGCCAAAAAGTATCCACGATGCTGATTCAACGTCTGCCAGCAACGCTGGAGTTGTCGTTCGCCGCTGCAGTTATTGCATTGGTCGTTGGAATTCCGCTAGGTGTCTACACGGCGCTTAACCGAAAAGGTTTTGGGGCCAATTTTGTATTGGCGTTTTCTTTGGTGGGCGTGTCACTACCAACGTTTTTAATTGGAATCCTGCTGATTCTGGTGTTCTCGGTACAGCTCGGCTGGCTGCCTAGCTACGGTCGCGGTGAGGTGGTTCAGATTGGCTGGTGGTCAACGGGATTGTTGACTGCAAGCGGCTGGAAGCACCTGATTCTGCCGTCAATTACGCTGTCGCTATTCCAGCTGACTTTGGTGTTGAGGCTAGTGCGCTCTGAAATGCTTGAAGTTTTGCGTACTGACTACATCAAGTTCGCCCGTGCGCGCGGGTTGAGTCAGCGTGCTATCCATTTCGGGCATGCGCTAAAGAACACCTTGGTTCCTGTGATTACCATCACGGGCCTGCAGCTTGGCGGCATTATTGCTTTTGCTATCGTGACTGAAACCGTGTTTCAGTGGCCTGGCATGGGACTCTTATTCATTCAGGCGGTGCAGTTTGTCGACATTCCAGTGATGGCCGCCTATCTATGTTTGATTGCACTGATTTTTGTGGTGATCAATTTGGTTGTGGACCTGTTGTATTTCGTCGTTGATCCTCGTCTTCGGGCTGGCATCGGCAAGGTGGGAGGCCACTGATGAATGCCTGGCAGCGATTTTGGGATGGCGATCTGGCATGGTCGTGGAGACATTCGCCCGTTGCCATCGCATCAACTGTGGTGTTGCTGGTGCTGATGGTGGCTTCATTCGGCGCGCCATGGGTGGCACCGCATAACCCGTTCGATCTAGCCACGTTGAATTTGCTCGATGCGTTAAAGCCCCCGGCGTGGGAAAGCGGTGGCGACATGGTTCATGTGCTTGGGACTGACAGCCAAGGCAGAGACCTGCTCTCAGCCATCATGTATGGCATGCAAGTGTCCTTGTTGATCGGGATTGCCTCGGTGTTGCTGTCAGTGTTTCTGGGCATTGTGCTTGGACTGCTGGCCGGTTATCTCGGGGGGCGTATCGATGCGTACATCATGCGCGTGGCTGATGTGCAATTGTCCTTTCCCGCGATTCTGATCGCCTTGTTGATTGACGGGGTGGCGCGGGCGGTGGTGCCGCGCGAAATGCATGAAATCATCGCGTTTCCGGTGCTTGTCTTCGCGATTGCCTTGGCTGGCTGGCCTCAATATGCACGGACCGTGCGCGGCTCGACCATGGTGGAAAAAAATCGGGAATACGTTCAGGCTGCTCGAGTGATTGGCATTTCGTCTCCCGTCATCATGTTCAGGCACGTGTTGCCCAATGTGCTGGGTCCCGTGCTGGTGCTGGCGACGGTCCATCTGGCCACAGCCATCATTACCGAAGCGACCCTATCGTTCTTGGGAGTGGGCGTGCCGCCGACATCACCGTCGCTCGGTACCTTGATTCGAATTGGCAATGATTTTCTGTTTTCTGGGGAGTGGTGGATCACGATTTTCCCGGGCATTGCACTCGTGCTGCTGGTGCTGGCAGTGAATTTGTTGGGCGATTGGATGCGCGATGCCCTGAACCCGCGTTTGAATTGAGGATGTGATGAGCCAGGTTCTGGAAGTTCGTCAACTCAGTGTGGAATTTCCCACACGCCGAGGAGTGCTCAAAGCACTCGATGAGGTGTCGTTCTCGATTGAGGCTGGCGAAGTCGTTGGCGTGGTTGGTGAATCCGGCGCAGGCAAATCATTAACTGGCGCTGCCATTATCGGATTGCTTGAGCCGCCAGGACGCGTCAGTGGCGGTGAAATCTGGCTTGAAGGTCAACGCATTGACCAATTGACTGATGATCAAATGCGCCGTATTCGCGGCAGACAAATTGGCGCGATTTTTCAGGATCCGTTGACCTCTCTGAACCCGCTCTACACCGTAGGGCAGCAGTTGGTGGAGACCATTACGACTCATCTGCCTCTGACCCCAAGCCAGGCGCGCAGCAGGGCTGTTGAGTTGCTCGAGGCAACCGGAATTCCTGCCGCCAAGGAGCGCATTGACCACTATCCCCATCAGTTCTCAGGTGGCATGCGGCAGCGCGTGGTTATTGCCTTGGCGCTCGCTGCTGAACCGAAGTTGATTGTGGCTGATGAGCCAACCACTGCGCTCGATGTTTCGATACAGGCTCAGATCATCGAGCTGCTAAAGCGCTTGTGCAAAGAACAAGGCGCTGCGGTGATGCTAATTACGCATGACATGGGGGTGATTGCCGAAACAGCCAACCGGGTGGTGGTGATGTATGCCGGTCGCGTGGCAGAAGTTGGCCCGGTTCGAGATGTCATTCACGAGCCCAAACATCCCTACACGGCAGGACTGATGGGTTCCATCCCGTCGATTGCGCACACGGCCGACAGGCTTGTTCAGATTGATGGCAGCATGCCAAGACTAAATGCCATCCCGCCAGGCTGTGCGTTTCATCCTCGCTGCACTCAAGTGATAGATCGATGCTGCCGCGAGCGTCCCGAGTTGATGGCGGCGGGTAGCTCACAGGCGGCTTGTTGGCTGTGTCAGCCGGGGGCGGCATGAACGATCACCAACCAGGTAAGCCGCTTGTCGAAGTCCGAGATGCCGCCAGATGGTTTGATGTGTCGGCGCCTTGGCTTGAGCGTGTTCTGGCGCGCAAGCCGCGAACCATGCTAAGGGCTGTCGATGGGGTGTCTTTCACGATCAATCGTGGTGAGACGCTGGCTTTAGTGGGAGAGTCAGGCTGTGGCAAGTCAACTATCGCGCGCTTGTTGGTGGGGCTTTATCCACTGACTCGCGGCGAGATTCAAATTGATGGTGAATCGATCACGGAACTCAATGGCCCTAAAGGCCCTTCACTGCGACGTCGCTTGCAGATGATTTTCCAGGATCCTTATGCAAGTCTAAATCCGCGCTGGCGAGTGGGACGAATTATTGCCGAGCCTTTGAAAGCTCACACCAAAATGTCGCCCGCTGAACAGGATGCCCGCGTTGACGAGCTGCTCAAGCAAGTTGGCCTAGACCCTGCGGACAAGTCGCGTTATCCGCACCAATTTTCTGGCGGGCAGCGACAGCGAATATCGATCGCGCGCGCCTTGGCTGTACGACCAGAGTTTTTGGTGTGCGATGAACCAACATCGGCGCTTGATGTGTCGGTTCAAGCGCAGGTGTTGAACATCATGAAGGATTTGCAGCGCGAGCTCGGACTGACTTACCTCTTCATTTCTCACAACTTGGCAGTGGTGCATCATGTCGCTGACAGAGTAGGCGTTATGTATTTGGGTCGTATTGTCGAAATCGCCCACCGCGATGAGTTGTTTAAAAACCCACGCCACCCATACACCCGTATGCTGTTGTCGGCTATCCCAGACATCGAGGGTCATGGTAGACCAAGAACTCCGGTTGCCGGTGAGGTTCCTAATCCGCTGAACCCGCCATCTGGTTGCACGTTTCATCCTCGATGCCCTCAAGCCAGGCCGCTTTGCAAAGAAACCACCCCCCAGCCGGTCAGAATCGGAGTCACTGAAGTAGCCTGCCATGCTGTTGAGCATAGTTGGACATCCGAATCAGATGCTTAGTAATTCTCCTGGTGGTTGTTGTGCGTGATTGAGCTTGCAGGGTAGACAGCCGTATCCCATGATTTGAGGGGCAAAGGCTTTTTCGCGGTGGCAACTATTCCCTGAAACCATACAATGCCCAAATCCCTTAGTCCAATCTGGCAGGCAGGGCAAGAGCTATCTGCCTGCTTCGATAAGAGTGATTTCTTCAATGGCTAGCCTTTTTTGTGAGGATTTTTGCCGATGAGTGTTGGCAGTTCGAATGGAACAATCGCCTGAAATAAAGCGTCCGCACCAAATTTACCGTGCCAAGCGACCCGTTTGGCCGTTTGTGTTCGCCGCTTTGCTTGCTCACGTTGGTCTGGTTGGGGTCATTGTGGGGCTGCAGTCGATCAAGCCCTTGCCTAAGCCGCAGGAGGTTCCAATCGAGGTTGAACTGATTTCGTTTGCGCCTGCACCAGCTGAGGAAGTGCCGCCAACAATGGCTGACCGAGCACCTGGGGCTCACGTATCGAGTCGAACAGACCCTGATGCGGACTCAGTCGCCCTATCAGCACATCGATGTGCTG
>JAJOJF010000047.1 GCA_021208885.1 Burkholderiaceae bacterium
CGCAGCCAGAGGCCCAGCTGCCGGCATCCTCAAGCCAGGTCATCACGGAACCACCTTTGGCGGGGGGCCACTGGTATGTGCTGCGGCACTAGCCGTGCTTGACACGCTGGAGAAAGACAACCTGCTGGAACATGCACACAAGGTCGGAAGTGCCATGCTTGCGCGGTTACACGCCGAACTCGATGGCGTCGATGGCGTCACTGAAGTTCGCGGCCGTGGCCTGATGATTGGTATCGAGCTAAACCGTCCGTGTGCGGAACTTGTACGCCAAGCGCTAGAGGCGGGCCTTCTGATCAATGTGACCCGTGACAAAGTCGTGCGCATACTGCCACCGCTTATTATCAGTGAGCAAGAAGCCAATGAGTTGCTTGACGGCGTGATTCGTCTTATTAAAAAGTTTTTAAGCAGCCAGTAGGCTCTGCTGTGCTGCCAACCGGATTTCGCTTATGACTGACAAGAACGCTACAGCCCACAAAACGCTGCGTCATTTTCTGCAGCTCACGGACTTGTCGCGCGCAGAGCTCATACATGTGCTCGAACGCGCACGTATCATCAAAGACAAATTCAAGCGCTACGAGCCCTACCAACCGCTGCACGACCGCACGCTAGCCATGGTGTTTGAGAAAGCCAGCACCAGGACTCGGGTTTCGTTTGAGGCTGGAATGTACCAGATGGGTGGTGCTGTCATTCATCTAACCACCAATGACTCCCAGCTCGGGCGATCTGAACCAATTGAGGACACCGCTCGCGTGGTTTCGCGCATGGTTGACCTGGTCATGATTCGCACCTTTGAGCAAAGCCGCATCGAGCGTTTTTCTGAATACTCGCGGGTGCCAGTTATCAATGGGCTAACCAACGAATACCACCCCTGCCAGATTCTGGCCGATGTATTTACCTATCTTGAGCACCGCGAGTCCATCGAAGGCAAGGTTGTCGCGTGGATTGGCGATGCCAACAACATGGCCTACACCTGGATACAAGCAGCCGAGCGTCTAGGGTTCAAACTGCACTTTAGTGCACCGCCCGGCTACCAGCTCGAAGCCCAACGCCTGTCTGGCATGGACCCGACTGTTTACCAATCATTTGACAACCCCCACGACGCTTGTGAAGGGGCTGATCTGATTACGACCGATGTCTGGACCAGCATGGGCTATGAAGCTGAAAACGAGGCTCGCAAAAAAGCATTTGCCAATTGGTGTGTGGATTCTTCCATGATGGCCAGAGCCAAACCAGACGCGCTTTTTATGCACTGCCTGCCAGCCCACCGGGGCGAGGAGGTCACTGCTGATGTCATCGATGGGCCACAAAGCGTGGTTTGGGACGAAGCGGAGAACCGTCTGCACGCACAAAAGGCTTTGATGGAGTTTTTACTGCTCGGACAAGTCAACTAAAATAGCAAACCAGTGACGAATCAAACTGTCCGATGTCCTGATCCAATGACGCCGGATGCATATTTAATAAAAGGCAACCCCATGAGCAACATCAACAAAGTAGTGCTGGCCTATTCGGGCGGGCTTGATACATCGGTTATTCTCAAATGGCTGCAAGACACCTACCAGTGTGAAGTGGTCACATTCACGGCCGATATCGGTCAGGGTGAAGAGCTAGAGCCAGCCCGTGCCAAAGCCTTGCAATTTGGAATCAAGCCAGAGCACATCTTTATCGATGACCTGCGCGAGGAGTTTGTACGCGACTTCGTGTTCCCGATGTTCCGCTGCAACACCATCTACGAAGGCGAGTATTTGCTTGGCACCTCGATTGCCCGCCCCTTGATTGCCAAGCGCCAGATCGAAATCGCGCGCCAGGTTGGCGCGGACACTGTGTCGCACGGCGCCACGGGCAAAGGCAATGACCAGGTCCGGTTTGAACTTGGCTACTACGCACTTGAGCCGGGCATCAAAGTCATCTCGCCATGGCGCGAGTGGGATCTGTTGTCGCGCCAAAAGCTGCTTGCTTACGCCGAAGCCGCCGGCATTCCGGTTGACATGAAACACAAGCAAGGTGGTGCGCCCTATTCCATGGACGCCAACCTTTTGCATATCAGCTATGAAGGTCGCCACCTCGAAGATCCCAATGCAGAGGCCGAGGAATCCATGTGGCGTTGGACAGTGGCACCCGAAGCCGCACCGGATGAGGCTCAGTACATTGACATTGAGTTCGTCAAAGGCGACCCGGTAAGCATCAACGGCGAAAAACTGACGCCTGCGGCCTTGCTCGCACGACTCAATGCCATTGGCGGCAAACACGGGATTGGCCGCTTAGACCTCGTAGAGAACCGCTACGTCGGCATGAAATCACGCGGTTGCTACGAAACCCCGGGCGGAACCATTCTTTTGAAAGCGCACCGCGCCATTGAGTCGATCACGCTTGACCGCGAAGTTGCTCACTTGAAAGACGATTTGATGCCGCGTTACGCCTCGCTCATTTACAACGGCTATTGGTGGTCGCCAGAGCGCAAAGCACTGCAGACATTGATCGACCACACTCAGCACCATGTCAATGGCACCGTCAGGCTAAAGCTCTACAAGGGCAATGTCTACACGGTGGCGCGCGACTCGGCTGACACGTTGTTTGACCAAACCATCGCCACGTTCGATGACGATGGCGGCGCATACAACCAGGCCGATGCGGCGGGCTTCATTAAGCTTAATGCATTGCGCATGCGTATCGAAGCCAGGAAAGGACGCAAGTGAGGTGGTCATTTAGGTCGTAACCGAGATCGCCAGCAAGCTCTCACATGACTTTCAGCCTAAGCTTGCAAGCTATAAAGAAAGCCCCGCAAACAATCGGTTTCGGGGCTTTCTGTTACTTGGTCGAGATCCCTGTGGAGTTTGGCTCGAAATCAAGCCTAACGCTTTAGCTTGGCAAACGCAGCGGCCATGGCGCCAGCAGGCTCAGACCCCCTGTTTGCCGGCTTGTCTTTGCCATTCGGGCGAGCGCTAGACCTGTTGTTGGCACTCACCGATGCCAAAGTGCCGGTGCGAGCGCCAGGCTCGTCTTCCATGCGCATCGTTAACGCGATGCGCTTGCGTGCCAAATCCACCTCTAACACTTTGACTTTCACCGATTGCCCGGTGCGCACGACCTCACGCGGGTCTTTGACAAACTGGTTTGAAAGGGCCGATATGTGCACTAGCCCGTCCTGATGAACCCCGATATCCACAAACGCCCCAAAATTAGCGACGTTGGTGACCACACCGTCTAGTACTTGCCCTGGCTTTAGGTCATTCATGGTCTGAACGCTGTCGTCAAAAACCACGGGCTTAAACTCTGGCCTTGGGTCACGACCAGGCTTTTCTAGTTCCGCAAGGATATCCTTGACAGTTGGCAGGCCAAAGCGCTCATCAGTGAACTCCGATGGCGATAAGCCATTTAATAACTGACGGTTACCCATGACTGCTTTAACGTCTGCCTGCACTTTGGACAGAATGCGTTGCACCACCGGGTAGGCTTCGGGATGCACAGCTGATGCATCAAGCGGATTGGCGCCGCCGTTGACACGCAAAAAGCCCGCAGCCTGCTCAAAGGCCTTCTCGCCAAATCGCGGAACAGCCAGCAGGTCAGCACGAGACTCAAACCGCCCGTTCGCATCGCGGTAGCTGACGATATTCTTTGCAAGGCCGCTGTTAAGCCCTGAGACATGGGTCAGCAATGCCGCAGAGGCGGTGTTAACGTCAACACCCACGGCGTTGACGCAATCTTCGACAACAGCGGTGAGTGTGGTGGCCAATTGACGCTGGTTGACATCATGCTGGTACTGGCCAACGCCGATGGACTTGGGCTCTATTTTGACGAGTTCAGCAAGCGGATCCTGCAAGCGTCTGGCAATTGAAACCGCTCCGCGCAAACTGACATCGAGGTCTGGAAACTCTTGCGCAGCGACTTCAGAGGCAGAATAAACTGAGGCCCCCGCCTCCGAGACGGTCACCCGACTTAAATTCAGCTCAGGCTGCGCCTGACAAAGTGTGGCCACGAGCTTGTCAGTTTCGCGTGATGCGGTGCCGTTGCCAATGGCCACGAGCTCTACCTGATGACGCTTGGCTAGATCAGCCAGTGTTCTTAGGCTGCCTTGCACATCGCGCCTGGGCTCAAATGGATAGATGGTTGCGGTGTCAACCACTTTGCCGGTGCGATCGATCACCGCGACTTTGACGCCAGTCCGAATGCCAGGGTCAAGCCCCATGACCGCTTTAGGTCCGGCTGGCGGTGACAGCAGCAAATCCTTCAAATTGTTCGCAAAAACGTCAATGGCCTGGGTCTCTGCGCGCTCTCTGAGCGCCCCGACAATCTCCATCTCAAAAAACATCAACAGTTTGACTCGCCAACACCAACGGCACACTTCCGCTAGCCACTGTTCGCGCTCGGTGGCTTTGCTGCCAAAGATCTGCAGACCAAGCCCGAGGAACACAGCGATACGTTCAGTACAAGGGTGCGGCAGCAAAGCCTCTTGAGCCTCGGAGAGGCCAATACGCAAGTCGAGCACCCCTTGTTGACGGCCACGCAACAGCGCGAGCATTCGATGCGACGGAATGGTCCCAATTGATTCACTGAAATCAAACCAGTCTCTGAAGTTCGCACCCTCTTCTTCTTTGCCGGTCACCACCTTGGCGTAAATCAAGCCCTGTCGCATCAGCAATGAACGCAAATCTGCCACGAGATCGGCATTTTCTGCGAACTGCTCCGCCAAAATGTCGCGCGCACCATCCAAAGCTGCCTTTGTGTCCGCCACACCCTTATCAGCATCAACGAAGGCTTCTGCAGCCTGGTGTGGTGCACAAGACACATCCGTTAGCAACTGATCTGCCAACGGCTGCAACCCAGCCTCACGAGCTATCTGGGCACGTGTGCGACGCTTGGGCTTAAATGGCGCGTAGAGGTCCTCCAGTCGCTGCTTGGTATCAGCCTCATCAAAGGCTTGACGCAACTCATTAGTCAATTTGCCCTGCTCGTGGACCGAGGCCATCACCACATCGCGTCTGGCTTCAAGCTCTTGCAAATACAACAAACGCACCTCGAGCTGGCGCAAAACGGTGTCGTCCAAGCCGCCAGTGGCCTCCTTTCGGTAACGTGCAATAAACGGCACGGTCGAACCTTCAGCCATGAGCTGCATGGTGGCCCCAACCTGTTGTGGGCGCACGCCAAGCTCATTGGCCAACTGCGTTTGCAGGCGAAGCTCGATTTCATGGGGACTACGGGCGGTAAATTCAGCGTCAGACATAAGCAAGAGAAGTGGTGTCCTGAAAGGGTTGTTACAGAGTCGGGGCATTTTGCCATAACCAGCGATTAACCATGCCCGGCACGCCTGACACAGGCGTTTCACAGCTAGCCAAACCATGCGAGCATGTCAAAACGATGATTAACATGAACATGTGATAGCCCTGAGTATCAAAATGCCCATATGCTCTAGCGAAGAGCTTACTGATGCTGGCTTGACTCAGTCAGACGCCAATCCACCAAGGCTAATAAGCCTAGCAAGCAGATCTGCCCATGCAAACCCGTCACAAAATTCTCCTAATCCTGTTGGCCGTGGTAACAGGCAGCGTCGCACTATGGGCAACTGATTTGCTTTGGCCTAAAAAGATCACGGTTGCCGTTGATGCCCCTCTGATGAGCAAACTCATCTTTGATCCGAGCGACATGGATGCAGCTCGCTTTTACTTCGAAGAAAATCCTGATAGCCGCTTGCAACTGAGAGAGATTTTCTACGACTTTGACCCGGCGGGATCAGCACCTAGGTTTCAGGCTGCGATCGCGGATGGAATTCAGTTTTTTGTGACGACGCAACCCTCATCAACGCTGACCGCAAGCACACACCTTTTCAACAAGCCTGATTCACTTGTGATTAATACCTCGGCGACAAGCCCGACCATGACCAGCAGAGATGACTACATGGTGCGCATTATTGCTGACGCCTTGCAAGAACAACAAGCGATTGCCGACTTTATCAACACCTTGCCTGGACAGCGTTTGCTCGTGTTGCAAGACAGTGCCAATGCAGCCTACACAGATCCGGCCTTTAAGTACCTCATGCAGCATTTTCGGCAACAGAATCGTTGGGAGATTACACATGAGCGCTTTGAATTTGAGACATTTCGGCCAGGCACACTGGCACAAACAATGGCCGAACCATTTGATGTGCTTTACGTTCTTGGCGGGGACTTCCAGGCAAGCATGGGCAACATGGTGCAGCTCTTTTACCAGCGACACCCCCACGCAACCATTGTGCTCACCCCATGGGCTCGATCAAATGCGATCTATGAAACTGCAGGCCCAGCCATCGACAACGTGGTGTTAATTAGCCACCATCCCGCTAAAAGCGTCGACCAAGCAATAGCCAACTACCTCAACCGCTTTAAGCAACGGTTTGGGTATCAACCCATGGCCATGGCTCTAATGGTGCGCCAGAGCCTGGAAATACTTGAGCAGGCAGTATCAGCCGGACATACAACGCCAGAGGCTGTTAAACGCTATCTGCTATCCCAGGAGTCGCTGCAAACCAGTCTAGGGGAAATCAGACTGAACAAGTATGGAGACAGGGTGCCGGAGTTCTACCCTATCAGTGATTTGAGCGCCGAACTAAGATCAGAGTAATCACGCTACGTCGATTAACTAACGACAATTCCTGACACATGTGACTTCCCCGAAACGATGTCCCGATGCAGCTGAAAACAAACCCGATTAACCCAGACCTTCTTGGCCCGACTGCGATCACTGTCCATGAGCCCGAACTTCAAGGAAAATAAAGTGTTAGCTGCAATGACTACAGCCGTGCTAGCGGTTGTGGTGTACGCGGCTCACTCATACCTTTGGACAGCCAAGGTCACAGTCTCTCTTGATGTGCCTGCCGTGGGCCAACAGATTTACGATCCTAGTGGGCTTGATGCGGCTAGATTTTATTTTGAGGAGAATCCCGACAGCGCCCTTGCTCTGAAAGAGATACTGTATGACCCAAAACTAGCCAATTCACAATCTGTCTTTACGACAACACTCAATGATGGCGATCAGTTCTTTATCACCAGTCAGCCATCATCAATGCTAACCACAGCGACAGAACTATTTGAAAGACCACAAGCGCTTCTGATTAACACCGCTGCAGCTAGTTCGGCATTAAGTGCAAGAGATGACTTCATGCTGCGACTGATTGCCGATACAGGGCAAGAACAAAAAACAATCGCGCAATATATCAACCAGTTGCCTGGAAATCGACTGTTGGTGCTGCAAGACTCTTCCAACTCTGGCTATACCGACAACGCTTATCGCTATTTCCTGAATGAGATCAATAAAAACTGGGAGATTACCCATTACCGGTTTTTGTTTAAAGACTTTAGGCCTGACTCATTTGAGCCCTTGCTGGCTCATCGGTTCGATGCGCTCTATGTTTTGGGGGGTAACTTTCAACCAAACATGGGCAACATTGCACAAATGTTTCATCAATCGCATCCAAATGCACCCATTGTTCTGACGCCCTGGGCTCGTTCGAATTTACTTTACGAGTTTGCTGGACCAGCAATCAAACGCATGGTCATCCTCAGCCATTACCCCAATAGCGCTGACGATTCGGCCGTTGCAAATTATCTGAAACGGTTTGAGCAGCGATTTGGATATCAACCCCTGGCGATTAGCCTCACTATCCGACAGGCGCTCGAATTGCTGGAGCAAGCCTTAGCGGCGGGACACAGCTCTCCTGAATCGATCAAGCGCTACCTGTTATCAAGACCTGAACAGTCGACAAGTCTTGGCACCATCATTTTTGATGAATACGGCGATTCAGTGCAACCGCTGCATCCCGTATCAAACCTTGACCGAAAACCATAGAGCCATCCAGACGAACCATGCCAGCGCCACTTACCGAAAGCCCCGCCTTGCGTAGAGTTTCACATGCCTAACTCCAGCACATTACGGGAAAAGAATCTTCGCCTCGATATCAGCGCGGCGATAGCCACTGTTCTGATCATCATCGCAGCCATTTGGTACGTATTCGAAGCTCTACAAGAACGTTTTGTCGCAGTCAACGTAGCAGATGCCGGCAATGTGAACGTGTTTATTGATGCCGAGTTATCCAATGCCCAGGAGCAGCTCGTGCTGTTTGGCTCACTGCCACAGGCACAACGACGTGAGCTTGCGAAGCGGCGGTTTGGGTCGTTTTCAGATCTATATGCTCTTGACGCTGCGGGCCAAGTGACCGAGATCTATAAGTCAAGCCAGAACAGCCAAATCTTTCGAGGCTACACCTTTGCGGCAGGACCTGTCTGGGATCAGCTTCTAAAAAAAAGCAATATGGCGACACTATCAACAATTGTGCAGGGCTACGAAGACAGCTTGCCCAGCGTATATGTGGCGTATCGTTCTCAGGACCAAACCATTCTTGGACGCCTGGATCTTAGCTTCATTAGGGATTTGATCAATCAGTACTCGCAAATTACGGGCAATGTATTGCTGCTGACAACCGCTCAGGGCGTGGTAATGGTTTCTGGACGACCTGACATCACGGTGCCGCGTGTCAACGCCGAATGGCGAAGCGACAGTCCCAAGCTTGATACGCCACGAATCCAAGCCGATGGACAAGGCTGGATTTCGGTTGTCAATGACTACGAGCCACTCGGCGCTAAAGTCGTCGTCCTGGTATCAACCCGATTGCTCGATGAACAACGCAATACCCTGCTGATTGCGCTCGGTGCAATTCTGTTTGGATTGATTTTCATCATTGCGATAAAAAGCCGCAAACTCCGCCAAGACGTCTTGGCGCCCATCGGTGCACTGATGTCACGAATTCGAACGATGGAGGCTGGACAAGCCCTAACCCCGATGGCTAGTTTGACCGGCCAGCCGCGTGAATTCATCGAAATCAACCAGCACTTTGAATCAATGGCCAACGCCATTTGGCAGCGCGAACAGGCCCTTGAATCCGCCGCGGCCGAGCTCAAAGCACAAGAGACCGAATTACGCCTGATTCTGCAGCACGTACCCATTCCGCTGATCGTGTTCGACACCACATCTCCTTCACCGATCACTTTCATTAACGCTACTTTTACGGAAGTGTTTGGGTACACCGCCATTGAAATTCAGAACCTGCACCGATTATTCGACTTTTCCTGTCAGGATGAAAAAACTGCTGCGCTTGTCTCCAAACAAGTGGCTGAAATGGTGAAGTCTCATGCGGTTAACGGCACCCCGAGCGATCCAATTGAGGTATCGATTGCCTGCCGAAGCGGCGTCAAGCATGACGTGATCGTTGCCGCCATTTCCTTAAACGATTCGGCCATTGCCACTTTCGTCGATGTCACGCCACTTCGAACCTCTCAGCGCGAGCTGCTCAAAGCCAAAACTCAGGCCGAAGAACAAGAACAACAGAAAGCACAGTTTTTAGCGATGATGAGTCATGAGATCAGAACGCCCTTGACCAGCATCTTGGGAATCACCGAGCTTTTACAAGCTGAAGATCTCAATGCCCGTCAACGTGACCTCGTTAGCCGCCTGATCGATGTGGACCATCTTTTGATGAGAATTGTCAACGATGTGTTGGATCACTCCAAAATCGAAGCAGGCGAGCTTTCATTAGAGTCAACACAATTTAGCCTTGTCGAGGTCATCACCAAATGCGAAAGGATGTTTGCGAAGCTTGCAACAGACAAAGGCATTGGGTTGATCTGCCACGTAGCACCCGACTGCCCTGACTGGCTTATGGGAGACGGATTTCGGATTGAACAGGTGCTTGCCAACCTGGTTGGCAATGCCATCAAGTTCACGAACCGCGGCGAGGTCACTGTCACAGTTACCTACATAAAGGGACATGCCCCCCTTCGAGGCATCCGGGTTGAAGTCAAAGACACCGGTATCGGCATCCCGAAGGAACTAGAGCCCATGGTGTTTCAGCCTTTTAAACAAACTGACAGCGCAGCAGCGCGCCGCTTTGGTGGCACAGGACTAGGACTATCCATCAGCAAACGTATTATTGAGTCCATGGGTGGCTCAATTGGATTCAAAAGTCTGCCCAACATCGGCAGCACATTCTGGTTTGAGTTGTCGTTGCCCGGTGTAATGCCTATCGCCTCGGCAACAAAAGCAGACAAGAACGTCGAGTTAAATACAGATCATTTGAATGACACCCATGTGCTCGTTGTTGAAGACAGCCAGGCAATACAGTTTCTGGTCAATGAAATGCTTGGTTCCGTTGGCATTCGGGTAACTGCCGCCCTAGATGGTCGTCAGGCGCTAGAGCGTCTGAAGTCCGCTGAAACTGACTTTGACGCAGTGCTGATGGACATACAGATGCCAAACATGGATGGCATCGAGTGCACGCGTGTTATTCGCTCTGACCCAAGCCTGCGTGAGCTGCCAATCATTGCCATGACGGCTGATTTGGTGGGGCCTCAACGAGAGGAGATTTTGCAGGCGGGAGCTGATGTATTGCTGCACAAACCGCTACAGCAAGAAGCGTTAGTGCGTTGCTTGGCCGAACGCATTGAAACAGCGCCATGGCGGATGTTTCCGGCAATTGACGGCATCGATCTTGAGCACGCCATGCAAACCATGAGTCACAACCCTGATCTTTTTAAACGTCTGCTGCCAATTTTCGTGTCAGAAAACCGACACATCGCGCAACAAACCCGAGACGACCTAGACAATGGGCTGTTTGAACAGGCCGCACAAAGAATGCATGCCCTACGTGGCAGTTCAAGCCAAGTCGGGGCCCTGAAGATCCGGGATATCGCTCAAGAGATCGAGATGTTGATATTGAGTCAGAAGCGCATTCCAACGTCGCTGACTGACAGCCTTGACCTTGAACTCGCGAGAATGAAGGCATCGATGGAAAAAAAGATGCCTGAACGCAGGCAACGCGCCTGACATGCAGACTACTGACCAACATACTGGGCTTTTAGGCAGAAACGACGGATGACAGGAAAGACGGGGAATAGAGAGAGGAAGGGAAAAGAAAAAGATAGAAGATCAACCGTGGTGGGTGCTAACGGGTTCGAACCGCTGACCTACGCCTTGTAAGGGCGCCGCTCTACCAGCTGAGCTAAGCACCCACGGTATTTACTGACAACATCACTAACAACAGTACGTAAACCGAACCTCTAGTGTAAGACAAAAAGAGACCGCTTCGTTACATGAACTGGCGTTACCTAAGTCAATCAAAAAACTGAAATCTCAAAAGCAACGGTCCGCATTATAGCGGACCGCAGCGTTACTGCAAAACGCAGGTGTGATTAGTTCACAGCGTCTTTCAGAGCCTTGCCAGGACGGAACTTCGGCACTTTGGCTTTTTTGATTTTGATGGTTTCGCCAGTGCGCGGGTTACGGCCGGTGCGAGCAGCGCGAGCCGAAACAGCGAAAGTCCCAAAACCGACCAAAGTCACCGTGCCACCTTTTTTGAGTGTGGTCTTAACACCGCCGATCAGAGCGTCGAGGGCACGTGCTGCAGCAGCCTTCGAAATGTCCGCCTTCGTGGCGATGTGGTCGATCAATTCGGTTTTGTTCATGTCAGGATTACCCCTTCCAATTCAAGTTAATAATGTCCCACAGCGAGCCGTCGTGTGGAGTGTTTCGCAACGCTAGCAGTGTCGCTGCGTCGCATACTAGTATTTAGCCTTCACAAATGCACACTGTCAAGTAAAAAATCACGCTGAGAACCGCATATTCATTGGGTGTGACGAATTAGACACTGTAAGAAAGTACGTTGTAAGCAATGGTTGGATGATTCTTAAAAACTAAGGTATAAGCAGGCACCACAAACTGGCTTAACCTCAAACAAATTCGTCCAGTGCCCTGGCGAAATCGTCAAGCAAATCATCAATGTCTTCAATACCGACGGAGACTCGAACCAAGCCGTCGTCAATGCCCATCCGGGCTCGCATGGAAGGTCCCATCTCATGATAAATCGTTTGTGCCACGGGAAGCGCTAAGGTACGTGTATCGCCCACATGAGTGGCCAAGACCGGCAATGTGAGGCTGTTTAAAAAATCAACGCAGTTGATTTCAGGCTTGAGCGTAAAAGACAACAAGGTACTAAACCGGCCCGCGAACAAACTGGCAGCGCGTTCATGTTGTGGATGATGCTGCAGCCCTGGGTAGGCGACTCTGGCAACACAGGGATGTTTGTCAAGCATTTGTGCAAGTGCTAACGCATTGGCACATGCTTTGTCTAATCGCAGTGCCAACGTCTCCGCACCAATCGAAATTCGATGTGCTGGCTCAGCCGCCAGCGTGGCTCCCATGTCACGCAGGCCTTTTTTCTTGATCTGGGTTATGGCCCAAGTCTTGGGCTCACCCTTTTGATAGGTCGGCAATATGTTGGGGTAAACCGACCAGTCAAAGAGACCGGTGTCGATCACCACACCACCAAGCGCTTGTGCATGGCCAGCAATGTGCTTTGACAACGAGTGCATGGTCAGGCTTGCGCCGACGGATTTTGCCTGCAGTAAATATGGCGAGGTAAGCGTTCCGTCAACCAGGTAGACCAGATTGTTGGCTTTGGCAAATTCACCAATACCGGCCAAGTCAGCGATTTGTGTACCCGGATTGCCGATTGTTTCAACAAAAATCATGCGTGTGTTAGGTCGAACTGCGGCCTTGACCTGCGCCAGATCGGTTGCATCAACCAACGAGACATCGATGCCAAGCTGCGCCAAGGTCCCAAACAGGCTGTTGGTATTGCCAAACACGTACTGGCTTGCCAGCAGATGGTCACCCGACTTCAAGAGCGTCGTAAAAACCGCGGCCAATGCCGCCATGCCCGTGGCGAAAGTGATGGCGCTTAGGCCACCTTCCATTTGTGTGAGCTTTGCTTCGAGAGCCGCCGTCGTTGGCGTACCCTGTCTTGCATAAGAAAACCCGGGCTTGCCCTGAAACACCGCCACGAGGTCACGCGCGTCCTCGTAGCCATACTGCGAGGATGTATGAATGGGTTGATGCACAGCACCATGCTCGGTGCCGCGAAGACGATCATGATGCAGAATTTCAGTGGTGAAGCCCTTGGGCGTGCCTTTGACAGTCATCTTGGAACATTAGTTGGAATTAACAAGCGCAGTTTACTGTGATGGCGTGGTGCGCTGGCGGACTGTCTCGTAAAGACATACGCCAGTGGCTACGCTTACATTGAGACTTTCTACCGATCCTGCCATGGGTATGTGCACCAAATGGTCGCACAATTCCCGGGTCAAGCGTCTCATTCCCGCGCCTTCAGCACCCATGACCCAGGCTACCGGACCACGCTGATCAACCTCATGCAGACTATGCTGCGCTCGCTCATCCGTGCCGATTAGCCAAACGCCACGGTCTTTCAAATCGCGTAATTGGCGTGCCAAATTGGTCACCATGATGTAGGGCACTGATTGAGTTGCACCACAGGCGACACGCTCGACTACCGGACTCAAGCCCACTGCCCTGTCTTTGGGCGCGATCACTGCATGCACTCCGGCCGCATCCGCCGTGCGCAGGCAGGCACCCAAATTGTGCGGATCAGTCACGCCATCAAGCACCAAGAACAACGGTGCTGACTTCATGCTGTCAAACACTTCGTCGATGTCTTGGGCCAAGCTCAAAGCTTCCACAATCGCTACCACGCCCTGATGACGCACGCCTTGCGCGAGCTGCTCAAGACGTTCGCCATCAACAACATGACAGGTAACACCATGTTCCTTCAGACTCGACATCAGGCTAGTCATGCGCTTGTCACGGCGCGCGGCATCGACGTACACATCGCGTACCGAGCCAGGGGCCTGACGCACTCGCGCTTGCACAGCATGGAAACCCGCTAGTAATTTAGACTGACTCATTGACTGCCATCTTTAAACTGTTTGCCTCTAGCGTCTGCGGCTAGGGGATTTTTTGACTGATCGTCTGCCAGCCTTTTTAGGGGTCGCACTCTCAACCTTGGCACTGCGTTTGGCTTGGGCTCGACGTTGTTTCGCAGACTGACCCTTGAGTTCCGACGGTTTAGCCGATGCCGCTTTTTTGACATGGCGATTGCCATTAGTCGCTCCGCGGGCAGCCTCGCGCTTGAGCGACGCAAAGGAGGTACCCGCTACAAGCCGAAACTCGATGCGACGTGCCTCCAAATCCACCCGCGCGACCTGGACTTGGACCGAGTCAGTAAGTCGGTAACGCATGCCGGTACGCTCACCTCTGAGTTCGTGCATGGCCTCGTTGAACTGGAAATATTCCGTGCCCAGTTCTGAAACGTGCACCATGCCTTCGACGTGCAAAGTATCAAGCGTGACGAATATCCCGAAACTGGCCACACCCGTAATCCGACCGCTGAAGACTTCGCCAACCCGTTCCTTGACGAACCAGCATTTGAGCCAAGCCTCAACGTCGCGCGATGCATCATCGGCGCGACGCTCTCGTGCTGAAAGCAGGATTCCTAACTTTTCCCAAAGGTCATGCTCATACTCTTTGCGGGTCATGCCAGGGACAACCACGTGATCGGGCGCTGCCGGCAAGTAACGATCCTTGGCAAGCAACGCCTTGATCACCCGATGGGTAAGCAAATCCGGATAACGCCTGATCGGCGAGGTGAAATGCGTGTACTCGGGATACGACAAACCAAAATGGCCGACGTTGTCAGGCGAATAAATCGCTTGCTGCATGGACCGCAGGCACATGCTCTGGAGCAAATCAAAATCTGGCCGGTTGCGTGCCTTGTCCACCAGGGCGGCGTAATGGCTTGCCTGGGGATCATCGCCACCCGCCAAGTCAAGACCAAGCGTTTTAAGAAACGTCCTGAGGCTCTGAAGCTTCTCCGGCGTCGGGCCTTCGTGGATACGGAACAGTCCCAGATGCTTGCTGCGACGCATAAAGTCAGCCGCACAAGTATTGGCTGCCAACATGCATTCTTCAATCAACCGATGCGCGTCATTGCGCACCAGGCCAACGATGCGCTCAATGCGGCCAAGCTCATTGCAAACAATCTTGGTCTCAACGGTATCAAAGTCAATAGCACCGCGTCGCTTTCGCGCATCAGCCAGCAAGCCGAACAACTCATGCAGGTTTTGAAGTTGCGGCAAAATCGGACCGAGCTGTTTGGCCACTGGGCCTGTGGGCTGTTGCAGTGCTTCCCAGACTTGCGTGTAGGTAGTGCGCGCATGCGAGTGCATGACAGCGTTATAGAACTGGTAAGCCACAACCTCGCCCGCCTTGGCGCCAGAGGCTGCGATCACCATGTCACACACGAGTGCCAGTCGATCGACGTGGGGGTTTAAAGAGCACAACCCATTGGAAAGCTTGGTTGGCAACATTGGAATGACGCGCCGCGGAAAGTACACGCTGGTGCCTCGTTCACGAGCATCATCATCCAAGGCGTCCCCATCCTTGACGTAATGACTGACGTCGGCAATCGCAACCAACAAACGCCAACCTGGACGTTTGCGAGCCTCGCCCAGATCAACGGGCTCGCAATAGACAGCGTCATCGAAGTCGCGCGCGTCTTCACCGTCAATCGTAATGAGCGGCACATCTCTGAGATCCACACGACCTTTGAGATCCTGTCGCCGGACCTCATCGGGCAATTTGTCGCACAGACGCTGGGCTTGGTCAGAGAAGTCCACCGGCACATCGAACTTGCGAACCGCAATTTCAATTTCCATGCCGGGGTCATCAATCTCACCAAGAATTTCGGCCACCCGACCCAGTGGCTGGGTATGACGGGTCGGTTGTTCGAGGATTTCAACGGTCACGACCTGGCCGTGCTGAGCACCAGCAGTATCTGACGGCGGGATCAACACATCGTGCTTGATACGCTGATCCTCGGGCACAACAATCGACACACCCCGTTCGTTCAAAAACCGGCCAACCAGACGATTGGTGCGACGCTCGAGCACCTCGACAATTGTGCCATCCGGCTTGCCACGATAGTCCCCGGTTATCTTGACCAATACACGGTCACCATGAAGCACCTTAAGCATTTCACGAGGCGACAGAAAAACATCCTGTAAACCGTCGTCACGCTGCAAAAACCCAAAACCGTCACGATGGCCAAGTACTTTGCCAGCAATAAAGTCCAGTTTCTTGGCAAGCAGCAAAACGCCCTTGCGATTTGGCATTAACTGGCCGTCTCGCTCCATGGCTGCCAGCCGACGCTCAAATCCAACCCATGTCGCGTCACGGTCAACGCCGAGCTGCTCAGCCAATTCAGCTGGCGTAAGCGGTTTGGTTGCACGCCGCAACTCCAGCAAAATCGCCTCGCGCGACGGCACGTCTGGATCGAAATCCGGGATCTCTGAACTGCTAGATGTCATTGGGTTTGGTTGTCTTTTAAGGTAGCCTGGTGGCGAAATTGCCTATGAATCAATCTCGTATATAATTTGCGTCCTGTTAGACATTATGCCTGACACAGTGCCCAGGTGGCGGAATTGGTAGACGCGCATGGTTCAGGTCCATGTGCCGCAAGGTGTGGAGGTTCGAGTCCTCTCCTGGGCACCACTAGTATCAAATGACGGCGACTGGCTCTACCCCATTATGGAGGGGATGAGTGGATCGATGGTAACCGCGAGTGACTGGCCTTTTAACGGACGACGTTAGGAGGCTTTTTTGTTTTTGTAGACGTGCTTTTGGTTTGCCTTTGGTTTGGAAGCTGCTCCTCGTTCGTATTACAACCCCTAGCCACATGCATGAAGCTTATACTGCCTGGTGTTAACTGAGATCTAGCTCTCTCCCACCAATGAGGTTGCAAGATTGGAACTGAGACACTTGCGGTACTTCAAAACGCTGGCTCAAGAACTGAGCTTCACCAAAGCTGCCGCACGCCTGCACGTCACGCAATCAACCCTGTCACACCAGATCAAGCAGCTCGAAGATGAAATAGGCGTCGACCTTTTACAACGCGACGGCAAGAAAATCTCGCTAACGCATGCTGGGCAAACTCTCTTACAGACCACCTTGCGCACCATGGAAGACCTTGACCAGACGCTGCGCGATTTGAAATTGCAAGACAAGCCGATGACTGGGCGTTTGGTTATCGGTGTCACACATACGTTTTCTATGCGATTGCTGGGACAGTATTTGGCTGAATTTGTTAGTCATTTTCCGCTTGTAAAGCTGGATATCAAGGAACTTCCTGCTATTGAAATAGAATCAAAGCTGCTTGCAGACGAACTCGATGTTGGCGTGGCTTATGCCCCAACATCCCTGCCAGGCCTGTGGGTAGAGCCACTTTTTTCCGAGCCCCTCATGCTTGTAACGAGCAAGCGGCATCCATTCGGCAACCGCAAACGGTTGCGCATGGTTGAATTGCACAATCAAAAGCTTGCCTTGCTGTCACCCAATTTCGCCACACGCGTGATGCTTGATGCCTGTTTTAAGCAGGCCGGCATAGAACCGCAGGTTGTAGCAGAAACCAACACGATTTTTCCGATTTTGCAGCTGGTCAAAAGCCAATATATTGCGACGATCATTTCCGAACGCGCCATTGCAGATCGCAGTGACTTGCACACGATTATTTTGCAAGATCCGAGCCCAACCAGAACAGCCGCACTGGTTTGGAACAAACACAGGCATTACTCGGAAGTCGCTTTAGCCTTTGCCAGCTTGGTCAAAACACGAGGCTAGCTGGCCACACGGGCACTGGCTATTGCGCTCCAATTAAGCGAAGAATCTCTTCTCTATGCTCATCAAGCATCGGCGGTGGCGTCATGCTGGTCATTCGCTGCCCATCAATACTTACCGGGAACCGAACTGAATTGAACCTCCCGAGTTTCGGGTGCTCACCTGAAACGGTCAACCCAAGATGTTTGGCCTGGGGATCATCAAGGGCTTCGCTGCTGTCATAAACGGGCGCATGGGGCACATCCTTGGCCAAAAGCAGATTGCACCAGACCGCTCTCGGTTTAGTCAGGAAAACGGGACTGAGCAGTTCAATAATCGCCTCCTGATTCTCAATGCGAGCTTGACGATCGGCAAAGCGTGGGTCTTTAAATATGTCCAACATGCCCGTCACCTCAGCCAATCCATCCCAAAACTTTTGTGGGGATGACATGTGCAACGCGATCCACTTTTTATCAGCGCACTCAAATACGTACGACTGGGACACTCGAGGGCGACTGTAAGGACCCACGATCTCATCGAGTGAGAAATAATGCGTAAAGGCATCAATGTTGAAATAACTCATCGCCTCGAGCATTGACACCTCAACCCGATGTCCTTTGCCTGAGCGCGCCCTCTCGCTAAGCGCGGCCAGAATTCCCATCGCGGCGTACATCCCGGTAATGGAGTCCGCTAGCGCCGGACCCACAACCCTTGGGTTTTCTGGGTTAACCAGCAAGTGCAAGAGCCCGCTGGCCGCTTGCGCAACTGAGTCATAGGCGGGCCGGCTCGCCGATGGGCCATCTTGCCCGAAGCCACTGATAGCACAGTAGACAAGATCGGGTTTGATCTGGCGAAGCCGCTGCTCATCTGCGTTTAATTTTTGAGCCACCCCAGGACGGAAATTCTGCAGGTAGACATCAGCTGTTGCGATTAATTGATCAAAAACAGCCAGGTCCGCTGGCTGACGGGTATCCAGGGCAATGCTTCGCTTGTTGCGATTACACGCTTGATAATGGGGGCTGTAAAGCTCCCCTTTATAGGCACGAAACGGGTCACCTGTGACTGGTTGTTCTACTTTGATCACTTCAGCACCCAGATCTGCGAGCAGCATTCCAGTAGCAGGCCCTGTAATGTAGGTGCCCTGATCGATAACCCGAACTCCCTGCAAAATGGTTAGCATGCTGAAGAGCCCCTCATTAGTTTCCGTCGTATTGAATACCCTGGGCGGCTATGCCTGACATGATAAAGCCGATTGGCCTGGTTGCCTCTTCATTCAAATGGGCAATCAAGCTAGCTGTGCGCGCCAAAATAGGTATCCCCTTTAGCGCATGCACAGGAAAGCCGATATCCAACAACACCGCCGGGATAGCGCCTGACACATTAATGGGCAACGGCTTTCCAAGTACCTCGCCAATAGCCTGTTCGACTGCATAAAGCATTTGAATGTAGTCGCCGGCAACGCCCCTTTCTTTTGCGAGCGTCAACAGCCTTATGGCGCGGGGATCTCCCTCGGAGTGCTGCGGATGTCCAAACCCCGGAATTGCCTGCTTATTGGACCGCAATTGACGCAACCCCCCGATGGCAACCGTCTCGGCAGGTCCTGATCCTTGCTTGACCTGATCAACCAAAGATATTAAGAACCTGCCGCAGGCCTCGGTGCTACCAAGCACAACTGAACCACATCCCAAAATACCCGCAGCAACAGCACCCTGCAACGCATCGGGTGCTGCGGCATAGGTCATGCGGGCTGCCTGCACACTCGGAACCAGACCATGCTCGGATATTGATAGTAAAACGGCGTCGATAAAGAACTGTTGGCTCTCACTAGGCTTTTGACCCGTTAGCAAGAAGTAAAAGTACTCAGTGAATCCCATTTGACCAATCAACTCGTCGCACAGGTCTTTGCCCCTGACCGTAATTGAGTGTGCATCTGACGTGCAAATAGCAGTAAATGGGTTGTCTTGCTTTCCGATTCTCATGGCAGGTCCGCTTAATTTATCAATGGTGATTCAATGGTCAATCAATACGAGCGTTGGCCTTGGTAATGATATCTGCCCACTTAACGATTTCAGTGTCCACGAAAGAATTCAAAGCCGCACCGGTAATCGGCTTGCCCTCAATGCCGAGCTTGAGCAGCGTTTGCTTGACAGTCGGGTCATCAATCACTTTGGCAGCTGCGGTGCGCAAACGGCTTTCCACATCGGCGGGCAAACCTGCGGGTGCTGCCAACATAAACCACGCTTTCAAATCAAACCCTTCAAAGCCAACCTCATCAATTGAAGGCACATCAGGGGCCAAGTTGGCGCGCTCTTTTGAGCTTGCACCGAGTGCTTTAAGCGTGCCAGCCTGGATGTGTGGCACAACCGCAACCGGGTGATAAAACAGAAAGTCAACCTGGCCGCTAATCGTATCGGTCAATGCCTGCGCACCGCTCTTGTACGGAATATGCGTCATATCAACATTTGCAAGATTCTTGAGCAACTCGCCAGCCAAATGACCTGATGTGCCGTTGCCAGCCGAGGCAAAAGTAACCGCACCTGGCCTTGCACGGGCATCGTTGACGAGATCGGCAAGGGATTTGTAAGGCTTGGCGCTAGCAACTACCAACAAAGTAGGCGTGTAGCCAGGCATCAGGAGGTAAGTAAAGTCTGTGGACGGATCGTATGGAAGCTTGGCATACAGTCCCTTGTTGATTGCAAAGGTTCCGACTGTGCCGAGCTCCAGCGTGTAGCCATCTGGTGCGGATTTTGCGACCAGATCAGTGCCAATGGTGCCGCCTGCACCTGCCTTGTTATCCACAATAATGGGTTGACCCAGCTCTTTGGAAAGTGACTCGCCAATGGCCCGGGCAATGGTGTCAGTAGTGGTGCCGGCGGCAAACGGCACAATCATTCGGATTGGTTTGTCAGGGTAAGCAGCAAATGCTGGGGAGCTCGCGAGAGCGAGCGTGGCAAGAAGCGAAACTATTTTTTTCATCGTTGTCTCCTTTGTTGTATTGCTACTAGCCAAGTTTATCGATACGACTGGTTAAATAAAAATGAAATTTAAATCTGGTAACCATCGATAGAATCGATCAAATGTGGCCAGCAACTCGACTTCAGTCAATTGACCAAACGAATGAAAAATTGATTTCAATCAAATTAGATTTGGCTAAGTTTAATTAGACTGGGGCGTGACTAAAGATCACATGACAAGAAATCAATTGCATCCAAACCAGTGGAGGATTAAGACATGCTGCCCAACCCAAGACTGCTCGGAAGTATATTGTTTGCTGCGCTAGGGCTTGCAATGAGCGCATCGCCGGCAAGCGCGAGCGTCGATCAAGGGAATGTGTCACCAATCATCACGACCTCATCGGGTAAGGTGCAAGGCGTACTGCGCAATAACGCACTCGAGTTTCGAGGTATCCCCTATGGGGAGTCGACCGCCGGGCAAAGTCGCTGGACTCTACCAAAACCTGCCAAACCCTGGAGCGGTGTCCTGCAGGCAAAGGACTTTGGGCCAGCGTGCGCGCAAGCAGTTCGCTACGGAATGACTGAGGCAAGTGACCATGAAGACTGCCTTTATTTAAATATTTCAATGCCTGCGAGCGGCTCGCAAGTCAAGCAACAGCCCCTGCCTGTGATCATCTGGATTCACGGCGGTGCTTTTGTTGGCGGTTCTAGTTCGTTGTATCGGCTCGACTGGCTTGCCGAGAAAGCCCGTGCAGTGGTTGTCTCGATTAACTATCGCCTTGGTGTTCTGGGGTTCATGCCACACCCTGCTTTTGATCAACAACACAACGGCGGTTACGCACTTGAAGACCAACGCTTGGCCATGCGTTGGGTAAAACAAAACATTGCCGCGTTTGGTGGTGACCCGAATAACATCACGCTAGCCGGTGAATCAGCTGGCGCCTCGTCCGTTTGTATGCACCTCATTACTCCGGAACAGACCGAAGGTTTGTTTCACAAAGCAATTATTCAAAGCGCTGCCTGCACATTTGCGTTGCGCGAAGCATCGGCATGGAACACATTTGGCACAGAGGTTGCACAACAGGCGGGATGCACAGACGCCAGCAAGGCGCTTGCCTGTATGCGTAGCAAAGACGTTCAAACGCTAATCGCCGCCGCTGCACAAGTTGCTGGTGAAGATGCCATGGCTTTTGCGCCGGTATACGGAACGCAGACCGTACCTCGCCAAGCGCTTGAATCGCTGATGTCAGGCAAGTTTGTTCGCGTGCCTGTCATGAACGGCAACACGCGAGACGAGATGCGCCTTTACGTAGCGTACGACGTTCAGGCCGGCAAACAATACACTGCTGCCAACTACAGCCAAACGCTTGAAGCTATCTATGCAGAGCATGCGAGCGAGGTAGAAAAGCGCTATCCGTTAGCTAACTATTCGTCGGCACCAGCTGCGCTTGGCTCAGTGATGTCAGACTTCAGGCCCGATCTTGGCATCAATCATTGCCAGTCTCTTGACACGTCGTTGATCTTATCGGGCGAAACAACGGTTTTTCATTCAGACTTCGCCGACCGCAGCGCACCTGTGCTTGGCGTGTCAGTCCCTGTCGAGCCGGATCCGGGGTTTGAGCTTGGGGCAGTGCACTCGGCCGAGCTCAACTACTACTTTCCGAATTTCTCAAATACCTCAAAGATCGACGGACCAAGCCTGCCTGACGAGTCGCAAGCGCTCTCTAATCAGATGATTGAAACGTGGGCAAACTTTATCCGCACGGGCCGACCTAGCGCAAAGAATTTACCCGCCTGGGATCAATTCGATGCGACCCGGAAGACCATGCGACTTGAACCCGGGAAAAACCGGTTGATCGACGCAGAAAAGCTCTATCAGTGCGATTTTTGGAGATCACTCTACCCAGAGCATTTCTCTGCCAACTGATCGCTGCGCCGATATCACGACTAGAGAGTTGTCAAATCTGAGTGACAAAACGCCTGTGGCGTTATTCTCAAACCGGCAATGACCGTATATGCAGACCACACAAATTAGCCCCAAATCAACCACCGTCGTGCTCGTCATACTTGGCATGCTCAGTGCCTTGCCTCCGTTGGCTACAGACATGTACCTGCCGGGATTTGACTTGCTGGCTGATTCACTCAATGTTCAAGCCAGCCAAATCCAGGCAACGCTATCGGCTTTTTTTCTCGGGCTTTCCGTTGGTCAAGCGATCTATGGACCTCTAATTGACCGCTACGGCAGACGGATTCCACTTTTGGCTGGAATATCGCTTTACGCGTTCAGCACCCTCGCCTGCCTGATCACAACAGACATCACCTGGTTCATTGTTTGGCGCTTCCTGCAAGCGATCGGTGGCTGCGCCGGGATGGTGATTGGTCGGGCCATGGTCAACGACCTTTTTGACGAGCGTGAAAGTGCGCGTGCATTGTCACTGCTGATGATGGTAATGACGCTTGCGCCCATCATCGCGCCTTTGCTTGGTGCCGTGATTTTAAGCTACGCTGGATGGCACATGCTGTTTGTTGTGATGTTGGCGTTCGGTTTGCTCTGCATGGCGCTGACGTTTTATCAGCTACCCGAAACCCTGAAAGACAAAACCCTTGATGCTGCCAAGGCACACCACTGGTGGACAGTTGCATTTGGCAACTATCTCAAGTTATGCCAACAGTCCGCCTTTTTATTGCCCACCTTGATCGGTGGGTTTGCCCAAGGAAGCATGTTTGCCTTTATCACCGGCTCGCCCTTTGTCTTTATGCGTATTTACGGCGTAGACGAACAGACATATGGGTGGTTATTTGGTCTCGTAGCGCTTGGTCTGATCCTGGCCGCTCAAATGAATCGCATTTGTTTAAAACGATGGGGCACACAAACACTGCTATTTGCTTCGTTATTGTTCAACCTGGCGGCCACCCTTGTGCTTCTGATGCTGACACAATCTCAAAGCATTGCAGTTCTTTTGGTGCCACTTTGGCTAGCGATTGCATCGTTAGGATTTATTGGTGCCAACGCGACAGCAATAGCAATGCGTGCAAGCCAAAGCCAGGCCGGCTCTGGATCAGCTTTAATTGGTGTGCTGCAATTTGGATGTGCTTTTATCGCGAGCGGATTGGTCGCGCTGACAGAAAACGGAACCGCATGGCCGATGACGATTGTGATGATGATTTGTAGCACTGCCGCATTTCTTTCATTGATTTGTCACCGTAAGTTTCAGGGCTCATGAGACTTTTGCGCCAAGCCAGCTCGCAAAAAACGTACATGGAGTAGCCTGGCTAGCCTTTTCTAGGCAATCAAGCGCTTAACCATCAAAACATGCTCAATGCCAGCCTCCATAAACCTGTCGCCTTGAGTCACAAAACCTAGCGACTGGTAGAAACTCTCGGCATCGCATTGAGCATGTAGCTTCAGTTCCCGTAAACCAAGGGATTGGGCCCGTTCGATAAGCGCCTGCATCATGATCTTGCCATGACCCTTGCCGCGATAAGACTTCTTGACTGCAAGCCGCCCGATTTTGCCGAGGGCTTTATCCATAACGATCAACCTACCTGTGCCAACTACTACACGAGGAGGCACAAACGCGACAACATGGACGGCCTGCTGATCGTACTCGTCTTGCTCGAGCTCAATGGGCACCCCCTGCTCTTGCACGAACACAGCCAATCGAACCGGCAAGGCCAGTGGTTTGAGCTCTGTCCAAGGCCCAAACTCCAGATAAAGAGCTTTATCGGTGGTATTCAAGCAACGTCCTTTAAAGTTGGCTGATGTGCAGCTGCACGCAAAGGTACACTTCAGACTAATTCAATTTTACCGACGGCACTCGATGTTCGCAGCGGTCATAAATTCAGTGGTACCCATTTTTGGGTTGATTTTGTTGGGCTGGCTATGCGGCAAGCGTGGCTTGCTCAATGCCACCGCCACCGATGCACTGAACCGATTCGTCGTTTACCTGGCACTGCCAGCATTGCTGTTTGTGGCCATGGCGCGTGCCGATCTAGAGGCCATGGCCGAGATTGGATTTGTCGCAAGTTTCACGCTAGGCACACTAATTACCACGCTCATCTACCTCTGGCTTAGCCGGAAACAGGGACTCGCCGATCTGCCACGCATGATCAATGGCATGAGCGTCAGTTACGCCAACGCCGGATTCATGGGCATTCCGCTAATCTTATTGGTGTTTGGTGACAAAGCCCTGCCAATTGCCATCATTGGAACGGTGCTAACCGTTGCCGTGCAATTTGGCTGCACCATTGTCGTCATCGAAATCCAGCGCGCACGTGGCGGCAGTCTCCTGCCAGCGCTCAAAAAAGTATCGTTGTCGCTACTCAAGAACCCCATTTTAGTCGCAACAGTGCTCGGTATTTTGAGCTCGGCACTTGAAATCCGGTTGCCCGAATCGGTTATCGGTGGCATCGACCTGCTCGGAGCGGCTGCCACACCTTGCGCCCTTCTGACGATAGGCCTCTTTTTGGCCCAAACCACGGTACCTGCCGGCAGTGGCTCGGTCATGCAAATCGTGATCCTAAAATTATTTGTGCATCCCCTCGCTGTAGGCATATTGGCCATCGGCGTGTTCGAACTTGACCCCCTTTGGGCTTGGTGCGCCATTTTGGCTACGGCCCTGCCAGTGGGGACTGGCCCATTCATGTTGGCCAATTTGTATCAGCAAGATGCCGCGCTCAGTGCTCGCGCCATCCTGATCAGCACGCTGGGATCCGTTATTACCCTAAGTGCCCTGATTGCCTGGGTAAATATCCAAGGAATTACATAACTTTCTGCTATCTTACCCAAGCAATAAATCAAAATATGGAAGCGCTTACTTTCACGCCTTAGCCTGGCCGGAGACACGACGATGATCAGCAACCACCTGCCCCCGTTTCGCGGTCAGTTTGCAGTTTTCTGGGTTGTGTTTGCCTTGAGTTTCGTATTTCCTGTGTTTGGCATAATCTGGCACAAGGAGTGGTGGCTTTTGGCGTTTGCGAGCTGGGGCTTGATGGCGCTTGGCATTTACGACTTAAAACAAACCCATCACTCGATTCGGCGCAACTACCCCATCATTGGCAATATGCGTTATTTGCTAGAGTCGATTCGACCCGAGCTGCGTCAATACTTTTTTGAAAACGATCAAGACGACACCCCATTTTCTCGAGCCAAGCGCTCGCTGGTTTATCAACGCGCCAAGCAACAGCTCGACAAAAAACCATTCGGCACTGAAGAAGACGTCTACGCTGAGCAGTACGAATGGATTAATCATTCGATGCAGCCAGCGCATATCGAAAACAAAGATTTTCGGATACGAGTCGGCGGCAAAGACTGCACACAGCCAGTCGAGCTTTCAGTACTGAACATCTCGGCCATGAGTTTTGGTGCGCTCTCGGCCAATGCTGTCCTGGCTTTGAATGAAGGCGCCAAGATCGGTGGCTTTGCCCACGACACAGGCGAAGGCGGCATCAGCGAATATCACCTGCGCCCTGGTGGCGACCTGATCTGGAATATCGGCTCGGGCTACTTTGGTTGTCGCAATGAGGATGGCAGCTTTAGCGAAGAAAAATTTACGGCCAACGCCAACCGCCCAGCCGTCAAAATGATCGAGATCAAGCTCTCGCAAGGTGCCAAGCCTGGTCATGGCGGCATTTTGCCAGGCGGCAAGGTAACGCCCGAGATCGCAGCCGCCCGTGGCGTACCAGTGGGCAAAGACTGCAACTCGCCGGCAGCACACTCAGCATTCAACTCCCCGATTGAACTGATGCACTTCATTGCCAAACTCAGAGAATTATCGGGCGGCAAGCCAGTTGGCTTTAAGCTTTGTATCGGTCATCCCTGGGAATGGTTCGCGATTGCCAAGGCGATGCGACAAACTAACATCCTGCCCGATTTCATCGTGGTCGATGGCGCTGAAGGTGGGACAGGTGCTGCACCGGTGGAGTTCATTGACCACGTCGGAACACCACTCAGAGAAGCGCTTCGGCTGGTACACAATACCCTTGTGGGCCTTAACCTGCGCGATCAAATCAAGCTAGGCGCCTCCGGTAAGATCGTCACCGCCTTTGACATGGCTCGCATCATGGCGCTAGGAGCCGATTGGTGCAACAGTGCGCGCGCCTTTATGTTTGCGATCGGCTGTATTCAAGCACAGTCCTGTCATACCGGACGATGCCCAACCGGGGTCGCCACGCAAGACCCCTTGCGCCAACGCGCGTTGGTTGTCGAAGACAAAGCGCCAAGAGTCGCAAACTATCATCGCAACACCCTCGCAGCCTTGGCCGAGCTGATAGGGGCTGCGGGCTTACACCACCCCGATGACCTTAAAGCCCATCACATCGCCTGTCGTTTGTCAGCCAATCACGTCACGTTGCTGTCAACGGTGTTCCCTGAAGCGCGTCCCGGCGAAATCCTGGAAAACGATCTGCGCTCGCGAGTACTTCAACTTGGCTGGCCCATGGCTGATCCAAACTCATTTAAGCCTGCCGGCGACCTCTCTGCGCGTCTGGCCGAAATGGACACTCAGGCATACCCCTATACCGTGTAACTGCCACGAAGGTCTATCTAGAGATATGATCGGGGGCTTACGTGGCATGAAACAAAGCTGTCATGCATTGTGAAATCGGTCAAGTTTCATGAATTGACCAAGCCGATCCGCGTGGACAGCTGCTTTTTGGGGGGCAGGTTTGAACGAGCAGCAACAAACCCTGATTGCGTTGTATCGCATGATGGTGCGAATAAGAGCATTTGAAGACGCCGCCGAAGCGGCTAGCCAAGGAGGCGTGGCCGTTTATGGCCAGGCTGCCAGTGGCAACGCCAAAGTGCGTGGACCACTGCACCTGTCAACCGGACAAGAAGCCGTCGCCGCAGGCGTTTGTGCGCACCTGAGCCCGAAAGACTACCTAACCTCGACCCACCGCGGTCACGGTCATACGCTAGCCAAAGGTGCAGATATGACGCGCATGATGTGTGAGCTATTTGGCAAGTCTCACGGTTTTAATGGCGGGCGCGGCGGGTCGATGCACATCGCCGACTTTTCTGTCGGGATGCTTGGTGCCAATGGCGTGGTCGGCGCTGGCATGCCCATTGCGGTGGGTGCAGCCCACGCACAGAAACTGCAAGGCAGGCCCGACATCACAGCTTGCTTTTTTGGGGATGGCGCCATTAACCGCGGACCGTTCCTGGAATCACTTAACTGGGCGCAGGTGTATCAGTTACCCGTCTTATTTGTCTGTGAAGACAATCAATGGAGTGCCACCACAGCCACCAGTGCCATGAGCGCGGGCGACGGTGCGGCTGCCCGGGCGCGCAGCATGGATATCGAGGCCATTGAGGTTGACGGCAACGATGTTCTGGCCATCTACGAGGCCGCGAAACAGTTAGTTCAAGCAGTACGAGAGGGTCAAGGCCCCAAACTGCTGCATACTCGCACCTACCGGATCAAAGGGCATGTCTCGGTAGATAAGGCCGCTTATCGGGACCAAGCCGAGGTTCAAGAAGCCCTAACCCGTGACCCGATTCAACGGGCCAGAACCGCTTTGCTGAGAATGCACGGCGCCGATGCCAGCTTGCTCGAACAGATCGAGTCCGAGGCACAAGCTGAAATCCAAGCTGCGGTCGCATTTGCTGACGCTTGCGAGCCGCCGCATCCCGATATTGCATTTACACACATTCAAACCGTCGGAGCAGGCCAATGGCATTGATGAGTTACGCTCAAGCCGCCGTGGCGGCATTAGACGATGCAATGAAAACCGACGATCGCGTCATCGTTCTCGGTGAAGATGTTGGCCGGGGCGGCATCTTTGCTCAATATGCCGGTTTGGCACAAACATTTGGACCAGAGCGCATCATCGACACACCCATCAGTGAGGCCGCCATCATGGGCGCGGGTGTGGGCATGGCATTGGCTGGCATGCGCCCCGTGATCGAACTGCGGGTCACGGACTTTGCCATGTGTGCCATGGACGAAATCGTTAATCAAGCTGCCAAGAACCGCTACATGTTCGGCGGCCAAGGTACGGTGCCTGTGGTGGTACGCATGCCGATGGGGATTTGGGACGCTTCGGCAGCCCAGCACAGCCAGTCGCTGGAGAACTGGTTTGTGCACTTGCCAGGCCTTGTTGTGGTCGCACCATCAACACCTCAGGACAATTACAGCTTGTTGAGAGCCGCGCTAGCCTGTGAAGACCCGGTGATTTTTCTGGAACACAAGACGCTTTGGGGCGCTACTGGCGAAGTTGATACGCGCAAAGCCATCGAGATTGGCCAAGCTGATGTCGTGACTGCTGGCAATGACCTCACATTGGTTACCTGGAGCCGCCAGCGACATATATGCCAACAGGCTGTCGAGAAATTGGCTAGTCAAGGCATTGAGGTTGAGCTAATTGATCTCAGAAGCCTGTGGCCCTGGGACAAGCAAACGGTGATAGATTCGTGCCGCAAAACCGGCCGCCTGCTGGTCGCGCACGAAGCGGTTCAAGTGGGTGGCTTTGGTGCAGAAATCGTCAGCACTGTCGTGGAGAACCTGCCCTGCCAGGCCAGGCGCTTAGGCGCACCGCGCATCCCCGTGGGCTACGCCGCTGAACTTGAAGCCTTGGCAAGGGTCAGCGTTGACCAGATCGTAGCGTGCGCTCAACGCATGCTGGACCACAACCCCAACCAAACGGTTGCGACATGAAGCCAGACCCCCTTGCACCCACAACTGATGAGTCCTCGCCAGAGATTGCTCAGCCCAAAGTACCGTTGGCGATTGAGGATGTCCTGACAGCAGCCGTCATGGGGGCATTGGCATTAATCACCTTCGTCAACGTGGTAGTTCGCTACTTCACCGACCAGTCGTTTGCTTGGACCGAGGAGATCTCGGTATTTTTGATGATCGTACTCGCATTGGTCGGGGGTTCAGTTGCGTTTGCCCGCAACCATCACATCCGCATCGAGTTCTTTGTAAACAAATGCAAGCCAGCCACTCAACGGTGGCTCGCCGAGTTTGCCGCCTGGCTTGGGGCTGTGATGTTTTTCGCGTTGGCGATACTGAGTGCGCGCCTGGTGTGGGATCAATATGAGTACGAGGAAATTACGCCAGCCATCGGTGTACCCCAATGGTGGTATTCCATCTGGTTGCCACTTTTGTCGCTGGCAATCGCATGCAGGCTGCTTGGTCTTTGGATGCGCACGAGGAAATCCTCATGATCGGCTTTGTGCTCTTCGGCGTTTTTATCTTGCTGATGCTGTTGGGCTTGCCGATTGGCGTGGCCATGGGTTTGGGTGCCACCTTGGCTATCGGCCTGGCAAACATGGACACGTTCTGGTTTGGCCTGCTGGCAGTCCCACAAAACTTTTACGCTAGCTTGGGCAAATACCCACTCTTGGCCTTGCCGATGTTCGTACTGGTAGGCACGATATTTGAGCGCTCAGGCGTGGCCAGCCGGCTGGTAGACCTGGCCATTGCCGTTCTGGGACGCGGTCCGGGTATCTTGCCTGTGGTGGCCATCACAGTTGCGATGCTGCTCGGTGGCATATCGGGTTCAGGACCTGCCACGGCAGCGGCCGTGGGTGGTGTCATGATCGCTGCGATGACGCGGGCTGGCTATTTGCCATCATTTTCTGCGAGTGTCATTGGCGCATCAGCGGCAATTGATATCCTGATCCCACCCTCTATTGCGCTCATTGTTTATTCCATTCTGGTGCCAGGTGCCTCAGTGCCAGCGATGTTTGCAGCCGGCTTGTTTCCAGGCTTGCTATTTGGTGTCGCGCTCATGATCCCGGCATTCTTTCTGGCCCGCAGATATAACATGGGTGCCAACGAGGCCTCACTGCCACGGCCGCCGTTCTGGAAGAGCTTGAAAGAAGCATCCTGGGGATTGGCTGCACCGGTACTGATCCTGGGTGGCATGAGAGCGGGTTTGTTCACGCCCACTGAGGCAGCCGTTGTTGCCGTGTTCTACGGGCTGTTTGTCGGCATGGTGGTTTACCGCACGATCAAAATCAAAGATTTGTATGGGATTTTTAAGGATGCTGGCGAGCTCTCTGCCATTATTCTCATGGTGGTAGCCTTGGCGGGCATCTTTGCTTACTCGCTCTCGACGCTTGGCATTATCGACCCGATCACCAAAGCCATCACAAGCTCCGGGCTTGGCGAGTATGGCGTTCTCGCACTTGTGCTCTTATTGCTGGTGCTTGTCGGCATGGTTCTGGACGGTGTATCGATCTTTCTGATTTTTGTGCCGCTACTAATGCCAATTGCGCTGTTCTATCAATGGGATCTGGTTTGGTTTGGCGTGATCCTGACTGTCATGGTGGCCATCGGCCAATTCACCCCGCCGATTGCGGTTAATCTGATGGTCTCATGCAAGATTGCCAAAGTTCAGATGGAAACCACAATCCGATGGGTGATGTGGTTGCTGTTGGCTGCTGCAGTGGTCTTGCTGTTATTGGTAGTATTCCCGGAAATTGTAGTCTGGTTACCCAGGTCCCTGGGGTATTGATATTTTTGTTCTTTGATTTCTACAAACGACATTGACATGGAGGAGATCTAACCATGAACTTTAAAACCACAATCAAGGTGGCACTGGCCACCGCTGCGATGGCAGTCGCCACGGGCGCTGCTGCACAAAACTACAAGCCCGAGTACCGCATGTCGCTAGTGGTGGGAACCGCTTTCCCGTGGGGTCAAGGCGGCCAAATTTGGGCTGACCTGGTGCGTGAGCGCACCGATGGCCGCATCAACATAAAACTCTATCCTGGTGTTTCTCTGGTCAATGGCGACCAAACCCGTGAATTCTCGGCATTGCGCCAGGGCGTGATCGACATGGCCATCGGCTCGACGATTAACTGGTCACCCCAGATCAAGGAACTCAATGTTTTCTCGTTGCCATTCCTCGCAACAACCTGGGCACAAACCGATGCCCTGACCGGCGGCGAAGTTGGCAAAGAGATCTTTGAAATTATCGACAAGCGCGGCGCTGTTCCGCTGGCCTGGGGTGAAAACGGCTTCCGTCAGCTCACCAACTCCAAACGCATCGTTTCTTCGCCAGCTGACATGAAAGGCATGAAAATCCGCGTCGTTGGCTCGCCGCTCTTTATCGATGCCTTCACAGCACTTGGTGCCAACCCCACGCAAATGAGCTGGGCAGATGCACAGCCTGCACTGGCAAGTGGCGCCGTTGACGGGCAGGAGAATCCACTGTCGATCTTTGTAGCGGCCAAGATGGACAAGCTTGGCCAGAAATACATCACCGAGTGGAACTACATGAACGATCCGCTGGTGTTTGTGGTCAACAAAGACGTCTGGAACTCATGGACGCCAGCTGACCGCGACATCGTTCGCCAAGCTGCCCAAGACGCTGCCAAGCAGCAAATCGAACTGGCCCGCAAGCCTGTCGAAGAGACTATTTTGGCCATGGGTGTTGGCATCACCAAGCTGACCCCGGCCCAGCTTGATGAGTTCAAAAAAGTGACCAAGCCCGTATACGACAAGTGGGTAAAACAAATTGGTCCGAGCTTGGTCAAAAAAGCTGAGCAGGCAGTGGCTAGCGCGAAGTGATCCTAACAAGCTGGACAGCCAGACCAGATACTTGACGGCTGATCATGCCAGTCAATGAGTAAGGGCGGCGTTGCCGCCCTTACTCATTATGACGTTGTGCTCTAGCGCTTGGTACGGTCTCAAAGTGGCTCAGCACAAACGTTTAGACCAACTTCGAGGCGGGCGTGAAATCCTCACGCTCGGCGATGAAATTAGGTCTTGGTGCAAGGCCACAAAACGGTGCCACTGGTTTGTTTTGTAGACTGTTGTAGACGATGAAAATGTTGCTGCGCGCCATAGGCGTGATGTTTGAGCTTGAGCCATGCATGGTGTTGCAATCAAAAAACGTCACAGAGCCTGCTGGCCCAGTGGGCGCTACTATGCCGAAATCATGCACGAGCTTGGTCAAACTATCCTCGTCTGGCACACCGAGCTCCTGTCGACGCAATGATTCCTTGTAGTGATTCTCCGGAGTTTGGCCCACACAAGAGACAAAGCGGTGATGTGAGCCCGGGATCAGCATCAGTGGTCCGTTATGCGGCGTGTTGGGTGTCAAACTGATAGAACAACTGACCGTTCGCATGGCGGGCAGGCCATCCTCGACGTGCCATGTTTCAAAATCCGAGTGCCAGTAAAACTCTTTGCCCCGAAATCCGCCTTTGTAGTTGATGCGTGACTGATGTACATACACCGGCCCACCTAGCAGTTGTTCCACAATATGGACAATCTTAGGGTGAGCCGCCAAGCGTTGCATGATGCCACTGCTTTGATGAACCGCAAAAATCGAGCGCAATTCCTGGCTTTCAGGCTCAACAATTGCCTCGGGGCTTGCCTTGACCGTAGCGCTGCCCCTGAGTCGATTCAACTCATCGACCCAGTTCTGCAGATCGTCAGCATCAAAGAGCGACTCAAAATGTAGCAAGCCGTTTTCTTCGTAGTGGTCAAGTGTGGTCTGATCAAGCGGTCCATCCACAGCCTTGCCGTAAACCACTGGATCAATGCGCCTTGTAACAGCAGGTTTGTCAGCAACCCGAGAGGGATAGCGGTCTGGGATGACCGCCGGGTTTTCCAGGACTGAATCCATCGTTTTCTCCTAATGCAGCCGTTTGGTTTGAATCATTCGCTCAACACGTACGCACCGCTTTCATCGTGCACTTCTCTGCCAGTAAGTGGCGGATTGAAAACGCACACCATGCGCATATGTGTCCCTTTGTTGGCGCGCAGAACATGACGATCATGATTGTTTAACGCGTAGATCGTTCCGGGACGAATCGCATGAGTCTGCCCCGTAGCCAGATCCGTAATCTCGCCCTCACCTTCAATGCAGTAAACCGTTTCAAAGTGATTTCGGTACTCCATTTCCAGTTCGGCGCCGGGCTTGATGATGGTGTCATTAACCGAATAGCCCATGCCGGCATCTTTGTAGATCAGCCGGCGACTGGTCCAGCCCTCGGTGTCGACATCTGCCTCGGTGCCCAGCACATCGTCAAGGTGCTTTACGATCATGTGTTGTTCTCCTTGCTACTCTTATTCGGCATTAACCGTCGTATTCTCAAGTACGGCTTGCAAACTTTGCTCAATAATGTCCAAGCCATGGTTCAGATCAGCCTCGTCGATGGTCAAGCTCGGCAAAAGCTTCAGAACCTGATCATCAATGCCAGCAGTCTCGATGATCAAGCCACGTTCAAAACAAGCCTGCGATACCTGCGCAGCAAGCTCCCGATCTGAGAACTCAACGCCCCAGATCAGCCCACGGCCACGGATATCAGCTTCAATTTCTGGGTCTTGCACCATGGCATCAAGACGCCGTTGAACCAACTTGGACTTTTTTCGGACTGACATTTCCAAGTCGTTGTCTGCCCAGAAGTCTAGTGCCGCGGTTGCCGTCACGAATGCCGGACAGTGGCCCCGGAACGTGCCGTTATGCTCGCCAGGCGACCATACATCAAGCTCAGGCCTCATCAATACAAGCGCCAAAGGCAAGCCATAGCCAGACAAAGACTTGGACAATGTGATGATGTCAGGTTCAATGCCCGCATCCTCAAAACTGAAAAACGCCCCCGTTCTTCCACATCCGACCTGAATATCATCGACGATCAACAAAATATCGTGCTGCTTGGTAATGGCACGCAAACGTGTGAGCCACTCGTTGCTCGCCACATTCACGCCACCCTCGGCTTGCACGGTCTCAACAATCACTGCCGCGGGTATTTCCATGCCACTACCGTTGTCAATCAGCATGGCCTCAAGGTATTGAAGTGTGTCGATTTCTTGACCCAGATAACCCTCAAATGGCACAGCAGCCGTATGATGCAACGGTACTCCAGCACCTGCGCGCTTAAAGCTGTTGCCAGTCACAGCCAACGACCCCAAGGTCATGCCATGAAATGCATTGGTGAAGTTCACCACTGTCTGGCGTCCAGTTACTTTGCGGGCGAGCTTGAGCGCTGCTTCAACCGCATTGGTTCCTGTAGGCCCGGGGAACTGAAACTTGTAGGAAAGACCACGCGGCTTTAACACTACATCGTTAAAACGCTGAATAAACCGTTGCTTGGCTTCGCTGTACATATCGAGCGTGTGTGTAATGCCATCGCCAAGCAAATAGCGAATCAACGGCTGTTTGATGCGATCGTTGTTGTGACCATAGTTCAACACACCAGCACCGCTAAAAAAGTCCAGATAACGCTGCCCGCTCGTGTCAGTCATCCAGGCTCCCTTTGCCGACGAGAAAACCGCCGGAAAGTTGCGGCAATAACCACGCACCTCAGATTCGTACTGTTCAAATATATTCATGCTGCTTTCCTCCTGGTTTGGCCTATTTGCTATCTGTGCATTCGAATAAGGCTCGGGCACGGACAACTGGCCGATTCAGGCACGCGTGCGCGCACCACTGCGAATGGGACCAATGCGATAAATCGGCTCAGGCCTATGCCCGGCCGGGAAGTGGTCCGAGATAAATCGGGGCGACACAGTGCATGACATCCCCATAGACTCTGCAAAACCTCTAAACAATTTGTCAGAGGCCTGGTTGTCGTCAGCCACAGTCGCTGTGAGCCATCGAACATGTCGATTGGCCGGTAAATCAAGCCAAGCTGACAACAGACGCTTACCCAAGCCTTGACCACGCCACTGCGCCAAGACGCCGATTTGCCAACAAAAGGCTGTGTCAGGCTGGCTTGGCGGGTGGTAACCGATCAACACACCAGCGATTTCATTGCCGTCTTCGGCAATCAGGCAAGTATGGCGAAAGTCACTACAAAAAATCAGATAGAAATACGCGGTATTGGGCTCTAACGTGCCGGTGTTCTGAACCGCTCGCCAAACAGCAACACCGTCAGCCGTATTGGGTGTTCGAAGCGTAATCGATGAAGTAGCTGCCAACGGGCGTGCGTAATGATGTGCGTAGTCAGTCTCACTCATGCGTTGTGTTTATCTTGTCTGACGCCATCAAAGACCGAACCGTATCGGCCTAGGCGCTTGGCTGTTGCGATGCTTTGCTCATCGACTGCAACGGCCGCTCGTCCTGTTAAAGGACTCGAAAAACATGGTTGCATCAAAACTTCAACGGCTAACCACAACCAGGTCCGAATCAACTCTTTCGCAGCAAAGACTATTGAAAGAACTGAAAGTCAGGCAAGCGTTCATGCTCACCCGCGACGTTTTGAAGGTTAGTCACAAAATTGGTTCAGTACAAATCACTGGCGAATTTTGTGATCACAATTAATCCAATTTGTAACATTTGGTATAAAAATTATGAATCCATCGATATTCTTGCCAGTGTTGTGATCACAAGATGACTGACAAACTTGCAATTCAGGATAAGCTTGGCTTCACAAAGAATATTTGTACCCATCCATTTCACACTCATCAATATCAAGGTCAATGACAACATCTAGCCGAACCGACTCAGCTGCCAACCCTGCACGACAAACAGCCGCAGACAATGTTTACAACAAGCTCAGAATGCTGTTGATGACCGGTGCGCTGCAGCCTGGCCAAAAACTCACCCTGCGTGCATTGGCCGAACAGTTTGGCACGAGCATGATGCCAATTCGCCAGGCCATCAGCCGATTGACAGCCGAGGGTGGATTGCAGATGCACGCCAATCGAACCATCTGGGTCAACTCACCTACACCAACCAAATTTGCCGAGCTCATCAAAATCCGCTGCGCACTCGAAGGGCTTGCAGCCGAAGTGGCGTCTCGCCAAATAACACCCGCTGAGCTCATGAAACTCAGACATCATGCACAGCGTTTCGAGAAGGAAGGACATAAACCGCGGCCAAACCCAACATTACTGGCAAGGGTCAATCGGGACCTGCATTTTGGGGTCTATCGGGCCGCTAGGATGCCTCAACTGCTCGACATGATCGAAGGCGTATGGATTCAGGTGACACCTTCGATTTCATCGACACTACGACATGCCACGCGCGGCATCACTCAATGGGAATCGTTCGCACATCACGCCAAACTGATTGATAGTTTGGCTCGGCGAGATCCGGCTCGCGCCCGGCAAGCGATTGTGGCTGACATTCGAGACACCGGCAGTTTTATTTTACGATCCGGAGCGCTTGAGTTTTTAGGCGACGTCTCGCCGGCTCAACTCAGACACCCAAGCCGACGGCAACATCGGCTCTAGCCCAGACGGCTTACCATCATCAGCATCACGTGAGGCATGCTTGAGCTCGCTCAATGTCAGCGACAATCGCACAAACTACAATGTTGGTGTTAGTTTGAGTCTTGGGTATGTTGCCTTGGGTGCCTAGGTAATGCGCCGCCCGTAAAAAAACCCGCTAACCTAGGTTAAGGCTAACGGGCTTTTTTGATATCTGGTGGCGCATCAGGGACTCGAACCCCGGACCTGCGGATTATGATTCCGTCGCTCTAACCAACTGAGCTAATGCGCCGATGTCGCTGATTGCGCGAGGCAGTCAGGAACGAGAATATAGCACTTTTTTGGACCGATTTCAGGATTAAAAACGCATGAAGCACAACCCGAGCAAAGCCGACGTCCGTATCTGGGATCTACCAACTCGCTTGTTTCATTGGCTGTTTGCCGCGAGTGTCATCGGCGCCGTGGTCACTGTCAAAGTCGGCGGTAGTTGGATGGACTGGCATTTGCCGCTTGGCATCGCAGCACTGGTGTTGCTGACATTTCGCTTGATTTGGGGGTTCACAGGGTCACGCTACGCCCGATTTGCAAACTTTGTTCGCTCCCCACGCCAAACCCTCGCATACCTGCGGCAAGCACACCAAACCGACACCCCGGGACACAACCCCTTGGGCGCTTGGTCAGTGCTGGCATTGCTGCTTGTGGTTGGCATACAGGCATTTACCGGGCTTTTTACAACCGATGAGATCCTCACGCAGGGACCCCTGAATCAGTTTGTCAGCGGTGATGTGTCAAGTGTGATGAGTTCGATTCACAAATTCAATGAAAAGCCCCTGTTCATTCTGGTCGGGTTGCACCTGGTGGCAATCATCGTTTACGCAATCAAGGGCAAGCGCCTGGTGCCGCCTATGATCACAGGCAACAAGCCAACTGACAGCTTGCCAGTCAACACGCCCGATGCTCGCGATGATGTCGGCTTAAGAGCCTGGGCTTTGGTGCTGATCGTGATTCTGGGTAGCATTGGCTGGTGGCTAGTTGAATTGGGCAACTCCGCTGGCATGAGTTTTAACTAAACCACGTTAAGCAAGAATAAGGGCGCCGTTGGCGCCCTTATTCTTGGACTTGCTTTCTAGTCTGTCAATAACTGGCACAATCGCCGATCATCGCCATGCTCATTCTGTTGACACATCAATTAATCACGGAAACTATCGTGACAGGCCTTGCAGGATGCGCCCGTATCGGCAAAAGCCTTTTTTAACTGATCCAGATTGCCAGCTTTGGCTGCTGCGGTCAGTGGACCCAGTGAGTCAAGGTATTTCTTCTGAGCAGCCTTAAAGCCCTCTTCGTCCAACCAGATGTCATCACGTGCTTTGCCGCCTTCAGTGCCAGGGCCAAACGCCTTCCAGGGCAAGTTGGAAACCTGGTCCAGGATTTCAACGTCGGCCAGAACGGCTGCCTGATCATAGGCGACCTGGCCTTTCACCACAGGCTGCAACGCGCCAAAGTGTGCCTTGATGATCTGGAAAGCGCCTTGGCGATACTGGACTGCGTCATCAGCCTTGCCAAAGGCTTGTGCATGCACGTTGGCAGCCAGCAGGGGAGCAGCCAATGCCAAAGTAATGGATGCGAATGCGGATTTCTTCATAACGGTACCTCCTAAAAAAGACATTGCTTCTTGACTATACCCGCTCAAGGTTGCTTTGCAAGTGATATAGATTGACCCAAGTAACTTCTCGGCGTCATTTCCAGCAATCTGGCCTTGTCGGCTTGAGGCAGGTCAAGTCCGGCAATGAATTCACGCAAAGCATCGCGTGTGATGCCCTTGCCGCGCGTCAGTGCCTTCAGTTGCTCGTAGGGCTCAGGCAAACCATATCGACGCATCACCGTTTGCACTGGCTCAGCCAACACTTCCCAACACTGATCAAGATCGGCGTCAATGGCCGTGGCATTGACCTCGAGCTTGCCCAAACCCTTGGCGCAAGCATCGTAGGCGACCATGCAATAACCCAAGGCCACCCCAATGTTTCTGAGCACGGTCGAATCAGTCAGGTCACGCTGCCAACGTGAAATGGGCAGCTTCTCTGATAGGTGGCGTAAAACAGCATTGGCCAACCCAAGGTTGCCTTCAGAGTTTTCAAAATCAATTGGATTGACCTTGTGCGGCATGGTCGACGAACCCACCTCACCCTCGCGCAGCTTTTGCTTGAAGTAGCCCAGCGAGATATACCCCCAGACATCACGATTCAAATCCAGCAAGATCGTGTTTACACGCGCAATCGCATCAAACAATTCCGCCATCCAGTCGTGCGGTTCAATTTGTATGGTGTGGGTGTTTTGCGTCAGACCAAGGCTTGCCAGCACGCTACGGCTAAAGGCTGGCCAATCAAGGTCTGGGTAGGCGCTGAAGTGGGCGCTGTAATTGCCAGTAGCCCCGTTGAGCTTGGCAAGCGGTTTAACAGCAGCAATGGCATCGATACCGCGGGCCAGTCTGTGCGTCACATTGGCAAATTCTTTGCCCAATGTCGTCGGCGTAGCCGGCTGACCATGCGTGCGTGACAGCATCGGCTGCTCAGCCTGCTCGATGGCTAGCGCCTGCAACTTGGCAAGTAGCGCTTTAAGTGCTGGCAGCAACACTTTTTCACGCGCGCGCCCAATCATCAAGGCATGAGAGGTATTGTTGATGTCTTCCGACGTGCACGCAAAGTGGATGAATTCAGCTGCTCGGGCAAGTTCTGGGTGGTCTTGAACTTTTTCTTTTAGCCAATACTCGACTGCTTTGACATCATGATTGGTGACTCGCTCAATGGCCTTGATTCGATCCGCATCGGCTTCGCTAAAGTTATCAATCAAAGCCTGAAGTCGAGCTTTGGCCTGCCCAGAAAACGCGGGCAACTCGGGCAATCCGGCCTCACTTAGGCCAATCAACCAGGCAATTTCAACCTCCACACGATGCGCCATGAATCCGGCCTCGGACAACAAGGGTCGAAGCGAGTCGCAACGGCTGGCATAGCGGCCATCTAAAGGTGAAAGTGCGGTCAGCGCACTGAGCTCAGTGGAAATGGACATGATCTGGATTTGTAAAAAAACGACAGTTTCAAAGCAAACGAGTTTAGCACCCGGCAAATTTCAGCCACGCTTGCCTCATGACGATAAACTCAGTCAATCGAATTATCGAACGAAACCCCATCAAAGATATCGTCTGACTGTGTGGGATTAGCCCTCGATGTTCGTCTCTACCTTACTTGTATAGAAGTGCTGGATTATGAAACTGATTGGCTCGCTCACAAGTCCCTACGTCCGCAAAGTGCGGGTTGTCATGGCAGAAAAAAAACTGGAATGTGAGTTCGAACTCGAGGACGTCTGGAGTCCAAACACCGAAATCCAGACCTATAACCCGCTTGGCAAAGTGCCTTGCCTGGTTATGGAAGACGGTGGCGCGCTGTTTGATTCACGCGTTATTGTGGAATACCTTGATACCCTATCACCCTACAACCGCTTGATTCCGCAAGCTGGTCGCGAGCGAGCAGCCGTGCGTTGCTGGGAAGCATTGGCTGATGGCGTACTTGATGCCGCGGTGACCATTTTCAAAGAACGTCAGCGCCCCGCTGAGCAAATCAGTCAACCCTGGATCGATCGACAACTCGGCAAAATCAACGCTTCGCTCAAAGCCATGAGCCAAGCGCTGGGCGATCAGCCTTTCTGTCGAGGCAATTCAGTGACGCTGGCCGATATCGCCGCCGGTTGTGCTTTGGCTTACCTGAATTTTCGTTTCGCTGAAATCGAGTGGCGCTCAAGCTACCCTAACCTGGCTGCCCTTCACGACAAAATGGCGGCAAAGCCGTCATTTGTTGAAACCGCGCCACCTCAGCCATGACATCTGGCAGGGCTTTGGATAAATCATCACGGTTGTCGCGCAGTGATGATGCCTCCGCCCAAGCAAACATCGCCATCGTAGAGCACAGCTGACTGCCCTGGCGTGACTGCCCATTGCGCTTGTTCGAAGTGCAACCCAAAGCCATCAGCAGCGGCTTGCGTGAGTGTGGCTCGCGCATCGGCCTGCCGATAACGCGTCTTGACACCGTACGAGCGGTCAGCATCCGGCGTGCGCCCTGCAACCCAGCTGGCTTGATCAGCAATCAATGCCGTTGACAATAGCCAAGGATGATCGTGCTCAGGCACCACATAAAGGGTGTTGTTAGCCATGTCTTTCTTTGCGACGTACCAAGTAGGGCCGCTGCCATCGGCATGCTGATACTGCTTGACTCCGCCGATGCCCAGTCCCTTGCGTTGCCCCAAGGTGTAGAAGGCCAAGCCATGGTGCTCACCGACTTTGACGCCATCAGTGCTTAGGATTGGCCCAGGGTCGGTCGGCAAATACTGGTTTAAAAACTCACGAAATGGCCGCTCACCAATAAAACAAATGCCCGTAGAGTCTTTCTTGGCGGCATTAGGCAAACCCAGATCATGGGCGATTTCACGCACACGGGTCTTAGGCAAATCGCCTAGCGGGAAACACGCCTTGGAAAGTTGTTCTTGCGTTAATCGATGCAAAAAGTAGCTCTGATCCTTGCTCGAGTCCAAACCTTTGAGCAACTCAAACTCACCCTGCACGGTGGGTGAAGGCCGCACCCTCGCATAGTGGCCTGTGGCGATCAAGTCAGCGCCTAGTGTCATGGCATGGTCCAAAAACGCCCGAAACTTGATCTCAGCGTTGCACAACACATCCGGATTGGGGGTTCGACCGGCCTGATACTCCCGCAAAAACTCTGCAAACACCCGATCCTTGTACTCAGCCGAGAAGTTCACAGCCTCAATATCAACACCAATCAGGTCGGCCACGCTAGCGGCGTCTAACCAATCTTGGCGCGCCGAACAGTACTCATCGTCATCATCGCCTTCCCAGTTTTTCATGAACAGGCCAACGACCTCATGACCCTGCTGCTTGAGCAGCCAAGCCGTGACGGACGAATCCACCCCACCGGACATGCCGACGACGATACGTTTTGATTGCGCTTTATTTGATCTATCCATAGCTTAATTGTACGGTGCTGTTGTATAACGGTTGTTTTAGCAAAACAACGAATAACAACAGGAGAAACTCGATGCGCATCGGGATCCCCAAGGAGACCCGCGATGGCGAGACCCGGGTGGCTGCCACGCCGGAAACCGTCAAGAAACTCATCGCGGCCGGACACCAGGTCCTTGTCGAACGTGATGCGGGCACGAAAGCCCGCTTTCCGGATGCGGCTTATGCCGAGGTCGGTGCTGAACTGACTGATGCGGCTACCGCATTGTCGGCTCAAACCGTTCTGAAAGTGCGCGCGCCTAGCAGCGACGAGCTTAAACACATGAAATCGGGCAGTGTGCTCGCTGGCATGCTCGATCCGTTTGACAACGAAGGGCTAGCTGCCATGGCCGGCGCAGGCTTGACCGCGTTTGCCCTTGAGGCAGCGCCACGCACCACGCGTGCACAAAGCCTTGATGTCCTTTCGTCTCAGGCCAACCTCGCTGGCTATAAGGCTGTGATGCTGGCAGCCAATTATTACGGGCGCCTTTTCCCGATGATGATGACAGCCGCGGGTACGCTCAAGGCTGCCCGGGTGGTCGTGTTAGGAGCCGGCGTTGCAGGCCTACAAGCGATTGCCACCGCCAAGCGTCTGGGTGCCGTGGTCGAAGCATCCGATGTCAGACCTGCCGCCAAGGAGCAAGTCGAGTCTCTGGGTGCCAAGTTCATCGATGTCCCGTTTGAGACCGACGAGGAACGAGAAATCGCTGAAGGCGTTGGCGGCTACGCCCGTCCCATGCCACCGGCCTGGATGGCCCGTCAGGCCGAACTCGTGGCTGCGCGCTGCATGCAGGCCGATATTGTGATTACCACCGCCTTGATTCCAGGCCGCCCCGCCCCACAACTCGTCAGCGCTGACACCGTGCGCGGCATGAAGCCTGGCAGCGTGATTGTGGATCTCGCCGTTGAACGCGGCGGTAACTGCCCGCTGTCCGTTGCCGGTGAGGTCATCGAAAACAATGGCGTCATTCTGGTTGGATTGACCAACCTGCCGGGCATGGTAGCCACCGACGCCTCGGCACTCTATGCACGCAATTTGCTGGACTTTCTCAAGCTGATTGTTGATGCTCAAGGCGAGCTTGCCATTAACCGCGAAGACGACATCGTGCAGGCTTGCCTAGTATGCGAAGCCGGCCAAGTACTGAGGAAGAATTGACATGGAAGCCATTAGCCCGACCCTCATTAACCTCATCATTTTTGTGTTGGCCGTCTATGTGGGCTACCACGTAGTCTGGAATGTCACGCCAGCGCTGCACACACCACTGATGGCTGTGACCAACGCCATCTCAGCCATTGTGATTGTGGGTGCCATGCTGGCAGCCGCGCTCACCGAAAGCTCGCTGGCACGCTTCATGGGCGTTTTTGCGGTGGCACTCGCGGCCGTCAACGTCTTTGGTGGCTTTTTAGTGACCCGCCGCATGCTCGAGATGTTCAAGAAAAAACAAAAAGCCGCCAAGCCGGGAGACGCCGCATGATTTCCATGAACCTTGTCACCCTGCTTTACCTGGTTGCTTCGGTTTGTTTTATCCAGGCGCTCAAGGGACTGTCGCACCCTACCACCTCACGCATTGGCAATACCTTTGGCATGGTCGGCATGGCGCTCGCCATCTTTACGACAGGCGCACTCATCATGAGCTTAGCTGGCACTGAAGGCGCAGCCATGGGCTTGGGCTGGGTGGTGCTTGGCCTGATCATTGGCGGCACGATCGGCACCATCATGGCCAAACGCGTTGAGATGACCAAGATGCCCGAGCTCGTTGCCTTTATGCACAGCATGATTGGCTTGTCAGCCGTAGCAATTGCCGTGGCCATCGTGGCCGAGCCGCAAGCCTTTGGCATTGTTGATGCTGTGGGCAACATACCAATAGGCAACCGGCTCGAGCTCTTTATCGGGACCTTTGTCGGTGCGATTACGTTCTCGGGCTCGGTTATTGCCTTTGGCAAGCTGTCTGGCAAATACAAATTCCGTCTGTTTCAGGGTGCGCCGGTCGTCTTTGGCGGCCAGCACATGTTGAATCTGGTGCTAGCCATCATCATGATCGCCTGCGGCATCTGGTTCATGGTGACTGAGACCTGGACACCATTCATCATCATGACCATCATCGCCTTCATTCTTGGGGTGTTGATCATCATCCCGATTGGTGGCGCTGACATGCCTGTCGTGGTCTCGATGCTAAACAGCTACTCTGGCTGGGCTGCTGCCGGCATTGGGTTCTCGCTTAATAACTCCATGCTGATTATTGCCGGCTCGCTCGTGGGTTCATCTGGTGCAATTCTGTCTTACATCATGTGCAAGGCCATGAACCGCTCATTCTTTAACGTGATTTTGGGTGGTTTTGGTGGCGGTGCCGACGATGGTGCATCAGCGGCTTCACAAGGCGCTCGCAATGTGCGCTCAGGCAGTGCTGAGGATGCGGCCTTTATCATGACCAATGCCGAGTCTGTGGTCATTGTGCCGGGGTATGGTTTGGCCGTGGCGCGTGCACAGCATGCCTTGAAGGAACTCGCAGAAAAACTCACCGAGCAAGGCGTCACGGTAAAGTACGCGATTCACCCAGTGGCCGGTCGCATGCCGGGACACATGAACGTGCTCTTGGCCGAAGCTGAAGTGCCATACGACCAGGTGTTTGAGATGGAAGACATCAACGGCGAGTTTGGCCAGACCGATGTGGTACTGGTGCTTGGCGCCAATGACGTGGTTAACCCGGCCGCCAAAAACGACCCGAAATCGCCGATTGCCGGCATGCCGATCCTGGAGGCCTACAAGGCCAAGACGGTGATCGTCAACAAGCGATCCATGGCTGCTGGCTATGCTGGGCTAGACAACGAGCTCTTTTACATGGACAAGACCATGATGGTGTTTGGCGACGCCAAGAAAGTCATCGAGGACATGGTCAAGGCTGTTTGATGTGACACGTTAAGTTTGCGGTTTAGTCGCCTAGGCAAGCGCGAGACCACTGAACAAAGAGCCCACCGATCGCCAGGATTGGTGGGCTCTTTGTTGCAGACTCACCGCAAGCTATCGCAACGCGGCATCCACGACTTCAACCCAGTGCTTGACCGGTGTGTCCGTGCCAGACTGCAGGTGACCGATGCAGCCGATGTTGGAAGACACAATCACATCGGGCTTGGCCTGATTGATATGCCCAAGCTTGCGATCACGCAGATTCGTCGAAATCTCTGGCTGCAAAACCGAATAGGCCCCGGCGGAACCGCAACACAGGTGGGTTTCGGCAAAGGGTTGCAGGTCTAGCCCTATTCCTTTTAACAAGGCTTCACTCTCTGGCCTTAGCCCTTGCCAATGCTGCAAGGTGCATGGCGGGTGAAACACGGGCTTGTTGGGCAACCGAGCAGCATCAACGATTTCTTTTAGTTTGGCGGCTTCTGGCGCCAGAAACTCGGCAATGTCCTTGACATGCTCGCTGACCAACTTGGCCTTCTCAGCGTATACGGGGTCTAAGCGCAGGTGGTGCTCGTACTCGCGCACCATGCCACCACAGCCCGAGGCATTCATCACGATCGCCTCCACCTCACCACTGGCTAGCAACGGCCACCAGGCGTCGATATTGGCGCGCATCTGCGCCCTGCCCGCCTCCTGTGCATCGAGGTGGAAATTCAATGCGCCACAGCAGCCTGACTCCTGCAAGATCTGTGCACCAATGCCAAGCCTATCCAAAATCCGAATCGTGGCCGCGTCAATATTAGGCATCATGCCCGGTTGCACGCAACCCTTTAGCATGATGACCTGACGGGCATGGCCGCGATTCTCCGGGATTGCACCGGCCGACTGTTTAGCAACCACTTTGCGCTTGATCGACTCTGGCAACCATTGACGCACGGATTGCCCAATCTTGTAGGCTTGTGCAAACCAAGGGGAATTCAAAGTGCGGCGCAAACCCTCACGCTTGATTTTATCGGCCGTCGATCGCGGCACCCGTTCATCCACAATCTGGCGACCGATGTCGATCAACTTGCCATACTCAACACCAGACGGGCACGTGGTCTCGCAATTACGACAGGTCAGACATCGATCAAGGTGCACCTGAGTGGCCTGGGTGACTTCTGCACCCTCAAGCATTTCCTTGATGAGGTAGATCCGTCCCCGCGGACTGTCGAGTTCATCTCCGAGCACCTGATACGTTGGACAAGTTGCCGTACAGAATCCGCAGTGCACACAGCGGCGCAGGATTTCTTCAGCCTCCTGGCCCAAAGGCGTGTTCTTGATGTCGGGCAACAACTTGGTTTGCATGCTTGCCTTTCCTTCAGATGCCGGCAACCAGTCGGCCCGGGTTAAATATGGACTTGGGATCGAACTCTTTCTTAAGCCGCTGAACGATTGACCGCGCAGCCGGCGCCAATGGCTGAAACACCCCATCGGCGGGTAGGTTGCCAACCTCAGTGGCACGAAACAATGTGGCATGGCCGCCTGCGGCAACAGCCACATCACGAACTGCTTGGGCATCAAGCTCGCCTGTGACCCAACGGAGCTCGCCAGCAAGATCAAACGCCGTCACCCCCAGATCGAGTGCCGGTGTTTGCCCACGCACGGCAATTCGCCAAACCGGGCCAGCATTAAAGAATGCAGCAGTCTGATCACGCAAAGATTGCCACCATTGACCAGCGGCATCCACAGCAAGCTCCTGACCACCTAGAATCTGCTTGGCGTGCTCAACGGCCGACTCGGCCCCGCACACTCGTATGGCCAAATGACCAACCTGGCTTTCGGTATCTGGCATCCAGGCAGCTGCTTTGATCGGCATGGCTTTGGACCGAAACCCGGCACAATGCGCAAGCGCCTGGCCTTCAGTTAATTCAAACATCAAGGTCACATCACGCATCGGCAATGGCAGAACCTTCAACGACACTTGCACAATCACACCGAACATGCCGAGCGAACCAGTCAACAGTCTTGAAACGTCGTAGCCAGCAACGTTTTTCATGACCTCGCCACCGAATTTCAAGATTCGACCTTGTGCATCGAGCAAGTGGGCACCCAACACGTAGTGCCGCAGCGGCCCATACCCAAAACTCAGCGGCCCAGACAAGCCACTAGCGACCACGCCACCGATTGTGCTCGTTGAACCAAATCGTGGTGGATCAAACGCCAGCATCTGGCCTTGTTCTGCCAAAGCACTTTCGATCTCGCTTAACGGGGTACCCGCCAAGGCCGTCATGACAAGCTCGCTAGGCTCATAGGTCACAATGCCAGAAATCGCTGACAAGTCCAGACGCGTGGCTTTATCTTGGTCAGGCAAGGGATTGCCATAGAAGCGCTTGGTACCGCCCCCAACAATCTCGATTGCCTGCAAGTTTGCACGAGCCGTCATGACCTGCTCACACAACCGCGATAGCGCGTAATCCATCTTTTAAACCTCGCTATCTCTAGAACCGCGGTATGTCGGCAAACGGCAACTTGCCACCATGAACATGCATCTTGCCGTATTCGGCACAGCGCGCAAGCGTCGGTATGACTTTCTCCGGGTTTAACAACCCGTCGGGATCAAACGCGCGTTTGACGCCAAAGAAAGTGTCGAGCTCATCACGCTCAAACTGAACGCACATCTGGTTGATCTTCTCAAGGCCCACACCGTGTTCCCCGGTAATCGTGCCACCGACCTTCACACAAAGTTCAAGAATTGCAGCACCGAACTTCTCAGCCCGATCGACCTCATCGGCGTCGTTCGAATCAAAAAGAATTAGGGGATGCAAATTGCCATCACCCGCGTGAAATACATTGGCGCAACGCAACCCATAAGTTGTCTCCATGCCTTCAATAGCCTGCAGAACCTCTGACAACCGACGCCTTGGAATCGTGCCGTCCATGCAGTAATAGTCAGGGGACACCCGCCCGGCAGCCGGGAACGCGTTCTTGCGTCCGGCCCAGAACAACAACCGCTCACGCTCTGTCTCGGAAACCTGAATACGGGTCGCCCCGACCCCTTCAAACACTTGTGTCATGCGATGAATTTCTTCAGCGACTTCCACTTCTGTGCCGTCAGACTCGCACAACAGGATCGCTTTGGCGTTAACGTCGTAGCCGGCTTTGACAAATGGCTCAACCATCTCAGTGGCCCGCTGGTCCATCATCTCTAGGCCCGCTGGAATGATGCCCGCAGCAATAACCGCCGCCACCGCTTGCCCAGCTTTGTCAACATCATCAAAACTGGCCATGATGACCTTGGCAAGCGCTGGCTTTGGCAACAGGCGCAGCGTAACCTCGGTTACGACCCCAAGCATGCCCTCAGAACCAATAAAAGCCGACAAAAGATCTGGACCCGGGTAATCGGGCGCTTCGCTACCGAGCTCAACAATCTCGCCATCGAGGGTGACCATTCGGACTTTGAGCACGTTGTGAACAGTCAGACCATACTTCAGGCAATGCACCCCACCGGAGTTCTCGGCGATGTTGCCACCAATGGTGCATGCGATCTGGCTCGAGGGATCCGGCGCATAGTAAAGCCCGAGATGAGCAACAGCCTCGGAGACCGCGAGGTTGCGCACCCCTGGCTCAACAACTGCCGTGGCTGACACCGGGTCAACATGCCTGATGCGATTGAACTTTGACATGCCAAGCAAGATCCCTTGTGCATGCGGCATGGCACCGCCCGAGAGCCCTGTGCCCGCTCCTCGCGTTACCACAGGCACATTGAGCCGTTTGGCTGCGCGCAGCACACCCTGAACCTGAGACTCGTTTTCTGGGAGCACCACCACCATGGGGATTTGTCGGTACAGCGACAACCCATCACACTCATAGGGCCGCTTTTGTTCATCACGCGCCAGTATGCAGTGCTCGGGCACGACGACCCTAAGCGCATGCAAAATCTCATCCAAGGCAGGCACAACGGTCTCAGAGACCGGCATTTCCAGTTCAGTAGTCATCACGTTGGTTCACTTCATGTTGCATACCACAACAATACCTTGTCGTGATGCAATTGACAGCGAGGATTTACCCCAAATGCGGGTATTCCAGATGCTCAGAGAACCGGTAAAACCTTTCCTGGGTTAAGGATATTGCCCGGATCATAGGCACGCTTTAATGCCCACATGAGTTCGAGCGCCGCCTCACCGTGCTCCTCATGCATGAAGCCAAGCTTGTGCAAGCCAATGCCGTGTTCACCGGTGCATGTGCCATCTACTGATAGCGCCATTTCTACCAGCGCGTGGTTTAGTTGTTCTGATTCATCCCATTCTTTAGGGTCTTCTGGGTCAAGCAACATCAGCACGTGGAAATTGCCATCGCCAACGTGACCCACGATGGTGAATGGAAAGGAGGCTTTTGCCAGCAATTGACTAGCGCCATCAATACACTCGGCCAAACGCGAGATAGGCACGCACACATCTGTTGTGCTCGCGCGGCATCCAGGGCGCAATTGCAGGCCAGCGAAATAAGCGTTGTGGCGGGCTGTCCAGAGACGGTTACGCTCTTCAGGCAGGTTGGCCCACTCAAAATCCATGCCCTCGTGATCACGGGCAATTTCCTGCACCAGTTGAGCCTGCTCCTGCACTGCGGCCTGACTGCCATGAAACTCAAATAGCAGCAACGGCGTCTCGCGCAGGGTTAAATGGCTATAGGCGTTGCTGGCGCGAACCGCATTGCTGTCCATCAATTCCACACGAGCCACCGGCACACCCATCTGAATCGTCTGGATCACCGCTGCCACGGCATGTTGCATCGTGGGGAAATGGCAAACCGCTGCGCTGACGGCCTCGGGCTGAGGATAGAGACGCACCGTCACTTCCGTGATAACCCCAAGCGTGCCCTCACTACCTACAAAAATACGCGTCAAGTCGTAACCGGCAGAGGATTTCCGTGCCCGGCGGGCGGTGCGCACCACCTTACCCTGGGCAGTCACAACCTCTAGCCCGAGCACATTCTCACGCATGGTGCCATAGCGAACGGCGTTGGTGCCTGAAGCCCGAGTTGATGCCATGCCGCCGATTGAGGCATCAGCACCCGGGTCGATCGGAAAGAACAAGCCTGTGTCACGCAACTGCTCATTTAACTGTTTGCGTGTCATGCCAGGCTGCACCGTGACCGTTAAGTCCTCGGTATTTAGCGAAACAATCTTGTTCATCGCGCTGACGTCGAGTGAGATCCCGCCCTCGATGGCCAGCAGGTGCCCCTCAAGCGACGAGCCCGAGCCATACGGAATCAATGGGACGCCGTGCTGCGAACACGCCTTGACCACAAACACCACATCGTCTGTGGACTCGGCAAACACCACGGCATCGGGCAGCATGTTCGGAAAGGGCGATTCGTCCCTGCCATGATGCTCACGCACCGGCATTGCCTGCGAGAACCGTTTGCCGAACCGGGCTTCAAACGCTTGCACCATCTCGGGCGGCAAGGGCTTGCGCAGACGCTGTTCAATTGACATATGTCCCATGATTAGTCCCGTGGTTAGTTCCGCGTTTTTTGCCCGATGAAACTACTTGCCTGAGGTCACCAACGTGCGACGACGCGCCTGTACAGCCTGCGCAAGCTCATCAAGCACTGCGACTGATGAATCCCAGTCAATGCAGCCATCCGTGATGCTCTGGCCGTACGTTAATGGCTGTCCGGGCACCAAGTCCTGCCGACCGCCTACCAAATGACTCTCGACCATCACACCGATGATCCGAGTATCGCCTGCGGCGACCTGTTGTGCAATGTCATGACAGACCGCAGGCTGGTTCTCAGGCTTTTTGTTGCTATTGGCGTGACTGGCATCGATCATGACACGCTGAGCTTGACCGGACTTGGCAAGCTCCTCACAGGCTGCCTGCACACTTGGCGCATCAAAATTCGGGGCCTTGCCGCCACGCAGAATCACATGGCAATCCTCATTGCCTTCGGTTGACACGATCGCCGAATGCCCGCCTTTGGTCACTGACAAGAAGTGATGTGGCTGAGAGGCTGCCTTCATGGCGTCAACGGCAATCTTGATGTTGCCGTCAGTCCCGTTCTTAAAGCCCACCGGACACGACAAGCCAGAAGCGAGTTCGCGGTGCACCTGACTTTCTGTGGTGCGAGCGCCAATGGCACCCCACGACACCAGGTCAGCAATGTATTGCGGCGTAATCATGTCCAGAAACTCGCAACCGGCTGGCAAACCCAGCGAGTTGACGTCTAGCAATACCTCGCGTGCCAACCGCAGGCCTTTGTTGATCTGAAAGCTGCCGTCCAAATCGGGATCGTTAATGAGTCCTTTCCAGCCAACTGTTGTGCGAGGCTTTTCAAAGTAAACGCGCATGACAATTTCGAGGTCGGCTTTCAGGCGCTCACGAACGGGCTTAAGCCTATTGGCGTATTCCATGGCTGCTTTGGTGTCGTGGATCGAGCAAGGCCCAATGACCACCACCATGCGGTCATCCATGCCGTGCAAGATGCGATGAATCGCCTGACGAGCCTCATGCACAACATTGCTAACCTCTTCCGTGCAGGGAAACTCCCGCATGGCATGCGATGGCGGTGCAAGCTCTTTGATTTCTCGAATTCTGATGTCGTCGGTATTGTGTGGCACAGCTAACTCCTCGGATTCCAATAAACGTTTTAAGCATCCACAAACAAAAACCGCCAGCTTGGCTGGCGGTTTCAGATTCGGTTCAGTTTTTTAGGCACTAGGCAACCGACCTTCCGCCAGCAAGGGGAGGAAAGCTAAAAAAATAAAACCAGAAATAAGTTGCGTTCTTGACCATGGCGATGAATCTACCACAAATAGCCTGACATAAAGATTGCAAAAAGGCATAGACCCCACAATGTAGCGCATTTACAACAGCCGCACCAACTTCCAGCGAGATTGGCGAATCAAGCCGTGCCACCCACCGTCAGGCCATCAATCCGGATGGTGGGCATGCCAACACCCACCGGCACACTTTGGCCTTCTTTGCCGCAGGTTCCCACCCCACTATCTAGCTGCATGTCATTGCCAATCATGGATACACGCGTCAGCGCATCCGGACCATTCCCAATGAGCGTGGCACCCTTGACCGGATAAGTAATCTCGCCATTTTCTATCATGTAGGCCTCAGAGGCCGAGAAGACGAACTTGCCACTGGTGATATCAACCTGCCCGCCCCCGAAATTCACCGCATACAAGCCTTTTTTGACAGACTTAACAATCTCTTTGGGGTCGTCCTGGCCAGCAAGCATGTAAGTGTTGGTCATGCGCGGCATCGGCAAGTGCGCAAATGATTCGCGACGACCATTGCCCGTGGGAGCCACACCCATCAAGCGTGCGTTGGTTGTGTCTTGTAGGTACCCCTTCAGAATCCCGTCTTCAATCAATACATTGCGCTGAGTCGGATTGCCCTCGTCGTCAATGTTCAATGAGCCGCGACGCCCGCTAAGCGTGCCATCGTCGACAACCGTCACGCCTTTGGACGCCACACGCTGGCCAATACGCCCGGCAAAGACACTTGAGCCTTTACGGTTGAAGTCCCCCTCTAGGCCGTGACCCACGGCTTCATGCAGCAAAATCCCGGGCCAGCCACAGCCAAGCACCACGGTCATCTCGCCAGCGGGTGCAGGCCGTGCCTCAAGGTTGACCATGGCCTCATGCACCGCCTGATCGACATACGACTGCAACACCTCGTCGGTGAAGTAGCCAAGCGTTGTGCGACCGCCGCCGCCAGAACGCCCTGTTTCACGTCGACCGTTGCGCTCGGCAATGACAGTTAACGACAAGCGCACCAAGGGTCTAATGTCGGCGCATTGACGCCCGTCACTGCCCACAACCATCACCACGTCATACTCCATGCCCAAAGACGCCATCACCTGCACCACATGCGGGTCACGACGACGGGCCATCTTCTCTAGCCGTTCGAGCAAGCGGACTTTTTCATCGGCAGGCAGGCTGGCAACGGGATCAAGGCCTTGGTAGAGATCATGCGCGCCAGCCACCGGCTTGCCAGTCGAGCCAATGCGGCGAATCTGGCCAGCACCAGCGATTTCGCGCACCGCACGCGCGGCATTCATGATGGCATCCGAAGACAAGGCATCCGAGTAGGCAAAAGCCGTTTTTTCACCGGCAACGGCACGCACACCGACGCCTTGTCCGATGGAGAAACTGCCAGTTTTGACAATGCCTTCTTCAAGACCCCAGCCTTCGCTTCGGGTGTATTGAAAATACAGATCGGCATAATCGATCTTGTGCTTAAAAATCTCGCCCATGGCCCGATCGAAATCGCGGTTGCCTAAACCCCAAGGATCTAGCAACAAATTCTGTGCAACATGCATGGGATGGGTATCAAGGACAGCACTCATTCAATTTTCCTAGGACAAAGCTATTTAAAAATTTTTCAAGGCAAGTGCAGCGGACTGAACTTGCAACATACTCAAGTCGGTTCATAACACCCGGTTTTGCAGGGCGGGCAAAGAAGACCTCACCGAGCGAAGTTTGTCTCGTCTTACCTCACCTGATATCACGCCTTCACCAAGCTCTATCTCCGCCATGATCTCACCCCAAGGGTCTATCAGCATGGAATGCCCCCACGTGCGTCGTGCCCCGGGGTGCTCGCCACCTTGCGCTGCAGCCAGGACGTAGGCCTGATTCTCGATAGCGCGCGCCCTAAGCAGCGGCTCCCAGTGAGCACGTCCTGTTGTCTCGGTAAAGGCTGCGGGCACTACGATCAGGTCAACAGTGCCCAAGGCCCGATACAACTCGGGAAAACGCAAATCGTAGCAGGTAGAAAGGCCAACACGCCCAAATGGCATCTCTACCGTTCGGGTCTCCTGCCCGGCAACCACTGAGCGCGACTCGTTATACCTCTCATTACCCTGGCTGAAATTAAAAAGGTGAATCTTGTCATAACGGGCAATCACTTTGCCGTCGGGTGAAAAAACCAACTGAGTATTAAAGACCTTGTCGTTTTGCCCCGATTTGATTGGCAATGTGCCACCAACAAGCCATACACCCGTTTCACGCGCCAAATTGGACAAAGCCGTTTGGATCGGCCCATCACCATAATCTTCAGCGATCTCTTTTTTAGCCTCATCGCGGGGACTTAAAAGACAGAAATACTCTGGCAAAACAACGAGTTGTGCATTCTTGTCAGCGGCTTGCCTGATTCCATGAGATGCCCGCTCAATATTAAAACCGACATCATCCGTTGAAACCATTTGAACCGCTGCAACTAAAAAATGGTCAGCCATAAAATCTCCTTAATAATCTCCAATATGGCAGTTTGACAGCCGCTCTAACAATCACTTTGACTTACTCATGAAAATTAATGTTTATAATCTGACTCTGTCATCAGTTTAGATTTCATCAAACTGCAATAAACAAATTTTAGTTTTAAATCAGTCTGTTAGAGCAAAGCTGTCTGAAGGTTTTTTCATAATGCTGCAGTAGTGCGCCCATTGGTATCAGACAGCGTTCATTCGCAGAGATCGTTATCGAATAGATCGATATATTTGTTTAGCAATCACAAGCTTCAGTTCGAGTGTGACTAATTCAGACCAATAACAGCTAACCCAACCGGACTTGCCAAACCCACTTAATGGTTTTACTTGATTAAATAAAACAGGAAAACAATCATGCCCCGTCAAAACTACGCAGCCCTGCAAGCCAAGATTGAAAAAGAGATCGAAAAACTCAAGAAACAGGCCCAGGCCCTACAAAACAAGAAGCGCCTACCCGTGATCCGCTCGATCATTAAATCAATGAAAGAGTATGACATTACGCCAGAAGAAATTACAGCAGCATTTGGCAAACGTGGCGCCAGCAAAACCGCCGCCCCTAAAACCACATCCGGCAAACGGGGACCTCGCGGCCCGGTTCCCATTAAATATCGTCATCCCGAGACTGGTGACACGTGGACGGGCCGTGGCAAGGCCCCCCGCTGGGTGACTGACGCCGAGGCCACCGGCCGCAAGCGCGAGGAGTTTCTGGTGCAATCGACTTAAGCCAGTCGGTTCAATTTCGACAACGGCAGCGCTCTTTTGGGGGGCGCTGCCGTTTTGTTCTTGGCTCGGACTAAAATCGGTGAAATATTTTGATTCTCACGAATAAACCGCCGCCGACTCATGACTGTTTACCGCAACGACTACCAGCCCTTTGCTTATCAAATCCCGACCGTCTCGCTAACCTTTGATCTAAACCCCGAGGCCACCCGAGTGACTTCTGTCTTGTCGGTAATCCGAGCTGACAGCGCGGCGGCCAACACCCCGCTCCAACTCAATGGCGAAGACATCGCCTTTGTCAGTCTGAAGATCAATGGTCAAGCTTGTGCGCCTGAGAGCTACGTGCTCGATGACAATGGTTTGACAATACTGGACTTGCCCTCAAAGTGCGAAATCGAGATCGTGTGCCTAAACCACCCTGCACGCAACTCCAGCCTGATGGGGCTATATGTTTCGGGCCAAAGTCTGTTTACTCAGTGTGAAGCAGAAGGGTTTCGGCGGATCACTTATTTCGCTGATCGTCCAGATGTGATGTCCACTTACAGCGTCACGCTTAGAGGCAATCGCAATCAATACCCTGTGTTGCTGTCAAACGGTAATCTGGTCGGAGAAACCAAGCTCGACGATGGGCGCCATGAATGCCGCTGGCACGATCCATTCCCCAAGCCCTGTTATCTGTTTGCGCTCGTTGCTGGGACATTTGATTTGCGTGAGCAGCAAACCTACACCCGTTCAGGCAAACCCGTCACACTGCAGATCTATAGTGACCCGGGCACGTATGACCGCACCGAGTGGGCCATGCAATCGCTTGAGCGCTCAGTTCAGTGGGATGAGCGCCGCTTCGGTCTTGAGCTCGATCTTGACCGCTTCATGATTGTGGCTGCACGCGATTTCAACATGGGCGCCATGGAGAACAAGGGCCTGAACATTTTTAATGCAGCTTATGTATTGGCTGATCCTGAAACAGCAACCGATGCCAACTATCAAGCGATCGAGGCCGTTATTGGCCACGAGTACTTCCACAACTGGACTGGTAACCGCGTGACATGCCGTGACTGGTTTCAGCTAAGCCTCAAAGAAGGCCTGACGGTGTTTCGCGATCAGGAATTTACCGCAGACATGCTTGCTGAAGGGCTTGACGAGGTTGCTGCCGCGAGCGCGCGTGCAGTCAAACGCATTGATGATGTCATCATGCTTAGAGCAGCCCAGTTCCCGGAAGATGCTGGACCCATGGCACACCCCATTCGGCCCGAAAGCTTTGAAGAAATCAGCAACTTCTACACCGCAACCGTTTATGAGAAAGGCGCTGAAGTCATTCGCATGATGCATACGCTGCTAGGTGAAGACACTTTCCAGCAGGGCATGCGAGAGTACTTTCGTCGCCATGATGGTCAGGCAGTTACCTGCGATGACTACGTCGCTTCGCTCGAATGGGCGTTGCAGCAGCGCGATCCACATCGCAACTTACAAGTGTTTCGTCGATGGTACAGCCAGGCTGGCACGCCCTGCGTGCACGTAACCGTTGAAAGCCAATCTGACGGCGTGCGCCTGAGCTTGACACAAGAATGCGCGGTCGTCGGTGTCGAGAAATCCAGTGGCCTTACCAAACAGCCGTTTCACATCCCTCTTAGAATTGGTGCCATTGGCCAGGATGGGCAATCACGGCAGCTGACGGTCTGTGCTGAAGACGAAGGCAAAAGCCTGTCAGGCGAGTCAGTGCTCTTAGAGTTAACCGAGCATCGCCAAAGCTGGATGATCAAAGGCCTTTTGGCCGACGACATTCTGTCGCTTAACCGCGGCTTTAGCGCACCGGTCGAACTCGATTACGAGTACCGCAACGAGGATTTAGCAACCTTGGCCCAACACGACCCGGATGCCTGGGCGCGCTGGGAAGCGATGCAGATGCTCTTGACCCGCTATCTGCTGGGCAAAGCACAATCATCAACGCAAGCTGCAGATGATGCCCGTTTGCTTCAGATGATTATTGAGGTTGGCAAAGCAACACTTGCTGACACTGCCCTGGATGCCGCTTATGTCACACGACTGTTGAGCCTGCCATCTGACAAATATCTGCTGCAGCAAATGCAGGCCATGGATCCATTGTCTCTGGCACGTGCCAAGCATGACCTTGAGACCACACTCGGTGACAGACTGGCCGACATCCTGACCGAATGTGTCAATCAATGCCCTGCAACGATCGAATTTGATGCATCGCCTGAGGCTGCGGGCAAGCGAGCACTGCGAAATCTGGCTCTGAGCTGGCTCAGTCTGGCGGGCTCAGACCACGCCAAGGCAATGGCTGCCTCGCAATACGATGCCGCACACAACATGACTGATCGCATGGGTGCACTGCGCGCGTTGCTGCTGCACCCTCACCGTGACGACCGGGTTGATGCCGCACTCGCCCACTTCTATGACCGCTTCCAGGACGACCCGTTAGTCGTTGACAAATGGTTTGCCATTCAGGCAACGGCACCAACCACGACGCTGCAAACGGTGGCGCATTTGCTCGGGCACCCGGCATTTGTCTACCGCAACCCGAACCGGTTACGCGCACTGGTGTTTCAGTTTTGCCTGAACAATCCACTCGGATTCCATGTCGCTGACGGCAGTGGCTATCGCTTCTGGGCCGAGCAAGTTAAACGCATCGATGAGGCCAATCCAGAGGTGGCTGCGCGTCTGGCGCGTGCACTCGATCATTGGACCCATCACGTCGAGCCTTTGAAGTCACAGATGCGTGCTGCCTTGCAGTCGGTTGCTGATGCCACCAAACTGTCTGGCAACACCCGAGAAATCGTGACCAAGGCGCTAACACTCTAACCTTTTTCAGTCTTTCTCCAAGCGAGCCAATCATGTCCAAAAAACGCACATCGTTAACTCAATATCTGGTCGAGAAGCAACGCACCGACAAGGCCCTGCCCGCCGAGCTGCGCCTACTCATAGAGATTGTCTCCCGGGCCTGCAAAACCATCAGCCATTCGGTCAGCAAAGGTGCGCTTGGTGGTGTGCTTGGCAGCCTTGACCAAGAGAACGTTCAGGGCGAGGTTCAGAAAAAACTCGATGTGATTGCCAACGAGGTTTTGCTTGAGGCTAATGAATGGGGTGGACATCTGGCCGCCATGGCTTCTGAGGAAATGGAAAAAATCCACCTGATTCCCAATCGCTATCCCAAAGGTGAATACCTGCTGATGTATGACCCACTCGATGGCTCATCGAACATTGACGTCAACGTCTCGATCGGCACCATCTTTTCGGTCTTGCAAGCGCCACCGAGTGCATCTGGACGAGACATCACAGAAGAAGATTTTTTACAGCCTGGCGTCACGCAAGTCGCAGCCGGCTATGCGATTTATGGCCCACAAACCATGCTCGTGCTCACTGTCGGTGAAGGCGTGGTTGGTTTTACGCTGGATCGCGAAATGGGATCATGGGTGTTGACCCACGAAAACATGCAAATCCCTGAAGACACACAGGAATTTGCCATCAATATGTCCAACGTGCGCCACTGGGCACCACCCATGAAACGTTATATCGATGAATGCTTGGCCGGCAAGGATGGCCCTCGCGGCAAGAACTTCAACATGCGATGGATTGCCTCGATGGTTGCTGACGTGCATCGCCTCATCATGCGCGGCGGCATCTTCATGTACCCGTGGGATTCACGTGAACCAAACAAGCCCGGCAAGCTGCGACTGATGTACGAGGCCAACCCAATGAGCATGCTGGTTGAACAAGCCGGTGGCATGGCCACCGATGGCCGTCGCCGGATTCTGGACATTGAGCCCAAGGGCATGCATGAGCGCGTAAGCGTCGTGCTCGGCTCAAAAAACGAGGTCGCCCGCGTGACGCAATACCATCTTGAGGCCGATCAGGCGTGATCGAAGGCTTGATCTAACGACTGGTCCAAGGCCTGTACCAAGGTCAGCCGACTACCATCACCATAAGGGCCTGTATTAACAGGCCCTTATGGTTTCATACAGCGATACAAACTCACTCAATGCATTGATTTCATGAGTAGTGCATTGAAGTTTTGCTTACTCAAACACAAACACCGATGCGCCGGTGGTCTTGCGTTCTTTCAAAGCAATCTGTGCCGCGGCAGCTTGATCGAGCGTGTAACGCTGATCGATTTGCATCTTGATTTTCTTGGCCAACACCAATTCAAAGAGCTCATCAGCAGCGGCTTGCATCTTCTCTGGCGTAGGCACGTGGGCCGCGAGCGTCGGGCGAGTCACGTAAAGCGAGCCCTTGGCCGCGAGAATACCCAAATTCACGCCATCCACAGCACCCGAAGCATTCCCGAAACTGACCATCAAGCCACGTGGCTGCAGGCAGTCTAGCGAGGTCTCCCAAGTGTCTTTGCCCACACCGTCATAGACCACAGGCACTTTCTTGCCTTTGGTCAACTCCATGACGCGTTCAACCACATTCTCATTGCTGTAGTTGATCATCTGCCAGGCGCCATGCTTTTTAGCCAATGCCACTTTCTCAGGTGTGGAGGCCGTGCCGATGAGTTTGACGCCAAGCGCCTTGGCCCACTGGCAAGCGATCAGACCCACGCCACCGGCAGCGGCATGAAACAGAATCGTCTCACCGCCCTGCAGGCGATAGGTCTGGCGAAACAGGTATTGAACAGTCAGGCCCTTTAGCATCATGGCTGCGGCGTCTTCAAATGAGATGCCTTTGGGCAGTTGAACGACCTGACCGGCTGGCACGTTACGAACCTCGGCGTATGCACCAATCGGGCTTTGGCCGTAGGCCACGCGATCGCCTACTTTAAAGCGCTTGACCGCCTTGCCCACGGCAATCACTTCGCCAGCCCCTTCAAAACCCAAGCCGTGAGGCAACGGCGATTTGTAGAGCCCAGTACGGAAGTAGATATCGATGAAATTCAGGCCCACGGCGCGCTGACGGATCGTGATCTCGTTGTCTGCTGGCGCTGGCACCTCGATTTCGACCAACTGCAGGACCTCTGGTCCACCGTGCTGCTCAATGCGGATAGCTTTTGTGAGGGTACTCATGGTGCTCCCTATCTTGTTGTATGTGGTTGTAAAAACAACTGCACCAAGGGCCAACCCGAGCCTAAATCGGGACTCGTAACCAGCAATTGGTGCTTGACGGATAGTGTATCTCGAGGCGGGCTAAAATGATGGTTTTTTAGTCAACGGACACAGCGACATGGCAGGTCACAGCAAATGGGCAAACATCCAGCACCGCAAAGGTCGTCAAGACGCCAAGCGCGGCAAGCTTTGGACCAAAATCATCCGTGAGATCACGGTGGCGGCTCGTGCCGGCGGCCCGGACCCCGAGTCCAATCCGCGCCTGCGTCTGGCCTGGGACAAGGCCACCGCGGCTAACATGCCCAAGGACAATATCCAGCGCGCGATTGCCCGAGGCGCTGGCACAGGCGATGGTGACAACTACGATGAGATTCGCTACGAGGGCTATGGCATCAATGGGGCAGCCGTGATAGTGGACTGCATGACCGATAACCGAACCCGAACCGTGGCTGACGTTCGACATGCGTTTTCCAAGCATGGTGGCAACCTGGGGCAAGACGGCTGTGTGGCTTTTATGTTTCGCCATGTCGGGCAGTTCCTGTTCGCACCAGGCACTTCCGAAGACACCGTCATGGAAGCAGCGCTTGATGCAGGTGCCGATGATGTCGCAACCGATGAGGAAGGGGTGGTTGAAGTGATTTGTGAGCCTGGTAAATTCGGTGAAGTCAAGGCAGCCCTTGAGGCCAAGGGCTTAACGGCCGAGATGGCAGACGTCATCATGAAACCAGAAAACGAAGTGGCGCTTGCCGGCGAAGACGCCACCAAAATGCAAAAGCTGCTTGACGCGCTCGAGTCGCTAGACGACGTGCAGGAGGTCTACACCAATGCTGTGCTTGCAGCCGATGAATAAAGCGCTCACATTGCTGTTCTGAGTCTGCGTTTTGTGATTCAACGCCACCAGACTAAAACCGCTTCTTCAATATTGATGACCAACAAGGAACACAACCCATGCGCAAACTGCTAGTCATCGGCTCAGGTGGTCGTGAACACGCGCTTACTTGGGCGTTGCTGCACTCAGCCAAGGTTACCCACGTATACGTGGCACCAGGCAACGGTGGCACGGCCACCATGGATCACGTCACCAACGTAGCCATATCGGACCCCGCCGAACTCGCCAAGTTTGCCCAGGACAATGACATCTACCTCACGGTCGTGGGACCAGAAGCGCCGTTAGCTGCCGGTGTGGTTGATGTGTTTCAGGCGCGGGGCTTGCGCATTTTTGGGCCTACGCAAGCATGTGCGCAGCTTGAGAGCTCCAAGGACTACGCCAAGGCCTTTATGCAGCGTCACGGCATCCCAACGGCTGCTTACTCAACCTTTACCGACCCGGCACAAGCCCACGCTTACATTGATCAGCACGGCGCACCCATTGTGATCAAAGCCGATGGCTTGGCTGCTGGGAAAGGCGTGGTGGTAGCCGCCACCCTAGCGGAGGCCCACGCCGCAGTTGACAGCATGCTCGGTGATGGCAGCTTGGGCGCAGCCGGTGCGCGCGTGGTGATCGAGGCCTGTCTCTTGGGTGAAGAGGCGAGCTTCATCGTCATGGCCGATGGCAAACATATCCTCGCGCTTGCCAGCAGCCAGGACCACAAACGCTTGGGCGATGGCGACCAAGGCCCCAACACTGGCGGCATGGGTGCATACTCGCCAGCACCAGTGGTCAGCCCAACCATCCACGAACGCATCATGCGAGAAGTCATTGAGCCCACGATTGCTGGCATGGCTGCCGATGGCCTGCCCTACACGGGCTTTTTGTACGCCGGCGTCATGATTGGCGACGGCACGGATGACACCCGATCAATCAACGTGCTGGAGTTCAATTGCCGCATGGGTGACCCCGAAACTCAGCCCATTTTGATGCGACTGAAGTCCGATTTGCTTGACGCACTCGATGCCGCGGTCGATGGCAAGCTAGATCAAGTCAAGCTCGATTGGGATCCGCGCACAGCCTTAGGCGTGGTGATGGCTAGCGCCGGCTATCCGGCCAAAGCCCGAACGGGTGATGTGATCACCGACACCGGCACAGGCACAGACAACAAAGACGCCGTGGTGTTTCACGCCGGCACGACATTGACGGACCATCAACTCCTCACCTCTGGTGGACGGGTACTTTGCGTCACTGCCATGGGTGACACAGTTGAACGCGCCCGACAAAACGCCTACGCCAGACTTAAACAGATCAAGTTTGACGGCGCCCAATACCGCACCGATATCGCCTGGCGAGCATTAAAGCGCTGATGATCAGATGACCTGCTACTTGATAACGCGACCATGAACAACGCAACCGAACCATCCATGCCAACCGACCAAGCACCCGACGTGCCGCGTGTACACGCCTACTTGCTCGGCTTGCAGGATTCGATTGTCCGCGCACTCGAAGCAGCCGATGGCGGCAAGTTCCTGCGCGACGAGTGGACGCGTGAGCAAGGCGGCGGCGGCATCTCGCGCTTAATCGAAGGCGGTGACTTGTTTGAGCGTGCCGGTGTGTTGTTTAGCCATGTCAAGGGCGACACGCTGCCAGCGTCTGCCACGGCGCATCGCCCCAATGTGGCTGGCCGCAGTTGGGAAGCCATGGGCGTATCCATGGTGCTGCACCCAGACAATCCCTATGTGCCCACCACGCACATGAATGTGCGCATGTTTGTGGCGTACGCCAAGCCCGGCTCGGGTGAACAAGACATCTTCTGGTTTGGCGGGGGCATGGATCTGACGCCCTATTACGTGTTTGAAGAGGACGCCAGGCACTTTCATCAGACCTGCAAGCAGGCACTCGATCAGCACGATACCATGCTCTATCCCGCCTACAAAACCTGGTGTGATGAGTACTTTTACCTCAAACACCGCCAGGAAACCCGCGGGGTGGGCGGGGTGTTTTTTGATGATCTGAGCGACAAGGGCTTTGAAGGCTCATTTGCTGTCATGCGTGCCGTCGGTGATGCCTTTGTCGAGGCTTACCTGCCCATTGTCGAGCGCCGCCGTTCGATGCCTTACAGTGTGCGCGAGAAGGACTTTCAGCGCTATCGCCGCGGACGCTATGTCGAGTTCAACCTAGTGTTTGACCGTGGCACACTGTTTGGGCTGCAATCAGGCGGGCGCACGGAGTCGATACTGCTTTCCATGCCACCTGAAGTCACCTGGCGCTACGACTGGCACCCTGAGCCGCAATCTCCTGAAGCACGGCTGTATGACTACCTGAAACCAAGGGAATGGGTCTGATGCGCATTGGTTTGCTCGGCGGGAGTTTTGATCCAATACACCGGGCGCATGTCGAGCTTGCTAAAACCGCGCTGAGTGAGCTCAAGCTTGATGAAGTGCAATTGCTGCCTGCCCGTCAACCCTGGCAAAAGCCAGCCCTTGCAGCGAGCACCCAAGACCGCCTGGCCATGATCGAGCTGGCGATCGGGAATATTGCAGGGCTATCGGTCAATCCGATCGAACTTGCCAGATCCGGCAAGACCTACACCATCGACACGCTGGAGCAACTGCCAGCACAACACACTTACTTCTGGATTTTTGGGGCCGACCAACTACAAAACTTCACGACCTGGCATCGCTGGCAAGACGTTGCCAGACACGTCACGCTCGTGGCAGCCCAACGCCCTGGTGCTCAACTTGACATCCCGCCGGCGCTGCGGGCCCAAATCGATGCCAATAAAGCCCAGGTTCTAACACTGGATTTTGAACCGATGGACATCTCGGCCACCGAGCTTCGTCAGGCTCTAGGGCTAGGCAAGCCCGTCGATCAATGGCTAGACCCCCACGTTGCAGCCTATATTGCCCAGAAACACCTCTATCAATCCAACAGTCAGCCGTCAATACGGTCTGGCATCAGTTAACATCTACCTCATGGACATTAAAAAACAACAGCGCGCTGTCGTCGACGCCCTTGAAGACGTCAAGGCACAGGATATCGAAGTCTTTAACACTGAAGAACTGACGAGCCTGTTTGACCGGGTGGTGATCGCCACCGCCACATCCAACCGCCAAACCCGGGCATTGGCTAACTCAGTGCAGGACAAAGCCCGCGAGCTTGGCATTGGGGTGATTGCAACTGAAGGCCAGGAAACCGGCGAATGGGTATTGGTAGACCTTGGTGACATCGTGGTGCATATCATGCAGCCAGCCATTCGCCAGTACTACAACCTTGAAGAAATCTGGGGCGGCAAGCCGGTGCGTGTGAAGCTTGGTGGCCCGGCCCCAACGAAAGCCGTAACCAAAGCCCCGGCCAAAGCAACCGTCAAAAAAGCGGCTGCCAAGAAAGCACCAGCTAAAAAAACCGCCGCTAAAAAAGCAACCAAAAAAACAACCAAGAAGGCAGCATCCACCAAAGGCGCATGAAGCTCACCATTGTTGCGGTCAGCCAGCGTCCGCCCGAGTGGGCTCAGTCAGCGTTTGACGATTACCTCAAACGCATGCCGCCCGATTGGCAAATCGATGTAAAGACCGTCAAGCCTGCTGACCGCCAACTTGGCAAGACCGCCACGCAAAACATGGCCATTGAGGCTGAACGCATTGAAGCGGCCTTAAAAAACACCGCTGGCGTACGGGTGGCGCTTGATGAACGGGGCAAATCGCTGACCACAGAAGCTTTTCTGAATTTCATCCAGACTCAGCACGACACCCATGGTGGCGTGATCTTTATCATCGGTGGCGCTGATGGGCTTGACGCCGACTTCAAGTCAAGCTGCCCTTTAAAAATCCAGCTCTCAGCGATGACGCTCCCCCATGCCCTCGTCAAAGTGCTGCTAGCCGAACAGATCTATCGCGCTTACTCGATTGCGACAGGTCACCCCTACCACCGAAGCTAAACCATGTGGATTGATTCGAATCTAAACCTCATATTGGCCTCAGCTAGCCCCAGAAGGCGACAATTGCTTGAGCAGATTCAAGTGCCTGTCGAACAACTCGTTGTGCCCACAGAGGGTGAAGATGAGCCTCGACTGCCAAGAGAAACGGTCACCGATTACGTCACTCGCACAGCCCATGACAAACTAATCCGTACCGCAAACCATTGGCATGAACAACACCCGAACCAAACCATGCCGCCGATGCTCGCAGCTGACACCACCGTGGCCATTGGCCAAACGATCCTCGGCAAGCCTCAAGACGAGGCAGATGCACGACGAATCCTGACCGCACTTGCCGGCAAGACTCATGATGTCTATACGGCTGTTGCCATGGTGCATCAAGGCCATGAACACAAAACGGTAGTGCACAGCACTGTTGAAATAGATGGCGCACTCATTGACGCGATTGACGACTACATCGCCAGTGGCGAGCCATTTGGCAAAGCAGGCGCCTATGGCATTCAGGGCATTGCAGCAGCCTACATCAAAGGCCTCGCAGGCAGTTACTCCAGTGTCGTGGGCTTGCCACTCTACGAGACGGCACAACTCTTGCGCCAAGCAGGTCTCTACCGATGAACTCATCCCAACCTGGCTGCTTTTTTCTGGTGGTGGGACCCAGTGGCGCTGGCAAGGACAGTCTAATGGACGGTGCCAAGAACATACTGCCAAAGGATCAATACCGATTTGCCAAGCGCACCGTCACTCGACCGCCAGGCATGGTGGGTGAAGACTATCAAAGCTGTGACCCGGCAACATTTGCCCAACGCAAAGCTAGAGGAGAGTTTCTAGCCACCTGGCAAGCACATGGCTACGAGTATGGCTTGCCGAAGGAGCTGGCCACTGAGCAAGCCCAGGGCAGGCATATTGTGGCCAATGGGTCACGCGCGGTGGTGGCCAACATCGCCAGCGCTGTCAAAAATCTCGTTGTTGTGCACGTCACCGCTCCGATTGAGCTGTTGGCCAAACGCCTGGCGCAAAGAGGACGAGAAACCGAGACTGAAATCAAAGAGCGGCTAAGTCGTCAGATCACGACATTTCCAGACGGTATAGAGGTACGTACGGTGGTCAATGACGCCACCCTGGCGCAAGGCATCGACCGCTTTGTTGATGCGATCCGTGTCGGCACTAGAAGTAAGGACTAAAAGCAGTAAGACCCCATCAAAACACTTCAAGACACCATCAACACCAGCGCCCAACTAACGCTTAAATCCTAGATCCTTGCGCAGCTTTTTAAGCGCCGATTTGAACTGCTTTTCCCCAACAATACCGGTTGCCAGCGCAGTGCCCGCGAGGATGATCGCCGTGGCGATCAGAATGACGCCAGTGACTTCCTCTTGGAGCCACATCCAGCCCCACAACACCCCAAACACGGGTATCAAAAGCGTTACTGTGCTTGCACGCGCCGGTCCCGCGTTCATCACCAAGCGATAAAAAATGATGTATGTAACACCCGTGCAGAGAATAGCGAGCATCAGAAGCGCACCCCACGATCGCTGACTGATCTCGCCTTCGGGCCACATAAAAAAAGCCAGTGGCGCAAGCGCCAGTGTGGCCGACATCAACGCACCCGTGGCCACCGCAATCGATTTAACGCCCATGAGGTACCGATTGGTAAAGGTCGAAGACAAACCATAGGACATCGGTGCGGCCAGCCCCGCAGCCAATCCAAGCCCAGTGCCGATCAACGCATCAATTTCCAGCTCGTCCCAAACCAACAACACCATCCCACAAAAACCAATCACCAATCCTGCGATACGCCAGGTCGGCAAAATATCCTTGATCCACAACGCGGCAAACAAGGCGCCCCACAAAGGGGTCGCTGCATTCAGAATGGACAAGACACCAGCAGGAATCACAAAAGCTGCATAAGCCAATAACGTAAAGGGGACGGCTGCGTTGATGATGCCCACGATAAAGATGGGCTTCCAGTGCCGAACCAGATCGGGTAGCGCATGGCGCCAAAGCAACAAGGGCAACAAAATCGCCAAACCAATGCCCGTGCGCAGCGCCATCAACGCAAATGGACCGAAGTCATGAACCGCAATGGAGATAAACAGGAACGAACTGCCCCAGATGGCTGCTAGAAGAATGAGATCGGTGATGTCCTGCCCGCGCATAGGCACTTAGTGTAGCGTTGCCTAAAAGATCACGGCGATCGACGATCGCCGATCAGGCACAAATGCATGCTCGAATGTCTTGAATCAGAGGGAAATGTTGCTGAAATGCGTCATGCTGCGGCCGATCAATCAATCGAACCAGCCTGGTTGTCATTTCAGGCCCATTAAAGACAAACCCCCGCTTTGTGGGCGGGGGTTTGGGGGTAAGGAGCTTGACGATGACCTACTTTCACAGATGTACATCCACTATCATCGGCGCAAAGGCGTTTCACGGTCCTGTTCGGGATGGGAAGGCGTGGGACCACCTCGCTATGGTCGTCAAGCGTAAGCTTGGTTGCTGCCTTGGGTGTTGAGGTCCAAGGCGGCCAATTGGGGTCGAAGCACAGCGTGTGTGTTTGCTCGATTGATTTGGGTTGTGCGTTTTACTGCACGGTGTTGTATGTATTACGTTACTGAGCGGCACACTTCTCACGCTATAACCTGCACAGTTATAGGATCAAGCCGCACGGGCAATTAGTATCGGTTAGCTCAACGCATTACTGCGCTTACACACCCGACCTATCAACGTCCTGGTCTTGAACGACCCTTCAGGGGGCTCTAGGCCCCGGGATACCTAATCTTCAGACGAGTTTCCCGCTTAGATGCCTTCAGCGGTTATCTCTTCCGTACTTAGCTACTCGGCAATGCCATTGGCATGACAACCGATACACCAGCGGTACGTCCACTCCGGTCCTCTCGTACTAGGAGCAGGCTCCGTCAAGTATCCAACGCCCACGGCAGATAGGGACCAAACTGTCTCACGACGTTTTAAACCCAGCTCACGTACCTCTTTAAATGGCGAACAGCCATACCCTTGGGACCGGCTACAGCCCCAGGATGAGATGAGCCGACATCGAGGTGCCAAACACCGCCGTCGATATGAACTCTTGGGCGGTATCAGCCTGTTATCCCCAGAGTACCTTTTATCCGTTGAGCGATGGCCCTTCCATTCAGAACCACCGGATCACTATGTCCTGCTTTCGCACCTGTTCGACTTGTCAGTCTCACAGTCAAGCACGCTTATGCCATTGCACTATCAGCACGATTTCCGACCGTACCTAGCGTACCTTCGAACTCCTCCGTTACACTTTGGGAGGAGACCGCCCCAGTCAAACTGCCCACCATGCACTGTCCCCAACCCGGATCACGGGCCAAGGTTAGAATCGCAAACAAACCAGGGTGGTATTTCAAGGTTGGCTCCACGCAGTCTGGCGACCACGCTTCTGCGCCTCCCACCTATCCTACACAAGCCGGTTCACAATCCAATGCAAAGCTACAGTAAAGGTTCATGGGGTCTTTCCGTCTAGCCGCGGGTAGATTGCATCATCACAAACACTTCAACTTCGCTGAGTCTCAGGAGGAGACAGTGTGGCCATCGTTACGCCATTCGTGCAGGTCGGAACTTACCCGACAAGGAATTTCGCTACCTTAGGACCGTTATAGTTACGGCCGCCGTTTACCGGGGCTTCGATCAAGAGCTTGCACCCCATCACTTAACCTTCCGGCACCGGGCAGGCGTCACACCCTATACGTCGACTTTCGTCTTGGCAGAGTGCTGTGTTTTTAATAAACAGTCGCAGCCACCGATTCTCTGCGGCCCCTTCATGCTCCGAGCGCAGGCTCTTCACACTACCAGGGCATACCTTCTCCCGAAGTTACGGTATCAATTTGCCGAGTTCCTTCTCCTGAGTTCTCTCAAGCGCCTTGGAATATTCATCCCGTCCACCTGTGTCGGTTTGCGGTACGGTCTCGTATGGCTGAAGCTTAGAGGCTTTTCCTGGAACCACTTCCAATCACTTCGCGAAACAAGTTCGCTCGAGCCACACCCTTGAATTACGCGCCCGGATTTACCTAAGCGCCTTCTATAGTGCAGCAACAGGGACGTCCAACACCCTGATGACCTTCAGCAATCCGTCCCCCCATCGCACCATACGACGGTGCTGGAATATTAACCAGCTTCCCATCAGCTACGCATCTCTGCCTCGCCTTAGGGGCCGACTCACCCTGCGCCGATGAACGTTGCGCAGGAAACCTTGGACTTACGGCGAGGGGGCTTTTCACCCCCTTTATCGCTACTCATGTCAGCATTCGCACTTCTGATACCTCCAGCAGCCTTTACAAGCCACCTTCGCAGGCTTACAGAACGCTCTCCTACCGCGTGTACAAACGTACACACCCGCAGCTTCGGTCTATCGCTTAAGCCCCGTTACATCTTCCGCGCAGGACGACTCGATCAGTGAGCTATTACGCTTTCTTTAAAGGATGGCTGCTTCTAAGCCAACCTCCTGACTGTCTATGCCTTCCCACTTCGTTTCCCACTGAGCGATAGTTGGGGACCTTAGCTGGCGGTCTGGGTTGTTTCCCTCTTGAGTCCGGACGTTAGCACCCGGTGCTCTGTCTCCCACGCTGTACTTGCCGGTATTCGGAGTTTGCCATGGTTTGGTAAGTCGCCATGACCCCCTAGCCATAACAGTGCTCTACCCCCGGCAGTAATACGTGAGGCACTACCTAAATAGTTTTCGGAGAGAACCAGCTATTTCCAGGTTTGTTTAGCCTTTCACCCCTATCCACAGCTCATCCCCTAATTTTTCAACATTAGTGGGTTCGGTCCTCCAGCACGTGTTACCGTGCCTTCAACCTGGCCATGGATAGATCACCTGGTTTCGGGTCTACACCCAGCGACTATATCGCCCTGTTCGGACTCGCTTTCGCTACGCCTGCCCTATTCGGTTAAGCTTGCCACTGAATGTAAGTCGCTGACCCATTATACAAAAGGTACGCAGTCACCCCTCAAGGAGGCTCCTACTGTTTGTATGCATGCGGTTTCAGGATCTATTTCACTCCCCTTCCGGGGTTCTTTTCGCCTTTCCCTCGCGGTACTGGTTCACTATCGGTCGATCACGAGTATTTAGCCTTGGAGGATGGTCCCCCCATCTTCAGACAGGATTTCACGTGTCCCGCCCTACTTGTCGTGCGCCTAGTTCCACCATCGTGATTTCATCTACAGGGCTATCACCTGCTATGGCCAGACTTTCCAGACTGTTCGACTATCACAACGGCTAAAACGCACCGGCTGCTCCGATTTCGCTCGCCACTACTTTCGGAATCTCGGTTGATTTCTTTTCCTCGGGTTACTTAGATGTTTCAGTTCACCCGGTTCGCCCCGCTGGACCTATGAATTCAGTCCAGGGTACCTACCTCGCGGTAAGTGGGTTTCCCCATTCGGATATCTGCGGATCAAAGCTTGTTTGCCAGCTCCCCGCAGCTTTTCGCAGGCTGCCACGTCCTTCTTCGCCTGTGATCGCCAAGGCATCCACCACATGCACTTAGTCACTTGATCCTATAACCCTGCAGGCTCGCACCTGACAGACTTATAAGTTTTTTTACTACTTTGCTGAGTTTTCGCGTTTGTGTGCCGTTCTTCCTTTCAAGGCTCTTTAAACCAAACAGTTGCCCGCCTGACTCAAAGACTTGAGTAAGAACAAATTACTACAATGCAATCACAACCCGTATCCGTGTCTCTTCGATCAGCCCGCCCCTGTAGGCCAGCCAACCCCTTTGACACAAACACTTCTCGTTGTGCTTCTTCCCAATTGTTAAAGAACAAAGAGTTATTTACCCTACTGACCCATCAGCAGCGCGAACCCGTGCTTGCGCACTCGCTCACCCTGTCAATGCCCAGTCAACAACACAAGCCCTCGTAGCGACCTGCCCTGTTGACTGCGCACTGCCTGCAGCACTTCTTTTGCTGCACTTGTATTGCTGCACCTCTTTTGCTGCATCTTGCCTTTCTCACCTTCTGCGCCACACCTGACCACAAATCATGGTGGAGGATGACGGGATCGAACCGACGACCCCCTGCTTGCAAAGCAGGTGCTCTCCCAGCTGAGCTAATCCCCCTGTGTGTACCGATACCGCAGATGGTGGGTCTGGTTGGATTCGAACCAACGACCCCCGCCTTATCAAGACGGTGCTCTAACCGACTGAGCTACAGACCCAACCGACCCAGCATTTAACCCTTTATCCCAACCAACAACCGATAAGTGTGGACACCTAGCGCGTCAAACATTGACGTGTTTAGCGCTGACTCTGAAAGGAGGTGATCCAGCCGCACCTTCCGATACGGCTACCTTGTTACGACTTCACCCCAGTCATGAATCCCACCGTGGTAATCGCCCCCCTTGCGGTTAGGCTAACTACTTCTGGTGAAACCCACTCCCATGGTGTGACGGGCGGTGTGTACAAGACCCGGGAACGTATTCACCGCGACATGCTGATCCGCGATTACTAGCGATTCCGACTTCATGCAGTCGAGTTGCAGACTGCAATCCGGACTACGATCGGGTTTATGGGATTAGCTCCCCCTCGCGGGTTGGCAACCCTCTGTCCCGACCATTGTATGACGTGTGAAGCCCTACCCATAAGGGCCATGAGGACTTGACGTCATCCCCACCTTCCTCCGGTTTGTCACCGGCAGTCTCATTAGAGTGCCCTTTCGTAGCAACTAATGACAAGGGTTGCGCTCGTTGCGGGACTTAACCCAACATCTCACGACACGAGCTGACGACAGCCATGCAGCACCTGTGTTCCGGTTCTCTTGCGAGCACTCCCAAATCTCTTCGGGATTCCAGACATGTCAAGGGTAGGTAAGGTTTTTCGCGTTGCATCGAATTAATCCACATCATCCACCGCTTGTGCGGGTCCCCGTCAATTCCTTTGAGTTTTAATCTTGCGACCGTACTCCCCAGGCGGTCAACTTCACGCGTTAGCTGCGCTACCAAGGCCCGAAGGCCCCAACAGCTAGTTGACATCGTTTAGGGCGTGGACTACCAGGGTATCTAATCCTGTTTGCTCCCCACGCTTTCGTGCATGAGCGTCAGTGTCATCCCAGGGGGCTGCCTTCGCCATCGGTGTTCCTCCGCATATCTACGCATTTCACTGCTACACGCGGAATTCCACCCCCCTCTGACGCACTCTAGCCCGGTAGTTAAAAATGCAGTTCCAAGGTTAAGCCCTGGGATTTCACATCTTTCTTTCCGAACCGCCTGCGCACGCTTTACGCCCAGTAATTCCGATTAACGCTTGCACCCTACGTATTACCGCGGCTGCTGGCACGTAGTTAGCCGGTGCTTATTCTGCAGGTACCGTCATCCTCACAGGGTATTAACCCGTGCAATTTCTTTCCTGCCAAAAGTGCTTTACAACCCGAAGGCCTTCATCGCACACGCGGGATGGCTGGATCAGGGTTGCCCCCATTGTCCAAAATTCCCCACTGCTGCCTCCCGTAGGAGTCTGGGCCGTGTCTCAGTCCCAGTGTGGCTGGTCGTCCTCTCAAACCAGCTACGGATCGCAGCCTTGGTGAGCCTTTACCTCACCAACTAGCTAATCCGATATCGGCCGCTCCAATAGTGAGAGGTCCTAAGATCCCCCCCTTTCCCCCGTAGGGCGTATGCGGTATTAGCTACTCTTTCGAGTAGTTATCCCCCGCTACTGGGCACGTTCCGATACATTACTCACCCGTTCGCCACTCGCCGCCAGACCGAAGTCCGCGCTGCCGTTCGACTTGCATGTGTAAAGCATCCCGCTAGCGTTCAATCTGAGCCAGGATCAAACTCTTCAGTTCAATCTCTG
>JAJOJF010000017.1 GCA_021208885.1 Burkholderiaceae bacterium
CGAAGTCCTGCCCGTGATGGTCACCATCAGAATCGGTGAAGGCTTCGGTGTACCCCTTGTCGATGCCAAGCACCCGGTTGCCGCATGCACGCCCTTGACCTTTCTCGGTGGCGTAGTGAATCTCGGTAACACCAGGACTGAAAGAGGGCCGATACTGAGGTTGGTGTACCGCTAAAAGCACAGCAGTGCGCCAAAGTGCTAAAAGAAAGTACAGCACGAAAGTACTGCGAAATCAGATAACGTTGGCTGATCTTGCAGATGTTTTTTAATGACTCTATTTGGCGAACTTAATGACAATACGAGACAAAGCTTACATCGTTGGAGCCTATGAGCATCCCACACGAAAGGCGCCAGAATCCTCAGTGGCGCAGTTGCATGCCGAATGTGCTAAGGGCGCGCTTGAAGACGCTGGACTAACGCTTAACGATGTTGATGGTTACTTCTGCGCGGGCGACGCCCCGGGCCTTGGCATGCTGAGCATGGTCGACTACATGGGGTTGCGCAATTTGCGCCATGTCGACTCCACCGAGACTGGCGGCTCTTCCTATTTGGCGCATGTCTCACATGCTGCGCAAGCGATCGCCATGGGCAAGTGTGATGTGGCGCTCATTACCCTGGCAGGCCGTCCGCGCTCGGCCGGATCGTCTGGACTAAAGCCGCGCAGTTGGGGCAGTGATGTGCCCGATGCACCGTTTGAAGCGCCCTTTGGTTCGGTGACTGTGAACAGTTACGCGATGGTCGCCCAACGTCACATGTACGAGTTTGGCACCACACTTGAACAGCTAGCTTGGGTCAAAGTGGCAGCATCGCATCATGCTCAGCACAATCCGCACGCCATGCTCAGGGATGTGGTGACAATTGATGATGTCATGAACTCACCCGTGGTGGCGTCACCGCTTAGACGATTTGACTGCTGTGTAGTTAGCGATGGTGGTGGTGCGTTGATCGTTGCCCGCCCGGAAATTGCACGCCAACTCAAGCGCCCCTTGGTCAGCATCCGTGGCGCAGGTGAGGCAGTTAAGGGTCAATTAGGCGGCGAAGTCGACCTCACCTATTCTGCAGCCCGCTTCTCTGGTCCCAGGGCTTTTGAGGAAGCTGGCGTGACGCACGCTGACATCAAATATGCCTCGATTTATGACAGCTTTACGATCACGGTCATTATGCAATTGGAAGATCTTGGTTTCTGCAAAAAAGGCGAAGGCGGGAAGTTTGTTGCCGACGGTAACCTGATTTCAGGTGTTGGCAAATTGCCCTTTAACACTGACGGCGGCGGTCTTTGTAACAATCACCCGGCTAATCGCGGGGGCATCACCAAAGTCATTGAGGCGGTTCGACAGTTGCGTGGCCAAGCCCATCCGGCGGTGCAAGTACCAAATTGCGATATCGCCCTAGCCCATGGAACTGGCGGGCTCTTGGGCTCGCGCCATGGCAGTGCCACCTTGATTCTGGAGCGTCAGTAATCATGACCAAACCCTATCAGCCTAATGTTATTGCCGCACCCGCGATTGAGCCGGGCACTGAGTACTTTTGGGAGCAAGCCAAAGCCGGCAAGCTTCATATCAAAACCTGCAAGTCCTGCGCGAAAGTACATTGGTACCCTCGCACACTTTGCCCGTTTTGTATGGGTGAAACTGAGTGGAAACAAGCCTCTGGCAAAGGGACCATCTACAGCTATAGCGTGATGCAACGTGGTGATCCAAACCCGTACTGTATCGCCTACGTTACGCTTGACGAGGGTGTCACCATGATGACGCAGATTGTCGATTGTGATCTTGATGAGGTTCGAATCGGGCAAGCCGTCCAAGTGGTATTCAAGCCAACTGATGGCGAAGACGCGCCACCAGTACCGATGTTTAAGCCAGTCTAGGCGCGTTTAGGGCTGCCCGAACGCTGATGCCATTGTCGCCATGTGGCATCACGATTCGGGCAGATTTCTTTCTGATTCAGACAGCTCAATCGGATGCCCGTGCGGCGTTCGTGCGGCCGCATGGCGCCAACCTTCTTGCCTGGCTAGCAGTTGTTGGCCAGAAAACACTCGAGCAGAAAGCGTTACTTGCTCCAGTGCCGCAAGCCAGTGATGGTAATAAGTCTGCCCTGCGTCTGGGTCGCCGCTTTCTTGCGCCCCTTTGATGCAGTTAGACAGTGTTATGGCCCACTGATCCCAAGTAAAAAGCCCTCGATCATGCAAAGCCAGCGTCATGGCAAACGCTTGCGCCTGCCATGGCTCAGAAAACACGGGGCCGTCGTCGCGCAGCAGCGGCAAATTCAGGCCCGCTTGACCCAAGGCCTTTTGACACTGGTGTGCAGCCTCCCAGTCTATTTCAGACATTGTCAGCCTCAACTAAATAGGGTTCCCAGCAGTTAAGGCAAATCGAGCTTGCAGTCGTATCCTCGCCCCAAATCTCCTGGGCGCTAAATTCAACGGTGTACATCCATTGAGGCTCATCAGGACCAATCGCGTTTTTGTCGGGAAAAACATGCATGCCGTGCAACCCTGTGATGACGCCTTCTTTGTCACGGCAATAACCAGGCAGGCGAGTATGGGTTTTAGGGTGTGCTTCGATGGTGCGCACACGTTGCCCAAGCTTGAATCGGGCTGGTGCTGTCGTCTGGCGCTCGCTTGGCCAGCCCTTTAACAAGGCCGCTGGCAATTGCTCGGCATTAAGGGCCTTGACCCCAGGCAATCCAGGCCCTGCCGCCTGACCACTCTGCAGCTCTTGCAGGCTCACCATGCCGGTTTGGAGCAATTGCTTTTGCAAGGCATCGACCCAGATCTGATAATACGAGTTTGACAGGTACTGCAGCGGTGGCAGGCTTTCTCGTACTGCCCTGGATTGATCAATATTCCATTGCCCTGCTGTGTTTACCGCCACCGTCAAGGCAAACGCGTGACGCTCCCAGTCATGGTGAAACACAACGCCGGGCTCGTCGATTTCAACCGGCCCATAACCTTGCATGCCACCCATATCGTGCACGTTATTCATGATTGGCACCTGCATGGTTAGCCGGCGATGGAACAATGTTTGTACCAATCATGGCGTCGCGGGTAACTAACGCGGCAAGCTGACCTTCGGTCCAGCCCTCCGTTGCATCGGGGCGCATTGGTAAAACCAGGTAACGCAACTCCGAGTTCGAGTCCCAAACCTTGATTCGCACATCCTGGGGCAAGTGGCATCCGAACTCTGCCAACACACTACGTGGGTCAATCACCACCCGCGAGCGGTAAGGCGCGGACTTGTACCAAACTGGCGGCAGCCCCAGAACAGGCCAGGGATAGCAGGAGCAAAGGGTGCAAACTACCACATTGTGGACCGTTGGCGTGTTTTCCAGGACCACCATATGTTCACCACCCCTCCCAGAAAACCCCATCGAAGCAATGGCGGCCGTGGCATCCCTGAGCAACCACTGTTTGAACGCAGGATCACACCATGCCTTGGCCACGACTTTTGCGCCATTATGCGGGCCGACTTTGGTCTCATAGGTTTCTATCAGCAGATCAAGCGCAGCCGGCTCCACATAGCCTTTGTCGATTAGTAACGATTCCAGCGCTCTCACCCGGATATCTTCGGGCGACAAATGGCTGGTCTCGTGGTCGTGGTCGTGACCAAGGTGATGGTCATGATCGTGTTGGTGGCTGCCCATGCGTGTCTCCGTAATCGTTTGCTCTAAAGACTAGCACCTCGCGCGCTGATCGGCCAGATGTCGACCACTTTGCGCTCACGTATGACCACCAAATCATCATAGAGATTAACGGTGGGATCGCAATGCCCGGGAATCAGTCTCAGCGTCTGGCCAAGACTTGGACGTTTTCCCTTGGTTGTATCGACAACGCCATGCTCATCAGAAGCTCGCAAGTAAACCAAGCCAGGCAGTTCGTGCACGCGAGGCATGCCGCTATCGACACTCATGGATTTAAGCCCAGCATCGACGACCACAAAACCTTCATGCGAGTCACTCATCACCGTGGTATGGATAAACAGCGCATGTTCAAACCTGACATCGCCAGGTCCTGCCAGGTTGTCTGCATAGTCGCGGTCCATGAAAGCATACGAGCCGGGCTGGATTTCGGTGTAAACCCCTGAATCACGTTCAAGCCAGAACGTACCCGTGCCGGCACCTGTTATGCATGGCACTTCGATGCCGGCGTGCCGCAAGAGCTCAGCGCTCTGGCCGGCAATGTCAGATGCCGAAGCGATGGCTTCGTGTCGCTGGCTTTCCTGCCGGAAATGTTGAGCCGGACCGTGATAGCAGTGCAACCCTGCAAATCGCAGGGTTCGAGTTTTGACAATTTGATGGGCCAACTCAAGCGCCGTATTGGGTTGAACACCACAACGATTGCCACCAACCTCAATCTCAATATAAACATCAAGTAGCTGGGTCTTGCCCATCATGGCATCTGCTAGTGCCTTGACGTGTTCAGAGTTGTCAACAAGTACACCTAACCGGATTGACTGAGAGAGATCTGCAAGCCGGGCGAGCTTCGCAGCACCAACAACCTGGTTCGTCAGCAAGATATCCCTGATGCCTGCTTGAGCAAACACGAAAGCCTCGCTAAGCTTCTGGCAGCAGATACCCACAGCGCCACGCGCCATCTGGCGATGGGCGATTTCAGGGCATTTGTGACTTTTGGCATGCGGACGCACACGCAGACCTTTGGCTGAGGCCATCAGATGGTCTAGGTTTCGTTCAAAGGCATCGAGATCGAGAATGAGTGCCGGGGTCTGAACGCTGTCAAGATCGTCGCCGACGTCACAAGGTTTCCAGGGCAGCAATGCTGTCTCCATGAGTTGTTTCTGCAGGCGTTAGGCTGGGCCTGCGCATTTGAATCAAGTATAAGTGGGATGATCTTGAATTCTGGCAAATTTAAAACAATCATTGCCCAAATTGAAGGAGAGTTTGGATGGCCGGTGTAAATGGGGTGAGTGGTGTCAATGCGGTTGGTGGTGTACGCGCCCTGCTGTTTGACGTATTTGGCTCGGTTGTAGACTGGCGTGGCAGCATTGCCCGTGACTTAACCGATTGGGGCCAAACAAAAGGGATCAACATTGACTGGGAGTCTTTTGCACGCGCCTGGCGCAGCCACTATCAACCCAAAATGCAGGAGGTGCGTAGCGGTCAAAGAGATTTCACTCTGCTTGATCAGTTGCACCGTGAGGCACTGGACGTGTTGTTGCCTGCTTTTGGTATCAACGATTTGACCGAAGCTGACAAGGCGCACATTAACCTCGTATGGCATCGTCTTGATGCCTGGCCGGACAGCATCGCCGGCCTTGGTCAACTTAAAGCCAAGTACACGGTTGCACCACTGTCAAACGGCAATGTGGCACTTCTAAACAATATGGCCAAGCATGCTGGCCTGCCGTGGGATCTAAACCTGTCGACCCAATGGTTCAAGGCCTACAAACCCCAACCGCAAACCTATCTGGGTGCAGTCTCTGCACTCGGTTTGCAACCTCATGAGGTGATGATGTGCGCGGCTCACAATGATGACCTCTTGGCTGCCCGAGCATGCGGCTTAAAAACTGCTTTCTGGCCAAGACCCCACGAATATGGAGTCGATCAAGTGAAAGATTTTTCGGCAGATCACGATTGGGATGTCATCGCAACCGATATCCGGGATTTGGCGAGGCAAATGCTTTAGTCAACCGCCCCTGAGCTGACTCCATTGAAAGAGGCCACGGCTTATGACCGTGGCCTCTCTTTTGTTTGGTCGGGACGGTGGGATTCGAACTCACGACCCCTTGCACCCCATGCAAGTGCGCTACCAGGCTGCGCTACGCCCCGAAGCGTAGGATTGTAGCAGAATGGCCATTTAACTGCTTAGACGCTGCCAAGCAGTTTTGAGATGTCACTTAATTCTGCTCGCAGCGCCTGCAGCTCTTTAGCCGTAAACCTGACTGCTGCGTCAGGATCGGCCTGTGTATCACGGCCATCGGCTAACCGATTGCGTGCGCCGCTGATGGTGAACCCCTGCTCATAGAGCAATTCACGTATCTTGCGTATTAGCAACACCTCGTGGTGTTGATAGTAGCGGCGGTTTCCACGCCGCTTGATTGGTTTGAGCTGGGTAAACTCCTGCTCCCAGTATCGCAGCACATGAGGCTTGACGGCACACAACTCGCTGACTTCACCAATGGTGAAATAACGTTTGGCAGGAATGGCTGGCAGAGCGGTGGTTGGCGTTTCGGTCTGATTCATGGTTTTACGACAACATTACGCGTTTGATTCTAGCCCAATAGTCCGATTCAGGTTGCGACTCGCTGATCTTGCACCTCAATTGCAAGCTTTAGTTTCTGGCTTGAATGAAATGTCACTACCCGACGCGCTGATATGGGAATGACTTCCCCGGTTTTTGGGTTGCGGCCAGGCCGCGCAGGTTTGTCTCGGACCTGAAAGTTTCCGAAACCCGATAGTTTGACGTTGTGGCCCATTTCCAGCGATTCGCGAATTTTGTCAAAGAAGGTTTCGACGATATCTTTTGATTCACGTTTGTTAAGGCCAACTCTTTCAAACAAAGCTTCTGCAAGCTCTGCCTTTGTCAAGGTATTCGTATCTGACAGCATCTGCTTCTCCTAACGCTGGCGCACGCCATGGGTGGATTCCAATGCCTGCCGGATTGCCGACAAACAACGTTCTACTCGCTCATCTTCAAGCGTCACTTCAGGATCCTGCATCCAGAAACGAAAAGCCAGGCTCACGTCGCCCTGTTCCGCCTCTGGCGAATCCGGCTTGGGGCGCCAAACATCAAACAACTGGGTATCAATGACCACGGACAAGTCTGGGTCGTGTGCAATCGTCGAGCTAATCGTATCAAGGATCTGCCCAACCGCAATATCAGCGTTAACCCAAAGTGCCATGTCGCGCTGCACCACGGGTTGTTTGGAAAGCGTATGCGGTTGTGGCAGACCGATATAGCTTAGACCCTCGACATCCAACTCAAACAGAACCGGGGCGGTCTGTAGATCATCAGCTCGAACCCATTTAGGATGAAGCTCGCCAATCATGCCGCATTCTTTGTCGTCGAGCATGATGCGAGCGCTACGACCAGGGTGCAGCAAGGGGTGCTCTAATGCTGAAAATTTCACTGTTGTGAACTTTTGGCCGAACAGGATCTCGACATCACGCTTGACATCAAAGAAATCCACTTGCCTTGTTTGCAACCCCCACTGTTCGCGCACGGCTGGGCCCCAGGCTGCGCCAGCAATTCGCACTGGCTGAGTGATACCCGCAACGTTCAGATCACCTGACTTCACGTCGCTATCACGTAAAAACACTCGGCCAATTTCAAATACCCTGACGCGTGATTGACGCCGATTGGCGTTGTACACAACATTAGCCACCAGTGAAGGCAGCAACGAGGTGCGCATGACCGACATTTGGCTGGCAATCGGGTTGGCCAATTCGATAGGGTTGTTCACGCCCAAACGATCAGTTTCCCATTGCCGATCAACGAAAGAAAAATTAATGACCTCCTGATAGTCACGATCGACCATGATCTGACGCAAGGCGTGCGCGTTGCGCTGCCCTTCGGGCTTGGTGAACATTTTGGCGCTCGCCACCGGTGGACGCACCGGGATGTTGTCAAACCCCACCATGCGCGCGACTTCCTCGATCAAATCCTCTTCAATTTTCAGATCGAAACGATGGGAAGGTGGCGTGACAATGAAAACATCGTCTTGGCTCGAATAGTCAAACCCAAGTCGCTCAAAAACCGATTCGACTTGATCAGCGCTGATGGTCATCCCCAAAACTTTCTGGCAACGTTCCAACCGCATGGCCACAGGTTTGCGCTCAGGCAACGCCAGTGCTTGATCATCGATCGGACCGGCCTGCCCACCACAAATCTCCAGCACCAAAGCAGTCAGTCGTTCTAAATCATCCGTGATGTTCGCAAAATCAACTCCGCGTTCAAACCGGTGCGCTGCTTCAGAAGTTAATTTCAGTTGACGGGCTCGGCCAGCAATTGCATCTGGCCACCAAAACGCGGCCTCGATGTAGATGTTTTGTGTCTCGAGACTAACAGCGGTTTCATCACCGCCCATGATGCCTGCCAAGCTTTCAATATGGTCGCCCGCAGTGATCACCCCCATGGCAGGCGTCAGTTCAATCGTCTCACCATTCAAAAGTTTCAATGACTCACCCGCTTCGGCCCAACGAACGGTCAGTTCTGGGGCAGTCATCTTGTCAAGATCGAACACATGGGTGGGCCGACCTCGCTCGAGCATCAGATAGTTGGAAATATCCACGAGCGCTGAAACGCTCCGTTGCCCTGCTCTTTCTAGGCGCTCTAGCATCCATCGAGGCGTTTGGGCCCGGGCGTTGACGCCGCGCACCACCCGCCCTGTGAATCGACCACACAGGTCGGTTGCTTGAACTTTGACAGAAAGGCGATCTGCCAGTGTTACCGGGACGCTAGGGACTGGCATGTCTTTCAGTTCGATATCATTTAAGGCGGCTACCTCACGGGCCACGCCTAGTATCGACAAGCAATCAGCTCGATTGGGCGTGAGTTTTAACGTCAGGATAGACTCGTCTAAAGACAGCGCATTGCGCAGGTCTGCGCCTATGCCCAAGGAATCAGGTAAGGACATCAAGCCACTATGGTCTTGCGAAAGACCGAGCTCCTTGGCCGAACACAACATGCCAGCTGATTCCACGCCGCGCATCTTCGCTTTGCCAATCTTAAGCCCCCCCGGCAAAACAGCGCCCACTTTAGCCAACGGTACAAACATGCCAGCCGCAGCATTGGGGGCACCACACACAATTTGCAACGTCTGATCACCAGCATTCACCTGGCAAACCTTCAACTTATCTGCATCGGGATGAGGCTCGACTGACTCAATGCGTGCAATCACTACACCCGAGAACTCGGGGGCAGCAGCTTGAACCTCTTCGACTTCTAGGCCTGCCATGGTCAACTGCTCGGCTAGCTCGTGTGTGGAAACAGGCGCATCCACAAAAGCTCTCAGCCATGATTCAGGAAATTGCATAATTCAACTCGTCAATACGATGTGATATAGGAAGTGTCGGTTGCTGCATTTAGTCAGCAAACTGCGCCAAAAAGCGCAGGTCTCCCTCGAAGAACTGTCTCAAATCATGCACGCCGTAACGCAACATGGTCAGACGCTCCAAGCCAGACCCAAATGCAAACCCAATGTAACGCTCAGGATCAAGACCGAAGTTGCGCACCACATCGGGATGAACTTGCCCTGCTCCAGAAATCTCGAGCCAGCGGCCCTTGTTGGGCCCACTCGTAAACATCATGTCGATTTCAGCCGAGGGTTCCGTAAACGGGAAGAATGAGGGCCTGAAACGAATCTTCAAGTCGTCCGTCTCAAAGAAACAACGCATGAAGTCAGTGTAGACGCCCTTTAGATCCGCAAATGAGATGTTCTCGTCAATCCACAAGCCTTCAACCTGATGAAACATGGGTGAATGCGTGGCGTCGCTGTCAACGCGGTAGGTACGTCCGGGCGCAATAACCTTGATGGGCGGTTTGTGCATACGTGCGTAGCGCACCTGCATGGGGCTTGTGTGTGTGCGCAATAGCAAAGGCAGACCTTCATCGTCTTTCATATCGACATAGAAAGTGTCTTGCATCGAACGGGCCGGATGATTCAGTGGGTTATTAAGCGCCGTGAAGTTCGTCCAGTCGTTCTCAATTTCAGGTCCGTCGGCAACATCAAATCCGATTGAGCCGAAGATCGCTTCGACACGCTGCCACGTGCGTATCACAGGGTGAATGCCGCCTGATCCAGCACCACGCCCAGGCAAGGTAACGTCGATGGTCTGTTGGGTCAACTCTTTTGCCAAGGCGCATCAGCAAGTGCCTGCCGCTTTGCGTTCAGCGCTGCCTCAATCGATTGTTTGGCTGCATTGATGCGCGCGCCTTCCGTTTTCTTTTGCTCTACATCGAGCTTGGCCAAGCCCTTGATCAGCTCGGTCAAAGCCCCTTGCTTGCCTAGAAACTTTGCTTTGGCGTTTTCCAGGCTTGCTGCGTCGGCGGCAGCCTCGAAGGCTATCTGAGCTTCAGAAATGAGGTTTTGTAGTGTGTCGGACATGTATCTCGTCGCCTTGAACATGGTTGGCTGTATCAGCACTATCACAAAAACGAACGGAGCCCTGAAGGCTCCGTTCGCAAGGTCTAGACGCTTAACGCCTCAGAAATAATTCTGAAACGATGCCATTAAGCTGATAGCGCAGACTTGGCCTGATTCACGATTGCCGCAAAACCCGCCTTGTCGTTAACCGCCATATCGGCTAGCACCTTGCGATCGAGTTCGATCGCGGCCTTTTTCAGACCAGCAATAAAGGTGCTGTAGCTAACACCATGTTCACGCGTGGCCGCATTGATACGCGTAATCCAAAGAGCACGGAATGTGCGCTTCTTGTTGCGGCGATCGCGGTAGGCGTACTGACCAGCACGCATGACGGCTTGCTTGGCAACGCGGAACACATTACCGCGACGGCCACGGTATCCCTTGGCAGCGGCAATGACTTTTTTGTGACGGGCACGTGCGGTTACACCGCGCTTAACTCGAGGCATTTTTCTCTCCTATCAGGCAAACGGCATCATGGCACGCACGGATGCGACGTCAGACGCATGAACAGCGGTCGAGCCACGCAGGTGACGCTTGTTCTTTGTGGTTTTTTTGGTCAGGATGTGACGCTTGAAAGCCTGACCACGCTTGATGGAGCCACTGCCCCGCACGGAAAAGCGCTTGGCAGCGCCTTTCTTGGTTTTCATCTTCGGCATGATGTTTCCAGTTATGACATGTCGCCTAGGTGCCTTGCCGCCGTTGGCAAGTGCTTTTTGACCCGGCCACACTTGTTTATTTCCTGCTTCGGCTAGGCGATACTCGCACTGAATCAAGCGAAATCAGGAAAGCCTTTGATTATACAGTAAAAAATAAACCACTGTCCTGACAGGCTTGACCGGCCTTTGCCAACGGCTGGTCGGATCAGCCTTTGGTATTTTCTAAGGCAGTTATGCGTTGTTCAAGTGCCTGCACCTGCTGCTCCAACCCTTGCACTTTTGCGACAGCCTGGCGCAGAAGGTCTGACTGGATATCGAACTCTTCGCGAGTAACCAGATCGAGCTTGCTAAAGGCCTGACTCATGAAAGCTCGTACATTGCGCTCAACGTCAGCTGCCGGACTACGAGAGATCAGGTCAGAAACATTTTTCTGGAAGGCGTCTAACCAGGGATTTGGTTGCATGTCTGGCACTCCTCTGGGCAAATATAACCGTCGGGATTCACAGTTTATCGCTTGTTCTAGACGAACACCATTGAGCTCGCCGTATAGCCACTGACTTTGTGCGCTGCTCACGACGCATCGGCAACAAGACTAGACCGCCACACACGCAACTTGCAATGTTGCAGCGCAATGCGTAGTTTGCACTGACTTAGTGCATAAAGTTTGGTTTGCGCAAGGTGTTGCACCAAATAAATGCAGATTTCAGGGTCATGAAGTTGGCATGGCTTTTGCTTGAGGGTTGGTACCTGTTCCCTGACTACAAAGGAAAACCCATGAAACTAGTGATTGCGATTATCAAGCCCTTCAAGCTTGACGAGGTCCGGATCGCTCTGTCTGCACTTGGCGTGCAGGGCCTGACCGTGACAGAGGTCAAAGGATTTGGCCGACAAAAGGGTCACACCGAACTGTATCGCGGCGCTGAATATGCCGTGGACTTCCTGCCCAAGCTTCGTATTGAGGCTGCGGTCAACGATGACATTGTTGAGCGCGTCTTGGAAACCATTGAGGAGTCCGCCAAAACCGGAAAGATCGGCGATGGCAAGATCTTTGTGGCCCCGCTTGAGGAAGTCATTCGGATTCGTACCGGCGAATCTGGTCCTGATGCCCTGTAACCAAAAGGAAAATCACGATGAATACCGAAATCATTGACGTGCCAGCACAGTTTTTTCAGCTTCAGTACGCGTTAGACACGTTCTACTTCCTGGTCTGCGGGGCTTTGGTCATGTGGATGGCCGCCGGCTTTTCCATGCTTGAGGCCGGATTGGTGCGCGCAAAGAACACCACCGAAATCCTGACCAAGAATATTCTCCTGTATGCCATTGCTTGCACGATGTATATGATCGTTGGCTACAGCATTATGTATGACGGCGGATTCCTGCTCTCCGGCATTACAGGCGATGGCGTGGCTGACGAGGCGACCTATGCCCCATCAGCAGACTTCTTCTTCCAGGTTGTCTTTGTAGCCACTGCTATGTCTATCGTGTCCGGCGCGGTTGCTGAGCGCATGAAACTGTGGGCATTCGCATTGTTTGCTGTGGTCATGACGGGCTTTATCTACCCGATGGAAGGTTCATGGACATGGGGCGGACAATCCGTGTTTGGCATGTATAGCCTAGGCGATCTTGGGTTTCTGGACTTTGCTGGGTCGGGCATCGTTCACATGGCTGGTGCTGCGGCTGCCTTGGCTGGCGTGATCTTGCTCGGCGCCCGCAAAGGCAAATATGGTGAAAAGGGTGAAGTGCGCGCCATTCCCGGTGCCAACTTGCCCTTGGCAACCCTGGGAACATTCGTGTTGTGGCTTGGCTGGTTCGGTTTCAATGGAGGTTCCGTGCTTGCCACGGCTTCCGTGGAGTCAGCCAACAGTGTTGCCGTTGTATTCATGAACACCAACGCAGCCGCAGCTGGCGGCGTGATCGCCGCGCTCATCGTGGCCAAGATCATGTTCGGCAAAGCTGACTTGACCATGATCCTGAACGGTGCCCTGGCCGGGTTGGTCGCCATCACCGCCGGGCCTGACACCCCATCGCCGCTGGCAGCAACCTTAATTGGCGCTGTGGGCGGTGTATTGGTCGTGTTTTCTATCATCGCTCTGGACAAGCTCAAAATAGATGACCCAGTTGGCGCAATCTCGGTGCACGGCGTGGTTGGCATTTGGGGTTTGCTTGCCGTGCCCATCACCAACTCAGATGCAAGCTTTACGGCTCAGATCATCGGCGCTGTGACCATCTTTGTCTGGGTGTTTGTCGCGAGCCTGATTGTCTGGGGCATTATCAAGGCAATCATGGGCATCCGAGTGAGCGAAGAAGAGGAATATCAAGGCGTTGACATCGCTGAGTGCGGCATGGAAGCCTACCCTGAGTTCACCATGAAGTGAAACAAGCAATAAATCGAGGTTAGCCATTGATCGCTCATGGCCAGCCTCGAAACACAAAGGCGGCCTAGCCGCCTTTTGTGTTTTTAGCCTTGGTTCATCGGTTGTTCAATGCGCTAGCTAGTCTGCTGCTGCAGTGGTTAATTTAGTGCATCAGGATGTATGGACTCAGCCCGGTTCAGAGCTGCTGCGACCTTGGTTCGAAGGGCGTTTGAATGCGCCTGAAGGATTTGTTGTTTGACATCTAATACTTGCCGAGGATGCATGGAAAACTGTTTTAAACCCATGCCAAGCAAAAGTCGCGTCAAGCTGGCATCACCAGCCATCTCGCCGCAGACCGACACGGGCTTTCGATACCTTTCACCAGCATTGATGGTGCCAGCGATCAGCCGCAACACGGCAGGATGCAGTGGATCGTAAAGTGCAGACACTTCGGAGTCTGCCCGATCGATGCCCAACGTATATTGAATCAGGTCGTTGGTGCCAATCGACAAAAAGTCAAAAGCCTCGGCAAACGGTTCGATTGCAATTGCCATGGCCGGCACTTCAACCATGGCACCAATCGGCACAGTCGGATCAAAAGCAATGCCCTGCGCGCTAAGCGCGCGCTTGACTGATTCAATCATTTCATAGGTGGCCCTAACCTCGGTTAGACTCGTGATCATCGGGATAAGAATCCTGACCGACCCATAAGCAGATGCCCGCAAAATCGCACGTAGTTGGGCCGCAAAAATCTCTGGTTTGGCTAGACAGTAACGAATAGCACGCTGACCCAAGGCTGGGTTGGTAGCAACGGTTGCCTCGCCATCAAGGGCTTTATCAGCCCCGATATCGAGCGTACGGATCGTTACCGGACGATTGCCCATTTGCTGAACCACGGACTGATAGGCGACAAACTGCTCATCCTCACTTGGTAGGCTGTCTCGCCCCATGAAGAGAAACTCACTACGAAACAGTCCTATGCCTTCAGCACCCTGGCTTAGTGCCAAGCCAACTTCGTCAGGCATTTCAATGTTGGCTTGCAAACCGATTCGAACGCCGTCTAGCGTCTCGCAAGCGACATCCTTGATACTTAAAAGCGCTTGACGCGAATCATCGTACTGGTTGGCAAGTGCTTTGTAGCTTGCAATTTGTGCGGGTGTTGGATTGATCAGAACGGCACCGCTTTGGCCATCAACAACCAAATAATCACCGTCGCGAGCCACCTGACGGATGTTACCCAAAGCCACAACAGCAGGTACGCCCATGCTGCGAGCCACAATCGCTGTGTGCGATGTAGGGCCACCCAAGTCGGTGACAAATCCTGCGAACCGGGCACCACGCAAACGGATCATGTCCGCCGGTGCTATATCGTGGGCGACAACGATCAATGGGTCACCCGTATCACTCACACCATCAAGTGCGGACATGACCTTGCTGCCACGCAACGTGTGCAGAACACGTTCAACTACCTGCCTGACATCGGCGCCACGTTCGCGCAGATACTCATCTTCCATGGCAGAAAACTGTTCGCCAAGCAGTTGGCCCTGTGTGGTCAATGCCCACTCGGCGTTGTAGTGGCGCTCCCGAATTAACGCCAGACTCTCCTCGGCCAGTAAAGGATCTTCCAGCAAAAGCTGGTGAACACTTAACAATGCAGCGAGCTCACGAGGGGCATCCTCAGGCAAGCTGCTGGCCAGATCAGAAAGCTCTGCATAAGTCGTTTTAAGTGCTTGTTCGAGCCGCTCGATTTCTTGCTCGACGACTTCTGGCGCGATACGGTAATGTTCGACCTCCAGGGCAGCCGCACCAAGCACAACAGCCCGGCCCATCGCATAGCCACTGGCCACACCGCGGCCGTATAGACAAATCATCGAGCCCGGTTTACCTCTCGTGCCAGGATCGGTTTCACTCACCTTCGCCGAATTTGTCATCAAAAAGCTCCTTGATGGCATCGAGTGCTTGTTGAGCATCACCGCCTTCGGCCTGAATTTGTACCATCGTTCCTTTGCCAGCGGCGAGCATCATGACTCCCATGATGCTTTTAGCGTTTACTCGGCGTGCGTCCTTGGCAATAAACACTTCACTGGAAAACTGTCCAGCAAGCTTGGTCAATTTGGCTGCAGCCCGGGCATGTAAGCCAAGTTTATTTGAGACCACCAGGTCAATTTGTGGCATGACGCAATTTCCAGATGTCTGTCGTTGTTGTTAGTTGCTTAAACGTACTCGTGCTCGAGTGTTTCAATTAAGAGTCTATACGCTTGACCGTTTGAGCGGCACCTTCTAGCGCAACTTGAACGATGTCGTTTAAGTCACTTGTGCCGTAATTGACCACCCGCAAAACCATTGAGGCATTCACGCCCGATACCACTTCACAACGCATACCGGCTTGGTGAGCCAGGCTGCAAGCCCGCACGCAAATGTTTGCTGGCGAGGCGCCGGGCAAGTCCGTCAGCAGCAAAACCCCAGCACCAGTATCCAATCTTTTTAGTCGATTAATCAAGCTTTCGGTTGAATCCTCGGCGCACGCGCCAGGCAACACGTCTATGACTGTCAACCCCGGATGTTCACCAAAAATGTGTTCGGCCACCGACTTCAATGCTGAACCCAGCGGGGCATGCGCCACGATCGCTACCGCTACTTGGGATTCAGCCATGGACTGCTGCCTCAAGCGCGATGGCAAAGCGCTCACCAACATTAAAGTCCGTCTGTTCGGTGATCTCAACGAAGCAGGTTGGACTCGTGACATTGATTTCGGTCACAAAGTCACCGATCACATCAAGCCCGACTACTAACAAACCGCGTTCATACAAAATCGGGGCCAGCGTGTTAGCAATTTCCCAGTCACGCTCGGTCAATGGCTGAGCCACACCACGACCGCCAGCAGCGAGATTTCCGCGAGTCTCTCCAGCCAAAGGTATCCGTGCCAAAGCGTAAGGCACCGGCACCCCACCAATTAGCAAGATTCGTTTATCGCCCTTCGCAATCTCGGGAAGATAACGCTGCGCCATAATAGTGCGATGGCCGTCATGGGTGAGGGTTTCCAGAATCGCACCGCGGTTCGCATCATCCGGTTTGAGCCTAAACACACCAGTGCCACCCATGCCGTCAAGGGGCTTGACAATAATGTCACCATGCTCAGCGTGAAACGCCTTGATGCGATCCATGCTGCGAGTCACGAGCGTCGGAGCCGTGTATTGCGCAAACTCGGTAATGGAGAGCTTTTCTGGGTGGTTTCGAATCGCAGCACCATGGTTAAAGACCTTGGCACCTTGCTGCTGGGCATACTCCAGTAAATGTGTGCAGTACACGTACTCCATATCGAACGGCGGGTCCTTGCGCATCAAGACCGCGCCGTAATGGACTAGTTCGTGTACCTCATAGTCGCTGATGTAATCCCACCATACATGCCCATGCAGATCGCCATTGGGATGCAAACTGATGGCGCGAGCACTGGCTTTTACAATGCCATTGTCAATGTAAAGATCACCTTGAAGAACAACGCTGATCGAATGACCACGAGCAACTAACGCCCGCATCATCGCAACCGACGAGTCCTTGTAGGCTTTCAAGCCTTCAAGGGGATCGATAACAAACAATACGTGCATCATGCTTGCTTGGTGTCACCTTTTCCAGGCACCACCTTCTTTTTAGGGGCAAGAACCATGACCATCTGCCGGCCCTCAAGTTTGGGCATCGCCTCAACAACAGCCATCTCGAGCAAGTCATCACGCACTCTTTCGAGTACGCGCATGCCAAGCTCCTGGTGAGCCATTTCGCGACCGCGAAACCGGAGCGTGACCTTGGCCTTGTCACCCTCATCGAGGAATCGTTTTAGGTTACGTAGCTTGACCTGGTAGTCACCTTCGTCGGTGCCAGGACGAAACTTGACCTCTTTAACCTGGATGATCTTTTGTTTGGATCGAGCTTCTGCCAGACGCTTCTGCTCTTGATACTTGAACTTGCCGTAGTCCATCAAGCGACAGACCGGTGGGTCCGCGTTAGGTGCAATTTCTACCAAATCCACGTCTTCTTGCTCAGCCATGCGTTGAGCGTCGAGCGTCTTGACGATACCAAGTTGCTCACCTTCTATTCCGATCAGTCGCACTTCTGGTACGCGGATTTCACCATTGATGCGATGGGGCTTATCTGTTGCGATGTCTAAAACTCCTAAAAATTAATCTTGTGGAACGGCCACTTGCCGGTGGTTCTGAATATCTTCTGCCAATAAGGTTGTAAACGCCTCAAACGGCATTACCCCATGATTGACACCGCCACGTGCCCGTACCGCTACTGAACCTTCGTCACGCTCTTTTTCCCCGACTACGAGGATATAAGGAACCTTTTGAAGACTGTGTTCTCGGATTTTATAGTTGATTTTCTCACCTCGCAAATCCGATTCGACCCTAAAGCCTTGTTTTTTCAAGCTTTGTGTGATTTGTGCCGCATAATGAGCCGATGATTCCGAAATGCAGCACACCACTGCCTGCACCGGCGCCAACCAGGGTGGCATCGCGCCAGCATAGTTTTCGATCAGCATGCCGATAAAACGCTCTAGTGACCCAAGAATCGCTCGATGCAACATCACAGGCGTCAGACGCTGGTCGCGCTCATCGACGTACTCAGCGCCAAGACGCTCAGGCATCGAAAAATCAACCTGGATGGTACCGCACTGCCAGTGACGACCAATCGCGTCCTTTAGCGTGTATTCAATCTTGGGACCATAAAAGGCGCCCTCACCTGGTGAAACCTCAAACTCGCACCCTGTGCGCTTGAGACTCTCCATCAGCGCTTCTTCGGCCTTATCCCAACTCTCATCGCTGCCAATTCGTTTGTCCGGCCGCGTCGCAACTTTGTAGAGGACTTCGGTAAACCCAAAGTCAGAGTAGACTTTTTGAAGCAGCGCGGTGAAAGCGGCGCACTCATCCTGCAGTTGGTCTTCGGTACAAAAAATATGACCATCGTCCTGCGTGAAACCTCGCACACGCATCATCCCATGCAAGGAGCCCGATGGTTCGTTGCGGTGGCATTGCCCAAACTCGCCATAGCGCAACGGCAGCTCTCGATAAGAGTGCAGGTTTGCATTAAAAATCTGCACGTGACCAGGGCAATTCATGGGTTTCAGACCATAGACCCGGCTCTCGGATTCAGTCGTGAACATGTTTTCACGATAGTTATCCCAGTGTCCGGTCTTCTTCCAAAGCGAGAGGTCGAGAATCTGAGGTGCCTTGACCTCCTGGTAGCCATTGTCGCGATACACGGCACGCATGTATTGCTCGACTTGCTGCCAGATCGCCCAGCCCTTTGGATGCCAAAACACCAAGCCTGGGCCTTCTTCCTGAAAATGAAACAGGTCAAGCTCGCGTCCCAAGCGACGGTGATCACGCTTTTCAGCCTCTGCCAGCATGTGCAAGTAATCGTCCTGCTCCTGCTTGGTTGCCCAGGCGGTTCCGTAAATACGCTGCAACATTTCATTGTTGCTATCGCCTCGCCAGTAAGCACCGGCCACTTTCATGAGCTTGAAGACTTTGAGCTTGCCAGTGCTGGGAACGTGCGGCCCTCGGCATAGATCAATGAACTTGCCTTCGCGATACAAACTGATGGTCTCATTAGTCGGAATCGAGGCGATGATTTCCGCCTTATAGACCTCGCCCATGCCCCGAAAAAACTCGACCGCCTCATCTCGCGCCCATTCCTCCCGGGTTACAGGCTCATCCTTGGCCGCGAGCTCACCCATTTTCTTCTCGATGGCCTCGAGATCTTCTGGTGTAAATGGCCGGTGATACGAGAAATCGTAATAGAAGCCGTTGTCTATGACTGGCCCAATGGTCACCTGAGCCTCAGGAAACAACTCCTTGACCGCATAAGCCAAGAGGTGCGCAGTAGAGTGACGCAGCATATCGAGGCCATCGGGATCTTTGGCTGTCACGATCGCTAATTCGGCGTCCTCATCAAGCGTAAAGCTAGTGTCGACCAAACGGGTGCTTTCCCCCCGCGTGACGCGTCCAGCCAGCGCAGCTTTAGCAAGTCCGGTGCCGATTGAGCGCGCCACTTCGGCAACGGTCACAGGACCGGGAAATTGTTTTTTGGACCCGTCGGGCAAGGTGATAGCAACCATGATGATTCAGTGTTTTTGCAATACGATTAGTAAGACCGTGAAATCTTAGCATCTGCGACGCAGCAGGTCTTGCAAAACCGGGGGACTAACACCATGACTGACAATTCAAAACGACTGGACAGCGCTATTCAATTCGCGAGCGAGCACGAGGTCGGATGGTCGCGCGACACCACTGGCGTCTGGGGCGTACATCAAGATGACCCCCCACCTTGGAATCGTTTGTTTGGGCCTGTTCATCCTCGAGGTGGAGTATCTGGGGTTATTGCCCAGTCCGGTAAGCCGATTATTCAGTTTGGCGAGGTTGATCGAGCCGATTTGACCTTTAGCGTGGCCAAGGCTTACCTGGCTTTGCTGGCTGGCGTTGCCTACGACCGAGGCTTGCTGACACCCGATCAGCCGATTGTCGAGATCTTGCCCGGCATTGGGTTCGATGATGACCACAATAGACTGGTCACCTGGCGCCACTTGTTGCAGCAGACCAGTGAATGGACTGGAACCTGCTTTGATATACCAGACCAAGTAGATCATTTTCGTAGCCTCGCTTTTGCGCCGGTCACCGGTGGCACGAAGGGCAACAAGCGCGAACTGAACAAACCGGGCACGTACTGGGAGTACAACGATGTGCGCATTAACCAATTGTCATTGGCTCTGTTGCATCTGTTTAAAAAACCACTTCCAGAGATCTTTAAAGAAACCATTGCTCAGCGATGCGGACTTTCAGACAATTGGCGCTGGGTTGGTTATGACCATGCCTGGGTGGATATCAACGGGCAGAAAATGCAGTCTGTACCCGGCGGCTCTCATTGGGGTGGTGGCGTGTCAATTAGCGCCAATGATCAATTCAAACTGACTCAGATGTTGCTCGATAACGGCACGGTCAATGGCGCTCGGATACTGTCTGAGGACTGGGTCAGCCAGATGCGCAAACCCTGCGCGTTAGCACCCTTTTATGGCTATCTCGTCTGGCTAAATGATAAACAACGTATCTTCAAGTCATTGTCGTCAGAGGCCTATTTCGGCATGGGCGCTGGTGGTCATTTCAGTCTGGTCGAGCCAGCGCTTGACCTTGTAGTGATCATTCGCTGGATTGACTCAAGTCAAGCTGATGAGTTTTTTGGGCGGGTAGTTCAAGCATTACGGCAAAACTAGCCTGTAATATGACTAGTAGGCGGGTTGCCGCGGCAGCCCAATTTCCTAGACTGATGGAGTTCTTATGTTTCCCGAGTTTCGTGACCTGATTACCAAGCTGAAAACTACCGATCATCACTTTACGCGCCTGTTTGACAAGCACAACGAGCTTGATCAGAAAATCAAGAATATGGAAGACCACATCTCCCCGGGAACGCATGAGGAGATCGAAACACTCAAAAAAGAAAAACTTCACTTGAAGGACCAGCTCTACGCGATCCTTAAAAAACACGAGCAAGAAGGCAGTTAGTAACCAATTTGCCGGAATCAGCAGATTGCCGCACCCAATACCTTTTGGGCTGCGGCAATTTTTTAATCAGCCTGAGTCAGGCTACTTGGCAATATTGCCAGGAAAACAAAGCCCGCCAGTAATCTCGACGGTTGTCGCATTTAACGCTTCGTTCTGAGCGCAATAAGCGATCATGTCGGCGATTTCAGTTGGGCGGATCAACCGCCCAAGATGCACATCTTTGAGAATTGCCTGCAGCGCATCTTGATTCATATCCTGCAAGATGCGAGTCTCGGTATAGCCCGGTGCAATGCCCACACAACGGATATTACGAATGTTGCGCAACAAAAACTCACCAATAATGATTTTGGGAAACCGTTCAATGGCTGCTTTGGTCGCGGAATAATTGATTTGGCCTACCTGGCCAATTTTATTGACCGACGAAATTGGCACCAACAAACCGTCCCAGCCACCATTGGCCATAGCCTCCGCACAATCGCGCATCGTGAGGAACGTTCCGGTCAAATTGACATCAATGACCGTCTTCCATTTATCAAACCCAAGCTTGCGCGAGACTTGCCCGGTATTTTTGTCGATATTCAACAATGTGCCGTCGCGAATCACCCCTGCACAGCTAACGGCAATATTGAGTTGCCCAAAGGCCTCTAGCGTTGCGGTCACGAAACGCTCGGAATCCTCTTCTATCGTGACATCGCCCGCGACACCAATAGCCTTGCCACCTTCAGCCTCAATAGCCGCACGGACTCGATCGATCTGTTCAGGATCGCGATCAATCAATGCGATACGAGCCCCAAGGGAAGCCAGATGTTTGGCGGTCGCCTCACCAATGCCGCTCGCAGCGCCTGTAATCAGTGCAACACTGTTTTTGATTTGCATAACTCAGTACCCATGATGACCTAGCAAGTGAGCAGGCACTAGCCTGCTACGACGCAGCAAGTGTAGCAGCCACATGAGCGGCGCACCGGGTCTGGAATTGATTCGGATCAAACGTTGTCGTCAGCTGACTAGAACAAGCCTGTCCAATCTGGATGTGCAAGGAGAAGATGGTAGGCGGTATTGGATTCGAACCAACGACCTCCACGATGTCAACGTGGCGCTCTAACCAACTGAGCTAACCGCCTGCAGAAGCGAAGGACGCAATCATACCCTGCCGATCTTCGACTGTCAAAACCACCAACTAACCACCAACGAACGAACGCATCAAACAATCCGGGGCCTTGACAGCCGCCTTACGCTCGAGTCGACTTATGTATGCTTTTAAATCAAAGCGCAACCGAGCGTGCAGCCGCAACAAACGCCCGCATTTTGTCAGCACACTTGATGCCTGGCTCAGACTCCACGCCGCTGCTGACGTCAACCGCCTGAGGCTTTATCTGTTGGATTAGCGACGCAACGTTCTCGGGCTTAAGCCCACCGGAAAGGATCACAGGCCTGCTGCCTTTATGAGAAACGAGTGACAGCAAATCTCTGTCAAAGCCATGCCCACTGCCGCCGTACGCAGGCGTGTAGCTGTCAAACAGCCAGGCTGCGGCAGCACTGTAGCGCTCGCACACCGCTAACAGCGCTTCGGGCGTATCAAGCCCAGGGGCACCTACGCGAAACGCCTTGATGTATGACCATCCAAATTGCTCACAGTAATCAGGCGACTCATCGCCATGAAACTGCAGATAAGTCGGGTGCATCGCCTGAATGACCCTGCGAACGACTTCTGGCGCCGGCTCAACAAACAGAGCCACACTATCGACAAATACATGCCTTGAATGAGCCAATTGCGCAGCGCGCTCGGGCGTCAAGCACCGACGACTTTTAGGATAAAACACAAACCCGAGCGCATCAGCACCAAGTTGACAGGCATGCGCAACATCTTCCTCGCGCGTCAAGCCGCAAATTTTGATGCGTGTGTTTGTTTGCACGTAACTATTTGTGTTCATAAGTCAAGATGCTTGAATTAATGCGGCAATCACAATCCGGCAATTGATGCTACTGTCGTTAATGGCTTGGTAAGCAAGTCTGTCGGGTACTCGACATCTGTTAAATATAGCCCGCTCGCGCTGTAAGTCGGAGCAGCTTTTGTACGATCGCGTGCCTTGAAAACCTGCTCAAAATGATCAAGGTCGGTTTTACCTTGTCCGAGCAAAACTAACTCACCCACGATATTACGAACCATGTGATGCAAAAAAGCATTGGCCTTCAAATGAATCAATACGAGCTCACCTTTTCGCTGTAGGCTGATGCTGTGCATGGTTCGAACCGGCGTAGCGGCTTGACATTGAGAAGATCTAAAACTTGAGAAGTCGTGTTCACCAACAAGCATTTGTGCGCCTTGCTGCATTCGCTCTAGATCGAGTGACCGAAAACACCACCCCGCCCTGCCGGCCCACAAAGGTTGGCGCACCGGGGTATTAAGCAGCACGTAGGTATATGACCTTGTAATTGCACTAAAGCGCGCGTGAAACTGATCTTGAACAGGACAAGCCCATTGAACGGCAATGGAATCAGGCAACAAGCTGTTTAGGCCTCTGACCCAGGCCGAGCTGGGCCGGTCAACCATCACATCAATATGCACAATTTGCGCCGTCGCATGCACGCCAGTGTCAGTGCGTCCGGCACAAACAGTGGGCACTTTTACCCCTACAAACTGGCGTAGCGCCGTTTCGAGTTGATCCTGAACCGTCTGCCCGTTTGGTTGGGTTTGCCATCCAAGCCAAGGCCTGCCGTCATAACTGACGCCAAGCACCATCCTGATCATGAGAGCTAGGCCTTGTTGTCTGGCTTGGAAAACGTCGGTTCGGGCTTTTGGTCAAGCGACAGATCAATATTCTTTAGTTTCTGCTCAAAGTCGGCCGCTGCATGATCAACCCGTTTTTCAGCTTCTTGGGCCTCAGACGGCTTGGTCTTGGTGGCACGAAGCGCCCACGCCAAAATCAAGGCAATCAATGCCAGCAGCAACGCTATAGCGGCTGTGGTGTTATCCGTCACCCATTGACCGACCCGAGTAAACAGATTTGCCGAACTGTCAACGTCAGGTGCAGACCCGCCTGCATTGGCTGATTGACCGCTTTGCTCACCAGCGGTGTTCAAATTTGGTGACTCGGCTGTGCCAGTGCCGTTCTGCGACCTATCTGTCGATGACTGATCCGAAGCTGAACCGGCGGGTTGATTGTCTGTTTGAGTTGTTGACTGACCCCCAGCTTGACTGCCCGAGCTGGTTTCAGCCTGACTTTGCGTCACAGCACCGCCTTGGTCGCCCTGCGCACTTGAAGCAATAGCGCCTTGCAAGGCAGCAATGTTTTGCTCTAGTGCTCGCTTGCGTTCAAGTTCTTCGGCAAGTGCTTTGGCCTGTGCGGCTTGAGCATCAGCCTGCGCAGCCTGCGTGTCTTGCTGCGCTGCAGTCAGGCGAACCTGGTCGTTGGCCGGCGGCGGTGGCTCCGTACGTGCCTGCTCAACGTCGCCTTGCTTTTGCTCGGGCGGTGATTGCAGAGTCTGAGCTGAAGCCTGCGCAGCGATACCTTGATTGCCTTGGCCACCACCGCGAGATTGCCGGAATGCGCGCACATGCTCAAGATACTGGGCCTTCGCAAAAGCTGGGTCGACGGCTCGAACAGCGTCCGCATCGGGGATCCGCAACGCAGCGCCCGCTTTTAGCAGGTTCATGTTCTGGCGCAAGAAAGCATCAGGATTTGAGCTGTAGAGCGCCCAAAGTTGCTGGTATAAGTTGGCACCTGAAACCGGAAATTGCTCAGCAATGCCGATTAAGGTATCACCGCGCTGAACCGTTACCTGATCACCAGCCAACCGAACATTCGGTGCAGGCGGCACAATAATGCTGGCCTGAACGGTGCGGCTAGATGATGAAGTGGTCACGGCTAGCAAGACGTCAATCACACTTGATTGAGCCGCCTGAGTTGACTTTAACTCCACCAAGCGCGAACCGGCATTTCGACCAGCAACGACGGACAATGACAATGAGTCAAGAGGTACAGGTGGCGTCAAACCTGTGGACTGCCACGCTGCCGCTGGCGCAATACTGACCGACAAGGACTCCGCTTCCTGGGGTGACATCGCCGTAATCGGGACTTGTACCACCAGAGCTTGCCCGGGTGACGATGTCACGCGCGAGTGCCCTAGCTCAAAGGCTAAAGCGTTCGTCATGCCAAACGCGGCCAATACGCTTAGGCCAAGCACCGAGGACTTGGCTGCTCTAGGGGCTGTTAAGGGCGCAGGTAAATTTGTCTTGTCGTTCATATCGGCAGCGATCGGGGTTTAAGCAATTAAAACTTTGCTAGGGCAAGCCAAGAACTCGAGCTTGTAGCCATGCGGCTTGCGGGGCCAAAGCCCCCGAAAACGCAAAAAATACAACCAGCGAGACCTAAAGACCTATTAGTTTACTGACTCAATTGAAACTGAATGTAACAAAATCGACTCAATCGCGCTCTAAAAGGATGTTCAACATGCGGCGCAAGGGCTCGGCTGCACCCCAGAGCAGTTGATCGCCTACGGTAAAAGCGCTGAGATACGTAGGCCCCATGCTCATTTTGCGCAGTCGACCGACCGGGATGTCAAGCGTGCCTGTGACAGCTACCGGGGACAAATCAGCCATGGTTGCCTCCCTAGAATTGGGGATCACTTTTGCCCACTGCGTTCCCTGGTCGATAATCTCGGTAATTTCGTCAAGCGGCACGTCACGCGTAAGTTTGATGGTCAGCGCCTGGCTGTGGCAGCGCATGGCTCCAATACGAACGCATAAGCCATCAATCGGTATTGCAGGGCTATCAAACCCCTCGCCACGGCCAAGTATCTTGTTGGTCTCAGAACCCGCTTTCCACTCCTCACGAGACACGCCGTTGCCTAGATCTTTGTCAATCCAGGGAATTAAGTTGCCAGCCAGAGGAACACCAAAATTGTCAACGGGCAAACGGCCACTGCGCTGCAAATCAAGCACGGCCTTGTCAATTTCTAAGATCGCACTGGCCGGGTCTGCCAGCTTGTCTGCAACCGAGCCATTAAGTAAACCAAACTGGTTAAGCAACTCGCGCATGTGCTGGGCACCACCACCTGATGCAGCCTGATAGGTCATGCTGGTCATCCACTCAACCAAACCCGCGTGGAACAAACCCGCCAATCCCATGAGCATGCACGAGACTGTGCAATTGCCACCTACAAAGTCTTTGGTGCCTTTTGCCAAAGCCGCGTCGATGACAGAGCGATTAACGGGATCGAGCACAATCACCGCGTCCGGCTTCATCCGCAAGGTGCTAGCTGCATCAATCCAATACCCATCCCATCCGGCTGCGCGCAATTTGTGATGAACAGCCGTTGTGTAATCCCCACCCTGGGTGGTGACAATGATGGGAAGCTTTTTTAATGTGTCGATGTCGTGAGCGTCCTGCAGCTGACTGCCGCCTGCCCAATCTGGGGCCTGACCACCGACATTACTCGTGGAGAAAAAAACAGGATGAATGCCAGCGAAGTCATTTTCTTCGCGCATCCGGTGCATCAGCACCGAGCCCACCATGCCACGCCAACCGATAAATCCGACAGAAGAACTCATTTGTCATGCGCCTTAGTAAAGAAGCCAGTCACTCGGGCGCATCGACGCCTGCATGACTGACCAAAAGGCACATCATACCGTGCCAAGCGCCTTCAACACAGCGTCCCCCATTTGAGCTGTGCTCACTTTGGTGGTTCCGGCCTCAAAAATGTCGGCTGTACGCAACCCCTGAGCCAGAACCTGACGAACGGCTGACTCTATCCGGCTAGCAGCACCCTCTTCATTGAGGGAATAACGCAACATCATGGCTGCTGACAATATCGTCGCCAGCGGATTAGCAATTCCCTGGCCAGCAATATCTGGGGCAGATCCATGGCTTGGTTCATAAAGCCCCTGACCCGACTCATTTAGCGACGCTGACGGCAACATCCCAATTGAGCCAGTCAGCATCGCAGCCTCATCGGACAAAATATCGCCAAACAAGTTTCCAGTCACGATCACATCGAACTCTTTTGGAGCTCGTACCAGTTGCATGGCGGCATTGTCGACATACATGTGGGAGAGTTCAACATCAGGGTAGTCTTTGGCCACATCAATGACGATGTCGCGCCAAAACTGGGAAGTCTCTAGCACGTTGGCTTTATCAACGCTGCAAAGCCTGCCACGACGCTTCTTGGCGGCTTGAAACCCCAGATGAGCGATACGCCTAATCTCAGTTTCAGCGTAGCGCATGGTGTCAAAGCCTTCGCGCTCACCAGTGAAAGGTCCGTCTATGGCCGCCCTCACACCGCGCGGTTGACCGAAATAGATATCTCCGGTTAATTCACGCAGTATCAGGATGTCGAGACCGGCAACGATCTCTGGCTTTAATGATGAAGCGTTGGCCAATTCCGGATACAGAATGGCCGGCCGCAAATTAGCGAACAATCCCAGGGCTTTCCGCAATCCCAAAATCGCCTGTTCCGGGCGATGTTCACGTGGCAATCTGTCGTATTTCCAGTCACCAACTGCCCCAAATAAGATGGCGTCACTCGATTTGGCTAGCTCTAGGGTCGAAGGTGGCAGTGGGTGCCCATGCTGGTCATAAGCCGCGCCGCCGACAGGTGCTTGAGAAACCTCTAACGACAGATTCAGCGCATGCAGAACCCGCATTGCCTGATCCATGATTTCAGGGCCAATCCCGTCTCCCGGCAAGACAGCAATCTTGTGAGTCATAACCTAGCCCCTAGCGGCTGGACGTCAAGCCAAGGATGACTGGCAAGTCGCTCAGCTTCGAAGGCGCGGATTTTTTCGGCGTGCTTTAGCGTCAGTCCGATCTCATCAAGTCCGTTGAGCAGACAGTCTTTGCGGAACGGGTCAATATCAAATGCAAAGTTCCGCCCGTCGCCCGTGCGCACGACCTGCGCCGGCAAGTCCACGGTCAATTCGTAGCCGTTAAAGCTGTGGACCTCATCGAACAAACGTGCCACTTCCATCTCAGACAAAACAATTGGCAACAAGCCATTCTTAAAGCAATTGTTAAAGAAGATGTCGGCAAACGACGGCGCAATGATCGCTCTGAACCCGTATTGCAACAATGCCCAAGGCGCATGCTCGCGGCTTGAGCCGCATCCAAAGTTTTTGCGGGCCAACAAAATCGAGGCGCCTTTATAACGAGGCTGGTTCAGCACGAAGTCCGGATTCAGCTTGCGCTTGCTGTTATCCATGCCAGGCTCGCCGTGATCGAGATAACGAAGCTCATCAAAGAGATTTGGCCCGAAACCAGTTCGTTTGATGGACTTCAGAAACTGCTTGGGAATGATCAAATCGGTGTCGACGTTCTCGCGATCCATCGGGGCGACAATGCCCTTGTGTATAGTGATTTTTTCCATATCGATTCCTAGCCTAATTCCCGAACATCAACAAAATGGCCCTCAACCGCAGCCGCTGCCGCCATCGCCGGACTGACCAGATGCGTGCGACCACCCTGACCTTGCCTGCCTTCGAAGTTTCGGTTTGACGTTGATGCGCAACGCTCACCGGGCTCAAGGCGATCAGCATTCATGGCCAAACACATTGAACAACCGGGCTCACGCCACTCGAATCCGGACTCGATGAAGATTTTGTCCAAGCCCTCGCGTTCAGCCTGCTGTTTAACCAGACCGGAACCTGGCACCACCATGGCTTGCTTGACGTTGGCTGCAACTCGCTTACCGCGCACAACGGCAGCGGCAGCGCGCAAGTCCTCAATACGCGAGTTGGTGCAAGAGCCAATAAAAACCTTGTCGATCTTGATGGATGTAAGCGGGGTGTTGGGTTCTAAGCCCATGTACTGTAAGGCACGCTCCATGCCGCTACGACGCATGGCATCCTTTTCCTTGTCGGGATCGGGCACGCGCGCAGTAACTGGCAGTACCATTTCCGGCGATGTTCCCCAAGTTACCTGCGGCACGATGTCGGCAGCATTTATTTCAACCACTCGATCAAAATGCGCACCATCATCAGAATGGAGCGTGCGCCAATATTGAACTGCAGCATCCCATACTGCTCCCGTTGGGGCGAATGGACGCCCACGGAAGTACTCAATGGTCTTGTCGTCCACGGCAACCATGCCCGAACGAGCACCGGCTTCGATTGCCATGTTGCAGACGGTCATGCGACCTTCAATACTGAGATTCCGGATTGTGCTGCCGCCAAATTCAATGGCATAACCCGTTCCACCGGCTGTACCAATGACGCCAATCACATGCAAAACCACGTCTTTGGCTGTACAGCCCACCGGCAACTTGCCTTCGACCTTGACGAGCATATTTTTGCTTTTCTTGGCCAACAGGGTTTGGGTAGCCAGCACATGCTCAACCTCAGAAGTTCCAATGCCGTGAGCCAAGGCACCAAAGGCGCCATGGGTGCTTGTATGCGAGTCACCGCATACAACCGTCATGCCAGGCAAAGTAGCGCCCTGCTCCGGGCCGATGACGTGCACAATCCCCTGACGCAGGTCGTTCATCTTGAACTCAATCACGCCAAACTTCTCGCAGTTTTTATCCAACGTATCGATCTGCAGTTTCGAGATCGGGTCCGCGATACCACTGCTACGGTCCTGGGTCGGCACGTTATGGTCGGCCACCGCTAAATTTGCACTGACACGCCATGGCTTGCGCCCGGCCATCTCAAGACCTTCAAAAGCCTGGGGGCTCGTCACCTCATGCAGTAGGTGACGATCAATGTAGAGAATAGCGGTCCCATCAGCTTCCTGATGGACTACATGGGCATCCCATAATTTGTCGTATAGCGTTCGTTTCATGGCAGCAGTTCCAACTAGGTTTGCAACAAATGTGATTAAGCGTACCTGTCTCGCCAGTTGCGGTAAGCAATCAACCGAGCTTATACAAATCTACACGGCAAGCCGCTCCTTGTGGGAGCCGCCGCCAAACGAGCTTTTGATTATGCCATGCAGGCTAGCTGCATTGAGCTCTATGTCTGAGCGCATGATCCATGAGGACAATGGCTAAGAGAGCCTCAGCAATCGGCGTGGCACGAATGCCAACACACGGGTCGTGTCTACCGAGGGTTTGAACCGATACGGGCTCACCCGCCCTGTTGATCGAGCGGCGTTCGATTCGAATGCTTGAAGTCGGCTTGATCGCCAGGCTCACGGTGATATCTTGCCCCGTAGAAATGCCCCCGAGTACACCACCGGCGTTGTTGGTTAAAAAACCTTCCGGGGTAATTTCGTCTCCGTGCTCCGAACCTTTCTGAGTGACACTCTTGAAGCCAGCCCCTATTTCCACACCTTTGACCGCATTTAGACCCATCATGGCATGGGCAATATCAGCATCGAGTCGATCGTAGATAGGCTCACCCCAACCAGCGGGAACGCCACTAGCTACAACCTCAATCCGTGCTCCGATCGAGTCACCAGCCTTTCGCAGCTGATCCATGTACGACTCTAATGAGTCAATCACGGATTCATTGGCAGCGAAAAACGGATTATTCGAGACGTGATCCCAGCTCTCAAATGGAATGTCGATGGGCCCAAGCTGGCTCATGTAACCCCGAACCTCAATGCCGTGGGTCACTTTGAGCCATTTTTTGGCGATTGCGCCAGCAGCCACCGTCGGTGCGGTTAGCCTGGCCGACGAACGACCCCCTCCTCTAGGGTCACGAACATCGAACTTTTTCCAGTAAGTGTAATCCGCGTGTCCGGGCCTGAAAGTATCGGCAATGTTGGTGTAATCCTTGCTGCGTGCGTCCTGATTACGAATCAACAACCCGACTGGCGTACCCGTAGTTACACCTTCAAATACCCCGGACAAGATTTCAACTTGATCGGGCTCTTGTCTTTGGGTGACATGGCGTGATGTCCCAGGCCTGCGCCTGTCGAGCTCAATTTGTATGTCACTTGCGTCTAGTGCCATCCCGGGTGGGCAGCCATCAACCACGCAGCCAATCGCCGGGCCATGCGACTCCCCAAAGTTCGTGACACAAAAAATCTTTCCAAGAGAATTGCCTGACATGTTCTCGTATAAGTAAGTAATTGCCGGGGTGTGTAGCTAGGCGCATTATGGCACTTCAAGAGCAGCCTGAGTGTGAACAACCCTAGCCGTTAGGCAGTAATCGCCACTCAGGATAAATTATTTTGGTTCTTTTTTTTGGCCTGCTCAGCCGCCTTTGCGGCGAGTTTGGCGGGTCGAACATAAAAAATCGCCGCAAAGAAGAAAACCAGTGACAGCAATATTTCAAACCACGCCATCATGATGCTTGGACCCGGCGGATCCGACATGACCCGCGTCGCTCCTTCCATCAGATACAGCAACACCAACATGGCCGCCCACTGCATGGTGTAGACACTACCCTTGGCAACCCCTCGAAAGGCAAATACCAATGGCAAGGCCTTTAAGAACAAGAGCGTTCCGCCAGGACGAAGTGGCGCCAAAAATATCTCCCAAGCCAGGCAAAGCAAAAACAGCAGCCAAAGACTGACATTGGCAATCAGTTTTAGACGCTTGGACAGCGCGATTGCCGAGCTTTCGTGTTCAGTTGCTATCATGAGTGCATCGCTAAATCTTCTTGCTAACCATTTTGAGGTGGCTATGAATGGCAACGCATTGAATCATACTTGGCAAACAACGCGCAGAATCTCGAACGCCGCCATGAATGACAATCTGTTGCACCTTGCTGCAAGCCTGGCGTTCACCACAATTTTGGCCATTGTGCCACTGTTGACGGTCACGTTGTCATTGATGACGGCATTTCCAATATTTTCCGACTTTGAGACATCCTTGCAGCAATTTTTGCGCCAGCAGTTCTTGCCTGAGCAATTTTCTGCGACTGTCATGCAGTATCTTGATGAGTTTGTCAGCAAAGCCACAAGCTTATCAACCATTGGCGGCGGCTTTCTGCTAGTGACAGCCATTTTGGTGATCATGTCAGTTGACGACGCGTTAAACGATATCTGGCACGTCAAGCATCAAAGACCGATTGGACAACGATTCTTGATCTACTGGGCGGTGCTTTCCCTAGGCCCGATCATTTTGGGGGCGAGCCTTTGGGCGTCTTCATCTATGGTGCAGCAGGCACTTTCTCTCGATAGCACCGAAGCCATTCTGCCCTGGCATGCGGCTGCGTCTTGGTTGCCGTTTGTTATTAGTTGGGTCGGATGCACATTGCTCTACGTTGCGGTTCCCAATTGCCGTGTTGGTTTTTTGCCAGCCTTGACCGGAGGATTGGTTAGCAGTTTCTTGTTTCAGCTAATCAAGTGGGGCTTGGGCGTCTACTTGGCAAATTTCCCCACTTATACGGTGATTTATGGTGCGTTTTCCGTGCTGCCAACCTTCCTCATGTGGATTTATCTGTCATGGCTTGCTTTTCTGTTTGGTGCGATCGTGGCGGCCAATTTGCCACAAAAACTGGCAGACAATCGAGTCGATGTGCACCTGCACCATGACAAAGAACCAGCGCAATCCTAAAATTCATAAAAAACTCGTTTAAACATCAGTGCTCGGGAGACCTTTTATGCTTAAAGTCAGTGAAATCTTGAAGGTCAAGGGCAACACTTTATTTACCGCAACCCCAGATCTGCCAGTGCGCGAAGCAATCAGCACCATGAGCGAGCATGACATTGGCTCGCTGGTCATTATGGAGCACGGTGTACTTGTTGGTATGTTGACGTTTCGGGAGATCTTGCGTCATCTGCAGGCCAACAATGGCAGCGTCGGTGACTTCACCATAAGAGCCATCATGGACGATGCGCCTTTAAGTGTGACGCCCAATACCGATGCAGACGAGTTGCAACGCCTGATGCTGGCCAAACATTCCCGTTATATGCCCGTCATGGATGGCCCCACTCTCATGGGCGTCATTTCGTTCTATGACCTTGCTCAGGCAATTGTCGCGGCTCAACAGTTTGAGAATTCAATGCTGAAAGCCTACATTCGTGACTGGCCGTCAGAGACACCGTAACCGCTAGAGACCGGTTTGACAGGCCAAAGTTGTCTATTGCGCGACTTGCTGCCACGCTTGATTGATGAGTTCGGGATCATTGGCTGCCAGCAGTGACTGATCAGACAAGATTCGCCGCCATTGCCTTGCGCCGCGACGGCCCTGAGCATACCCTAGCATTGTGCGAGCGATGACTCGCAATGGGACACCTTTACTAACTTGACAAGCAGCGTATTGCGTCATGGCTGACAACACGTCTGATTCAACAGCAGGTTCGGCTCGATGACCTAAAGCCACTGACAAAGCGTCGAGTATCGCCGGATCATGCCATGCAGCACGTCCGAGCATGACACCGTCAAATTCGGACAGTGCCTCAAGACATTGGTCAACTTGTGTGAGTCCACCATTGATCACGAATACAGCATCTGGAAAGTCTAGACGCAGTTTAGCGGCTTGGTCATAGCGCAATGGCGGAATCTCGCGATTTTCTTTAGGTGACAGGCCACCCAAAATCGCATGCCGGGCATGCACGATAAACACGCGGCATCCCACGTCGAATAATTTGCCGACAAAGTCACGCACAAAGTCGTAACCTGTCGTACCATCAAGCCCCAAACGATGCTTAACAGTCACGGGTACCGAGACGGCATCCTGCATGGCTTTGATACAGTCTGCAACTAGCTCAGGCTCACGCATCAGGCATGCACCGAAGGCTCCTTTTTGAACTCGTTCGGATGGACATCCACAATTCAGGTTGATTTCGTCGTAGCCCCAGCGCTGGCCAATCCTCGCGCAAATGGCGAGATCCTTGGGATCACTAGCGCCAAGCTGTAGCGCAACGGGATGTTCAGCCGCATTGAAATCAAGGTGACGTGCCTGATCCCCATAAATCAAGGCGCCGGTTGTGGTCATTTCGCTGTAAAGCCTCGCTTTCGGGGCCAGCAACCGATGAAAAAAGCGGCAATGACGATCCGTAACATCGATCATCGGAGCCACACACATTTGCCAGTCTTGAGGATTCACAGGTTTCATGGGTCGTATTGTACGGTGTCACAACCACCGAGCCCGAGAGCTTCCTTAGCTCGTCTACAATGCCGATACTTACGCAACGAGATTGCACTGACTCATACTTTTGGTGACCCCCCATGGCTGTTTTCACGCCAGTCAATGACGACCAGGTGCGCGAATTGCTTGCGAGCTATTCGCTTGGAGAGCTGACGGCTCTGACCGGCATATCAGCTGGCATAGAGAACAGCAACTACTTCCTTGACACGACCAATGGGAATTATGTGTTGACGATCTTCGAGGTGCTCAAGTTCGAACAACTGCCGTTTTACGTCGAATTGATGTACTGGCTAGCAAGTCGCGACGTAGCAGTTCCCATGCCTCAGACTCGTCAAGACGGGCAACGCATCTCGAGCTTGTGCGACAAGCCCGCGATCATCGTTTCAAAGCTGCCTGGTCAATGGGTAAAGCAACCGACCACGCTTCACTGCTCATTGGCTGCACACACCATGGCTCGGATCCATCTCGCTGCGCGAGACTTCCAACTTAAACAACCAAACTTGCGTGGCTTGTCCTGGTGGCAAACAACTGCTCCCTTGCTGAAAGATTTTCTGACTGACGCACAACACGACTTGCTGTGGCAAGCGCTACATGAACAGATCGAGCTGCACGCCAGTGGCGTGCTCGCTGAGTTGCCTTACGGCCCTGCTCACTGTGATTATTTCCGTGACAACACCCTATTCACGGGCCCAGCAGATGCGCCTGGCATGGGTGGCGTCATTGATTTTTACTTCGCTGGCTGCGACTATTGGTTGTTTGATCTGGCTGTGGCAATTAATGATTGGTGTATTGATCGAACAACGGGCGCACTGTTGCCGGCACACGTAAAAGCATGGTTTGACGCATACCAAAACGTTAGGCCACTGACACAGGCCGAGCGAGGCGTATGGCCACTAATGCTGCGTGCGGCAGCTTTGCGCTTTTGGATCTCGCGCTTGTTTGACTATCACTGCCCCCGTCCTGCTGAGCAGTTGACTCCCCATGATCCAACGCATTTCGAGCGGATTCTAAGGCTAAGGATGACACAGGCAGCACCGCCAATTCCGGAGATTTGAAGCATGCAAGCTGTATCACTGCCCGCTGCCGCGGGATGGCAATGGATTATTGAAGGCTGGACTCTGTTCAAGAAGCAACCCATGGCTCTGTTTAGCTGGGCGATGTTTGTTACCCTGATTTTGATATTTGCTACCCTGACAGCGCCGATTGGGCCTTTGTTATTTATTGTTCTGATGCCTGCCATCACGTTGGTCACGCTATCAATTACGCGACAGGTTGCCAACGGACAAAAGCTTTCGGCGAGCATGTGGTTTGAACCGCTCAAGCCTAAAGGGTTGTTTAAAAAATTGCTGGCCCTCGGCATCATCTACGTTGTGATCTGTTTGGCCGTTGGCTTTATGGTTTTTTGCCGTTTGCAGGAGAGCTCGGACAGGCCATGCAAACCCTGGCTGACACACAGGACATGGAACCACTAATAGACACTCTGCAGACGCCCATGTTGATATTTGCGGTGTTTTATTTCGTATTGGCCGCACTTTTCTGGTACTCACCTGTATTGATTGGCTGGCATCAAACGCCGGTTGGCAAGGCGCTTTTCTTTAGCGCTGTGGCTTGCTGGCGCAACAAATGGGCGTTCTTGGTATACGGCGCAGCATGGGCAGCGATATTTTTTGGGGCTGATCTTTTATTTGGAGCCATCGTAACGCTAGGAATTCCAATCGACATCGCCGCTGCTTTACAACTGCCATTAAACGTATTGCTGGGTAGCGTGCTATACGCCAGCTTTTATCCGACCTTTGTAAAAGTGTTCGGAAGCGTCGAGCCACTCGCTCAGTAAGGTGATTTCTTCGCAAATTCGGTCAAGCTCGGGTTCAGTCCTTTGCGACATCTCGATGACTGACTGAGCCTCAAACGTGCCATACACCCGACATGGTTTGGCACAGATTTGGCGATCCACGATTTTGAACAGTCCGTTTAGAAAAATCAGTGATAGTGGTTCTCGCATGCCAAAAGTGTGCACATAACGACACTTGGAGAGCCAAACAGCGTCTCGGCGACCAAGGGGCTGACTTTTGTAAAGACCGATCAAACGTGACTTGAAATCCTGGCAAACCTGGATATCTAACGACTCTGTTCTCAACCTCAAATCAAATCTCCCATGTTGATATAGATGGAAAATCCAAGCACGAGAAATGTGCTCGGAAAAAAGCAAACAACGAGTGGCAGCAACATTTTGACTGGCGCTTTTAGCGCCTGTTTTTCGGCATTCATCATGCGTTCCTGCCTTAATTGATGGCTGTGCGCCTGCAGGCTTGCAGCCATTCCACTGCCGGATTGCTCGGCCTGAATAAGGGCAACGCAAATTCGGCGTAACGCAGGTGATTGCACGCGATCAAGCATCTGTTTGAAAGCCTGAATACGAGCTGTGCCAGAGCGTACCTGCAGCAGCCAGGTACGCCACAAGTTCGCTAATGCCGTCTTTGCTTGAAATCCCAGTACGAGTTGAACTGCCGTTTGTAAATTCATGCCAGCTGACAAGCTCATGCTGAGTAAATCGAGAAATGCTGGCAACTGGCTCGTCAATAACCTTTGCTGCTCCTTAATGCGCTGTGCCAGCCAGACGCCAATCAGTGCCCAACCGACGATCACACCAGCAATCGTCCAAAGCAGACCAAATCCAAACATAAGCACAGCAAGACCCACACAAAAGCCTGAGACCAACCTCAACGCCCAAAGGTCTGCGACGTGCCAATGAGCCAGATTGGCATGGCAGAGTTGCCTGGCATAACGCTCACGCACTGCCCAGCGCATCATGCGCTCACACCATTGCCGCCAAGGAACTGCCCTAACTGACGAGACTGTCGTGGCAGCCACGAAAATCAGCAAAAAAACAGCCAAACCAGCCACTGTGGCAATACTCGCGGAAAACCAATTCAAGGCGCACCCCTCAAGCTCGCAACGCGACTGTTCGACGCAGCCACCAAATGCCTAAAACCTCAAAAAAAACAATGACCATCAACACCAGGTGCCCTGCCTTGCTATAGAGCAAGGCATCCGCAAACGTTGGGTCCATGGCGCCGAGTGCAGCCATCAATGCCAGTGGCATTGCACCCATAACCCAAGCTTGTAGCCAACCCTGAGCAGTCAAAGCCGACAGCCTTGCATTAATTTGCTGGTTCGCCTGCATTGTCTGTCCGGTTTGTTCCAGCATCATCGCCAATGGCCCGCCAGTTTGTAGGGCAACGCGAACGGTCACAGCAAGCAACTCTAGGGAGTCTCCGCCAATTCGGGCAGCTAATTGTTGAAAGGCGTCTGGCGGACTTGCCCCGAGCCGGATTTGTCGGTTCACGACCGACATCTCCTGCGATAAAGGTGGCATGGCATGCATCACGAGCCCTTGCAAAGCACTTGCCAAACTTGAGCCAGCGCGGATTGACCCAGCCATTGAAAGCAAGGCTTCTGGCAACTGCAGTTCAAATGCCCGAATGCGTTGGCGCCTTGCCCAAGATATACCAAGGCTTGGCAAGCACCAGCAAAAAAGCAAAGCAATAATGCCGGCTATTACACCAAGTCCGCTTGCAACAGAGGCAGCAAGCAACAATAGCCCCACAACAAAGGCGGCTGGCCACAGTAGCTTTAAATCAACATACAGAAACAAATCTCGCAGCCGATGCTCGGCCTCAGAGGTGTAAAGCATTCTGTGTCTATCAAGCGCCGCGTATAAGGCTCGCTGAATTAACCAGGCAGCCCAGGCCACGGCCACAGCACCTGAGAGCAACCACCACCAATACAGATTCATCAGACATCTGCCCCACTATGCGCAAACCACTTTTCAATGTCCTGGATTTGCGCGCTGTCCTCCGATTCGCGCCATTGCCTTAGGAATGTGGGCGGCAATCCCTGCGGCAAGCAACAACGTTGGTGGTGATCCAAGCGCACGAGCGGCTGCAACTGTATCTGGCCTGACTCAAGCCCTGTGAGTTCATCAATAGCTGTGATCATGCGTTTACCGTCAGGCAGGCGTGATTGTTGCACGATCAACTGAATGGCTCGTGCAATCTGATCGCGTATAGCTAGCAGGGGCAACTCTTTGCCTGCCATCAACACCATGGTTTCCAGTCGAGACAAGGCATCTCTCGGGCTGTTAGCGTGCAGGGTTGTTAGCGACCCATCATGACCGGTGTTCATCGCTGCTAGCATGTCGATTGCCTCAGCGCCACGGCACTCCCCGACCACGATGCGATCTGGTCGCATGCGCAAGGCATTGCGAACAAGATCGCGAATCGTAATTTCACCGCTGCCTTCAACATTGCGAGGCCTTGATTCGAGGCTAACCACATGGGGATGGCCAATTTGCAATTCAGCCGCATCTTCAATCGTGATGACACGCTGGTTAGAGGGAATCTGGCTGCCAAGCACGTTTAGCAATGTCGTCTTGCCAGACCCTGTGCCACCGGATATCAAGATGTTCAGCCTGTGGTGGACCGCTAGCGTAAGAAATTGCGCTAACTCCCTCGTCATTGAACCGAGATTCACCAGATCAGAAAGCTGCAAACGCTTGGTCGGGAATTTGCGAATCGTCAGACAAGCACCATGCAATGCGATGGGTGCAATCACCGCATTGACTCTAGAGCCATCAGACAGACGTGCATCGACCATCGGCGATGCATCATCAATGCGTCGACCAATTGGATACACGATACGCTCGATCACGGTGCGTACTGCTGCGTCATTAACAAAATTGACTGAATGTCGCCGCAGCGCTCCCTCCCGTTCAACGTAAATCTGGTCATGACGGTTGACCATGATTTCAGACACGGACGGATCGTCGATTAACGGCTGAAGAACACCGAGACCGACAACATCGCTGACGACCGCCTCGATGATCAACTCTTGCTGCGCAACCGTCAATCCCCGGTCATCACAGGCAAGCATGTCACGCAAGGCTTCCTGCGCTTTGGTTTTTAGAATCTCTGTGGGCAGATTGTTTAAGTCAAGTTTGCGAACATCCAGAAGCGCGATCAGTTCCGCGTGTAAGACAGAACGGATCTCTGAGTCAATTACAACGCCTGATTCGCTGGGTTCGTCAAACGTTCTGGAATCATCTGGCACCGTGCATCGATCTACGGCAACAGGCTGGACCCATCTAAAACGCAATCGGCATGGTCCAATCGTGACATCATCGGTCGCTAGCAGTGGGAAATGCTGGGCACACCGTATGCCGTTGATGCGCATGCCAAGCAAGCTGCCGAGATCTTCAATCTGCAAAAAATCACCGAGCTTAGACACGCGTGCCTGGGTTCGTCCGACACGCCAATGGGCCAAACGAATTTCACATTCGGCGTCCTTGCCGATGACAGCTGGCACGGAAACTTCGAGCACTTGCTCACGCCCGTCTTCGTAACGAATATCAACCGATAGCAATTTATTTGCACTCCATTTATGTGCTGGTCTAATCAAATGAGTAAGTGTTGCCCCGCGTTTCCGGCCAATCCTGCCCCCATTGTGAGAGTGACGGGTGTGCCGGGTGCCACTGATGGCTTGACGCATCAGGCTGACCATGGACAGGCATATTCATTTGCCTGGTGCTTCCAAGTTGCCAATCTTCAATGGATTGAGCTCTTGTAACGCGAGCCACCAAGTCAGGATGATCTGGCGTCACAATGACTGGCGTTAAAAATATCGCTAGCTCGACCTGTCGATCTTGCTTGCTCGTTACGCCAGCAAACCCTTTTTGGCCATCGACTCTTTCATGTGAAATAAAGCCTCCAAGCACTAATGTTTGGCCTGACCTGACGTTAAATTCAGTAGTGGTTTTGCGGGTACGAATAGCCGGCCCTGCTTCGGTTGAAATCGAGGGGTCAATCGAACTGACTTCTACATCCACCTTGGCACGGATTGCACCATGCCGATCAACCTCAGGCGTAACGTTAAGCATTACGCCATATTTCTTAAACAGAGTGGTTCGTTTGCCCTCCTTGTCTACAAATGCATACGGCACTTCGCCGCCGGCTTGAAAAGAAGCAGGTGAACCACTGCGCGCTAGCAATTGAGGCTGTGCGAGCAGCACAGCCTGACCTGTCTGCGTTATCGCCTGCAAGCGTGCAGTTAGCAGGTCGTTCATCCCCAACAGCGCTCCGGAGCCAATAAGCGCTCCTTCCTGAGCCATTTTTAAGCCACCGCTACCGAGTTGCCATGCTGCACCAGCATGAATCCCACCGTTTGGAGAGGATTGCCAATTCACTCCTATTTCCTGCAGATGTTGTCTTGGCAACTCCAAAATCTTGACATCTAACATCACCATCTGATCCCACGCAATTGAGCTTGTTAAATCAACCACATCCGGATAGCGCGAGAACAATTGATCTAGGCGCTTGCGCGTCTCAGACGACACCTCGCGCCCTTCAACCACGATGTGCTGCCCGGCTAGGCGAGCCGAAACGCCCGCAAGCTCCTCTAATACGGTCTGCACCTGCAGCAGCCTTTGCTGCAGACCCGCTGCACTGATCGTGACCTGGTATGACTGATGCCCATTTTTATGGGTCCAAATATCAACTGTTGTCGAGCCCACCTGTTTTGCAAACAAAATAACCTCGTTGGCTGACACAGCATTGGCCTGTATCAGCTGGCTGTTGCCAACAGCTACCTGCTTGATACCCTCTAGTCTGATGACATGGGCACTGCCTGCTTCAAGCGACAAGGGCAATGGCTTGGCCGTGCACAGTGAGCTCGAAAAGATCCATATGATTGACAGAAACAAAACGCGACTCATGGATTGACCCCAGAGACCACGCCCAAATAAGTTAGTGCACCAGTTTGTTCATAGAAATTTTCCTTTGACCAGACACGAGCGATAACGGGACTATGTGCAACAAACACAACACGGCTCAAAAGACCCGCCAGAAATAATGCTGTCAGCATCTTTCGACTCATGGCAGTTGCTCCACGGCCCTTCCCATATCGCCATAGATGATTTCAGGCGGTTGATCAGTCCCCAAAGAGGGTGCCAGCCCTACAAATCCCGCCAAGTGATTGGCTTGTTCACCATCAAATGGCGCTTGTTTGGCATCGATGCCATCGTTGTTTGGATCCAGTCTGAGCACGGCAGTCAATACTCCACCTTGATTTGCAGAGACCAGTCTGACAGCTTGCTTTGCTGATACATCAAGGGTTACCGACGTCACCCTTTGCTCGGCCACAGCGTACGGGCTGTCAACTAATGGACGGTCTGTCGCCAGTACACGTACGGCTGTGATCAGGAGTGTCGTCACGCGTTGCCCTTGGTGAGTGAACGTCACGTATAGATCTACAACGTCGCCAACCTCTAGCCTGCCAGACAGTGAACTGACGTGGTCAACAGGGATCGTGACGGCTCGCCGACCTGGCGCCAATTGATCGGACAAAGCTGGCGGCTTCGGGCTGGTCAATATTGACCGGGTCAGCGGCTGGCCAGCAATCACATCTTGAAGCAAAACCATGCCTTCCAGGCGTTCTGCTTGCTCGGCCTCGAAACTGTCCGCACTGGCCCAGGCTTGCGGAATATCCCTCAAAGACAAGTGATCAAAGGATAGAATTGTGCCAGTGGGTAATGCGCTGGACACCACAACGCGGGTTACCATATCTTGTCTAGCCTGCTCATCGATAGCCTCGATACGACCAGTCAAATACTGATGAACCCCAATTACTGTCAGAATGCCAAGAATAAGCGGCAAAGCAAGCCGCTTCGCTATTTGCAACCAAGGTTTTTTACTATCCACCATTAATTCTCCTTTTGGGGTGCGACTCGCAGACGTGAGACCAGAATCGCAAATCCCTTTGGCTGTTGATCAACAGGTGCCCAGAACACTGCCCACGAAGTCTCTTGATGTTGACCACTAAAAATGAACTGTCCCATGCGTTTTTCCATAAAAATTAGGCTGTCAATCTCAGCCATCCATTGAGCGAACCACTCGTTAAACGCCTGCTTGCCGCACAACCATTCATGCCTGACACAAACATTGCCTAGCTGACGCTCAATTGGTGGTTCACCGCAAAGTTCCAAGTCATGCAAGGCGCCGTGAGCATGCCCTGACCAAGGCAAACAGGCAGATGCCATTGGCATTATGCTTAGCATCATCATGATTCCCGTCATCAAAGGAAAAAAACGCATCAACGTGTGGCCCTCAAGTAAGCCTCTGGAGTTGTGCCCTGCCAACGCTCTAACCACTGTGTTTCCGATCCCCTTGCCTCCCATGGCGCTTCAACAGCTCTAATCGTTGGCAGCAACGCATAAATAATGGCTTTGCTCGCAAGCTCGGTTCGTCGCCACAGATGCGGAGCACGCTCAATTCGTTCTACGACGGTTCTGTCAAAACTGGCTTGCCCAGCACCGGCTAGTCGCCAGGCTGTTTGAGAAAAGCGGCCTCGGCTAGTGATTGCCTGCCAATTTGGCTCCCCAATCGAAAACTCCCGCATCGTGGAGTTATGCCATTGAGTGGCATCTGCTCTGCGCACCCAAAGGTCGTCGTCAGTAATGGCATGGTCAAGTGCAACAGCATCCCCCGCAATCTGGGCCCTGAGCCATTGATTCGCCCACTGAAACTGCCAGCGTCCGCTCAAATGGATGACCAGAAGCAAAACGACCAACAACAGCATGACCACAACAGCCTCGGCTAGCACCTGCCCCGATTGACGATTTGCGTTGGCTTTTCTATCGCAGCAACACATTTTTTGCCATCCAGAAAGGTTGAAATAGATTCTCCAGTTCAGACTTGCCATCAGGTCTGGGTGTGTACCGGTCGTAATACGCCTGCGCTGCCGAGCGAACCGTCAACGCCTTGCCCCAATCGGATTGCACGCTTAACAAACCTTTGATGCGAAGTCCGATCCTGAGCAGTGGATCGTCTAAGGTTTCTAGTGACTGAGATACCGTGACCACGGTCCTCAGGTCTTGCCCTGGTCGTAAGACATAGGGTTGAATTTGACTGCGCGCATGCCATCGGATTTGAGTCTTGTAGCCCCATCCATCAGCTAGCACATTGGCAAAGCCGTGAAACATGGCCGTTAATGCAAACTGGGACGTAAACCACCGAAAAAAAGTTATCTTGCGAAAGTCATCAGGAAACTCGCCAGCATTTGCAAGTGCATCATCCACGAAGCTCTTGCTAGCCGATCTTGCTCGAATATTCTTCATGTTGGCAAACCCCATGGGGTACTCGCGCCAATAACAAAGCACGATCTTTATGCCACGCAAGGCATGAAAGGACAGCGTGTCGGTTGCCTGCCAAAGCCCGTCAACCTCAAAGGTTGAATCCCCCCGGCGGCGTAGGTTGTGCCGCAAATGCGGGCACTTGGGATCAACAACCCACCAGCTAATTGCAGTGTCACTGCGCTTTTGTAGGTAGCGGTGTTGCTTGATCGTCTGATCAAACCAGCTTCGCCAAATCGAATCTGTCGGGTCGATTGTCTGTATTCCCAAAGCTCTTGTTGGCATCTGAACCTTGATATCAAGCTTTGGCGATGAGTGAAGCTGAGAGCTCATGTTGCGATCAAGAACCGCCTTTACGATTGCTTCAGTGTCACGAACAACATTTGAAAGCAATGTATGTCGAGCATGCTTTAACGCACCTGATAGCACGTGATCGTGCTCACGAAAGGCCGCATGCAATTGATGGACACCCGTAAGGGTTGACCCTGCAACGCTCAGTTTTGAAGCAGCATAGGCTGCTGCATGATGCGGTCCAAACATCATGGCAATCAAATGGATTGGTGGATTAAACCGCGCAAAGCGAATACTCATTTCACGACGCATTTTCTCTGCGCTGGCGATGGTTAGCAGGTGGCCATGGCCACTTGATGTGCCATGACGGTTCTGTTCAAGAAAGCATGGGCATTGAGCAAACGTGCATGATGCTGGGACGCTGCAAGACTCGCGGCAGCCGTCGAGCGCTGCAGCACATGTTGAGCCAGAAACAGCTGCGACAGCGACAAGCGATGTTGCCAAGCGATAGCTGCTACGCAGGCAATGACGATTGCCAGCACTAGCGCCGCACCAGATTCCTTTTGCTTACGCATGCCGATGCTAATTAACGACTGTTGGCACCATAACTCTTTAGAGATTTATTCTTAATTTGCTTGTTAGCCTCACCGGCGGCTTTGCGCGCACTCGAGATGGCTGTGTTTGAATTCTCGCCGGCAAGTTCATTTGCGATAGCAGCAGTCTGCGAACGGATCACTTGACCAAAGGATTGATACACCGCAATTGCAGCAACAGCAACCAGCGCAACGATAATGATGTATTCGGTCATACCCTGACCGCGTTGGCGCTGACGATTCGCAGTTGATGTTGTGGTGACTGCTTTTGCCGGCACAGGAGTGGGTTGAGTCTTTAACAAATTCATGCTGTCATCCTTTTTGGGTGGTTGCTAAAAAGGCGACAGTTTGCACAAGCTTGACGAACAAAACAATTCGCAAAACACGCAATTCGGTAAACCGCAATTCGTGTTGAAACAGTCTATCGTCGTGGTTATGACGACATGGAAATCGGTATAGTCACAGGGCCATCGTTTACCAGACTGACTTTCATGTCAGCTGCAAAGCGGCCGGTGGCCACAGACAGTCCAGTGGCATGTGCTTGGTCGATTAACCGCTCGTAGAGCTGCCTAGCCAACTCTGGGTGAGCGGCCCCCGTGTAGCTCGGTCGATTGCCCTTACTGGTGTCAGCTGCAAGCGTAAATTGAGAGACGATTAGCAGGTCCCCACGGACGTCGAGTGCCGATCGATTCATTTTGCCGTGCTCATCTGGAAAGACCCGCAACTTAACCACCTTATCTACAAGTCGCTGGGCAGTGGCCTCAGTATCGTTGTGTTCGGCGCAAACAAATACCAGCAATCCGCCGCCAATTTGGCCGATCACCTCGTCTGCGACGCTCACGCTAGCCTGTTGAACTCGTTGCAAAAGCGCTTTCATCCAATAATCCTGTTTACACCCATGACCGAAATGCCAAGCTTGCGATTGAAACACTACGTTAAACTTGACGTTATACAACCCAATCAAAATAGTCTACCAACCTCAAAGCGTCTCCATCACCATGAAAATAGCCATTGCCGGCACCGGCTACGTCGGACTATCAAACGCCGTGCTGTTGTCCCAACACAACGAAGTTGTCGCACTCGATATCGATTCGGTCAAAGTTGAATTCATCAATCGCCGTCAGTCTCCAATTGAAGATGCTGAGCTCGAGCACTATCTCAAGACAAAGCCGCTGAATCTGAGAGCCACCCTTGATAGCACAGAGGCATACACCAATGCTGACTATGTGATCATCGCTACGCCCACAGATTACGATCCACAAAACAACTACTTCAACACCAGCTCGGTTGAGTCGGTTATCAAAGACGTAGCGCAAATCAATCCGAACGCTGTTATGGTGATCAAGTCCACCATCCCAGTTGGTTTTACGGTCCGGGCACGTGCTCAGTACAAGACCGACAACTTGATTTTTTCACCCGAGTTTTTGCGAGAAGGTCGTGCGCTTTACGACAACCTGCACCCTAGCCGCATTGTGGTGGGAGAAGACTCACCGAGAGCACGGCGGTTTTCCGGGCTCCTTAAACAGGGCGCAATCAAGTCAGATATCCCCGAGTTGTTCACAGGAAGTACCGAAGCTGAGGCAATCAAACTCTTTGCCAATACCTACTTAGCAATGAGAGTTGCCTACTTCAATGAACTCGATACGTATGCCGCCTCACATGGTCTAAACACGCGAGAGATTATCGATGGCGTGTGCCTCGACCCCCGTATCGGAAGCCATTACAACAATCCGTCGTTTGGCTATGGCGGATACTGTCTTCCCAAAGACACCAAGCAAATGCTGGCCAATTACAAGGACATTCCACAAAACCTGATAAACGCAATCGTTGACGCCAACAGCACGCGCAAAGACTTTGTCGCATTTGATATTTTGAAGCGCAACCCCAAAGTAGTGGGTATCTATCGCTTGGTCATGAAAGCGGGATCAGACAATTTTCGGTCTAGTTCAGTTCAAGGCATTATGAAGCGCCTCAAAGGCAAAGGCGTCGAGGTAATTGTTTACGAACCTGTTCTGAAAGAGCCAGAGTTTTATCGATCTCGAGTCGTATCAAGCCTAGAAGAATTTAAGCAAGAAGCCGACGTCATTGTGGCAAACCGTATTACGGATGACATACGGGACGTCGAGCACAAGGTGTACAGTCGGGATTTATTTGGCAGCGATAGTTAACTCACATTCACCGCTATCTAAAGTCTCACTCAAAATAGACGCCCGACCCTTTCGACCGGCTAGATTTAATGTGGCCGCGTTCGGACTTTTGCTGCAACCGACGTTCAATAGAGGCTTTGCTTGGTTTAGTGGGTTTACGCTCTCGTGGTACGTAGTAAGCCTTGGCTACGAGTGCGTTTAATCTTCGCAGGGCCTCTTCCTGGTTTTTAGGCAAGCTTCGGAATTTTTGAGCCTTGATTGTCACAAAGCCATCACGGCTGATGTGATGGTCTCGCATGTTTTGCAGTCGTTGCTTGACATCAAAAGGTAAGCTAGAGGCCTCAATATCAAAGCGCAAGCAAACAGCGTTCGAGACTTTATTGACATTTTGTCCTCCTGGACCCTGAGCACGAATCGCGGTCATCACAACCTCACTGGCGTTAATCTGAGGATTTGTATTCATCGCCAACTCACAGTCATGGTGAAACCATGGGTTATTTTGATTTGCTATCAAAGGTAGTGCGCGCCAAATCAGGATCGGCCATCAACTCGTAATAAGTGCGCAAGCAACCAAGAGTCGCTGGCAAATTAGGGTAAGCTGATTTAATCATCGCGGCGGCCAACGCGCCGTTGGTGGCGCCGGAGGATAACAAAGCGGCAAAGATATCACCACCGTCAGACCCCGCGAACGCATCGCGCACGAAACGCTTCTCAACCGCGCCGCAGGGCGAACTTACCCCTTCGTTCAATTGCGGATAGAAATAGGCTGCGGCAGTAACAAGCAAGACTACGATCAAGATCTTCATGATTGGAGGACGCTAAAAAACGTAAACATTGTCATTTTGCCGCATATTATGAACTGATGTAGCGCTATCATCGTTTGGCATGCATGAGGCATTGGGCCGAGCCCGATAACAACCAGAACCGGCAGCCAGACAGCTTGATCACGGACCCTTGAAATCTAAGCCGAGTCTGTACAATATGCCCTTAAGCGCAGATGAAATAAAGCCCCCATGGCTGTCAATCATTACGAGAACTTCCCCGTTGCCTCATTACTTTTACCGGCCAATATCCGGCAGGATGTTGTTCATTTATACCGCTTTGCGCGTGCGGCTGACGATGTCGCCGACGAGGGTAATGCTAGCCCAGCCGAACGTTTAGCCGAACTTGCCAGATTTCGCCACGCATTGATTCTCGTCAGTGAAGAGCCGAATATCAGTACCGTTGGCAGTCAAAAACTCGATGACATATTTCTGCCGTTGTCCAAGACAATACATAAGCACCGTTTGCCGCTAACGCCTTTGAATGATTTGCTTTGTGCTTTTGAGCAGGACACCCAAGTCAAGCGCTATCGTGATGAGGCCCATTTGCTAGATTACTGCCGTCGCTCGGCAAACCCTGTCGGCAGGTTGATGCTGCATTTGTTTGGTCAAACCGATGAGGACAGTCTTTTGCAGTCCGATGCAATATGCACCGCGTTGCAGCGCATCAACTTTTTACAGGATGTTGCTATTGATCTACGCAAGCAACGCGTTTATCTACCGCTCGATGCGCTCAACACGGCGGGTGTCACCGTCGAGCAAATTGCCTTGGGGGATTGCAACGCCGCTTGGCAGGAGCTAATGCGTGGGCAAATCATGGTCTGTCGTAACTTGATGCGAGAGGGTGAGCCACTTGGACGACGACTTAAAGGGCGAATTGCCCTTGAAATACGGTTGATCGTGACCGGCGGCTTGCGAATTCTTGAGAAAATAGAGGAAGTGAATTTCGATGTTTTTAACCGACGACCAACGCTGAACAAACTTGACTGGATCCGCATGCTCGCCAGAGCTTGTTAATACTCATGACGCCAGACGAATATTGCCAAGACAAGGCCGCTCGTAGTGGTTCAAGTTTCTACTACGCGTTTTTATTTTTGCCCCCGCAGCGCAGGCGCGCTATCACGGCGTTATACGCCTTTTGCCGGGAAGTCGATGACGTGGTTGATGAATGCTCGGACATCGGGATTGCCAGGACAAAGCTGGCATGGTGGCGTACGCAAATAGCCCAAATGTTTCAAGCAAACCCGACACACCCGGTCACGCGCGCGCTTGAGCCTCATCTGGCTGCCTTCGGGATTACCGAACCCAGACTGCAGGCTGTCATCACCGGCATGGAAATGGATCTCGACGTATCCCGCTACGAAACCTGGCCAGAGCTGGAAAGATACTGCTGGCATGCCGCTGGCGTGGTTGGTGAGCTGTCAGCCGGAATATTCGGCTATCAAGATTCCCATACACTGACCTACGCCAGCAAACTTGGCCTGGCCTTTCAGATGACCAACATCATTCGTGATGTTGGAGATGATGCAAGACGTGGACGCATCTATCTTCCTGCAAGTGAACTCGATCAATTCAAGGTCAAAGCTTCTGACATCGTGGCAGGTAAACACACTGTTGAGTTTGAGCGTTTGTTGAAATTCCAAGCGAACCGAGCACGCGTACTTTATCGGGAAGCTGCCGAAAACCTGCCACCGGTTGATCAACGCAGCCAGCGTCCCGGACTGATGATGGCGGCTATTTATGCAACGTTGCTTGATGAGATCGAAGACGAACGCTGGCAAGTGCTTGATAGACGTATTGCACTGACACCTATTCGCAAGCTCTGGTTAGCTTGGCGCAACTGGGTCGGTGGCGGCAAGCCCGCATTAAGGCAATTGCGTCGGGGTTCGGCTGATACATGAAGGTTGCTGTCGTAGGCGCGGGTTGGGCAGGCCTTGCTGCTGCAAGCCAATGCATGGCACTTGGCATGGATGTCACTCTTTATGAGGCATCGCATAAAGCTGGAGGTCGTGCCCGAGCCGTGTCAGACTCCCGGTTTGGCGATCTCGATAATGGACAACATTTATTAATCGGCGCCTACCGTGAGACGCTGGCAATGATTGCTCGAGATGTAGGCGCTGATCATCTCGCCAGGGTGTTCAAGAGGTTGCCCTTATGGTTGCAAAGCGCCGATGGGCAGTTCCGGCTCAAAAAAAAGTTAGGACTTGGTCATTCAACATTGACTGACGCGGCCGCCCTTTGGTGTGCGCGAGGACTCGGCTTAAGGGACAAATGGCGGATTACATCTCTGTTGCATCGACTGAAAAAAGACCAACAACAGCCTTCTGACGCAGAAACAAGCACCGTGTCGCAATGGCTACTTGCTCAGAAGCAGACACCAGAGGCCTGCCGCTGGCTTTGGTACCCGTTGTGCCTTGCAACGCTCAATACCAGCCCGTCAGAGGCTTGTGCGAGCTTGTTTCAAAAAGTGCTAATCGATAGCTTCACGAGTCACCAAGCAGATGCGCTCGATTTGTTGATTCCAAGTTGCAACCTGAGCGAACTATGGCCGGACACGATTGCCAAGCGAGCAAATGTGCGATTCGGTCAGGTCGTGCGCGAGATCGCGCCACAGGTAACTGGCGTTGCTATCGATGGGGTAGAGTTTGACGCCTGCGTATTGGCAGTACCGCCAACGAACCTTGAGCGTCTCGTTCGACATCTCGACGGATTCGAGCAATTGGCACAACAGTCAAGCAGCTTTGAGTTTCGCTCTATTGCCACTTGTTATGTGTCGGTAGGAAATCACCAACCCCTACCCGCCCCTTTGCTGATGTTTGATCATCAGACAGACACTCCGGGGCATATAGGGCAATGGGTGTTTGATCGTCAGGCATGCATGCTAACTCAACCTCGCGCACAATTAGCATTTGTCGTGAGTTGCGCCGATCATCTGGACAAGATTGACGATATTGAGTTAGGTCGCGCTCTGGTTTCACAGCTAAAACAGGCACTGCCAAGCTACACAGGCTCGGTCATTGATGCCCGCTGCTTTCAAGAAAAGAGAGCAACATTTGCAGCTTTGCCAGGACTTCACCGTCCCGGGACACAAACGCCACATAAACGTATCATGCTAGCGGGCGACTGGACTGACACCGGCTATCCCGCTGTGATTGAAGGCGCTGTCATTAGCGGGATCAAAGCGGCAGATCAGATTGCCGTCTTGGCCAAGGGTTTGAGCTCGGGTTTGCAGTAATCAACCTCGCAAAGCCTGGACAGTCCACCAACCAAGGGCTGTCATCGCTAGACAACCGAGCAGCGATATCAATGCATACGACAGGCCTAGGCTCCATCTCCCCTGCTCAAAAAAAGTAAAGGTCTCGGCAGAAAAAGTCGAAAAGGTCGTCAGTGCGCCAAGCAGGCCCGTTACCAGGAAAAGTCGGATATGTGCTGGCCAGTCTGGATGAAACAGGCTGTAGGCTAGTGTCAAGCCTATGATGTATGAACCACTTAAATTTGCTACCCAAGTCCCAAGCGGAAATCGATCTGGACCGGGGTTTAGCAACAAGCCCAAAGCCCACCTCGTCCAGGCTCCAATGGCAGCCCCCGCACCGATAGCCAAGAAATTCGCGAGGGTCCAAGGGCTTGATGCCATTAACCTAGACCTTCGCGTGCTCTTTGATGTAGTCACGCACGCTTGCGACATCACAAGGTAGCTCGACCACTCGTTGGGGCCGCGATTCGAGATCTTCCAGTCCTGGCGGTCGAGGTGCCGGTCGTCCAAGGGCTTGTTCAATCGTCTCAGAGAATTTTGCTGGCAAAGCCGTCTCAAGCACAAGCATCGGGATACCGGACTCAACGTATTGAGCCGCAACCTTGACCCCATCGGCTGTATGCGGATCAATCAGCATCCCGGTCTCATCAAATACACGTCGAATGGTAGCCAGGCGATTATCGTGAGAGCTGACGCCAGCCACGAAGCCCCAATCGCGCTCAAAACTAGTCAAGTGGTCTGACAAATCGAACTGACCCTCTTGAGCCAGCTGTTGCCACAGCGATTTGACGCGAGCCGCATCACCATCGAGTAAGTCATACACAAATCGTTCGAAGTTCGATGCACGAGAAATATCCATGGACGGACTAGATGTCGCATGCGTCTGGGCCGGCAATCTTGGACGGTAAACACCAGTACGAAAAAACTCCTCAAGCACATTGTTCTCATTCGTTGCCAGCACAAGCCGACGAATTGGCAAGCCCATGCGTTTGGCAATGTGGCCCGAAAGAATGTTGCCAAAGTTGCCGGACGGAACCGCAAATGAGACCTGTTGTGATGGCCCGCTTGTGGCGCGCAACCATCCCCAAAAGTAGTAGACAATCTGTGCCGCGATTCGTGCCCAGTTGATAGAGTTGACCGCACCCAAGCGATATGTCTGTTTAAAGTCCAGATCGCCAGCTAGCGCCTTGACAATATCCTGGGCCTCATCAAAAACGCCGCGAACAGCCAGATTGTGAATATTGTCATCCATAAGGCTATACATTTGCGCCCGTTGAAAGGAACTCATGCGGCCATGGGGTGACAGCATGAAAACCGCCACGCCTGGTTTGCTTCGCATCGCGTACTCAGCAGCTGAGCCCGTATCGCCTGATGTTGCGCCAAGAATGTTCAGCGTTGTGCCACGCGCTTTCAGAACATATGGGAAGACCTGCCCAAGAAACTGCATGGCGATGTCTTTAAAGGCCAGCGTCGGACCTTCGGAAACCGCCAGAAGGCTCATACCCTGGTTTAACTCACGCACATCGACAATTGACTCGCTGCGAAACAACGTGGGACTGTACGCGGCCGTGGTCATTTTTAACAAATCGGCTGATTCAATATCGGTCACGAAATAACCAAGGAGCTCAGCAGCCAATTGTGGATACGTCAAAGAGCGCCATGACTCCAGCAACCCAGTCGATACAACAGGCAGCGACTCAGGCACGGCCAAACCGCCATCGGGTGCCAATCCCTCTAACAGAACATCTTGAAACAGTTGGGGATGCATTGCCCCACGGGTTGAGACGTATTTCATTAAAAAGACTCCACGCGCAAACGCGTGACGGCCGAGCGCATGAATGACATGGATTCGATTTTATTGATAGCGTGAGCAACATTGCTCTCTTGCGCTTGGTGTGTCATAAAAATCAGGGTAGCCACGCCATCGGACGCAGGCTCCTGAATCATCGATCCAATCGAAATCTCGCTGTCAGCCAAGACCTGTGCGACTTCGGCGAGAACCCCCGGTGCATCGTTTACGCTCATGCGCAAGTATTGTGCGCACCGCACTTGTTCTATCGGCAACACTGGAATATCAGCCATCGACTCAGGCTGAAACGCCAAATGAGGCACACGATGCTCTGGATCAGCCGTGTGCAGACGTGTGACATCCACCAAATCAGCCACCACTGCGGAAGCCGTCGGCTCTTCACCAGCGCCTTTGCCGTAATACAGGGTTTGCCCGACCGCATCACCGTTTACGAGCACGGCGTTCATCGCATCTTCGACGTTGGCCAGCATACTGTGCGCGGGCACAAGCGTCGGATGCACTCGCAACTCAATGCCTTCAGCTCGCCTTCGCGTAATGCCCAATAACTTGATGCGATAACCCAAACGATCCGCGATGTGGATATCCTGATCACTGACGTGCGTGATGCCTTCTACGTACGCGCGATCAAGCTGCACAGGAATTCCGAAGGCCATTGATGCCAGCAGCGTGAGCTTCTGAGCAGCATCCAACCCCCCGACGTCTGAAGACGGATCTGCCTCAGCATAGCCAAGCTGCTGGGCTTGCGCGAGCGCTTGTTCAAAACTCAGTGAGCGCGTGCGCATCTCCGTCAAGATGTAGTTGGTCGTACCGTTGATGATGCCAGCCACCCACTCAATCCGGTTAGCCGTCAATCCCTCACGAATAGCCTTGATAATCGGGATGCCTCCGGCCACAGCAGCTTCAAAGGCAACCATTACACCCTTGGCCGATGCGGCCTCAAAAATTTCTGTCCCGTGAGTGGCCAGCAACGCCTTGTTCGCGGTGACAACATGTTTGCCATGGTGAATGGCTTGAAGAACAAGGTCACGGGCAAGCGTTGTGCCGCCTATGAGTTCGACCACAATATCAACCTGTGGATTCGCCACTACCAGCGCCGGGTCGTTGGTTATTTCAATTCCATCGCCAACTTTGGCGCGAGCTTTAGCTACATCTCTGACGGCGACCTGAACGACCTCGATCTGTCGGCCTGCGCGACGACTGATTTCCTCGGCATTGCGCTGCAAGACACTCCAGGTACCGCCACCGACCACGCCTAGGCCAAGCAAACCTACTTTGATCGACTCCATCAGAGCAATCCATCCTTTCTAAACATTTCCTTGATGCCACGCACAGCCTGTCTGATGCGTTGCTCATTTTCAATGAGGGCAAATCGAACATACTCATCACCCTGATCGCCAAAGCCAACACCCGGCGAAACAGCGACCTTGGCTATCTCAAGTACGCGTTTGGAGAACTCCAGTGATCCCATATCGCGATAGGCCGGCGGGATGCGAGCCCATATATACATGGAGGCTTTGGGAACCTCGACATCCCAACCAGCCTCTTGTAGACCTTTTGCCAGCACATCACGACGACGCTTGTATTTCTCCACAATTTCGGCAACACACGCCTGAGGGCCATCAAGTGCCGCAATGGCCGCCACCTGCAAGGGCGTAAAAGTGCCGTAGTCGTGATAGCTCTTGATACGTGCCAGCGCGTTTACAAGCTCAGCGTTACCCACCATAAACCCAATGCGCCAACCGGCCATGTTGTAGCTCTTGCTCATGGTGAAAAACTCGACAGCAACATCACGCGCGCCGGGGACCTGCATGATCGAAGGCGCCTGGTACCCATCAAAGCAAATGTCAGCATAAGCCAAGTCATGCACAACCAGAATATCGTGCGCCTTGGCCAGTGCAATGACTCGCTCAAAAAAGGACAAATCGACACACTGGGCAGTTGGATTGCTCGGGAATCCGAGAATCATCATTTTGGGTTTGGGAATTGAGTCGCTAACTGCCCGCTCGAGTTCAACAAAAAAATCCGTGCCCGGGCTCATTCGAACCGAGCGAATGTTTGCCCCCGCAATCACGGCTCCATAGATATGAATTGGATAGCTAGGATTGGGTACAAGCACCGTATCGCCAGCGTCAAGGGTCGCTAGCATTAGATGGGCTAATCCTTCTTTGGACCCGATGGTAACAATTGCCTCAGAATCCGGGTTTAACGAAACGGCGTAACGACGCTCGTACCAATCCGTAATTGCCTTTCTCAATCGGGGAATGCCCTTCGAGACAGAATATCCGTGGGTAGTGGGCCGCTGAGACGCTTCAACAAGTTTCTCAACAATGTGGTCGGGGGTGGCACCATCCGGGTTGCCCATCGACATGTCAATGATGTCTTCCCCGCGCCGACGCGCTGCCATCTTCAGCTCGCCTGTGATGTTAAAGACATAAGGCGGCAAACGCTCAATACGTGGGAAATTTTTCATATCAAATAGCCTAAGTCGAAAGCAAGGCGCAAAAACCCGAAATTAGAAAACCCTTTAATCTAGCGCATTTGTCGCATCGCAGCAAATTCATATGCTGAAATGGTTGTAACTGCAATGCGCGACCGTGCCAAATATGCCACAGCTCCAGAAAATCCCTAATCGCTCAAATAGCCAGGTCATGTATTATCAATCAAACGGGAGGAGGATCTTTTGAAGTTGCACGACGATGGCAATCCAAGCCTGAACACCGTCACTGCCTATGGTGAAGGCTTTATTGAAATCAACCAGACGCGTTTTGAGCAGGCCATCGCGTTTGGGCCTGAAGGGTCAGTTAATGCATGGCCCGCCCACGATGCCTCTGATATTTCGTCTGACTTGCTGATGCAGGCCTGTGGTTTGTCGCAAGTTGCCCAAGATCCAATGGCCTTTCTTGATGCTGACGAAAATTCGCCAATCCTAGACCCAAACCGTCCCGAAGTCCTCCTGGTAGGAACTGGCAAGAGACAAGTCCTGCTCGGCACACCGGTTCTTACCCCGTTGCTGCGAGCCGGTATTGGCGTGGAATGCATGTCCACGGGCGCCGCGGCCCGAACCTACAACATCTTGATGGCCGAAGGCCGTCGAGTCATTGCTGCCTTGATTTTGGAGAAACCGTAAGATGAGCAACACCCCCGCTGCGGGCGATACAGCCCCAGATTTCAAAGCTGACAGTACCGCAGGCATTATTCAGCGGTCCGATACGCTTGGCCACAAGATGGTTTTGTTTTTTTATCCGAAAGACAACACGCCCGGTTGCACCACTGAGGCGCAAGAGTTTCAGGCCCATCAACAAGACTTTGAACGTGTGGGCTGTTACATTGCCGGTGTATCGCGTGACTCACTGAATTCGCACGCCAGATTCACAGAAAAGCTCGGTCTGAAATATCCCCTGATTGCGGATACGGACGAGACCGTCTGCCAACTGTACGACGTTATTCGTAACAAGAACATGTACGGCAAGATCGTGCGTGGCATCGAACGCAGCACATTTCTGATTGATGCACAGGGCAAGATTGTCCGGGTCTGGCGAGGCGTCAAAGTGCCTGGCCACGCCAAAGAGGTGCTTGAGGCAGCGCAAGCCCTGTAAGACCTTTGACTTACTGGCGTGCCGCAATTGTAACAAAACTGTCAGGCTGTCATGGCAGTGTTGGTGTAACGAAACCTTTCGGCTAAACCTCGGAGAAAGTTCCTCATGCCTCTTCCCAAATTGCCGTCGCGACCCGCCACGCTTCTCGATCTATCGACTGTTGCTGAACCCAAGCCTGCGATCGAACCGAAAAAAGTGCCCACTCTCGTTACACCTGTCACGCCCGTCGCTAAAGACATAACCAATACAACAGCATCGAATCCGTCAGCGTTATTGACGCCTGTGCCGACGACAGCCAAATTAGAGACGCGCCCGACAAAGCCCGTTGCCTCCCACGCTGTCAAGCAACCTGCTGCTAGCTCCGCGAAAAAAGGTGCCAAGTCTCGCAGAGCTGTCAGCGCAACGACAACCAAACTGTTTGTGCTCGACACGAACGTATTGATGCACGACCCAACAAGCTTGTTCCGCTTCGAGGAACACGACGTATATCTGCCAATGATGACACTCGAAGAGCTTGATCATCACAAAAAAGGCATGTCCGAGGTTGCGCGCAATGCGCGCCAGGTCAGCCGCTCTCTTGACGCATTGGTTGAGGATCTTGAACAAATTGATCAGGGCATTGAACTGAACCGGCTTGGCAATAAAGATGCCATAGGCAAGCTGTTTTTCCAGACAACTGCCTTGGCAAACCACCTCCCTGATGATTTGCCCATGGGCAAAGCAGACAACCAGATTCTTGGCGTGGTAAGTGCTTTACAAAGGCAATTTGCTGACCGGGAAGTTGTGCTGGTGTCCAAGGATATCAACATGCGCTTAAAGGCGCGTGCGCTCGGGCTCGCAGCAGAAGACTACTTTAACGACCATGTGCTCGAAGACACAGACCTGCTCTACACTGGCGCACAGGTCTTGCCCGAAGACTTTTGGAACAAACACGGCAAAGACATCGAGTCCTGGCAACAAGGTGGCATCACTTTCTACCGTATCAAAGGGCCGCTTTGTAGTCAGTTTCTGGTGAACCAATTCGTCTACTTTGACGGGTCAATGCCCCTGCATGCCCAGGTCCGCGAGGTTAGTGGCAAAACCGCGGTTTTGGCTACTTTGCGTGATTACACCCATGCAAAAAATAACGTATGGGGCATCACGGCACGTAACCGGGAACAGAACTTCGCCATGAACCTGTTGATGGACCCGGACGTGGACTTTGTGTCGCTACTCGGACAAGCCGGTACCGGCAAAACCCTTCTCACCCTGGCTGCAGCCCTGACCCAGGTGCTCGAGACCAAGCGCTACACGGAAATCATAATGACGCGCGTCACCGTACCAGTTGGTGAAGACATTGGCTTTTTACCCGGCACGGAAGAAGAGAAGATGCTGCCATGGATGGGTGCCCTGGAAGACAACCTCGATGTGTTGAATATGGGTGACGGTGACGGCAACTCCAGCGGCAACGACTGGGGACGAGCGGCAACCATGGATCTGATCAGATCGCGCATCAAAGTCAAGTCGCTTAACTTCATGCGTGGCAGAACTTTTTTAAATAAATTTCTGATCATCGATGAGGCACAAAACCTTACCCCGAAACAAATGAAAACCCTCATCACCCGAGCTGGTCCTGGCACCAAGGTGGTTTGCCTGGGCAACATTGCCCAAATCGACACGCCCTACCTCACCGAAGGCAGTTCTGGGCTGACATTTGTGGTTGACCGCTTTAAAGGCTGGCCACATGCCGGACATATTACTTTGCAACGTGGCGAACGCTCGCGTCTAGCAGACTATGCTGGGGACGTACTGTAGTGGGTAGCCAAGCTAGTCTGGCGATTACCATGGGTGACCCAGCGGGGATTGGCCCAGAGATCATCGCTAAACTCTTTGACCGCCACGCACCGGCTGATTGTGTTGTTTATGGCGACACCAATACGCTTAAAACAACCGTCAAAACGCTCGGTCTGCGTCTGCCCGTTCAAGCACTGAGCTCGCCAAGCGACACCATCGATGCTGGCACCCTGCCCGTTTATCAAGCCTGTGATCCGGTACCAACGGGCCTGTCACTTGGTCAAGTCAGTGCAACCGCCGGCAAAGCTGCCTATCAGTGCGTTGAACGCGGCATTACCGACGCCATTGGTGGCACAATCAAAGGCATCGTCACGGCTCCGCTAAACAAGCAGGCGATTCACATCGCAGGCTTTGACTTCCCCGGGCATACAGAAATCCTGGCGCACCGCTGCGGTGACATACCGGTAGCCATGATGCTGGCCAACGACGTTATTCGCGTGGTGCTTGTAACCATACATCTTCCACTGGCCGAAGTGTCACAGACGCTTTCGATTGACCTAGAAGTCCAAGCCATGCGCCTCGCTCACCAAGCATGCCAACAGCTTGGCATTTCAACGCCCAGAGTCGCCGTAGCTGGCTTGAATCCTCATGCTGGCGAGGCTGGTAAATTCGGGGACGAGGAGATGCGCATTATTGCGCCGGCAATAGCGCGAGCTCGTGGCATGGGCATTGATGCATCGGGCCCCTGGCCGGGTGACACAATATTTAGCAGAGCTCGGCAAGGCGAATTTGATGTGGTCGTTGCCCAATACCATGACCAAGGTCTAATCCCCGTGAAATATCTAGGGCTAGATCAGGGTGTGAACGTCACAATCGGACTGCCGTTCGTACGCACTAGCGTAGACCATGGCACAGCATTCGACATTGCCGGTAAAGGAATGGCAAGCGAATCGTCCCTGGCGCAAGCCGTTCAGATGGCGCGGATCCTGGTCGCTAACAAAAAAAAACAGAACTAGTAGCTGCCACCGCCACCCGTAAAGTTCAGGAACTTGGTGCTCTCGCCCTGAAATGTCAATCTGACTGTACCGATTGGTCCGTTGCGTTGCTTGCCAATAATGATTTCTGCCGTTCCCTTATCTGGCGAATCCGGGTTATAGACCTCATCCCGATAGATAAACAAAATCAAATCAGCGTCCTGCTCAATCGCACCTGACTCACGCAAATCGCTCATTACTGGTCGTTTGTTGGGACGCTGCTCCAGCGAGCGATTGAGCTGAGATAAACAAACCACCGGACATTCGAGCTCCTTGGCAAGCGATTTCAGTGCTCGGCTTATTTCCGAGATCTCAGTCGCGCGGTTTTCTCCGCCACCCGATGAGGACATCAACTGGATGTAGTCAATGACAATCAAGCCAAGGCGACTACACTGACGCGCCAGGCGCCTGGCACGTGCCCTTAGATCGACCGCGGTCAAGCCCGGCGTCTCATCAATATAAACTTGGGCATTCTGCATGCGTTGCACCGCGTGCGTGACTCTAGGCCAATCGTCAGTCAAGAGTTTGCCTGTGCGCATGCGGTGCTGATCGAGCATCCCCACTGAGCCAAGCATCCGCATGGCCAACTGTACTGCGCCCATTTCCATCGAAAACACCGCTACCGGCAATCCTTGCTCAATGGCCACATGCTCGGCAATGTTCATGGAAAAGGATGTCTTACCCATGGAAGGTCGCCCTGCGACGATGACCAGGTCACCAGGCTGCAGACCGGAAGTCATGCGGTCAAGGTCAATAAACCCTGTTGGGATGCCCGTGACATCTGAGTCGCCCTCACGATGATACAGCTCATCAATTCGCTCCACTACCTGTGCCAACAGTGGCTGAATTTCATGGAAGCCTTGCGAGCTTCTGGCACCTTCCTGAGCAATTTTGAAGACCCTGGACTCCGCTTCATCAAGAAGTTGCCGCGCTTCCTTTCCCTGGGGGTTCAATGCCGCAGCGGCTATTTCGTCTGCCACTTCCACGAGCTTGCGCAGCATCGAACGCTCACGCACGATCTCTGCATAGCGCCGAATATTGGCCGCCGACGGGGTGTTATGAGCCAAGGCGTTGAGATAAGCCAGCCCCCCAACTTCATCAGCCTTGCCGGCACTAGCCAATGACTCATTGACCGTGATGACATCGGCTGGCCGAGACAGATTGACGAGTCTGGAAATATGTTCCCAGATCAGGCGGTGGTCATGACGATAAAAATCATCCTTACCCAGTAGGTCCGTCAAACGTTCAAATGCTGCATTATCCAGTAGCAAACCGCCAAGCACGGACTGCTCTGCCTCAATAGAGTGTGGAGGCACACGAAGATACTGCAGGTCAGGTTCGGGAGTTTGATTCATAAGCCGATGATAATCTTCTTGAAGAAGAATGTGGGCGGGAGAAATTGACGCAGAGACAAAAATGGCACGGGATTACCGTGCCATTTTTGCCGAGGGCAGCTGTCCCTTAGACTAGCTCACCCTCAATTTTAATGACGACATCAGAGATTACGTCAGGATGCAGGGCAACCTTTACCGGGTGCTCACCAATGGCCTTGAGCGCTCCATCGGACAAACGGATTTGGCTCTTGGTAACACCTTCAAAGCCTTTTTCAACCAAGGCAGCGGCAATATCCATGTTCGTGACAGAACCAAACAGACGGCCATCCACACCCGCTTTTTGCAACATGGTTAGAACCAGACCTTCCATGCGACTTGCCAACGCCTGCGCAGCGGCCAGACGTTCAGCCTGAACGCGCTCGAGTTCGGCACGACGTTGCTCAAACTCTTTGAGTGCGGCTTCCGTAGCACGTCGTGCTTTCTTTTGTGGAATCAAGTAGTTTCGAGCATAACCGTCGCGCACACGAACAACGTCGCCAAGGTTGCCAACATTAACAATTTTTTCGAGCAGAATAACTTGCATGACAGCCCCCGATTAATTATGGTTGTCAGTAAAAGGCAACAAAGCCAGGAAACGAGCACGCTTGATTGCGGTGTCGAGCTGACGCTGATAGTGAGCCTTAGTACCGGTTAAACGGGCGGGAATAATTTTGCCGTTTTCCTGAATAAAGTCGCGCAACGTATCGAGATCCTTGTAATCGATCTGATCGATACCAGCAGCCGAGAAGCGGCAGAACTTGCGACGCTTAAAAAGCGGATTTTGCTGTGTGAACTTCTTTTTTTTCTTTACGACCTGCGAATGCCATTTTGACACCTCTTACGATTAAACGTTCGATGAAACACCTATCTGCTGAGCGTGCAACACAAGCCTTGGCGAGTTTTGGCGAGCTGCTGCCAAAAAACCTTCAACATTGAGCACCTGCCCGAGGGTGACTGATTGCCACATCAGTGCTAGATCACCCATCGCCACAATCGGAATTTCAAATTTGATCAGTCTTGTTACACCTGCCTGATCCACCGTCTCACTGTGCAGCAACTTCAAATCCAGGACCGCAACAGCCGCTGGTGTATACCTTAGTGCTGACCGCTCGATGAGCTCACCTGTGATAACAACGTGGTTCAAACAAATGCCTGTGAGACCGAATTAACTGGCTTGCTCAGCCGATGCTGCTGGCTCAGACGGTTCAGCGGCTTTACGGGCCTCTTCGCGCTCAACTGATTTCATCATCACTGACGGGCCGGTTGGGGCAGCCGATGTCTTGATAACGAGGTGGCGCAACACGGCATCGTTATAGCGAAATGAATGCTCAAGCTCTTCCAGCGTCGACTGGCCGCATTCGATGTTCATGCACACATAGTGTGCTTTGACCAACTTCTGGATGGGGTAAGCAAGCTGGCGACGGCCCCAGTCTTCAAGACGGTGAACCGCACCGCTATTGCTCGTGATCAACGTCTGATAACGTTCGATCATGGCAGGCACCTGTTCACTTTGATCAGGATGCACAATAAATACCACTTCATAATGGCGCATTCAAATACTCCTATGCCTTTGGTTACTGGCCAGTATCGGCCAAAGTAGCCCGTCACGGCATGCCTGTTGTGCAGACTGACGTAATCGAGCAGGATATCCTTTTCGAGGAGCCTATTTCCAAGAAAAGCTCTCAATTATGACATGTGGAATTGATATTGGCAATTGGCGGGTGCCCTGTCGGGCAATCAAGCGCAAAGGAAATCAAATACTTAAGCAGCACTGACCGCAGCAAACAGCTTTCCAAATCGCTTTTGCACGCTCTGCAAAATGCCTTGCTCATCCAAACCAACATTACTGCGCAGCAAGTTTTGATCACCATGATCAATAAACTCGTCAGGCAGCCCCAATTGCAGCACTGGCAAGCACACGCCGTTCGAATTCAACGTCTCCATGACGGCACTGCCTGCCCCGCCCATGACGCTGGCTTCCTCGATTGTGACAAATCCGTCGTGTATTTTGGACAGCTCGAGCAACAAGGACTCGTCAATCGGCTTGACAAACCGCATATCCACAAGCGTCAGGTCAAGCTCGTCAGCTACCTTGGCCGCAGCCGGCAGCAAGGTCCCAAACACTAGCAACGCGAGACGTTTGCCCTGCCGGCGCACCACGGCTTTGCCAATTTCAACCGAAGACAGATCACTTGTCACCTTGGCCCCCACGCCACTGCCTCGCGGGTAACGCACAGCTGATGGACCCGCAAATTGAAAACAAGTGGTCAATAGCAGACGCGCTTCATTCTCATCAGATGGGGTCGCGATCACCATATTCGGCACACACCGCAAATAGGCAATGTCGTAATTGCCAGCGTGTGTGGCACCATCTGCACCCACTAACCCCGCACGATCTAGTGCAAAGGTGACATCAAGATTTTGCAGGGCAACATCATGGATTAGTTGATCATAGCCTCGTTGCAAAAAGGTCGAGTAAATCGCCACAACTGGCTTTTGTCCTTCACAGGCAATACCCGCGGCAAATGTCACAGCATGTTGCTCGGCAATGCCGACATCAAAGTAACGTTGAGGGAAGCGTTTTTCGAACTCGACCAGACCACTACCTTCACGCATGGCCGGCGTAATGCCCACCAAACGCTCGTCGGCTTGGGCCATATCACACAACCACTGGCCAAACACTTGCGTAAAAGTCGTTTTGGAAGGCGATTTGGACGTTTGAATGCCAACCTCTGGATCAAATTTGCCAGGGCCATGGTAGAGCACCGGGTCAGCCTCGGCCAATTTATAACCCTGCCCCTTCTTGGTCACAACATGCAAAAACTGTAATCCACCGAGTTCTCGCAAGTTTTGCAGGGTAGGCAAAAGTGCGTTCAGGTCATGACCGTCAATCGGCCCTACATAGTTGAATCCGAACTCTTCAAATAACGTCGCTGGCATGATCATGCCCTTGGCATGCTCTTCGAATCTACGCGCAAGTTCTAGCACGGGTGGCATGTGCTGAAGCACTGCCTTGCCCATGTTTTTAGCAGTGGCGTAAAACTGCCCTGACAACAATCTGGCGAGATATCGATTCAGGGCACCAACAGGTGGTGAAATCGACATGTCATTGTCATTCAGAACCACGAGCAGGTTGACGTCAGGCGTCACGCCTGCATTATTCATCGCCTCAAAGGCCATGCCAGCAGACATTGCACCATCGCCGATAACCGCAATATGCTGTCGATTGATGCCAGCATTGCGCGAGGCCACCGCCATTCCCAAGGCAGCTGATATGGATGTCGACGAATGAGCTGTACCAAATGCGTCATACGGTGACTCGCTGCGCTTGGGAAACCCAGATAAACCCCCATATTGGCGTAAACCAGACATTTCCTGGCGTCTGCCCGTCAAAATCTTGTGAGGGTATGATTGGTGACCGACGTCCCAAACGATCCGGTCGTCTGGTGTATTGAACACATAGTGCAGCGCAATCGTTAGCTCAACAGTGCCAAGGTTAGATGACAGATGCCCACCTGTCTGCGAGACCGACTCAAGCACAAACTCACGCAACTCGCGCGCGAGCGGATCGAGCTGTTGACGCTCAAGCGCTCGCAGCTGCTCTGGTGAATCAATTGTTTGCAACAGTTCGTATGACATCCTCATCCCTCAGTAGGCACGCTGCACGATAAAATCAGCTAGCCCCCGTAAATAATCACCGCGCCGACCAAATATAACAATGGCATCACAAGCTTGTTGATACAACTCGCGCGCATATGCGGTTGCTCCATCAACGCCCATCAAGCTTACGTAAGTCGCTTTTTGAGCGGCTGCATCTTTACCAGCCGTTTTACCGAGCTGCTCCGACCCGACAGTCACGTCAAGGACATCATCGACCACCTGAAATGCCAAACCGATGGCACGCGAGTACGACCTGAGGCTTTCGCGTTGCGCCGATCCGGCACCAACAATGATAGCCCCTAGCTGGGCACAAGCCGCCAATAGGCTGCCTGTCTTTTTTGCGTGCATTTGCGCTAGCGACACCTCATCGAGCACCTGACCCGTACTGAGCAAGTCAACTGCTTGGCCGCCAGCCATGCCTTGGCTACCGATGGCATACGCCAGTGTGTGCACAGATTGCACCACTAACGCCGGTGAAATCGGCATCTCGCTTAGCCACTCAAACGCCAAAGGCTGCATGGCATCACCAGCAAGCAGAGCCATGGCCTCGCCAAACTCGACATGTGTCGCTGGCTTGCCACGGCGCATCGAATCATCATCCATACAAGGCAGGTCATCATGGATGAGGGAGTATGCATGGACCAATTCCACCGCACATGCAGCCTGATCTAGCGCTCGCTGCAAGCTTGCGTCAGCTGTCCCAGCAAGACAGGCCGAACCCGCAGCGTAAACCATGCATGCACGAACCCGCTTGCCGGCGCCGACCGAGGCCCACCGCATGGCCGCGTGCAATTGAGCCGGCTCGACTTGTTCGACAGGCAGCATCTGTTGCAGGCAGGCATCCACCCGCTGAGCACGCTCGGCGATCCAATCTTCCATGCCTGGGTTGGTCGGGACGGCTTGAAGCTTCATCGCTAACCCTCATCCTCATCAGCCTGAGCAGGGTTTAATGGACGCAATAAGTCCTGCTCAAGTACGCGAACCTGCTGTTCAGCCTTTTGCAGCTGCGCCTGACAGGTTCGTGCGAGCTCCACGCCACGTTCGTACGCCACAATGGAGGCTTCTAGCGACATGTCGCCAGCCTCCATAGAAGCAACGATTCTCTCGAGCTCAGCGATTGATTGCTCAAAACCCATCGGCCCGTCGCTTGACCCAACGGTTGCCTTCTCTTTGCCTGTCACGACGCTCCTCCAAAATCCCGAATCCCACAAAAACCTGACATGGCGCAAGGTTTCATTTTAACTGCGTTCACCAAAGCCACCCTTCGGTTACAATACCCCCTTAATCGGGTATCCGGTTTTTCTTCGCGCCAGAGAGGGTCTTCCTACTGGCTTTTTTTTTTCACTGCGGAGGGAATCATGACCGATCCAGGTCGTAAAGCGCATGTTTCTCCGGCTCTGACTCAGTTGCCGCCTAGTGTGTATTTTGATGAGCGTGTGCTCGGTGAGGAGCGTAAACTCATCTTCGACAATTCGAGCCTCTACGTCAGTCACGAGAAAACCATCCCGCATCGGGGAGACTGGCGCACATTACCCCAAGAGAGCAACGCGCGCGCCCTGGTACACGGCAAAAACGGTATTGAGCTCATGTCCAATGTCTGCCGTCACCGGCAGGCCTTGATGCTCGGTGGCGAAACAGGCAATGTGACCGGCAGTACCATCATCAGTGGCAATCTATCTGCTACGGGTGGAAACATCGTCTGCCCGCTGCATCGCTGGACGTATGATGATCGGGGCCAATTGCTAGGCGCGCCGCATTTTGATGAAACGCCTTGCCTGAATCTGAAGCGCTATCCCCTAAAAAATTGCCACGGGCTGTTATTTGAGGGTGCGCGTGACCCAGCTCACGACATGGCTAGTTTGTTCAAGCGGCCTGAATTCGATTTTTCAGACTACGTGTTTGACCACGTTGAAGTTCATCCGTGCAAGTACAACTGGAAGACATTTATTGAGGTCTATCTTGAGGACTATCACGTCGAGCCGTTTCATCCCGGACTCGGGCATTTTGTCAGCTGTGATGATCTGACGTGGGAGTTTGCGCCATTTCATAGCGTGCAGCGTGTTGGCGTTCATCGTGCCCTATCGCAGCCTGGTTCACCAGCCTATCGAACCTGGCACGACAAGCTTTTGGAGTTTCGTCAAGGCCAAGCTCCCGACTTCGGTGCAATTTGGGTGACGTATTTCCCAACTCACATGATCGAGCTGTATCCTCATGTGCTTGTGTTATCGACGCTATATCCCGTTACCCCCCAGGAAACGATAAATGTCGTCGAGTTCTATTACCCAGAAGAAATCGCTGAGTTCGAACGCGAGTTCGTCGAAGCGCAACAAGCTGCTTACATGGAAACGGCTGTCGAGGACGACGAAATCGCTGAGAGAATGGATGCTGGGCGCAAAGCGCTTTACGACCGTGGTGACATCGAAATGGGGCCGTATCAGTCACCGATGGAAGACGGCATGCAACATTTCCATGAGTGGTACCACGCAATGATGCAAACCGGAAAGTAAAAACCCCATTGTCTACAGGGGTTATAGAAATGGCTGGCATTTTTTAAAACTGCCAGCCATTTTCACTTGTAAGCTCAGCGGACGCTTCAGGGCTGGTCAGACGCTATGAAATTGTCTAGGTGTCGAGCTGGGTCTGGATGATCACGCAATGCATCTGACCAAACGCACGGGTTTCAAATTGAGGGCGTAAAAACCACATCCGTCCCAGGCTCTGACACCTCAGAACCGCCAAATCAAGTTAGCACTCAAGCTTTGGCTCAAGTAACCATCACCAAACTGCAGCCCATACTGTGCCCTAACCTCCAGATCGTTGGCCTCAAAGGCCTGAATACCCAGGTTAAGCCGACCCAGCACGGTCGGACCCTCTGTGGTCACGTCGTAAGTGCCTGCGCCCGCCAAACCATTGGCAAACGCCATCTGGGTTGACACGCTGTTATTCGGCAAAAAGCTCGCGCCGCCACTGACATAGGCTTTGATCCGGCGCTTGCCATCAGTGACCAAGTCCGTGCCAAACTCCACCATCGGTGATATCGCCACGTTGTACTGACTCGATGAATTGGCCTTCAGTGCCAGCGCCCCACCGCCTTCCGTATATCCCGAGACGTGGCTATACAGCAAATCGAGGTCTACATAGGGTTTGATGTAATGGTTCTGCCCCTCATGCTCATAGGCTGCGCGCAGTCGCAAGCCTAGCAGCATCATGTTGCTAGAACTGGTGTAAAGGCTTGACATGGCAGCAGCTGCCCCATTGGTACCAAGCTGAGGCGTGCGATTGTTGTCAAACCACCCGTATGCAAAACCCAGCGACGCACCAAAGGACCAGTCTTGGACCTTCTTTTGTGCTGAGACTGACGCATCAAAAAAATGAGCCGTTGCTCGTCAAGCCAGTCGAGGTCAAGTAATTGTTGGCATAGCCCAAAGAAAAACCCGTGGTCCACTGCCCAGACAACACCCGCTGAGCACCCAGACGAATGCCACCGGCCGTTACGTGATAGCCCGAGTTAGCCGAGTTAGCCGACTGTTCAGCGATGCTGCCAGTCAATCTGGCCCAGGCACAGTTGGTTTGATTCAGCTTCAAACCCTGCTCGGTCACAGTCGGGCACGACAAGCTATCACTCAGTGAGGTGGCAAACACCGTCTTCATCTCTATGGCCTGGCTGTTTAACACCTGTCCGGAGAGCTGGTTCAAGGTGTTTTGATAGTCACCGTGCAAGCCCGAATCATGCTCATGCACGTAGCCAAAGAGCGTCGCGTGTTCAGCACTTGATGCATCCCACAGTCGCTGCAGATACTGTGCCACGGATTGCTGGTTGCCCGTGAGGCCATAGCCCCTCGGTGTGAAGTCTGCCGTCACCGATTTGGTCAGCGTATTGCCCGATGCCGTCATGTCCCAATCAAACACATGCGCATCACGAATCGTGGCTGTGTGCTCAAGCCCACCCGCCGACAAAAACGAGTAATCAGCCGCCAGCAGACTCTGCGTCTGTGGCACGATCTCGCCTTCGATGCGAGCCAGACCCGTGACTGTTATGAGGTCATGCGTAGCACCCTCACCAGCAGGATGCACATCGAGGTGAATTTCCCCACCTTCATAATGCTTGAATGCGCCTTCAATATGCAGCCCGCCAACCGTGCCGTCACCACCGGCATAAATCACTCCATGGTTATGCAATGAGTTTGTCGCCACCATCGCCGTGGAACCATACCAGGTGCCGTTGTTCACAAAATCGCCTTTGGTGACGATGCCAAGCAGAATATTGCCGGTCACGGTGCCATCATTGGTCAGGTTGGTGTAACCCGTTGGCGCATACACCGCCCACTTGTTGTAGGCGGCGTCTGTGTCGTCTAACGCAAAGTTCTGAAACTGCTGGTAGAGCCCGCTTGTGATGGAACTTGAGCTATCGACTGTGATGGTGTTTCGCTCAGCAACATTGAGGCTGTAACTGCCGCCTACCAGCATCAAGGCCGTGTGCTGTGCCGCATAAATGCTCGAACCATTGGACAAAGCCACCTTGATTTGTGCCTGGCCGGCACTGCCACCGGGACCAGCACCATCGGTCTGAATCACCACACCGCGCGATCTCGGCCCATATACTGCCACCGAAGAGTTACTGAGCGTCAAATCAACCTTGCCGCCAGGCGTATTGCCTTGAGCATTTTGTCCGACCAGTGAGACACCCATGGTCAGCTTCTCACCCCTTGAGGACCAAGCCCCGCCCACCGAGCCCAGGTTCTGAATCACCATGCCGTGGGCATTGGTTCCATAGGTTCGAACCTGCGAATCGGTCAGTTGGACTTTGGTTGCTGCAGTCGCCCACGAATCGCCCGTGGCGGATTGCGCCAGGTACGACGAGTTGACGACCGACTTGACCGCAGGCATAGCCGAATAGTGCACTCTCAAGTATTCATTGACTTGAGCCACCGTGGGGTTAATGAGGCCAGTTAGCGACAAACTTGTGGCTGTGACAGCCGATGCACCAAACACGATACCCGTGCCATCGCCACCGCCTGGCGGATAGGTCGTGTCGCTGCCAGCCACAAAGAAATACTGCTCGTCCAGATTCAGTATCTGGCCGGTGCCCACCGTCTGTTTCAAAGCGCCATTGCTTGCATATTGTTCAATCAGGTAAGGATGATCCGGGTCTGTACTGGCACTGATCTGGATATAGTCACCCTCTTCCCAGGCAACTTGACCTCTCCAGTAGGGAATTAAATAAGGCTGCCCACCGACTACCCGGCCAATCGAACAAGTATTGGTGTCTCGACATGCAGTAGTGTTCCAGAAAGCAGCATCAGCGACCTGCGGCCGCGAGAATTTGCCGACCCCGCTGCCGCCAACCTCTACATCCAGTGGCACCGAGAAAAAACCAGATGCCAGTAGCTCAGTCAACTGGGCGGAGTTGGGATCATGGATGCCGTTGATGACCGTTTGCTGTCAGTGATCAAGCCATCACCCCGGTAGAGCTGGGCGGTCATGTTGTCATCACCGACAAAGAAAATCACGCCATCTTCGATGGTGACAATCCGGCCCTTGCCAATAGAGCCCTTCAAAGTGCCATCCGACTGATACTGATTCACAAAGTATGGGTTGTTTGCATCCCCACTGGCGGCAAACTGCAGATAATCCCCATCAACCCACTGCACTCGACCGTTTTGATAGGGAACCTTATAAGGTGCACCCGGCACCATTTCGTTAATCACACAGGTCCCAGTTTGCAAACAGTTCCAATAGTCCCACTGGTGCACATCAGCGACCTGCATGCGACCAAACTTCACGTCAGTCACTGATCCCGGTCGCTGGCTGGCGGCAAAGACATCAGTCGCAGCCGCTTGGAACTGGTCGTACTTCACATGAAAGGCCAAGTCTTTGGTCGCGTCCCCGAAGAATCCGCCGCCACCAACCACCGACTGAGACAACAGTCCCCAAGCCCCATCGCCATAGGTGGTAATCGTGGATCCCGTCAATTGAATGTTCACGGCCGTGGTGCCATCACCGGTTGGATTGGTCACCCGTTGCTGGGTCGGCATGTTGACCGAATGAATGCGACTGTTCGCTGAACTAAAGAAACCACCACCGCCCGTGATGTTCTGGGCAACCAGACCCATGCTGCGAGCGCCATAGGTGATGATGTTCTGCTCGGTGTAGATATTCACGATACCGGTCTGGCCACCAGAGACCCATTGAGCTTGGTCAAACTGACTGTTCAGGTTAATCTGAACGCCGCTCGTGCCACCGCCACCGACAAATGCGCCTACCTGGCCTGCAGTGCCTTGAACATTGGGGTTGCCCCAGCAAGCGCTGGCGTAATGCGACCCCGACGAAGCACTGGAATTGGAGCAACCCAACGTGGCAAGCCCACCACCGCCGCTAATCGATTGCGCAAATATCGCCATGGCATCGTCACCATGCGTCACCACAGTGCCCTTGGCTGGTGCTGACGCACTGCCAAGCGTGATGTTGCCTGACCGACCCGAATTGCCGTAATTGACGGTTACATTGCCTCTGTCCACACTGCCTGAACCAAACCCGATTGAGCCAGAGGCAGTTGCGGAATTGGCTTGGGCACTATACGAAGCGCTCGAACGACCGCCACCGAATGCCACGCCGCCAGCCACTGAAACATCGTTATCCAGGCCAACCGTGTCAGAGATCCCGAATGTGCTGCCCTCGTGCGCAATGCCGCCCCCACCACCAATGGACTGCAAGGCAATGCCGTATGACGCATAACCGTGGGTGACGATCAGCGAATTGTCCGTCGTGGATGTGAAGCTCACATCGCCGCCATCGCCAGCCACACCGCCTGCCCCACCGACATTGATCGATGGGTTGAAGTCAATGCCATCCATGGTCTCGGAGCCAGCCAGATTGATGAGCGAACCATTGACGCTACCCGCGACCCCACCGCCGCCACCAATAGACTGCGCCAACACCCCAAATGAGCGATGGCCAAAGGTTCGAATGAGCCCCTGATTGCTCGTTTGCACCGTACCTGCGTTGCCGCCACTTCCCCCAGTGCCACCCACGTTGATGGTTGGGCTGAAAGAAAAGTCGTCAGGTGCTGACCCCAAGAGCCCCCATTTCAGGAGCGCTACGCCGGCCATGATGTCGTCGATATCGGCGTCTGACAGCCCGATCGCTTTAAGCCCGGCCGTCTCGTACTTGCCATTGATAAGGTCAGCAATGATGCTTGAGACCGCCGAGCCATGCGGATCGGCGTTGCCACCGACACCGCCGCCACCACCAATCGATTGGGCGTGAATGCCGTGCGAGTCACCGCCAGTAACTGCGGGTGACACAAACTTGGTGAGATCTTGCTGCAAGGGGTTGGCCAGGTCATACATTTGGCCAGTCACAATAATTCCATCGTTTGCGACAACGACCTGGCCACCGGCACCACCGGAGCCGCCACTGCCGCCCACATTGATCGTGGCGTTGACTTTGCCACCGTGGGCGTCAGAGCCCGCGCTAGCGGCATGACCGCCACCACCACCCACGGATTGGGCCAACATCGCCGTTGAGCCAGCGCCCGAGGTAAAGATCGAGGCAGAAGAGGCAAGCTCGACACTGCCGCCAGTACCGCCGCCACCGCCAGATTTGCCGACATCAATGGACAGCGTGACCGTGGTCGAGTTTGGTGCGCTCGGTGACTCTGCATCACAGTCCTCGAATCCCGCACGGATACTGCTTGTTGACAGCATCTTTTTGAGGCACGTCACTGCATCAGCGAACAATGACTTCTCTTGGCTGGTCACAGCCACACCTGAAGTGTCGAGATCCGAGAGGTCATCAAGGTTGGCGACATCACTGTCAGCTTGGCCAGCCGTGGAAGATGCATCATTGACAGCCGCTTCGGGATTGTTGGCATCTGGCAGATCTTTAAAGTCATCCATGTTGCCGACGTCGTCATCATCGCCCGCTTGGCCAAGCGTGTCATCGTTCTCGCTAGTGTCATCTTCGGCCTTTGGCGTGAACTGAACCGAGAGATTGAAACCACTGCCCACCCCGGCACTGCCACCACCGCCGCCGATGGACTGAGCAACCACCGCCATGGCGTTATTGCCAACTGTCCTAATCGCAGTTGGCACCGATCCATCAGACTGGCCAAGTTG
>JAJOJF010000048.1 GCA_021208885.1 Burkholderiaceae bacterium
GATCTCAGGTTGCAGTTAAAAATAAAAAATATTCTAGAGGTCTAAAGGCCGAATTTGCTTCGTATTTGAATGGAAGAATGCACCAATTAAGAATAAAATTCTGAAATTAAATTTAATAGCAAAATTAAATTAAGAAATGAAACTGGACAGCATTGACCTGAAGATTTTGCAGGAATTACAAGAAGACGGAAGCTTAGCCAACGTTGAGCTCGCCAAGCGAGTGCATCTAAGCCCGTCATCTTGTCTGAATCGGGTCAGGGCGCTTGAGGCCGATGGCGTCATCAACCGTTACGTGGCGATCGCCAACCCGGCGGCCCTAGGGCTTGACCTCAGCGTATTCATCAGCATCAGTCTAAAAACCCAGAGCAAAGAGGCTCTGGCCGAATTCGAGCAACGCATCAGTGAGCACGACGAGGTCATGGAGTGTTATCTCATGACTGGCGACAGTGATTATCTGATTCGGGTGGCGGTCGCTAATATTGCGGCACTAGAGAAATTTATCCTCGAGCAACTGACCCCGATCCCTGGCATAGAAAAAATTCGCTCTGGCTTTGCTCTAAAACAGGTGCGCTACAAGACCGCGTTACCGCTGCCGGCCACGCCGATTAAAGCCAGCCGTTAATTTTCCCTACGAGTTTCCACCGGTTATCCACCATCTAACCATCATTGATAGTTAAAAAATATTATATTTGTTAATAAAATAAATAGCCTCTATTGATCCAAGTTAACCGAGCTGTTCTAAGGCCGGTGCTAACCTGAACTGGTCTCGTTACAACATGTAGGAGTAGTTCAAATGTCTCTCAGAATTAATGACGTCGCCCCAGATTTCACCACCGATTCGACTGCAGGTCAGCTGAAGTTTCATGACTGGGTTGGCGACAGCTACGCGATCCTGTTCTCGCACCCCAAAGATTTCACGCCGGTTTGCACCACCGAGTTTGGCGCAGTGGCTCAGTTGGCGCCAGAGTTCGAAAAGCGCAAGACCAAAGTGATGGGTGTTTCGGTCGATAGTGTCGAAGAACACAAGAAGTGGATCAAGGATATCGAAGCAGTTGCTGGCGCACCGGCAAACTTTCCGATCATTGATGACCGTGACCTGCAAGTCTCCAAGCTCTATGACATGCTGCCAGCTGACGCGTATCTGCCTGATGGTCGCACGCCAGCTGACAGTGCTACTGTGCGCACGGTGTTCATCATCGGTCCTGACAAGAAAATCCGCCTGATGATGATCTACCCGATGTCAGTGGGACGTAACTTTGCTGAAATCCTGCGTGCGCTTGACGCGGTACAGGCCACCGATGGTGTGCCAATTGCCACGCCGGCTAACTGGCAGCCTGGCCAGGACGTGATCGTAGCCTTGAGCCTGACTGACCAGCAGGCAAAAGACAAGTTTGGCGATATCGACATCAAATTGCCTTACCTGCGCTACGCCAAAGCACCCAAGTAATATGGCAAACATAAAAATGGCCCTTAAGTTTTATTGAGGGCCTTTTTATAGCGAAACTCCACCTGGGCACCCAAGCGCGGGGTTGGGCTCAGCGAAAGCTACGAGGTTTCACATACAGCAAGTAAGATTGATTCGCATTGCACTAAAATACAGTTATTGGTGTCGATTCACACTGCGAAACAATTCGGGAGTTTGCTGCTTTGTCCTTTCAAATGCGTTCGATTCACCTGTCGTTTGGTGACACTGCGGTCATTAACGACCTCGATCTAGACGCTCGGTCTGGCGAGATCATCTGTTTGCTAGGGCCCTCGGGCTGCGGCAAGACTACGACACTTCGAGTCCTGGCTGGCCTTGAGCGGCCCGATTCAGGTTCTGTCGAAATCGATGGGCAGATTGTCTATGACCAGTCAGTGGATGCGGCGCCTGAGTCGCGCGCGATTGGCTATTTGTTTCAAGACTACGCGTTGTTTCCGCATCTGACAGTTGCTCAGAACGTGGGGTTCGGCATACAGGAGCAGGCAAACGCGGCCAGTGAGGTTCGTGCCTTGCTTGATCGCGTGCACATGGGCCAATTTGCCCACGCCATGCCGCATACGCTGTCTGGGGGGCAGCAACAACGGGTTGCACTGGCTCGCGCATTGGCTAGAAAGCCAAAACTGTTGTTGCTTGATGAGCCGTTTTCTGGGCTTGATACGGCGTTGAAGATACAGTTGCGCGAAAGCACGCATTCACTTCTCAAAGAGATTGGGACCAGCGCGGTGATTGTGACCCATGACGCCGAAGAAGCGATGTTCATGGCTGACCGCATTGCGCTCATGCGAGAAGGGCGTATTGTGCAGTTGGGCACACCTGCCCAGTTGTATAACCGCCCCGTCGACGAGTTCACTGCCCGATTCCTGGGCGAGGTGATTGAATTGCAAGGTCAAATCAACGGAGTCCTTGTCACCACAGTGGCCGGCGAGTTCGAGTGCGATACCGAGCTGCCATCTGGTGCTGTTACTGTTCTGGTAAGACCTGAGGATCTGGTTGTGACGCCTGGGGATGGGCCTTATCGCATTGGGCACCGTCACTTCATTGGGTCGCATACCCTGGTTGACCTGTTCGGACACGACGCTGGTCTGCCCGACATTCAGTTGTCGGTGCCTACTGCTAAGGCTGTGCTGCTGGAAAGAGGGCAGCCTGTGTGCCCAAAGGCGCGGTGCCGCAAGCCATTGTTGATCACCCAATGAGGTCTCGATACCGTCCTAGTCTTGCCACCTGGCTTGCGATTTTGATCGGGCTGACGTTGTCGTTGCCGCTGATCAGTATCGTCATAAGCGTGTTTCAAGAAGGGCAGGGTAACTGGCCGCATCTGGTTGATACGGTATTGCCACGCTATGTCATCAACAGCCTTTACCTGACTGTGGCTGTTGGGCTAGGTGTTGGGTTGATTGGCGTTGGCTGCGCCTGGTTGGTGGTGATGTGTCAGTTTCCCGGCCGCCGGCTATTTGAATGGGCATTGATATTGCCACTGGCCATGCCAGCTTATGTCGTGGCTTACGCTTATACGGATGTATTGCAAAGTTCGGGACCCGTGCAAGTTTGGCTGCGCGAACTCACAGGGCTGCGGTTTGGCGAATATTGGTTTCCGCAAATCCGGTCCATGGGTGGCGCCATGGCGGTGTTCATTTTTGTGCTCTATCCCTACGTCTATTTGTTGGCAAGAACGGCTTTTTTAGAGCAATCGGTCGCTACTTTAGAAGCCTCTCGGATGCTCGGCAAAACCCCGTGGGGCGCATTTCAAAAGGTGGCTTTGCCATTGGCGCGTCCGGCTATTGTGGTGGGGATTTCGCTAGCGTTGATGGAAACGTTGGCTGACTTTGGCACGGTGTTCCATTTTGGGGTGCAAACCTTCACCACGGGCATCTACCGGACCTGGGCAAGCATGGGTGACAAAGTGGCCGCTGCACAGCTCTCGAGCGCTTTGTTGGCATTTGTGGCGATTTTGTTGGTGCTTGAGCGCAGCAGCCGGGCGCGGGCAAAATATTACGAGCCACGAATTCGGTTTGCGAGCCCCAAATCTTTTGAACTGAAGGGCTTGCGCGCCCTTGGCGCGTTTGTGGCGTGCGCGATCCCACTGGCAGGCGGATTCTTACTGCCGGCAATTATGTTGCTTTACATGCACGTATCGGCAGGGCACGACCTGACCAACCCGCGCTACGTGTCCATGATCGCCAACACCACCATCTTGGCTGCCGTGGCAGCAGTCGTTGCTGTGTTGATTTCGTTGTTCTTGGCTTTTGTTGCACGCGTTGAGCGTTCGGCAGCCACCTTGGCCGTCAACAAAATCGCATCGATGGGCTACGCGATTCCTGGAACCATGATTGCCATCGGCATTTTGTATCCCGTGGCGTTTGTTGACAACACCATTAATCAAGTTAGCCAGAGTTTGTTTGGTCAAAATGTTGGGCTAGTACTAACGGGAAGTTTTGCGGCGCTGATTCTGGCGTACATGGTCAGGTTTATGGCGGTGTCGCTAAACACCGTTAGCGCCAGTCTGGGAAAAATCACGCCAAATATGGAGGCTGCCGCCCGCACACTGGGTAAAGGCCGGCTGGCAACGGTTAGGCAGATTCATGCGCCACTTATTTCAGGTGGGTTGTTGACTGCAGCGCTTATTGTGTTCGTGGATGTAATGAAGGAATTGCCAGCCACTTTGATTTTGCGGCCGTTTAATTTCGATACGCTGGCGATTCAAGCCTATAACCTAGCAAAGGACGAACGCCTGACACAGGCGGCCACACCGTCGCTGGTGATTGTGGCGGTCGGTCTTTTGCCGCTCATGATTTTGAGCAGGCAAATCATGCGTTCTCGCCGCATTACGAAGTCGGTGATCCCTTGATGGCGCCAGACTTATGTTGCGACCAACAACTGACATAGCAAAGGGCGCCCTTGGCGCCCTTTGCTTGGTTAGGTTTTAAGTCTGGCTGTCTAGACTAAGCATCAATTGACGGGTTATTTGAAGCCGACGCGATCGTAGATTTGTTGTGCCTCGCGTTGGTTCTCACCATAGACCGACAGGTTGACTTGATCGACTTTGAACTCGCCGAGCTTTGAAACTGACTCGGACAGTTCAACGCCATCAACGACCGGGTATTCGTCGTTGCCAGCCGAGAAATATTCCTGGGCTTGATCACTGGCGAGATACTCCAGAAACTTGATCGCGTTTTCTCGGTTGGGCGCTGTCGCGACAACACCGGCTCCCGAGATGTTCACGTGCGTGCCGCGGTCAGCCTGGTTGGGGAACACCCAACCGATGTTTTTAATATCTGCTTCATTTAAGCCTTTGACACCAGTGCGCAAAGCGCGCGCAAAGTAGTAGGTGTTAGCAATGGCAATCGCGCATTCGCCTGAAACAATCGCACGCAATTGATCAGTGTCACCGCCCTGAGGATCGCGAGCACGGTTGTCCCAGACACCTTGAGCCCATTTTTGTGCGCCTTCAGCGCCCGCGGCGTCAATGATCGATGCCAGTAGCGACAATGAGTAGATGTTGCCGGCTGAGCGCATGCACACTAAACCCTTGAGTTTGGGGTCAGCAAGGGACTCATAAGTCTGGATATCTTTGGGATCGACTTTGGTTTTGTCATAAAAAATCACACGGCCCCGCTGAGAAAACCCGAACCAGTGTCCATTGGGGTGGCGAAGATGATTAGGGATACGCTCAATAAGAACCTCTGAAACAACCGGTTGAAATAAACCTTCCTGTTCAGCCCGCCAGAGACGACCGGCATCCACCGTCAGCAAGACATCAGCAGGGCTATTTGCGCCTTCGGCTTTGATGCGTTCAATCAGTTTGTCCGCGTCATCCTCGATGCGGTTGATTTTGATGCCGGTCTGCTCTTCGAAATTGGCATACAGACGTTCATCAGTGTCGTAGTGCCTTGAGGAGTAGAGGTTTAGTTCGCCGGCGGCATACGCTTGCGAGGTGCCGAGCACCGCAATGGCTGTGACTGTCATGATGAAATGCTTGATGTTCATGTCGTTTACTTCGTCCTCGGTTGAGCTTGGTTGCACAAAAAGTTACTGCCATGAGTGAATATTGACAGATAAGAAGTAAAAATGCAAATGCGACCTATTCGTAATACGGTTATTGTCCAAAGATTACGGAATGTTCACGGGAGAGCAGGGGGCGGCGAGTGGTGCGATGACCGACTGTTAAAGCCAGCGGCAATCCAAAGAAGGGGTAATTGAAAACAAAGGCTAGCGTTGATCGCCATCGTAGAAGTCTGGCAAAGCACGCTGTGAGGTGACGTTCAATCGCCGCATGGTTCATCCGAACTGATGTTTCGGTCGACTCCTTATGGGGCTTGCCGGGGAAGTTGTCGGATTGGTGATGCCCGAAAGGCTTGGTCAGCCTACCTTGCTCTGAAGTGATCTGACGGTTTCAGCCAGAGATCACTGGCGTTTGAGCGTTTGGCAGCCGACAATTTGAAAATCCACGCCGGGCTCTGCGTAGCATAAATCCATCAGACCATTTTCGAGCGTCACCATAAAAACGCCGTCTTCGTCGGCCATCAATATTTCTCCGTTGCTACGGAAGGCGTCAACGACTGATTCGCATCGATCTGCGCTACACCATTTCGCGTGAAATGCACGACCTTTTTGATCTATAACCTCGAGTCGCCATTGCACGTCGCGGTTATCGGTATATGACTTTGTAAACGTTTGATTGTCGTGGGCGGCGTCCGACTTGCCGCTGACGGCTCCCGCAGGTTGTGCCGCTTGCACCCACACGCCCTTGAGGTCTACTTGGCTATATGCCAGTGAGCTCATCGTAAGGCAGCTAACCATTGGTATGGCTTTAAAAACGGTATCTGAAATTGCATGGCAGTTTTAAAGTCGTAATAACCAATGATGTTTTCGAGTGCAGACGAGGTCTGGGCTTTAAGTCTACTGACTAACCGCGAAGACTCAGGCCGCCCTGCAAACGTTTTTGGGGCGTGCTGTTGACTGATAGGCCGTCGTTTGAAACCACTCAGAGGACTCTGGGGCGTAATGAAGTCAGCAAGTCAATTGAGACTTAGGTGAGCCATCGCTCCAGAAAAAAGTTTATTGAAAATCAATGTGTTAAATGTGGTGCGCAGAACCGGCCTCAAAAGCCGCATGGATAAAGGCTTTGCGTGAGATTGGGGAAAGGTTGTTGTTCCCCACGCAAAATTTCACTTCGGTGTTAGCAGGGCGCAACAGGGACAATCGGGGAAATGAAGTAAAACCGATTCTGTAGCATTGAGTCCGGCGCCCTATAAGCCGTGGTTTTCGTATGCATCAACATTCTCACGATCTAGGGTATGACCTAGGTCGCGCAGATGGTCCGTTCAGATCCAACCCGGCAAAGACTCGTGAGCGTGATCAACTACACTGGATGCCGAGTAAAGGCGATGATCACTGGATTTGACTGGATGTGTTTGGCGAACAGTTTGAGGCTTTCCACAGTCGCCGAAGGGAACGCATGAGTACTGAAAAATCTTTGTCACATTTGAATAAATCTCAGGATGAGTTAGAGCCTCTTTTGACTGATTTACGGCGATTGGTCATTGAAGCACGCGACCGTGCCCTGAGAGCAGTTGATGTCGTTCAGGTTCAGACCTATTGGCAGCTTGGACGTCATCTGGTGGAGTTTGAGCAGGGTGGTTCGCCGAGAGCCGAGTACGGCAAGCGGCTGCTTCCTCTCGTAGCAGACCGGTTGACTGCCGAGTTTGGCAAAGGTTTTGATGTGTCAAATCTGCGCAATATGCGGCTCTTTTACAAGTCTTTCCCAAAATGTGACGCACTGCGTCACGAATTGAGCTGGACCCATTATCGTATTTTGTCTCGGGTGCAAAGTGAGGAGGCGCGTGTATGGTACATGTCCGAGGCTGCTGAGCAAAACTGGAGCTCACGAGTGCTAGAGCGACAAATAGGCACGCTGTTTTATGAACGATTGCTTCTGAGCCAGGATAAGGCTTCGGTCGCTCGTGAGGCCGAGCACAATATCGCCAAAGTCGAGTCTGCTCCACGTGCCTTTGTGCGGGACCCCGTCATGCTCGAGTTTCTGGGCCTGCCTTCAAGCGGTAAGCTGTTGGAGTCCAGCCTCGAGGAGGGCTTGATGGACAAGTTGCAGTCGTTTTGCTGGAACTTGGTAAGGGGTTCGCCTTTGTCGCGCGTCAGCAGCGAGTCAGCACAGAGAGCAAGGATTTTTACATCGACCTGGTCTTTTATAACTATCTGCTGAAGTGCTTTGTTTTGATCGACTTAAAAACTGCTGAGCTGACGCACCAGGATATCGGCCAAATGGACATGTATGTTCGCATGTATGACGACTTAAGGCGTGGCAAAGACGATAACCCCACTGTTGGCATTCTTTTGTGTGAAGACAAAGACCATTCCGTGGCCAGATATTCCGTGCTGCACGGCAGTGAACAATTATTTGCAAGCCGCTACAAGTTGATCCTGCCAAGCGAGGAGGAATTGAGATCTGAATTGGCTCGTGAAGCAGAGGCCATACGAGCCGTGATGAGACTCGACGAGAAAGAAATTGACCTAAGCAAGTATTGATCGACCTAAAGGTGGTGCCCGGAACCGGATTCAAAAGCTACATGGATAAAGGCTTTGCGCCGATTTGGGGAAATAAATTTGTTCCCCATGCAAAATTTCACTTCGGTGTCATCAGGGCACAACAGGGGTAATCTGGAAAAGCAGCTGACATTTTCTTCGTGTGATCCAATCCCCAAGTTAATGCAGTGACGAGTAGTGACGGTGCCACTTCACTGTCGGGGTTTTGCACGGCCACGGCTTCTCTGCGCGAACAGAGTTCGCGTATGATGCCAATCGTTTTGATTCCTAGAACACAGCTGGAGCATTTTGGATGAGTCGCTACACGGTTCATGGTGATGAGGGTGAGTTTCAACCTGGTTCAGATGGCTTGGTTCTACGCAACAGGGTCGGCATCGTTTCTCTTGATGAGATGAATGAACTGGAATTCGAATTACTGGCTCAACTTTACGAAAGCATTCTTCTTGCAGATTTTCCGAATCGTGTTCTATCAATCGAAGATATCAAATCCTGGCACCTACGTTGGTTAGGTAACGTTTACGACTGGGCTGGACAAGAGCGATCGGTCAACATGTACAAAGGGGGATTCGCATTCGCTGCGGCAGGACAAATTCCAACATTGTTGGCGCAATTTCAGAAGGATTGCCTTGAGCGTTGGACTCCATGCGTTAGCTTGTTCGGCGAACATTTGGTCGAAGCGATAGCTGTGACCCACGTGGAGCTGATACTGATCCACCCTTTCCGGGAGGGTAACGGTCGCCTATCGCGTTTATTGGCAGATGTAATGGCTGTGCAAGCTGGCCTTGAGCCCTTGGATTACAGCTATTGGGAGGCCAACAAAGACGACTACATTAGTGCGATTCATCAAGGCATGGCAATGAACTATGAACCGATGAAACAATGTGTGAGGTTGGCTATGCGTCAGAGTTCGACGGCAACTACATAGCCAACTTGATGTTTACAAAACGACGCTTGGTAGGATCTTTTAATTTTTGCTCGAGCGCTTGAACGTTTTGTCCGGTTTCAACAGCAGTAGAGCTAGCAACGGCACGCCGAACCGAGGCAAGGCTTGGCTTCTTATGAGTCGAGATCGACTTTTTTCCTGATTCCATAAAACGAAGTGTACCGAATATTTAGGCTCCAACGGTAATCCTATATCGAATCACCGGCTGAACCGACTGAGCTTTGAGCGGGATCACACACGCCAATCAAACTGATATTGAACTAAAAAAGCTCAATAAAATCAATTGGTAGCAAGCCGTGGTGCCCGGAACCGGAATCGAACCGGTACGACCGTTTTAGGGTCGGCAGATTTTAAGTCTGCTGTGTCTACCAATTTCACCACCCGGGCGCCGACCGTCATTCTACGCCATCTTCGAAGATGTGTTTTTAGGGGGTCGAACACCGTAAAACTTGTTCTGGATCAAATTTGAGGTGTTCAGCCCTCTAGGCGATGATGCCGGCCCACATTAACTTAGAGGCATGGAACTCGCACACTTAACTACGATGGATTTTGATGCGGCAATGATCGCTCGCCACGACGGCAGCGGCCCGCGTTACACCTCCTATCCAACCGCTGACCGATTTCAATCTGGTTCAGTGAGTACCAATTACATCGAAGCCTTGCGTGAGCGTGATGCGGGGCATGCCGATGCGCCGCTGTCACTTTATGTGCATATCCCGTTTTGTGACACGGTTTGTTACTACTGTGCTTGCAACAAGATTGTGACCAAGCACAAGTTCAAGGCTGACCCGTATCTTGATGATCTCGAGAGAGAAATTGGACTCATCCGGAAGCTCTTTCATGAAGCGCCCGTCGTTAGCCAGTTGCACTTTGGGGGCGGAACACCAACGTTTCTGACCAATGTGCAGATGGAACGACTGCTCAAGATGTTGCACGCCAACTTCAGGTTTGCTGAGCAGGCTGAGTGTTCGGTCGAAATTGATCCGCGCAGGCTTGAGCCCGGTGTGTTAAAGCTCATGGCTGATTATGGCTTTAACCGTATGAGCTTGGGCGTGCAAGACGTCGATCAAGCTGTACAAAAGGCCATTAATCGGCTGCAGCCAGTAGAGGTCACTGGGCAAGTCCTAGAGGAGGCTCGTTCGCTTGGTTACAAATCCATCAACATGGATTTGATCTATGGGTTGCCGTTGCAGTCGGTCAACACCATGTATCGGACGTTAAAGACGGTATTGGAATGGCGTCCTGACCGCATCGCACTTTACAGCTATGCTCACCTGCCTGAGCGGTTTAAGCCGCAGCGCCGCATTGACAACGATGCCATTCCATCGCCACAAGAAAAGTTGGCCATGCTCAAGCTCGCAGTCACGACGCTCCTCGATGCAGGCTACGTTTACATTGGAATGGATCACTTTGCGTTGCCAGATGATGAGCTTGCAAGATCCCTCGATGAAGGGTCGCTGCAGCGTAATTTTCAGGGATATTCCACTCGCGCCGACTGTGATTTGATCGCCCTTGGGGTGTCTGCGATCAGCCGAATTGGGCATGTTTATGCCCAGAATGCTCGAACGCTTGAGGAGTATCACGAGATGCTCGAGCGCGATGAGCTGCCACTGATCCGCGGTTTGGTCATGAGTCGTGACGATGAAATCCGCCGAGATGCGATTCATTCTCTTCTCTGTCAGTCTAAGTTGTCATTTGCTGATATGGGTCAAACCTGGGGAATCGATGCGCAGGAATACTTTGCAGAGGATCTCGAGTCATTACGGCGCTTGCAGTCTGATGGCTTGGTCGAGATTGACGATGAGCAGGTAACGATTACACCCAAGGGAAGGTTTTTGTCGAGAGTCGTGGCAATGCGCTTCGACAAATACCTGCGCATGGGACAACCCATGGCCCGATACTCCAAGGTGATTTAGATGAATATGCCCAAGGATGTGCAGCAAAAACTGGCCACTCATCCTCTCTTTGAGGGCATGGGCCGTAGTCAGCAGAACTGGCTCTTCACGGTTGGGGATTCCATAACGCTTGCTAAACACGACTATCTGTTTCGTCGTGGCGAGCAAAGTGGCAGGTTGTACGTGCTGCTCTCGGGTCACATAAAACTCTCGATTCCAGCCGAACGTGGCCAAGAGAAGGTGCTTGAGTTTCTGTCCCCCGGTGACGTGTTTGGTGAGTCAGCTCTGTTGACGAATCACGCGGCAATTACCGATGCCCAAGCCCTTGGCCCCTCAGAGTTGTTGGCGTTTGAAGGCAAAGACGTGATGGTGGCAGTAACCAGAGTGCCATCGTTTGCCCAGCAAATCCTGACCAATTTGAGCCAACGGGTCGAAACCCTGTTTCGCGACATGGAGTCAACCAGCCTGTTGTCAGCGGCTCAACGCGTTGCGGAATACCTGTTACGCCAACCTAGAGTGGGCAACCAGGCCAAACTGCCGTTTCACAAGCGTGCAATTGCATCGAAGCTTGGCCTTCAACCTGAGACCTTCTCGAGGTCCTTGCAGCAATTAGCTGCCGACGGGCTGATTTCCGTGCGTGGTGCACGAGTGGTGATACACGATGCTGACAAATTGCAGGCAATGCTGGTTTGATCGGCAATTCAAGCAACAAACAAAAGCAAGAAACTCGAAACTCTACCGCTTCCAGTGGCCAGACTTGCCACCGAGCTTCTCTTGCAAGGCGATGGGGCCAATCACCATGCCACGGTCCACGGCTTTGAGCATGTCGTAAATCGTTAGAAGTGCTACAGAAGCAGCGGTCAAAGCTTCCATTTCCACGCCAGTTTGACCCACCGTTTCAGCTGTCGCTGTGCAATCGATGCGACAAGCCTGTTCGTCAGTTTCGAATTCGATAGAAACTTTGGTCAGACCGATGGGATGACAAAGCGGGATAAGGTCACTGGTTTTTTTGCTGGCCATGATGCCAGCGATTCGGGCAATGCCAAGTACATCGCCTTTTTTGCTGGTGCCTTCGAGCACCTTTTGCATGGCAAGTTCACCTAGCGTAATCGATCCTCTCACTACTGCCTGACGTTTGGTGCTGGCTTTGTCGCCAACATCCACCATGTGGGCCTGGCCGCTAGCATCGAAATGCGTCAGTTCATTGCTCATGACAGATTGCCTCATTGATCCTGATGCCAGCGTGCACGCGCCTGTTCATCGCTGTCTCGACCTTTGACCCAGTGTTGGCCTTGTGGGGTTGTCTCTTTTTTCCAGAAGGTGGCACGAGTTTTTAAGTGATCCATGATGAAGGCGCATGAATCGAGTGCTGCGTGGCGATGGGCGCTAGCTGTTAACACCAGCACGATGTTCTCGCCAGGTTTTAAAGGGCCAACTCGATGAATGACACGAGCGCCAAGCAATGGCCAGCGTTGTCTGGCTTCGTTCAAGACCTCGAGCATGACTTTCTCAGTCATGCCAGGGTAGTGTTCAAGCTCGAGCGTCTTGATGTCTTGATCATCGTTGGTTTCGCGCACTCGGCCCACGAATGAGGCCACTGCGCCGGCGGCCCGGTCACCATCAAGGAAGGTGTTGTATTCCTCACCGAAATCGAAGGCTTCGGCTTGGACTTTGGCCTGAAACAGCGCATCCATATCAGCCCCCAGTTACTGGACGAAACAGCGCTACTTCAGCGCCATCGGTCAATGGGGTTTTAAGGGCTGCCATCTCCTGATTGACAGCAACCCGTAGCGGGTCCGATGTCCTCAAGGCGCTTTGCCAAGGCTCGCCGCGCTCAGCCAACTGATCAATCAGATCGGATACGGAAATTCCAGCAATGACGTCGACCGACTCGCTGGCCGTGCCAACTGTCTCACGCAGTTCCCCAAAAAACAGCACCTGCACCTTCATTTGGCCCGATCCAATATGTCTCTCAAAGACAAGTAGGGTACAGCATCGCCGCGTGCAATGGTTTGTCCGGGTGCGATGTCAACTAAACCGTCAGCCCATGCCACACTGCTCATGACCCCGGAGCCTTGGTTAGGCCAGCGATCAAGGCTCACATGGCCTTGGGCGTCGGTCTTTTGTCGTACTCGGATAAATTCGCGCCGGCGATCAGGTTTGGGCCAGTCAAAGTCGGCAGTCAACATCTCGAGGGTAGGGCTTGGGGCTGGCAGCCCCATGCGTACCTGCAAAAACGGCAGTCCCATGAGCACAAATGTCACAAAGGCGCTCACTGGGTTGCCGGGCAGGCCAATGAAATCCGCATCATTTGCCTTGCCATACGCTAGAGGCTTGCCAGGCTTCATCGCGATTTGCCAGAGATCGATTCGACCCATGCTGGCCACTGCTGCTCGCACATGGTCTTCTTCACCAACTGAGACGCCACCGCAGGTGATGATGACATCGGCCTTTTGGCTTGCATCGCGCAATGCCGCGCGCGTTTCTTCAGGCGTGTCACGCACAATGCCTGGGTCGAGGACGTCGCACCCAATCTCGGTCAACAGGCTTTGCAGCCAGTAGCGGTTGCTGTTGTAGATCTGGCCAGGGCCCAGAGGGTTGCCCGGCTCAACTAGCTCATCGCCAGTTAACAGAATGGCCACGGTCAATGGTTTGTAGGTCGCTACATGCGTGACACCGACTGAGGCGGCGAGCGCCAGATCAGCGGGTTTAAGCTTTTTGCCGGGCGCGATGATTTCAGTGCCAGCAGATATGTCCTCCCCTTGAGCACGAATGTGGTCACCCGCACTCACGGTTTGCGCAATGGTGATCCGGTCGCCATCGACTTCGACCACCTCTTGCGGCACCACCGCATACGTGCCCGGTGGAACGGGCGCCCCAGTAAAGATACGCGCGGCCTGGCCAGGTGAGAGTTCAGTGCCATAACCGCCAGCGACAATCCGTTGGGTGACGGTGAGCTGCAGTGGCGATGCGCTTGGGTCAGTAGGGCGGATGGCATAACCATCCATGCCACTGTTGGCAAATGCAGGCACGTCCATGGGCGAGGTCACACCCTTGGCCAGCACACGACCATGCGCTTTAAGCAATGGCACGTCTTCAGTGATGGTGGGAGCGGCGGCAAAAGACAGCAACTGCGCTTTGGCTACATCAAAATCCAGCAGAGGTGGACGTTTGTTGAAAGGTTCAGACATTCTGGACAACAAAGTAGGGTTAGCCGCCAGTTTGCGACATGAAGCGCACGATTTTTTCTGGGGCTTCGCGAAAATGATGTCGCTCAGGTTTCAAGTGGATGCCTTGTGCCAAGGCATCGCGGATGATGGCGTCATCATGGGGGTTGTTGCGCAATAGCTCGCGCATCTCAATTTTTTCTTCCTGACCCAGGCACAGATAGATCGTGCCGTCGACTGCCAATCGGATTCGATTGCAAGTCGCACAGAAATGTTGGCTGATTGGCGTAATGGCGCCAACCTGAGTCTTGCCATCGGGTGTTTGCCAGTAGCGAGCCGGACCACCACCGAGTTCAGCAATCAGCGGGATCAAGCCGTGATCTTCTCGCAGTTTCTCCAATATCGGTTGCAAAGATACCGTGCCGGCCTCGAGTGCTGTATGACCCATGGGCATGGTCTCGATCATGCGAAACATGAGTCCGCGATCGCGACAGAAATGAAACATGGCGTCGATTTCATCTTCGTTGACGCCCGGCATGACCACCATGTTGATTTTGATGGGGGAAAGACCTGCGTCAATGGCACTGTCAATGCCCGCAATCACTTGATCAAGTACGTCACGACCACAGATTTTTTCTACTTTGTCGCGTTTCAGACTATCTAGGCTAATGTTGATGCGGTTAAGCCCCGCATCTTTCAAGTCCTTCGCAAAGCGTGTCAGCCGCGTTGCGTTGGTGGTCAGCGAAATGTCTTGGACAGCCGTTTCCTGCCGCAGGCTAGCGACAAGATCGGGCAGGTTGCGACGCAATAGTGGCTCGCCACCGGTCAGACGAATACGGCGTGTGCCGGCTTCAGACATGACTTTGACCAAGCGGGTGATCTCGGGGAATGTCAGCCAGCTCGCGGGTTCACGATAGTCTTTAAAGCCCACCGGCATGCAGTAGTTGCAACGCAGGTCGCAGCGATCAGTCACGCTGATGCGTACGTATTCGATTTTGCGGCCGTAGTTGTCAATCAGTGGTGTCACAGCTTGTCTCAGTTCCTCTTAAAAACAAAACCGGATAATAGAGATCAAGTTTTGTTTTGTGTTTGGTTTTGCATCGTTATACAGCTAACGATACTGTAAAAGCCTCAGCCGTGGGGAAAACGCCCAATGAGGGGAGGGAAATCGAGGGGTGGCACCAGCGATATGGCGTGTTTGACTCCTCAGTGCTGTTTGACGGTAACCTCTGACTTTTGCCGTCAATTGCCGCAGGATGGCTTTTGTCGCTCGCGCAACAGCACACTCTAAAAACAACACTAGAAATCAGGGGTTAGAAGTGAGAATCGTCGAGATCCGAGAAAAAACTGTGCCGATCAGCTCTTCTATCCGGAACGCTTACATCGACTTCAGCAAAATGACCATCAGCCTGGTAGCAGTGATCACGGATGTGATTCGTGACGGCAAGCCGGTGGTTGGCTATGGCTTTAACTCCAATGGCCGTTACGGCCAGGGGATGTTGATGCGCGAGCGGTTTATTCCCCGGATTATGGAAGCTGACCCCGAGAGCCTGGTCGACGACAGTGGCAAAAACCTCGATCCGCACAAGATCTGGCACTGCATGTACACCAATGAGAAACCCGGTGGTCACGGTGAGCGTTCGGTGGCCATCGGTACCATCGACATGGCGGTGTGGGATGCAGTGGCAAAGATTGAAGGCAAGCCTCTGTTTCAATTGCTAGCAGATCGGTATGGCGATGGCACGGTCAATCGCAAGGTGTTTGTGTATGCTGCCGGTGGCTACTACTACCCGGGCCAGGATCACGGCAAACTAAAAGACGAAATGCGTAGTTACATTGATCGTGGCTACACCGTGGTGAAGAAGAAAATCGGTGGCGCCTCGCTTGACGAAGACCTGCGCCGCATCGATTCGATCCTGAGTATTTTGCAAGAGGGACAAAAGCTGGCTGTCGATGCCAACGGCCGATTCGATCTCGATACCGCGATTGCCTACGCCAAGGCGCTGTCGCAATACGACCTGTTTTGGTATGAAGAGGCTGGCGATCCGCTTGATTTTGATTTGCAGGCAACGCTTAGAAACTACTATGCCAACCCCATGGCAACCGGTGAGAACTTGTTTTCTATGCAAGATGCCAGGAACCTGATTCGCTACGGTGGCATGCGTCCGGATCGTGATTGGCTGCAGTTTGACTGTGCGTTGAGCTACGGCTTGGTTGAGTACCTCAGGACGCTCGATATGCTCAAAGAGCATGGCTGGTCAGCCTCACGTTGCATCCCGCATGGTGGCCATCAAATGTCGTTAAACATTGCCGCTGGCTTGGGGCTTGGTGGCAACGAGTCCTACCCTGATCTATTCCAGCCTTACGGTGGGTTCCCGGATGGTGTGAAAGTGGAGAATGGTTACGTGACGATGCCAGATTTGCCGGGCATCGGGTTTGAGGGAAAGTCAGACCTGATTTGTCACATGCGAGAGCTATCAAACTAACGCAGTTGCTCAGTTAGCCATGCAGTGAATTCTCGCCAAGGCAGGGCCATATGACCGCCTGGCAAGGTTCTAGGAGAGTTGGTTTGACAAACCAGTGTGCCATTGCCGCTGGCCTCGACGCCTGCGAGCTCAATAAACCGAGCAAGCGGCGCGGTGTGACCAACGGTTGGTGTTGCTGAGAGTTTGATTTCAACTGGATGCAACTTGCCTTTGATGACGATAAGCAGGTCTACCTCCAAGCCTTCATGGGAGCGCCAATAATAAATATCTGGCTTGCGTCCTAATGACATGAACACTTTTGCGGCTTCGCTAATCACCCAGCCTTCAAGCAGTGGTCCCCCAAGCGGACCAGCGATTGCTGATTGAGCATCGGGCTGGCGCGTCAATATGTTCGCCAAACCGGTGTCTAAGAAGTAGCACTTGGGCGTTTTAGTGATTCGCTTGCCATAGTTGCGAAACCAAGGTTGCAACAGGTAGGCGATGTATGAGGCTTCCAGTACGCTCACCCAGGATTTTACGGTGGGCAATGTGATGCCAAGATCGCGGGAGATTTCCGCTTGGTTAAAAACTTGACTGTGCCGCGCAGCCATTATGCTCAAGAACTGATTAAAGGCACCGAGATCGGGGATGTTCCGTATTTGGCGCACATCACGCTCAAGGTAGGTCGCGATGTAGCTGCTCATCCACAAGTCACGTCTATCCGGAAACAGTGCCGGGATTGGGTAGCTGCCGTTCCAGAGCACTTGTGCGAGGTTGTCGCGTGCGCACTCGGTTTGTGAGAATGGTGGCAATTGCAGAATCGCCACACGGCCGGCAAGTGACTCGCTCACGTCTCGCATCAATCCGAACTGCTGTGACCCCGTCAGCAACCATTGCCCGCAGTGGGTGGGGTCATGATCGATTCTCATCTTTATATAAGACAACAAGCCTGCAACATACTGTATTTCATCCAGAATCACTGGCATGCCAGCAAAACGGTTCAGAAATCCCTCTGGGTCTGTTGTTGCAAAATCACGTTCTAGCGGGTCGTCAAAGGTCACGTAGGCGGCATCCGCCCCAGCCTCATGACGCAGAAGTGTGGTTTTGCCGGACTGGCGAGGCCCAGTTAACAGCACGGCGGGAAAGCTAGCCATGGCCTGTTGTAAGACGGGAGTGATTTGACGATTTTGATACATTCTGAAATTATAAAATCGGATTTTATAATTGTCAAAATATTGATTTTATTGAGTTTTAATTGCTTTGAGGCGTATTAACGGTGTTCGAGCCGTCAATGGAAGCTTGGGGTCGTGAGGTGGTGGGGGTCATCCCCCCCATAATGGGGTAGAGCCGGTTGGAACGCAGTCATTAACCGGTTAACCGGGATAAGGGTCAATGGCGGAAGCGGTGAGATTCGAACTCACGGAGGGCGCAAACCCTCGCCGGTTTTCAAGACCGGTGCCTTAAACCACTCGGCCACGCTTCCTGACATGAACTTCTTGGGGGAGGCGTTCTTGGATCAAGACCGCTGAAGACGCATAATAAACCATTTCGGCATTTCAATTTTTGAATGAAGGGGACAAAACACAATGCGCGCAATCGAAATCAAAGAACCAGGTGGCCCAGAAGTATTGGTAGTGGGTGAGCGTCCAATGCCAGAGCCTGGCCCAGGTGAAGTGTTGATCAAAGTTGCAGCGGCTGGCATCAATCGGCCGGATGTGTTTCAGCGTCAGGGTAACTACGCTCCGCCACCGGGAGCATCTGATATTCCCGGGTTAGAAGTTGCTGGTGAGATTGTCTCGGGTGCCGTTGAGGGTTCGCCTTTCAAGGTGGGTGACCAGGTCTGTGCCTTGGTTGCTGGTGGCGGATATGCCGAATACTGTGTCGCCCCAATTGAGCAGTGTTTGCCTATTCCGAAGGGTTTGTCTCTGGTTGAGGCTGCTGGTCTGCCGGAAACCTATTACACCGTCTGGAGCAATGTGTTTGATCGAGGGCGTCTAAGCGAGGGTGAAACATTGTTGGTGCATGGCGGAGCCAGCGGCATTGGGACAACGGCGATTCAGTTGGCCGTGGCCATGGGCAATCCGGTTATCGCGACGGTTGGTAGTGATGAGCGTGTCAAGGCAGTCGAAGCGTTGGGCGCTAAAGGCATCAACTACAAAACCCAGGATTTTGTGGAAGAGGTGCGCAAGCTCACCAACAAGCGTGGTGCAGATGTGATCTTGGACATGGTGGCAGGTGACTATATCGAGCGGGACTTGCAATGTCTGGCTGATGATGGACGCATTGTGATTATTGCAACACTTGGCGGCACGGCCGCATCATTTAACGCAAGTTCACTGATGCGTAGGCGCCAGACGATCACAGGCTCTACCTTGCGCCCAAGGCCTGTAGCCTTCAAGGCCCAAATCGCCAAGAATCTGCAGCAGCATGTCTGGCCGTTGCTTGAGGCCGGCAAAATTAAGCCGATTATTTATGCCCAGATTGATTTGTCCGAAGCTTCCAAGGGGCACGCCATGATGGAGGCCGGTGAGCAAATTGGCAAAATCATCATGACGGTGTGAGAGGTCCCCAACCCGTCGACGTCAGTGAATGTCGACCAGCACCTATAAGCCTAGATAGAGGTTACAATGTTGGGTTAGCTCGGCATTGTACTTTTTTCCTTTGGGCCTCTATGGGTGGCACCAGTCGTCTCGTGAGTTGCTTTAGAGATTTGCGAGGCAGACTGTGACTCCGATTAGCCTGGGTTTGCAAATCTGGTTTAGCGACAGATAACCGATGACGCCTAACGGTAACGAATAACCAATAATTGTGGCGGCCTGCCGCCTTGCTTTCATGACTGACGTTCAATACAAATCTGGCCCCGTTACCCGTTCCAAGACGCTGGTGATTGGCAACTGGAAGATGAATGGCTCGCTCGAGTCGAACCGCACCTTACTAGACGGCATAGTGGCTGGGGTTGCGGGTGGCGATGGCAAAGCCACCATGGCTGTCTGTGCGCCATTCCCCTACTTGGCTCAAGTCGCTGACGTGTTAGCAGGAACCAGCATTTCGTGGGGTGCTCAGGACGTCAGCGCCCATGACAAGGGTGCCTACACCGGTGAAGTGTCAGCTTCGATGCTGCTTGAATTCAACTGCAGTTGGGCCATTGTGGGTCACTCCGAGCGTCGGGCCATGCATGGCGAAACGGTGGAGCTTGTGGCTGACAAGGCTCAAGCCGCTGCAAAAGCTGGCATCACCCCAGTTTTTTGTGTGGGGGAGTCACTTGCCGAGCGTGAGGCCGGCCAGGTGCAGACGGTGATTGCGGCACAGCTTGCACCACTTTTGGCAAAAGGCGACGAGCTGGTGGCTCGTACCGTTATTGCCTATGAGCCGGTGTGGGCCATTGGTACCGGCAAAACAGCGAGTCCTGAGCAGGCGCAAGAAGTGCATGCTTTTATTAGGGCGCAATTGCCAACAACAGCTAAAGAAGTCCCATTGCTGTACGGTGGCAGCGTAAAGCCAGACAATGCCGCCACTCTATTTGCGATGGATGATATCGATGGCGGTTTGATCGGTGGTGCGGCTTTGGTAGCAAAAGACTTTTTGGCGATTGCGACGGCTTGACCGGCCAGATCAACGCATCAATGAAAAACATAGACGGAATTTGGAGTTAAACGGAAATGCCCATTGAGTTCACAATATTGCTGGTGATTCAGATCATCGTGTCCTTTTCTATCATCGTGCTGGTGCTTTTGCAGCAGGGCAAAGGCGCTGACATGGGTTCAGCATTTGGCAGCGGCTCGGCTGGCAGCCTGTTTGGCGCCACTGGCGCGGCGAACTTTCTGTCGCGCATGACCAAATGGGCTGCTGTGGTGTTTTTTTTAACAACCATCGGTCTGGCTTACATCGCCAACTCAGGTGGTCGCGAGCAAGACACTGGCATTATGGAGTCCTTCCAGCCTAGCCAGTCAGTGCCTTCAGTGCCGGGAAGTGCGCCGGCAACACCCTCGGGTGCCGGAGCTATCCCCAGTGCGCCTCAGGTTCCCAGTGCACCTACTGCACCCAGTGCTCCTACGGCTCCAGCGACTGGCGCAGGCTTGGTACCTAGCCAGTCCAATTGAGGCAAACCGCAGAAACGACAGGTGGAAAGTTACAACCGAGGACTAGTGTTAGAATCTCGTTCTCGGAATTTAGCCGACGTGGTGGAATTGGTAGACACGCTATCTTGAGGGGGTAGTGGCGAAAGCTGTGCGAGTTCGAGTCTCGCCGTCGGCACCAGGCAAATAGCTTCAGTAGATTGCATTAAAATTGCACAAAAGCGCCAAGACAAAACCGCGTTACAGAGTAATCTGGCGCGGTTTTTTGTTGGTGGGGCATGGTTGAGACTTAGTTGCTGGTGTCTCTCGGCTTTGTCTTTTGTGTGTTGCTAGTGGCGCATCGTTGGCTAAGTGTTGGCCGGAACGACAGACAGGGTTGTGGACGGCCGTGGTATTTCCAATATTATTTAGCCATTACCGATCAAGTAGTCCATACCATTGACTAATTCAGCTGAATTTGACCGCAGATTAAATGGTTTTGTTGCTTGGTCCGGCGCGAATTCTGCAACGCACGCTAGGAGATAACGCTTTGGCTACTCAAACCGCTAATCAATCTGCTCCTTCGCCAGATTTGCCACGCATTGCCATCATCGCTACCGGTGGCACGATCGCCTCTGCAGCACCCGACAAAACCCAGCTTGCTGACTACAAGGTCTCTGTCAGCGCAAATGATCTGGTTTCTGCAGTGCCGGGCTTAGAAGAGTTGGCTCAGTTCGAGTTTGAGCAAGTGTGCAACATAGAAAGCCACGAGATCGATGATGAGATCCTGCTTAGGCTGGCGGCTTCGGTTCAGCGGTTCTGTGATCGGGATGATATTGATGGTGTTGTTATTACCCACGGCACCGATACGCTAGAAGAGACGGCGTTCTTTTTGCATCTCACCATCGATACGATAAAACCGGTGGTAATGGTGGGCGCCATGCGTCCCGCAACCGCCTTAAGCGCAGACGGCCCTCTAAATCTGTTTCATGCTGTGGTGGTGGCCAGTAATCAGGCATCTGCATCCCGAGGGGTGTTGGTTGTCATGAACGATCGGATCGTTTCTGCCAGACACGTCACCAAAGGGCACGCCAATGCGGTGGATGCTTTTGTGCCAACTGAGTTTGGTTATCTAGGTTTGGTGTTTGGGCGGTGGGTCCAGTACCAGTCTCGCATTGATATGCCACACACGGCCTTCAGTGACTTCAAGCGAGGGTTCACCCATGATCTGGCGGCCGTCGACATTATCTATGACCACCAAGGCGCGAAAACGCACCACTATGGTGCGTCTATTAAAAATGTGAAGGGGATCGTCTTGGCTGCAACTGGTCAAGGCAGCCTATCGCCAAAGGCATCTCAGGGGGCGCTGATGGCTAAAGAAGTTGGCGTTGTCGTTGTGAGATCAAGCAGAGTTTGGCAGGGGGTGGTCAGACCATCAGTAAAAGACGAGCAGTTTGGAACTTTAGCTGCCTACACATTGAATCCAGCCAAAGCCCGTGTGTTACTGCGCCTGGCGTTGCAACGAACTGACAGCAGAGAGCAGATACAGAAGTGGTTTGCGATTTACTAGGCCACAAAAGGCTCGGTCGTAGACAAGTCGATGTCACAACGCAAGAAAAAATGCTAAAGAAAGACTGCCAAGGACTGGACGAGTGTAACCGTCGCTATTTCGCTACAGAGTGTATTTTTAAAACAACAAATGTTGTGCTTTACCAACATAAATCACCTAAATCTAGCCGGCGAGCCATGCTTTTATAGCCAGACGGCCAGAAATTTGATGCAATAACACCAACTTCCCTTAGCGGAGTTAGGGGGGCGAAAACAACGATTCTGTTGTGTCGCTCTTGTCACTCAAAATCATTGGAGATTCTTAAATGAAAAAGACTCTGCTTGCCGCAGCTCTGCTAGCCGGCTACACCGGCGCCGCTATGGCGGAAAACAGTGTAACCTTGTATGGTCGTTTAAGCGTAGGTTACGTCTATGAGAGCGTCAAAATTCCTACCGATAATGCGTTAATCAATGCTGAAGTAACAAACCCACGGACTGGCACCAACAACCAGTTCGAAATGGCATCGAGCTACGCACCTGGCGGTTCACATTGGGGTATGAAAGGCTCCGAAGACCTTGGTAATGGTTTGAAGGCTTCGTTTGCGCTTGAGAGCGCAACCATCAACACCACCAACGGCAACTGGAGTGGTTTCGGTCGGCTTGCCTATTTGGAGCTTTCCAAATCTTCTTGGGGTAGTGTTCGTTTAGGCCGCGACTATACTGCTGGCTCGAATATGGTCTCTGGTATTGACCCGTTTGGTGCTAGTTGGGGTTTTGCTAACGGCAATAACTCCATGGGCGTCATTAGTGTTAACCAGCCCAACATGATTAAATACACGACTCCTAGCTTCTCTGGAGCCCAAGCCGCAATTTCTTACTCGACGGAAGGTACGACAGTTTATAACGGCGACACCGGGGCCCAGGTTTCAGAAGCGGCCTTTGGAACATCAAATAAGAACCGCTATCTCAGTATCGGTTTGCGTTACGCAAATGGCCCCGTCCTAGTTGCAGGTTCGTATGATATGGTTTCTCCTGCGAACAATGCTGCTAACACCTCACCGAAAGTGTGGATGCTTGGTGGTACATATGATTTCAAAGTCGCTAAGCTACACGGTGCATTTGGTCAAAATATTGACGGTATCACTTCAGGCTCACCAGTTAGCGATTCGCTCGGCTTGAATGGAGCGTTCGGTGTTACTGGCGCTGGCTCTATTGCTGCGCAAGGTGTTCGTACCACCAACTGGTTAATCGGTGCAAGTGCTCCTGTCGGTGAGGCTGGTCAGGTTCTGCTGAGCTTCCAGCAGCAAATCCCCGGCGGCGACCTTGACCAAGCTGATAGCTCTTTTAGCACGCAGAGCATCGTTGGTTTAGGTTATTTGTACTCAATGTCAAAGCGTACCCAGTTGTATGCTTCGGTTAACTACGTCAATAACTTGTACATGCTTGACGGTGTGAAGGGTACTCAGGTCGGCGCTGGTATCATTCACCGCTTCTAACCGCAAGAGTGAGTCGGTTTTCATAAAGACTCGCTCGCTCCAGCAAAAAAGCTCCCTCGGGAGCTTTTTTGCATTCAGTTGTCTCATTTCTAATCCGCGGTTTGTTTTTAGTCTTTCCCGCCTTCTGTTGAGTTCCCTTCACCTCGTTCTTGCAATCATTTTGCATCCACCACCCACAGCTGTTAAGGTTCATGGTCGGTTAGTCAAGCGTCTCAACTTGCCATGTCTCTCAGAAGATCGTTGTTTTTCTTTTTTCAATCTTTGCCTGGTCCTCTGCTTGGGCAACCCCCTCGGTAGTTCTCTACGGTGTCATCGACACCGGCTTTAGTTATGTACATGTCTCCCGTAATGCTGTTGGCGGCCAAACTGGGTTGTCAGCTTCGCAGTTCGGGATGAACTCGGGTGTGCAAAGTGGCTCGCGTTGGGGAATGAAAGGCACCGAAGATTTGGGTGACGGGTGGTCGGTGTCGTTTGTTTTGGAAAGTGGGTTTAATTCCGACAATGGGCAGTTAGCGCAAGGCGGTCGAGGTTTTGGTCGTCAGGCAACCTTGGGTGGTTCGCATACAGATTTTGGGAATTTGGTTGTCGGTCGACAGTCAACGATTTCTACTAACTATCTCTCTGCGGTTGATCCGTTCGGTGAGAGCTTTGGCCAGGCCAACATCGGCGCCTCATTTGGATCGGTCAATACTGTTCGCTATGACAACTTGATTCAGTATGAGTCACCGAATTTGAATGGGTTTCAGTTTGGTGTTGGTTATTCGACCAATACAGGTGTATCGGGGTTATATCGGAGTGGCCAGGTGGATGTCTTTGCGCCACGATCTGAATATTTCGGTACGGTTTCTAACATGCGGGCGCTAACTGCAGCAGCACGTTACACCTACGACGAGTTCAGTATTGTGGCGTCGTTCGATCGGGCTTTTGCTGCAGGTCTTGTGCCGGGACCTGATGGTCCTGTTAGCAACATGAATGACGCACAACCGACTGCCTGGATCGTGGGTGGTACCTACAACTTCAAGGTCATCGAGTTTGCTTTGGCTTATGGCCGTACCTACGACGGTGCTTTTACGGGTAACGGACCTGGAAATGGGTTGAGCGATACTGGGCTTGATACTTTTACCGGTGGGGCTGGCGTGCTGTTTGATAAGGGGTTTGACAGTCAGTCGACGATGGTTGGCTTTACCGTACCGGTGTCAGGTAATGGCAATGAATTGATGTTTTCTTGGCAGACCAAACAGCCTCGGGGGCGATTGTCAGGCGATGAGACGTTTGCCACGCAGAGTATTTTGGGGGTGGCGTACACACACGGACTGTCCAAGCGCACTAACCTATATTTCTGGGGGTCATACGGTAATAACTTCCAGATGTTTAATAGTGCTAAAAGCAGCGTCGTTGGTGCGGGAGTGCGCCACTTGTTCTGACGCACGATGCTACAATCTCGTGGTTTTCACTGATACCCGAGTTTGCCGATGAACCTCGAACAGTATTTCCCCGTCCTGTTATTCATCATCGTCGGCTCCTTGATTGGTTTTGCGCTGATCACGGCCGGTTCACTCATCGGCCCGCGCAAGCCCGATGCAGAAAAACTTTCTCCGTACGAATGCGGTTTTGAGGCGTTTGGCGACTCCCGCATGAAATTCGACGTTCGCTATTACCTTGTAGCGATTCTTTTCATTTTGTTTGACCTTGAGATTGCATTTTTGTTTCCTTGGGCCATTGCTAATGGCACCGTGGGGATTGTGGGTTTCACAACCGCGATGATCTTTTTAGTCATTCTGACGGTTGGGTTTCTTTATGAATGGAAAAAGGGCGCGCTCGATTGGGAGTAAGTCTGGCGTTTTGTGTTGTCCCTGAGTCTGAAAACAATTGGTGAAACGATGGCGATTGATGGCATTCTGAAAGAAGGCTTTGTCACGACCAGCGCCGATAAGGTGATTAACTGGGCAAAGACAGGTTCCATGTGGCCAATGACATTCGGGTTGGCCTGCTGTGCTGTTGAGATGATGCACGCTGGCGCGTCGCGTTATGACCTTGACCAGTTTGGCATCGTATTTCGTCCAAGTCCGCGTCAATCTGACTTGATGATCGTGGCGGGTACGCTATGCAACAAGATGGCGCCAGCTTTGCGAAAGGTCTATGACCAGATGCCTGAGCCGCGCTGGGTGATTTCAATGGGATCATGTGCTAACGGTGGCGGTTACTACCACTACTCATATTCGGTAGTGCGTGGCTGTGATCGCATTGTGCCGGTTGACGTTTACGTGCCCGGCTGCCCACCGACTGCGGAAGCGTTGCTGTATGGCTTGTTGCAAATGCAAAACAAGATTCGTTTGACCAACACGATTGCGCGCTAGGTGTTGAAATAAATATTGGTTACAAGGTTTCGTGTTGATGCGGTTTTTGATCACGAACCAAAAATTTAACGAAGGCAACTTTACTCATGTCCAGACTTTCCACCCTGCAACAGAATTTGCTTGATGTGCTGGGTCAAGACGCTGATGTGGTGATGGCGTATGACGAACTGACGCTGACCGTGCCTGCTGACCAGTGGGTGGCGATAGCTGAGCGACTGCGTGATGAACCGAGTCTGAAGTTTGAGTCCTGTATTGATTTATGCGGCGTCGACTATTTGACATATGGACAAGGCAAAGAAGGACAGCCCGAGGCCCCGATGCCTGTGTTTCCTGCCCGGTTTTCTGTAGTCGCCCAGTTAATGTCGCTCACTCACAACTGGCGCTTGCGCGTTCGTACATGGCCAAGTGACAGTGAGTTTCCAGTGCTGGATTCTTTGGTCAATGTTTGGCCGGCAGCAAACTGGTACGAGCGTGAAGCATTTGACCTCTTTGGTATCGTGTTTGCAGGTCACCCGGACCTGCGCCGCATTCTCACGGACTACGGATTTATTGGCCATCCGTTTCGCAAAGACTTCCCGATTTATGGCAACGTTGAAATGCGTTATGACCCTGAGCAGGGGCGTGTGGTCTATCAGCCTGTCACGATTGAGCCGCGCGAAATTATTCCGCGAGTCATCCGTGAAGACGGCTACGGTGTGGGGCGTTAATCATGGCTGAAATCAAAAACTACACCTTGAACTTTGGCCCTCAGCACCCGGCAGCCCACGGCGTGTTGCGTCTGGTGCTTGAGCTTGATGGCGAAGTGATCCAGCGTGCTGACCCCCATATTGGGCTTTTACACCGCGCCACTGAAAAACTCGCAGAGCATCGGACATTCATTCAGGCCTTGCCCTACATGGATCGTCTGGACTACGTGTCCATGATGTGTAACGAACACGCCTACGTCATGGCCATCGAGAAACTCATGGGTGTCACGCCACCATTGCGTGCACAGTACATCCGTGTGATGTTCGATGAAATCACCCGGATTCTCAACCACCTGATGTCCTTGGGTTCGCATGCCTTGGACGTGGGCGCCATGGCGGTGTTTTTGTATGCCTTCCGCGAGCGCGAAGACCTGATGGATTGCTACGAGGCTGTCTCCGGTGCGCGTATGCACGCAGCCTATTACCGTCCGGGCGGTGTGTACCGCGACCTGCCCGACAGCATGCCGCAGTTTCATGGACCGTCAAAATTCCGTTCCGAGAAAGATATCAAGTTTATTAACGATGCCCGTTCGGGGTCGTTGCTGGACTTCATTGAAGACTTCACCAACCGCTTTCCTGCGTGTGTCGATGAGTACGAGACACTCCTGACCGACAACCGTATCTGGAAGCAACGGTTGGTTGGCATTGGCGTTGTCGAACCTGAGCGTGCCAAGGCGCTTGGATTTACTGGCCCGATGTTGCGTGGTTCAGGCGTGGCCTGGGACTTGCGCAAGATGCAGCCGTATGAGGTCTATGACCGCATGGAGTTTGACGTGCCGGTTGGTGTCAATGGCGACTCGTATGATCGCTATCTAGTGCGGGTGGCCGAAATGCGTGAGAGTAATCGCATCATTGCGCAGTGCGTGCAGTGGCTACGCAACAACCCTGGTCCGGTGATGCTCGATAACCACAAGGTGACACCACCACATCGCACCGACATGAAAACCAACATGGAAGAGCTGATCCATCACTTTAAGCTCTTTACTGAAGGTTTTCATGTGCCTGAGGGCGAGGTTTACAGTGCCGTTGAGCACCCCAAGGGTGAATTCGGTATTTATCTGGTGTCTGATGGCGCCAACAAGCCTTACCGTCTGAAGATCCGTGCGCCAGGGTTTGCTCATCTGCAGTCCCTTGATGAGATGACACGGGGTCATATGTTGGCTGATGCGGTAACCGTGATTGGCACCCAGGATATTGTGTTTGGTGAGATTGATCGTTGATCAGCCAGAAATTGGATAGATTGAACATGTTGCTTTCAGAACAGGCATACAAAAAGATTGACCGGGAGCTTGCCAAGTATCCCGACGATCAGAAGCAGTCGGCCATCATGGCTGCCTTGGCGATTGCGCAGGAAGAAAAAGGCTGGGTGTCTCCTGAGGTTATCGAAGATGTAGCCAAGTATTTGGGTCAGCCCCCAATTCTGGTGCAAGAAAATGCGACCTTCTACAACATGTTTGACGTTAAACCTGTCGGCCGCTTCAAGATCACCGTTTGCACCAACTTGCCCTGTGCCTTGCGCGATGGTGAAAAAACCATGGACTACATCAAGCAAAAGCTTGGCATTCAAGTCGGTCAAACGACACCTGATGGGCAATTCACGCTGGTTGAAGGTGAATGCATGGGTGCTTGTGGTGATTCGCCAGTGTTGCTGGTTAACAACCAACACATGTGTGTACGCATGGCCCCGGAAAAAATTGATGCGATGTTGACTGAACTGTCAGCAGTCAAGGAGGCATGAGCGTGAGTATCTCAGCTGTTTTGGAGAAGTATTCACAGGGGCTTGATCCCGCACCGCAGGGTGACCTGGCTAATTCGATGGCCTTGCACGGTCGTCATATTTCGCCTCAGATCATGGCTGATCTCGATGGCAAGAATTGGCGTTTGGCGGATTACGTCAAGCGTGGCGGCTATGAGGCACTGAAAAAAGTGCTCACCATGAAGCCTGAGGACGTGATTGCTGAAATCAAGACATCAGGTTTGCGTGGTCGTGGAGGCGCCGGGTTTCCAACCGGGTTGAAGTGGAGTTTCATGCCGCGCACCTTTCCCGGTCAAAAGTATCTGGTTTGTAACTCAGACGAGGGTGAGCCTGGCACGTTTAAAGACCGCGATATCTTGCGCTTGAACCCACATATTGTGATTGAGGGAATGGCCATTGGTGCCTATTGCATGGGTGTGTCCGTTGGCTACAACTACATCCACGGCGAGATCTTCGAGGTCTACGAGCGGTTTGAAGAGGCGTTGGAAGAGGCTCGTGCCGCAGGATTTCTCGGTAACAAGATTCTCGGTTCGGACTTCAGTTTCGAATTGCATGCGTTTCACGGTTATGGCGCGTACATCTGTGGGGAAGAGACGGCGCTGCTAGAGTCGCTCGAAGGCAAGAAGGGTCAACCACGCTTCAAGCCCCCATTTCCGGCGAGTTTTGGTCTATACGGCAAACCGACCACGATTAATAACACCGAAACGTTTGCTGCTGTGCCCTGGATCATCCGTAACAGCGGTCAGGCATACCTGGATGTGGGCATCCCCAACAACGGTGGTACAAAGTTGTTCTCGGTGTCAGGTGATGTCGAGATGCCAGGTAACTACGAAGTGCCGTTGGGCACGCCGTTTTCCAAGCTACTGGAGCTGTGTGGTGGCATGCGTGGCGGCCGCAAACTGAAGGCCGTCATTCCCGGTGGGTCAAGCGCGCCGGTCATCCCCGGCGACATCATGATGGATACCACCATGGATTACGACGCGATTGCCAAGGCTGGATCGATGCTCGGTTCAGGTGCAGTTATCGTGATGGATGAAACGCGTTGCATGGTGAAGTCCTTGTTGCGCTTGTCGTACTTCTACTATGAAGAAAGTTGTGGCCAGTGCACACCGTGTCGTGAAGGCACGGGTTGGCTTTATCGAATGGTGCATCGTATTGAGCACGGCAAAGGCCGCCCGGAAGATCTGGAGTTGCTTGATTCGGTCGCCGGCAACATCATGGGCCGCACGATTTGCGCGCTCGGTGATGCTGCCGCCATGCCTGTGCGAGGGTTCCTAAAGCACTACCGTGACGAATTCGCCTATCACATCGAGAACAAGCGATGTGTCGTGGCTCCTTACCTTTGATTTGGATTGACCATGGTTGAACTAACCATTGATGGCAAGAATGTAGAAGTGCCTGAGGGCAGTATGGTGATGCATGCTGCGCACAAGTTGGGTATCTATGTGCCACATTTCTGCTATCACAAGAAGCTTTCGATCGCAGCCAACTGCCGCATGTGTTTGGTCGAGGTTGAAAAAGCGCCCAAAGCGTTGCCCGCGTGCGCCACGCCAGCCACCAACGGCATGATTGTGCATACCTGTTCCGAGAAAGCGATCGCTGCACAGAAGTCGGTGATGGAGTTCTTGCTGATCAACCATCCGCTTGATTGTCCGATCTGCGACCAGGGCGGCGAATGCCAGCTGCAAGATTTGGCGGTTGGTTACGGTGGTTCAGCTTCACGCTACGAAGAAGAAAAGCGCGTGGTGTTCCACAAGGATTTGGGCCCGTTGGTGTCGGCCGAAGAAATGTCACGCTGTATTCATTGCACCCGCTGCGTGCGATTCGGTCAGGAAATTGCCGGTGTGATGGAACTCGGCATGCTCAATCGCGGTGAGCATTCGGAGATCACGACATTTGTGGGTCGTTCGATTGAGTCTGAGCTCTCAGGCAACATGATCGACATTTGTCCGGTCGGTGCGCTGACTTCCAAGCCGTTCCGTTATTCGGCCAGAACCTGGGAGTTGGCGCGTCGCAAGTCGGTGTCACCGCATGACAGCTTGGGTGCCAATCTGGTTGTGCAGGTCAAGCGTGACGAAGTGATGCGTATTGTCCCGTTTGAGAACGAAGACATCAACGAGTGCTGGATCAGCGATCGTGATCGTTTTGCGTACGAGGGCTTGCGCGAGGATCGTCTTGAGTCGCCTATGATCAAGGGCGACGACGGTGTTTGGCGTGAGGCAAGCTGGGCTGATGCGCTGCAGGCTGTTGCACAGGGTTTGGCGAACGTTCGTGAAACCATGGGCGCGTCACAGATTGGTTTTATTGGTTCAGAGCAGTGCACCCTAGAAGAACTCTCGCTGTTGTCGCGATTGGCGCACGGTGTTGGGTCACCAAACATTGATGCGCGGGCTCGCTTGACTGACCCCAATTGGGATGCCGCTCTTGAGGGCGTACCGTCACTTGGCATGCCGATTGCCGAGTTGGACAATCTGGATCGTGTTCTGGTTGTGGGCTCATTTATGCGGGCTGACCATCCGCTGATGACGCAACGTCTGCGTCAGGCTGCTAAACGCGGCACGCAGGTTAGCAGCATTGACTTGGCTGCAGACGATCTGTTGTTGCCATTGTATGGGCGCATGACTGTTGCACCGGCTGCGGTGGACCGTGCACTGGCTGAGGTCGCTGTGGCACTTGCCGCTCTCAAAGGAGTTGATGCACCGGCTGCACTGGCTGATGTGGTTGCTTCTGACGAGGCTACCCGTATCGCCCAGAGTTTGGCGTCAGGACAAAACGTCGCGGTCTTGTTGGGCAACGCCGCTGCGCACGCCCGTAATGCTTCGCAGCTGGCAGCCAACGCGCGCTGGATTGCTGAGCAGGCTGGAGGCAAGTTTGGTTTCCTGACCCCGGGCGCCAATACTGTCGGTGTTTATTTGGCTAATGCTTTGCCGGCTCAGGGTGGCAAGATGGTCAACCAGATGTTGGAGCAGCCACTGGCAGCGTATGTCGTCGTCAACCTAGAGCCCAAGTTCGACACGGCATTAGGGCACTTGGCAGTTGACAGCTTGCGTGCTTCGAAATTCGCTGTTGCGTTGACGCCTTATCAGTCAGCCGCGCAAGATTGGGCGCATGTCATGTTGCCGATTGGCCCGTATACCGAGACCTCTGGTACGTTTGTCAATGCCGAGGGCACACCGCAAAGCTTCAAGGCCACCGTGCCGCCGCACGCACAGAGCCGCCCCGGCTGGAAAGTGCTGCGCGTGCTGGGTAATTTACTGAAACTGCCAGAGTTCGATGAAGAGTCATCGGAAGCGGTGCGTGACGCAGTGTTGACTGGCGGTATTGCGTCCAAGCTCAGCAATGGCATTAAGACGCCCGTTGGACTATCTAAGGCCGATGGCCGTGATGGCTTGCAGCGTATCGCTGATGTGGCCATTTATCGTTCTGATGCTATCGTGCGCCGCGCGCATGCCTTGCAGCAAACCAAAGCGTCTGAGGCACCGGCTGCCCGTATCCACCCTGAAACGCTGACTAGTCTGGGACTTGCCGATTGTGCCAACGTGAAACTGCGTTCAGGAACTGGTGAGACTGTCGTGTCGGTGCGCGCTGATGCATCAGTGCCGGCCAATTGCGTACGTTTGCCAGTCGGGTTTGAGTCTTCGGCGGCGCTGGGTTCGGTTCAGTCAGTCTTGCAAATGGAGCGTGCCTGATGGACTTGCTCAATGTCATTAACCAGTTTGGTACCGATCTCATCGGCCCGACCCCCTGGCTGGTGGTCTGGACGCTCATCAAGATCATTGTGATTGCATTGCCGGTCATCATTTCTGTTGCTTACCTGACGTATTGGGAGCGCAAGATGATCGGTTTCATGCATGTTCGCCTTGGACCAAACCGTGTCGGTTTTAGAGGGGCGCTACAACCGTTTGCCGATGTATTGAAACTTCTGACGAAGGAAGTGATTGTTCCAAGTCAGGCCAATAAGATTCTGTTTATCTTGGCGCCTGTGGTCGTTTTGATGCCGGCGCTGGCAGCTTGGGCGGTTGTGCCGTTTGGACCCGAGGTGGTTTTAGCGGACGTTAATGCTGGTCTGCTGTACATCATGGCGATTACCTCCATTGGCGTGTACGGTGTGATCGTCGCCGGTTGGGCATCGAACTCGAAGTACGCATTTCTGGCTGCCATGCGTGCATCAGCTCAGATGATTTCTTATGAGCTGGCAATTGGCTTTGTGTTGGTCACAGTATTGCTCGTGTCTGGCAGCTTGAACATGTCGGAGATCGTCAACGTTCAGAACCGCGGCTACTTCGCTGACATGGGATTGACGTTCCTCTCCTGGAACTGGTTGCCATTGTTGCCGCTATTTGTGATTTATGTCGTCTCGGCTGTCGCTGAAACAAACCGTCACCCGTTCGACGTGGTGGAAGGTGAATCCGAGATCGTGGCTGGCCACATGGTTGAATACTCAGGCATGGCGTTTGCTCTGTTTTTCTTGGGTGAATACGCCAATATGATTTTGTTGTCTTGTTTGGCTTCGATCATGTTCCTGGGCGGTTGGGCGCCACCTGTTGATATCGCCATCCTGCACTGGATTCCGGGATGGTTGTGGTTGGGCATCAAGACCTTCTGTGTGGTGTCCCTATTTATCTGGTTCAGGGCTTCCTTCCCACGTTATCGCTATGACCAGATCATGCGTCTGGGCTGGAAAATCTTTATTCCACTGACCGGTGTCTGGTTGGTGGTGGTGGCGATCTGGATGCAGACGCCGTTCAATATCTGGGACTGAGCGCGGACCAAAGGCAAAGAGGCAAGCGATGGAAGCGATCAAGGATTTTTTTGGGAGTTTGATGCTCTTGGAATTGCTCAAGGGCATGAAGCTGACCGGCAAGTATTTTTTTAAGCGCAAGATCACTTTGCGCTACCCCTATGAGAAAACGCCGATGTCGCCACGTTTTCGTGGCTTGCACGCGTTGCGTCGCTATCCCAATGGGGAGGAGCGTTGCATTGCTTGCAAGCTTTGCGAAGCGGTTTGTCCTGCGCTAGCGATCACGATTGAGTCAGCTGTTCGTGAAGACGGCACGCGCCGCACCACGCGCTATGACATTGATTTAACCAAGTGCATTTTCTGTGGGTTCTGTGAGGAAAGTTGCCCGGTTGATTCGATTGTGGAAACCCATATTCACGAGTATCACGGTGAGAAGCGTGGCGATCTGTACTTCACCAAGGATATGTTGTTGGCCGTTGGCGATCGCTACGAAACCGAGATTGCACGCAACCGTGCCGCTGATGCACCTTATCGTTAATGGACTGACGACCTGAGATGAATTTCACCACTGTCCTTTTTTACATTCTAGCTACCGTGCTGGTCGTTGCTGCCTTTCGGGTGGTTACTGCCAAGAGCCCAATCACCGCGGTGTTGTTTTTGATTTTGGCGTTTGCCAATGCCGCGATGCTGTGGATGCTTCTTGGCGCTGAGTATCTGTCGCTGCTGCTAGTGCTCGTTTATGTGGGCGCGGTGATGGTGTTGTTCTTGTTTGTCGTGATGATGCTCGACGTGAAGATGGAAGTACTCCGTGAGGGTATGCGACGCTATTTGCCCCTGGGTTTGGTGATCGGTTTGATCATGGTTGCCGAAATGTCGTTTGTCCTAATGCAATCCTGGGGTAATGTTGGCCCCGCCGCTGAAATGGCGAGTGACTACAACAACGCCCGTGCCCTTGGTGAGCTGATGTACACCGAGTACATCTATGCGGTCGAGGTGGGCGCCGTCATTTTGCTGGTTGGCATGATCGCAGCGATTTCCCTGACCCTGCGGCGTCGTAAAGATGTGAAATATAACAATCCAGGTGCTGCGGTGCGCGTCAAAGCCAAAGACCGTGTGCGCTTGGTTGATCTGAAGCCGCAAGCACCTGTTAACGCCAAATCGGAAGAGAAGTCGTAATGGAACTGACCCTGACTCATTTTTTGGTGCTAGGTGCCATTCTGTTTGCGATTGGTGTATTTGGCATTTTTTTGAATCGTCGTAATTTGATCGTGCTCTTGATGTCGATCGAATTGATGCTCTTGGCGGTGAACATGAATTTTGTGGCGTTTTCAACTTGGATGGGTGACGCCGCGGGCCAAGTGTTTGTGTTTTTTATCTTGACGGTGGCAGCTGCAGAAGCTGCGATCGGTTTGGCAATTCTGGTGTTGCTGTTTCGTAATGTCAGCAGCATTAACGTTGACGACCTCGACCGCCTGAAGGGTTAATCCGCAGAGCTAAAGAACCGATTAAATAAAGCGAAAGCTACAGAAGAACTTACTTATGTCTAGCGTACCTTCTATATACCTCATCATTGCCTTGGCACCATTACTCGGTGCCGTGCTGGCGGGCCTATTCGGCACGGGCTTTCTCGGTCGGCCCATTAGCCGCTTCATGGCGCACCGAATCACGATTGCTTTGGTGGCCGTGTCAGCAGTGTTGTCCGTCTATGTGTTGTATGACGTGGTTCAGGGTAATACCTTCGAGGGTACCTGGTACGTTTGGAGCATGATCGGTGACATCAAGCTTGAAATTGGCTTTTTGATCGACCCACTCTCGGCGCTCATGATGGTGGTTGTGACCTCGGTGTCACTGATGGTTCACATCTACAGCATTGGCTACATGGCTGATGATGATGGTTACGAGCGATTCTTTGCCTACATCTCGCTTTTCACTTTCTCGATGCTGATGTTGGTCATGGCCAACAACATGCTGCAACTTTTCTTTGGTTGGGAAGCTGTTGGTCTGGTCTCGTATCTCTTGATTGGTTTTTACTTCAAACGTGAGACGGCGATATTTGCCAACATGAAGGCATTTCTGATCAACCGGGTTGGCGACTTTGGCTTCGTGTTGGGCATTGGTTTGTTGTTCGCGTACGCAGGGTCACTGAACTACGGTGAAGTATTTGCCAAGGCTGACGAGCTCTCGACACTGACCTTGCCGGGCACCGACTGGATGCTGCTAACTGTCGCATGTATCTGCCTGTTCATTGGTGCGATGGGTAAATCGGCGCAGGTGCCTCTGCATTCATGGCTGCCTGACTCTATGGAAGGTCCGACACCGATTTCTGCTTTGATCCATGCTGCTACCATGGTGACTGCCGGTATTTTTATGGTGTCACGTTTCTCGCCCTTGTTTGAGTTCTCGGACACGGCGCTCTCGCTCATGATCGTGGTGGGTGGCCTTGGGGCCTTGTTCCTCGGCATCCTCGGTGTTGTGCAAAACGACATCAAGCGTGTCATTGCCTACTCTACGTTATCTCAGCTCGGTTACATGACCGTAGCCTTGGGAGCTTCGGCTTATTCGGTGGCCATCTTCCACATGATGACGCATGCGTTTTTTAAGGCGCTGTTGTTCTTGGCCGCCGGGTCTGTGATCATGGCCGTGCACCACAATCAGGACATTCGCTATATGGGTGGCCTGCGCAAGTACATGCCGATCACCTACATCACGTTCTTGATTGGCGGACTGTCGTTGTCGGCGTTCCCGTTTTTTTCAGGCTTCTATTCTAAAGAGCACATCATTGAAGCAGCGGGTGCAGCCGGTGTGTGGGGTGCGAACTTTGCCTACATTTGCGTGCTGTTAGGCGCGTTTGTGACGGCGCTCTATACGTTCCGTGTCTTCTTTGTGGTGTTCCACGGTGAAGAGCGCTATGACCAGGCACCGCATGATGACGAACATGGTCATGATGAACACGCTCATAGCGGTAAGCCCCATGAAACGCCTTGGGTGGTGACATTGCCTTTGAGCCTGTTGGCCATCCCATCGGTGATTGCGGGCGCCATGTTTGTGAACCCGCTGCTGTTTGGTGACTTTTTCAATTACCTGAATTCAGTGCAGCACACGGGGCACGATGCCATGCGTGATCTGGCTTCAACCTGGCACGGTTGGTTTGCATACGGACTGCACGCCTTCGTGACCTTGCCGTTCTATCTGGCACTCGCTGGTGGTTTGACTGCATGGTATTGCTACGTGGTAAATCCGAAGGCGCCGGCAGCGATTGCTAAGTCTTTGTCATTTCTTAAGCCCTTGCTCGACAACAAGTTTTACTTCGACTGGTTCAACGAGCAGGTCATCTCGCGCGCTGCGCGCTGGTTTGGCAACATGCTTTGGACTAAGGCTGATGAGGGCATTATTGATGGCGGCATGGTTAATGGCTCAGCCAAAGTCGTGGGTGTATTTGCTGCGATCAGCCGCCGGCTCCAGTCCGGTTACATCTATCACTATGCATTTGTCATGATCATTGGTCTGATGGGTCTTATTACTTTTATCTTGGTAACTAAATGATGGCAGGCGAAATAGCATCCTCTCCTATTCCGTGGTTGACGCTTGCGATCTTTGTTCCAATCGTTGCCGGTTTGATTCTGCTTGCGGTCGGCCGTGACGACCGACCGGAATTCACTCGCTCCCTGGCCTTGGCAGGTGCGTTAGCTGGTTTGTTGGTAACCATTCCGCTCTATACCGGATTTGACTCAACGACGGCCGCCATGCAGTTTGTCGAAAAGGTTGAGTGGATCCGTGCCTTTCCGGTCTACTATCACTTGGGCATTGACGGCATCTCACTGTGGTTTGTGATCTTGACGGCATTTATCACGTTGATTGTGGTGATTGCCGGTTGGCAGGTGATTACCTACCGTATCGCCCAGTACATGGCAGCATTTCTCATCATGTCGGGTCTCATGGTGGGTGTGTTTGCAGCACTTGATGGATTGCTGTTTTATATCTTCTTTGAAGCAACCCTGATTCCGATGTATATCATCATCGGTGTTTGGGGAGGCCCGAATCGGGTCTACGCTGCGTTTAAGTTCTTCCTGTACACGTTGTTGGGTTCGCTCCTGACATTGGTGGCCTTTATTTATCTCTGGCAAGCCTCTGGCACCTTCAACATTCTCTATTGGCATCAGTTGCCACTGACGCACCAGGAGCAGGTATTGATCTTCCTGGCATTGTTGGCCGCCTTTGCAGTCAAGGTGCCGATGTGGCCGGTGCATACCTGGTTGCCAGATGCTCACCCCGAGGCGCCGACGGGTGGTTCAGTGGTGCTAGCTGCCATCATGTTGAAACTTGGCGCCTACGGTTTCTTGCGTTTCTCATTGCCGATTGCACCGGATGCATCGCATAGCTTGTCCGGGCTCATGATTGCTTTGTCGCTGATTGCAGTGATCTACATCGGGTTTGTGGCGATGGTGCAAAAGGACATGAAAAAGCTGGTGGCCTACTCATCGATTGCACACATGGGGTTTGTTACGCTGGGGTTCTTCATCTTCAACATGGCAGGTATCGAAGGCGGCATCATTCAAATGGTGTCGCACGGTTTCGTGTCTGGCGCCATGTTCCTGTGTATCGGTGTGTTGTATGACCGCATGCACACCCATGAGATCAAGGACTTTGGGGGCGTGATTAATCGCATGCCCAAGTTTGTGACTTTCTTTGTCCTGTTCTCCATGGCCAATGCTGGCTTGCCTGGCACCAGTGGATTTATTGGTGAGTTTATGGTTATTTTGGGCGCGGTCCAATATGACTTTGTGATTGGCTTGTTGGCTGCAACTGCTTTGATCCTGGGTGCTGCGTACTCGCTCTGGATGGTCAAGCGCGTCGCTTTTGGTCCGGTGGCCAACGAAGAAGTTAACAAGCTGACCGATATCACCGGTCGTGAGTTTCTGATTCTGGGTGTGATGGCCGTGATGGTGCTCTATATGGGCATCCACCCCAAACCATTTACTGATGTGATGCATGTCTCGGTGCAAGCCTTGCTTGATCACATCGCTATTTCCAAACTGTAAGCCGCCATGATGGAATCACAATTCAACTTCGCCCTTGTTCTGCCAGAGATTGTTTTGCTGGTGGCGGCCATGGCCATTCTGTTAATCGACGCGTTCTCCAATGATCCGCGTCGCACACTTGCCTATGCATTGTCCAATGCGACGCTCGTGCTTGTCTTTGTTCTGTCAGCTTGGCAATGGATGAACGGTGTCAGTGGCACGGGCTTCTACAGTATGGTGGTGGTCGATAATCTGTCTCACTTCCTGAAACTGGTTTCGTATGTGGCAGTGTTTGCGACCTTGGTTTATGGTCGGGAGTACATTCAGAGCCGTGATATGTTGCGCGGGGGTGAGTTCTACGTGCTCGTGCTTCTGGCGCTCTTGGGTCAGATGGTGATGATCTCGGCTGGCAATCTCATGGCGATTTACCTCGGTCTAGAGCTTATGTCGCTTGCCATGTACGCACTGGTTGCATTGCGACGCGACCATGAGCGTTCGACCGAAGCTGCGATGAAGTATTTTGTGTTGGGATCGCTGGCATCGGGTTTCTTGCTCTATGGTATGTCGATGGTCTATGGCGCGACCGGTTCGTTAGATCTGTCAGTGATTGGCGCCCGTGTTGAGTCGGGTGGCATGGAAATGGCGCTGGTGTTTGGCTTGGTGTTCCTGGTGTCAGGCTTGGCATTCAAGTTGGGTGCCGTGCCGTTCCACATGTGGGTGCCCGACGTCTATTCCGGCGCGCCAACTGCCGTGACCCTGGTGTTGGCTGCTGCGCCCAAGCTTGCAGCGTTTGCAATCACGCTACGTCTGCTCGTCACTGGCCTCGGTGACCTGACAATCGACTGGCAGCCGATGCTAACTATTCTGGCTGTATTGTCGCTTGTTGTTGGTAACTTGACTGCCATCATGCAGTCGAATTTCAAGCGCATGCTGGCCTATTCGACCATTGCGCACATGGGTTTTGTGTTGCTTGGGCTTGCTTCTGGCTCGACGGAGGGATCGCTGCAGGTAAACGCCAGCGCCTATGGCTCGTCTTTGTTTTACATGGTCACCTACGTGTTGACCACACTGGGCAGCTTCGGTGTCATCATGTTGATGTCGCGCGAAGGGTTTGAATGTGAGACTATCGAAGACTTAAAGGGACTCAACCGTAAGAGTCCCCTGTTGGCTGGTGTTTTGTTGGTCATCATGTTCTCACTTGCGGGCATTCCACCACTGGTCGGTTTTTATGCCAAGCTGATGGTGCTGCAAGCAGTGATTCAGTCCGGCATGGTGTGGTTGGCCGTGTTGGCCGTGATCTTTTCCCTGATCGGTGCTTTTTACTACTTGCGGGTCGTTAAGGTGGTGTATTTCGATGAGCCTTCGCCTGATCAGATTCAGGTTCATGGTGTTGCGACCGTGCCGGCTTCGATGTTGACTGTCAACGTTGTCCTGATACTGCTACTGGGTATCTTGCCTGGCGGCTTGATGGATATGTGTATCAACGCTATTCTGACATCGTTTTAAAGCGGTCTGAGGATTAAGCGTGGTTAGTCAAAGCGTTGCTGTCTGGATTTTGATTGCGTTGGCAGTGGCCGCTGCCAACTTGCCGTTTATCTCGGAGCGCGTGTTGGCACTCATGCCGATTAAAACCTGGGTTAAAAAACCCGCCTGGGCATTGATTGTTGAGTTCCTCGGTCTGTTCGTTGTCATCGGCTTGGTGGGTTATGCCTTTGAGACTGCGCTAGTCAACCCTTTCCCGCGCGGCTGGGAATTTTATGTCACTGCGCTTTGCATCTTCCTGGTGCTAGCCTTTCCCGGGTTTGTGTATCGGTATTTGTTGAAGAAGTGATGAGAAGATAGTGGACTCAAACGCTATCTCGTAATGACACTGGAAGAGGCAGCACTGCTGGTTGTTTCTCACCCCTAATTGATCGGTCTATTAGAAAAAGGCGACATTTCTTGTTGAATTGAAGAGGGTGAGTTTCGTGTAAGTCGCGACGAACTGGTTGCTCATAAGACTCACATCGACGTTGCCCGCCGAAAAACTCGATAAGTTGGCAGAAGAAGCACAAAAGCTAAACCTGGGGTACTAGTTCCAACGCTTCGTTGTGAGTTTTGGTGAAACTCAGGTCTTGACGCAAACCCGCTAACCAATCACGCCTGCGCGAACCAGTTCAACACTGCATCAAGCGGGCTGTGGTTGAGTGCGAACCTGGCTTGCGCCTGCACCACCGGCTTTGCACGATAGGCAACGGCATAGTGGGCGCTTGCCAACATCTTCAAGTCATTAGCACCATCGCCAATCGCAATAATGTGTTCAGGCTTGGCGTTTAACCGTTTGGCCAAGTCTGCTAAAAGATCCGCCTTGCCCTGTGCGTCGATGATGGGGCCAGTGACGCGTCCAGTGAGCTTGCCTTGACCGTCAGTCTCAAGCACGTTGGCATGTGCTACATCGAGCCTCAGACGCTCTTTTAGGCGATTGGTAAAAAAGGTAAAGCCACCGGATACCAGCATGGTTTTAATGCCGGCTTGTTGGGCAGAGCGGATCAGGTTCTCGGCACCTGGGTTTAGTTCTAAACGTTCATCGTAGACCCGCTCGAGCACGGACTGATCCAGACCTTCGAGGTAACCGACCCGAAGGCGCAGGCTATCGGCAAACTCGGTGATTTCACCGCGCATGGATCGTTCGGTAATTGAGGCGACCTCAGCCTTAAGTCCCGCAAACGCGGCGATCTCGTCAATGCATTCTATATTGATCAAGGTCGAGTCCATGTCCATGACCAGAATCTTGCAATCAGAGAGCTTGGCGTTTGCATCCACAAACGCGATGTCGGCTTTCTTCTCAATCGCCCAGCCGGCGATGAGCTCACAATTGTCCTCGCTTTGAGTGACGTCCAACAGCCGTGCGGCTGATTTGCTGATCCACTGGACCCCATTGGCTTCGACTAGCGCAGCAGCCTGATCGATCAGGGACAGGTCTAAGGCAGGGGATTGAACGATCAGGTTGGTGGTCATGGTGGGTTTCCAGGTATCGGTTTCCAGATGTGGGCGTCCAGAACTAGCGCATTTGTTTGAGCAACGAGCGTACCGCGTCGGTACGCTGCCTGATGTCGGGGGCCTTGATGTCAGCGCGAATTTTGTCAGGACCAGCGAAACGGATGTTCTTCTGTTTTTGTACCAAGTCGATGAGCTTAAGCGGATCAACCGGCGTGTTGTCTTTGAACTGGATTAACGTTTGAACCTCACTGGCATCAATCTTCTGAATGCCGAGTGTCATGGCTTCGATGCGCAAGCGATGGGTAGCTATTAGTGCTTGTGCAGATTCCGGAAGTTTGCCGAATCGGTCAATCAACTCTTCCTGGATACGGATCAAGTCATCTGTGTCAGTGGTGTTTGACAGGCGTTTATAGATCCCTAAACGCGCATTGATGTCAGGGCAATAGTCATTGGGCAATAACGCCGGAACATGCAGGTTGACCTCGCAGCCTGGACTAAACGGGGCATCCAGATCGGGTTCCTCTCCAGCTTTAAGTGCCCGGACAGCTTCCGATAGCATGTCGTTGTACATCGAAAAGCCGACTTCCTGAATATTGCCTGACTGCGACTCGCCAAGCACTTCACCCGTGCCGCGGATCTCTAGATCGTGCATCGCCAGAAAGAAGCCAGAGCCAAGCTCTTCCATGGCCTGAATGGCTTCCAAGCGCTTTTTAGCCTGCTTGGTCATGGCATCCTCACCGGGCGTCAGGAGGTAAGAGTACGCTTGGTGGTGCGAGCGGCCAACCCGTCCTCGCAACTGATGCAGTTGGGCTAGCCCAAACTTGTCAGCACGATGGATGATGATGGTATTTGCAGTTGGCACATCAATGCCAGTTTCAATGATGGTGGTGCACAACAGCACGTTGTAGCGCTGCTGGTAAAAGCCTTTCATGACTTGTTCAAGGTCACGTTCCCCCATCTGACCGTGGGCTACCGCAATACGGGCCTCGGGCACAAGTTCCTGCAGCCTTTGTTTGCGTGTTTCGATGGTTTGTACCTCATTGTGCAAGAAGTACGCTTGGCCACCACGCTTGAGTTCCCTGAGCAATGCCTCACGGATTGTGCTGTTGTCTTCCCGGCGCACGAAGGTTTTAATGGCCAGACGCTTTTGTGGGGCGGTGGCGATCACTGAAAAGTCACGAATGCCCTCTAGCGACATACCCAGTGTTCTGGGTATTGGTGTGGCGGTAAGCGTCAGTACATCCACTTCGGCCCGCAGGGACTTCAAGGCCTCTTTCTGGCGCACCCCAAACCGATGTTCTTCATCGATGATGACCAAGCCAAGTTTTTTGAATTGCACGTCCTTAGACAGCACCTTGTGCGTGCCGATTACAATGTCCACGCTGCCCCTCGCGATGCCTTCAATCGCTGCCTTTATTTCCTTGGGCGAGCGAAACCTGGACATTTCAACGACCTTTACTGGCCAATCAGCAAATCGGTCTGTAAAGGTATGGGCATGTTGTTCTGCCAACAGCGTGGTGGGGCAAAGCAGTGCGACCTGTTGGCCATTGCTGACTGCGACAAACGCAGCCCGAAGCGCCACTTCAGTCTTGCCGAAGCCTACATCGCCGCAGACTAGGCGATCCATGGGTTTTTCTGACACCATGTCAGCAATGACAGCTTGGATGGCAGCCGCTTGATCCACCGTCTCTTCAAATCCGAAGCTTTCAGCAAAGAGTTCGTAGTCCCCGGGTGGCAGTTTAAAGGCATGCCCCTGTCTTGCTGCACGCTTGGCGTAGAGGTCTAGTAGTTCAGCAGCGGTGTCACGTACTTGTCTGGCCGCCCTTTTGCGTGCTTTATCCCACTGACCTGAACCGAGTTGATGCAGCGGGGCTGTTTCGGGGTCAGCCCCACTGTAGCGCGCAATCACATGCAGTTGCGAGACAGGTACATACAGCTTGGTGGCATTGGCGTATTCGAGGTGCAGAAACTCGGTTTGGCCTTCACCCAAGTCCATGCTGATTAACCCATGATAGCGACCCACGCCATGTTCGACGTGCACCACCGCATCACCTGCGCGTAGTTCGGCCAAGTCCCTGACCATGGCATTGACGTCACTTGCCCGTCCACGATCACGGTTGGCCCGTCGGGTTGAGCTGGCATGCCCGGTACGGAGGTCATTTTCTGTGAGGAGGATAAGTTGGTCGGCAAGCGACACGAATCCACCGTCAAATGGTGCCACCAGCACCCCGAACCTGGCATTGCCCTGTAAAAAGTCCTGCAGTGACTCCAGCGGCGTATCTGGCCGAATATTGTGCTCGGCGAGCATTTCAACAATGGTCTCGCGCCTGCCATGCGAATCCGTACACAAGGCGATTCGTCCGCTGTCTAAATCAGCCAGTACAGCACGAAGCAATTGCAATGGATCTTCAGCCCGGCGGTTGACCGCGACATCGGGTGCTGGCAAGAAGTTGGGATGGTCTCGCGTATCGACAAGCGCCAAGCGGGCAAGTGGCTGTAACTGCGTAAACAGCAGTTCGCCTTGCATGAAGAGGTCTTGCGGCGGCAACACTGGTCGCTCACGATCGCTCTTAAGAAACTGGTAGCGCGACTGGGTGTCGTCCCAAAATCGGCGCATGGCATCTTCAAGATCGCCATGTGTCACGCACAGGCAGTCCTTGGGCAGATAGTCAAAGAGCGTCGCCGTTTCTTCAAAAAACAAGGGCAGGTAATACTCAACACCGGCAAACGGGATGCCATTGCCAATGTCGCGGTAGGGCAATGCACGTGATGGGTCACCCTCAAAGACTTCACGGAACTTGGCCCGGAAGTGGTTGCGAGCTGTCTCGTCCATCGGAAACTCGCGACCAGGCAACAATTGGATTTCTGGCACCGGATACAGACTGCGCTGCGTGTCGACATCAAAGGTCTTGATGGACTCAATTTCATCGTCAAACAAATCGATCCGATAGGGCAACACCGAACCCATGGGGAAAAGGTCAATCAAACCGCCACGAATGCAAAATTCACCTGGGGCACTGACCTGGGTGACGTGGGTGTAGTTGGCTAATACCAACTGATCGCGCAGGGCCGCCTCGTTTAGTGTGTCCTTCTGCTTAAAAGAAAACGTGTATGCCGCCAGGAAACTTGGCGGACACACTCGATACTGGGCTGTCGTTACAGGCACGGTGAGCACATCGACTTCACCTTGCATCAGCGCATGCAGGGTGCGCAGGCGTTCGGAGACCAAGTCCTCGTGGGGCGAGAATGCGTCGTAGGGCAGGGTTTCCCAGTCTGGCAGCATGCGTACCCTGAGGCTCGGTGCAATCTGTGCGATTTCGCCAGCCAATCTCTGAGCTTGCAGCGGCAAAGCCGTCAGGACTACCAGCAGCCTGCCTGCCTCTGATCCCAGGCCAGCTAGAAGCCATGCATCGCCCGATCCGGGGGGGCAGGGGTGCGACACGCGTTGCCCGGGCTTAAGGCTCGCTAGTAGCGATTGGAGGTCAGGATTGGCTAGGGTGTTCATGCGATTTACCGCAGATTAAAGCGTGATTATAAAATCGCTGAATGAATGATGCTCGCACTCCCCCAATTCATGGCCTAGTCCCCGCTGGCGGCGTCGGCCTGCGTGCTCAAGCGCCCGGGGTTCAAACACCCAAACAGTACCGGCCAATCAATGGTCAGATGATGTTGGCCTTGGCTGTTAAAGCCTTGTTGGCAGATCCGCGCGTGACCGACGCGGTAGTTGGTGTGCAGGCAGATGACCCGTTTGCCAAGGAATGTTTGTCCGGTCTTGGCCGAGTCAATGTGTTGCCTACTGGCGGTGCGAGTCGTGCATTGACGGTTTTACAAACGCTAGATCAAGGCAAATTCGGGGATGATGACTGGGTGCTGGTGCATGACGCAGCACGCCCGGGACTGCCTTTGGCTAACTTGTCGGCCTTGATTGATGCTTGTTTGACGCATCAGAGGGGTGGTTTGTTGGCCATGCCGGCGGCTGACACGGTTAAGCTAGCGAGTATTGATCTGTCGTCTGGGGCGATCGCGCAAGTAGACAAGACGCTCGACCGTCAAACCATCTGGCTGGCCCAGACACCACAGATGTTTCGGGTTGGCGAGTTGCGAGATTCGTTAAGTCGAGCGCTTGCTGCTGGCGTGGATGTCACAGATGAAGCCAGTGCCATGGAGTGGGCGGGCCATCAACCGTTGCTGATCAACGGCTCGGCCCGCAATCTGAAGGTGACATGGGCAGAGGATTTTGAGTGGATAGAGGGGTTGCTTTGAGTCAAGTACCGTTTCGGGTGGGCCAGGGGTTTGATGTGCATGCATTGGAGCCTGGTGGTCCTTTGATACTTGGTGGCGTTTCTATCGACTACACCCATCACTTGAAAGGCCATTCGGATGCCGACGCGCTCTTGCATGCGATCACCGACGCCATGCTTGGTGCGGCAGCTCTGGGCGACATCGGGCGCCTGTTCCCCGACAATGACCCTAAATTTGCGGGAATCGACAGTCGGGTGCTGTTGCGCGAGGCCTATGCTCGCGTAAAAGCCGCTGGCTGGCGGGTGGTCAATATCGATGCCACCATTCATGCGCAAGCTCCGAAGATCGCACCGCATGCACCAGCCATGGTGGCCAATATTGCGGCCGATCTTGAGCTTGCCTTAGATGCTGTGAACATCAAAGGCAAGACCAATGAGGGATTAGGGTTCTTGGGGCGTCGTGAAGGAATTGCGGTGACCACGGTGGCGCTGATTGAGCGTGTCTAGATATTGTTCAATTAAGCGTTGTGCTTGACGGCCACTGCTTGCTTGGATTGACCGCCTGTGCGGTGTTGCCGTGGACGTTTGGCTCGTGGCAAGTCAATACGGGCAGTCAGGCCGCCAGCCTCTCGGGGCAACAGACGCAAACGACCACCGGCGCGCGCAAGCAGTCGCTCCACGATCGCGAGACCCAAGCCTGAACCTGCACCACCCGTTCGGGCGGTTTCCCCCCGCGAAAACGGCCTAAGCAATCGCTCGATATCCTGGCTGGCAATGCCCGGCCCTCGGTCACGCACATCTATATGTAATCTGTCGCCGCGAGATTGCACCACAATTTCAATCGCTACTGAGCCATCAATGGATTTGCCGTACCGCCTGGCATTCTCGACTAGGTTGGTGACACAACGGCTGAAGTCTTCCCGATCAATCATGCAGTAGGCCGATGTGCGAGATCGGTACTGCAATATGTCTTGTGAGCCGGCAAGCATCGGTTGCACCTGACGGATAACATCCTCAATAGCGTCAAGTAGGTTCACCGGCTTGCTTGGCGGATTACTCGCTGGTTTGGCATATTGCAATAACTGGCCAATCGTCTGGTCGATTTGTGACAGGTCTTCATCGATAGCGCGTCTTTGTTCCTCGGACATGGCACTCATTTCGACCTCGAGCCGCATGCGTGCCAGTGGCGTGCGCAGGTCATGCGAGATGCCAGCCAACATCAGATTGCGATCAGCCTCGGCCTGTTGCAACTCCGAGACCATACGATTAAAGCTAGCATTTAGTTGTTGAATCTCTTGTGGCCCTGCCTCTGGCAATGGATCAGGCGTTTGCCCTTGTGATAGTTGTTGAGCAGCCCGCGAGAGCCTGGACAGTGGACTGTTCAAGTAGCCCACAGCAACCGCTGCACCGACCATAGACAGCAAGGCGGCAGCGGCAATCCAGCTAACCCACTCCGGTGCGGTGCTCAGGCTCATGGGCTGCGCTTGAATACCTAGCCAATGCTCATCTGGCAATTGAACCCAGACAAGCCCGGTAAATGGTTCGGTGGCTGCGAGCTTCGTGTCACTACCTAGCTTGGCTTGTACGAGAGCAATGACTGTTCTCCAGTCGGCATCGTCAGGCACATTGCCCAGGTTTTGTGATTCTGATGGGCCCAGCAGTTTCAGGTCCGTTTGCGTAGTGATTGCCTCAAGTAAGGTCCGCTGTGCATCGGCTTGAACAAACTCACGGGTTGCTTGGGTTAATTGCACAGCGCGCACGATTTGGTCAGCGATCTGGGCTGCCCTTGGTTCGCGCTCCAAGGTCCAAAACACATGCAGCCAGGCGGCAAGGCTAGCTAGCATAAGCAACGCCAGCAATAAAAATGTTCGGGCAAATAGCCCGAGTTTGAATTCAGCGTTCACCATCGGGCACGAACACGTAGCCTACGCCCCACACTGTCTGGATATAGACCGGCTTGGATGGATTGGGCTCTAGTAGTTTGCGAAGGCGTGAGATTTGGACGTCAAGGCTGCGGTCAAAGGCTTCATATTCACGACCACGTGCCAGTTCCATTAAGCGGTCACGCGATAGCGGTTCATTGGGATGGCGGGCAAACACCTTGAGCATCGCAAACTCGGCTGTGGTGATAGCGACTTTCTCACCCTGGCACGATAGTGTTCGGTTAGACAGGTTTAGTTCATACGGGCCAAACCGAAGCACTTCGGGCCAGTGGCTGGGCCCTGCCGGGTGTTCCTGTGACTGGGTGCGACGCAGCACGGCGTTGATTCGTGAGAGCAACTCACGGGGGTTAAAGGGCTTGGCAACATAGTCGTCAGCACCTAGATCCAAACCCATGATGCGGCTGCTGTCTTCGGCCTTGGCTGTGAGCAAGATAACAGGGGTTTTGTCGCCCGCGCTACGCAGCCGACGACAGATGTTCATGCCATCTTCACCCGGCATCATGACATCAAGCACAATGAGGTCAACGGTAGCTTGACGTTTCAGTTCGGTCATGGCTTTGCCATCGGCTGCAACCGACACCCGGAAACCTTGTTCGGTCAAGTAACGTTGCAACAGATCGCGCAGTCGTTCGTCGTCGTCAACCACCAGGATGTGTCGGATTGATGTGCTACGAGTCGTGAGATCGGTTTCTGTCATGTGAGTTCTGCAAATGCTTGCCTTGGCCAAATCCGTGAGCAAAGTACCGGTTTAATTTGCAAGTCTGATGTGGTTTTGAGTGTAGCCTAGTGAGAATTGGCTGGATCATCAATCATGTTCGAGATCAAGATCTTCCAAAAAGCATTCTCCAAAAAATTTTCTGGCTGTGTCACTGTTGGTGGCCAAGCTCGGCGCAATAAATGACAGTGTCCAGGTCGCGTGAATTGGGTCACAGAGTGCTTGGCCGGTATCAGCGTGAAGACCTGAAGGGATATCAAGTGCCAGCACGGGCACTTGCCAGGCGTTGACAGTTTGAATCGCGTCCGTCCACGGCCTGTCTAAAGTCCGGGACAGTCCGATGCCAAACAGCCCGTCAATGACTACGTCGGGCTTGTCGGCAGGCAAGTCTGGCATGACCGTGCCTCCAATTACCAACCAGTGCATCAGCGCATGTTTAGCATCTGCGGATGCATCGGGGGCTGCTTGTGGCATTACCACCGTTAAACGGTGACCAAACTTGTGTAGTTCAGCTGCAGCTACTAACGCATCGCCCCCGTTATTGCCAGGCCCGACTAGCACCACGACGTGGCTTGCTGGTTTGATCTGGTCATGTAAAAACACCGCTGCCGAGGTGCCAGCACGTTGCATTAGCGGCAAGCCTTGTTCGAGACCCCGTTTCTCCAGCATGCGAATGGCGGCAATTGACAGAGCAGTCGATGGGTCAGTGGCTTTAATCATGTTTGATCTTGGTGCATACGAAGGGCAATGGCAGGTATTTACGTTCAGATGCTGTCAGTTGTACGACAGCTTTCCATTCTTGTCACGCACGTTGCCGATGAACCGATAGAATGGTGTCTTGGCTTGGTAAAGGTTTGGTTATGGCATCAGAACGTGTGCGTCCGGAAGAACGACCTTTGGTTGAAGATATTCGCTTGCTTGGCAGGTTGCTTGGCGAAGTAATTCGCGAGCAAGAAGGCAAAAAAGCATTTGATTTGATTGAGCGCATCCGGCAGTTGTCGGTGACGTTCCGACGCCATGATGATGATGAAGCTGACAAGACGCTAAAGCGCACGTTGCGCCAACTAAGCGACGAACAGGCTGTGAGCGTGATTCGCGCATTTACTTACTTCAGTCACTTGGCTAATTTGGCAGAAGACCGCCACTACATTCGGCGCCGGGTGTTTCATGAACGCGCCGGCCACCGCCAGAAGGGTAGTCTTGCTTTAGCGTTTGAGCGTCTGTCCGAAGCGGGCATCAAACGCGGGCAGGTGGCCAAGACACTGGCAAACAGTCATGTTTCACCAGTTTTGACGGCACACCCAACGGAGGTTCAGCGCAAAAGCATTCTGGATGCAGAGCGCGCGATTGCCAGGCTGCTGGAAATGCGCGATCAAATTCGCGATCGTGGCGTTGATGTACTGCAAAAGCAAGAGCTTCTCGAGAATGAACGGCACATCAAGGCCCGGATTGTGCAGCTCTGGCAAACACGCTTGTTGCGATTTACCAAGTTGACGGTGGCTGACGAGATCGAAAATTCCCTGAGTTATTACGAGTCGACTTTCTTGTCTGAGATTCCACGCCTGTACAAGCAGCTTGAGCGCGAGCTAGGCGTGGCTAATGTGCCATCGTTTTTAAGGATGGGGCAGTGGATAGGTGGCGACCGAGACGGCAATCCCAATGTCAATGCTGATACGTTGCGTGATGCACTGCGTCGTCAGTCTGAAGTTGCTGTGCGTCATCACCTGCGTGCGTTGCATTACTTGGGCGCTGAGCTCTCGATGTCTGCCATGCTGGTGCCAGTCGGTGCCGCCATGCAGGCACTGGCTGATCGGTCTCCCGATCAGAATGTGCACCGTACCGATGAACCCTACCGCCGCGCGCTAACGGGCATGTATGCACGTCTGGCTGCTACCCTCAGCGCTTTGACCGGACAAGAAGCTGCACGCCACGCCATTGCCCCACAAAACCCATATCTCACCCCCAATGAGTTGCTGGCTGACTTGCAAGTGATTCGTGAGTCGCTAGTGGCCAACAATGGTGCTGTCCTGGCGCAAGAGCGACTCGAGGATTTGATCCGGGCTGTTGATGTGTTTGGGTTTCATCTGGCAACAGTGGATCTGCGTCAAAGCTCAGATCAGCACGAGTTGGTGGTGGCTGAATTGTTACGCGTGGCGGACGTGTGTCCGGACTATCTAGCCCTTGATGAGACAGCTCGCACTGATTTGTTGACAAACGTGCTGCTACAAGCACGTCCCTTGCGTGTGCCGGGCGCCAAATACAGTGAGCTCGCTAAAAAAGAGCTTGATGTATTTGAAGCGACTGTTGAAGTCAGAAGAAGGTTTGGGCAAGCCGCGGTACGCCAGTACATCGTTAGTCACACCGAGACAGTGAGCGATTTGCTTGAAGTCTATCTCCTGCAAAAAGAGACCGGTCTTATGTCTGGCCCACTTGGTGGCCGATCTAACGGTGACGCCTCACAACCGGCCCGGGCAGCTCTCATCGTGGTCCCCTTGTTTGAAACCATCGGTGATCTGCAGCGCGCACCCACCATCATGCGCGATCTCTTTGCTGTGCCGCACCTCTTGGATTTGCTCAAGGCAAGCGGCGGTGAGCAGGAGATTATGTTGGGCTATTCGGACAGCAACAAAGATGGCGGGATTTTTACGAGCACCTGGGAGTTGTATCGAGCCGAACTGGCGTTGGTTGAGGTTTTTGAATCACTGGGCAAAAAGCATCAACTCACCATGCGACTGTTTCACGGCCGTGGTGGCACGGTAGGTCGTGGTGGTGGCCCAAGCTATGAAGCCATCCTGGCGCAGCCGCCAGGAACCGTGGGAGGGCAGATTCGACTGACCGAGCAGGGTGAGGTTATTGGCTCCAAGTATGCCAATCCTGACATAGGGCGTCGCAATCTAGAGACGCTGGTGGCGGCAACACTTGAAGCCACGCTCTTGCAAACTCATGACCAAACGCCATCTGTCTATTTGGCTGCGGCACAGCGCTTGTCTGACGAGAGCTTTGCGGCATATCAGGCATTGGTCTACGGCACGCCAGAGTTTGCATCTTATTTTTTCGAGTCGACCCCGATACGGGAGATCGCGCAACTTAACATTGGCTCCAGACCCGCTGCGCGGCCCAAGTCAGGCACTGATGGTCCCAAGATTCAGGACTTGCGCGCCATTCCCTGGGGGTTTAGTTGGGGTCAATGTCGCTTGACCTTGCCGGGCTGGCTCGGGTTTGGTGCGGCAGTCGATGCGTTTTTGAACGACCCGCCTGAAGGCATGAAGCGCAAGCAAGCGGTGGCTCTACTGCGAGAAATGTACGCCAAGTGGCCATTTTTTAGGGCTATTTTGTCGAACATGGACATGGTCATGGCAAAAAGTGACCTCGCCATTGCCAGTCGTTACGCGAGCCTGGTGTCAGACCGCAAAGTTCGCCAAACAGTGTTTGATGCCATCGCCGCGCGCTGGCACAGCACCCGTGAGGCGCTCGATCTCATCACTGAGCAAAAGTCGCGTTTGGCCAATAACCCTGCGTTAGCTCGTTCGATCCGGCACCGTTTCCCCTATATCGACCCCTTGCATCACCTTCAGGTCGAGCTCATCCGTCGATTCCGGGAAAAACCCCTTGATCAAGCCAGTGAGCGCGGCAAGCGGGGTATTCATATCTCGATTAACGGGATTGCTGCAGGGCTACGCAACACGGGCTAGGAACACGGATCGATCCAACAAGGTGACGCAGATGGTGCTATAATTCGATTCCTTTAGCGCCCGTAGCTCAGTTGGATAGAGTACTTGGCTACGAACCAAGGGGTCGTGGGTTCGAATCCTGCCGGGCGCGCCAGTATGCCGGGGCCGATCGTTAGATCGGCCCTTTTCGTATGGGGCGTCGGTTCGTGCACCTATCAGGTGCATGCATTGACCACTGTTGCTTGTCAGGACTAGCTTTGTCAGTGCTAGCATACGAAGTTTTACAGCGGTGTTGCGTACCATGACAACAAGTCATGCTAGACACTCATTGCCGTGGAGCCTCTGGTGATTCGGCTCGAGCCACGCCAGGCTCCTAGCGCATCCATGCGGGTAGCCACGCCCGTGCTCGCCATCGTCCTGACCATTGTGACGGGATTGTTCATATTTGCGCTTCTTGGCAAGGATCCTGTTCGTGGGTTCGAGGTCTTCTTCGTCAATCCACTCAAGACGACCTATGGTGTCTCCGAGTGGCTATTGAAAGCCACGCCTTTAGCGCTCTGCGCAGCCGGCTTGGCAGTGGGTTTTCGGGCGAGCGTCTGGAACATCGGTGCTGAGGGGCAATTCATTGTGGGTGCCATTGGCGCAACATTTGTCGCGCTTTATGTGGGCTCTATCCCCGTGGTCACCCTGGTCTTGATGGTTGTGCTGGGTGTGGCAGCTGGTGCTGCCTGGGCTGCCATTCCCGCATTTCTCAGAACCCGCTTTAATGCCAGTGAGATCCTGGTGTCGCTTATGCTGGTCTACGTGGCCGAACTCTTGGTGTCATGGCTGGTGTTTGGACCATTGCGCGATCCAATGGGTTTTAATTTTCCACAAACCGTCATGTTTGAGCCCGAGGCTTTATTGCCCATTCTCGTGCCCGGCACGCGCCTAAACCTCGTGCTCGGTTTCGTGGTTGTGGCGTTATTAGCTACCTATGTGCTGGTCTTTAAAACCCATCTTGGCTTCAAAATGCGAGTAGCGGGTGAGTCCCCAAGTGCCGCTCGCTATGCTGGCATTCCTGCAAAAGCCATGATTTGGCTGGGACTGTTGATTGGTGGTGGCTGTGCAGGCTTGGCTGGCATGGCTGAAGTGGCCGGCCCGATGGGGCAACTGACCGACAAGGTGGGCAGTGGCTACGGATTTGCGGCGATTATTGTGGCCTTTGTGGGTCGCTTGCACCCTGTGGGCATTGCCTTGGCTTCTTTGCTGATGGCCCTCTTTTTTATTGGAGGCGAGCAGGCTCAGCAATATTTGGGATTGCCAGGTTCGATTTCCATGGTGTTTCAGGGGTTGCTGCTCTTTTACTTGTTGGCAACTGATGTATTGATTGGCTACCGGATTCGTTTTGCGCGACAGCCAAACGTAGCCGCCAAGTCTGAGGCGAGGATGAGTTAAGGCCATGGACTTGCTGACTTCCATTCTGTTTGCCACTGTGGTCGCTGGCACGCCTTTACTGCTTGTGGCCTTGGGTGAGCTTGTCTGCGAGAAGTCAGGCATGCTCAATCTCGGTGCCGAAGGGATGATGTCGGTGGGGGCGGTTGCCGCATTTGTGGCGGCGTTTACGTTCGAATCGACCCTGTTGGGTGTGACAAGTGGAATTCTCGCCGGTGCTTTGCTCAGTCTCGTCTTTGCGTTTATTACGGTGCACCTGATGGCCAACCAGGTGGCCACTGGGCTGGCCGTTGCGATATTTGGAGTTGGGCTCGCTGCATTTTTAGGCAAGCCCTTTGAGGCCAAGGTATTGACTTCGATAAAGCCCACTGAAATCCCCTTTTTGTCGGAGTTGCCGTTTATTGGTCCGGCGTTGTTCGGTCAGCAATGGATTGTGTATGTCACTTGGGCAATATTTGCTGCAGTAGTCTGGTTTCTCGCTAAAACCCGTGGTGGTCTGGTGTTAAAAGCCGTGGGTGAGTCACCCGATGCGGCCAACTCAATTGGCATTGACGTAATCAAGGTGCGCTACTTGGCGATTTTGTTTGGCGGTGCCATGGCGGGCTTAGGCGGAGCGTTCTTGTCGCTGTTTCACACACCGATGTGGGCCGAAGGCATGGTCGCTGGCAAGGGTTGGATTGCGCTGGCGCTGGTGGTGTTTGCCACCTGGCGGCCCTGGCGGGTCCTGTTTGGCGCTTATCTCTTTGGCGGCGTCATGATATCTCAGTTGTTTGTGCAGTCCTCCCCCATTCCGATTAAGATTCCGGCTCAATTTCTCTCGGCTCTGCCGTATATTGCAACAATCGTGGTGTTGGTGCTGATTTCTCGCAATGTCAAGATGATCAGGTTGAACTCCCCGGCTTCTCTTGGTAAACCATTTCAAAAGGAACGCGCATGAAAAACCGTCGCATGTTGTTTCAGGCTGGCTTAGCCTCATTAGCTTTGACTGCTGCTGGCTTTCTATCCAGTGCCCAGGCACAAGACCCCTTGAAGGTTGGCTTTGTGTATGTCAGTCCAATTGGTGATGCAGGTTGGACCTATCAGCATGACCTCGGTCGCAAACAGATGGAGCAGGCTTTGGGCGACAAAGTCACCACTTCATTTGTGGAAAGCGTGCCCGAAGGCGCTGATGCCGAGCGTGTGATTCGCGAGATGGCAGCCAGTGGACACGACCTGATTTTTGCAACGAGCTTTGGCTACATGAACTACGTAGACCGCGTGTCCAAGCAGTTCCCGAACGTCAAGTTCATGCATGCTACTGGCTATAAGAGTGGCCCGAATTTCCACAACTACAACGCCCGCTTTTATGAAGGCCGCTACCTGACCGGGGTCATCGCTGGCGAGATGTCCAAGAGCAATGTGCTTGGTTACATCGCTGCATTCCCGATTCCTGAGGTGCTGCAAGGCATCAACGCCTTTACGCTGGGCGCACAAAGCGTGAACCCGAATATTGAAGTTCGCGTCATCTGGGTCAACAGCTGGTATGACCCAGGCAAAGAGCGTGAAGCTGCTTTGGCATTGATCGCCCAAGGCGCTGATGTCATTACGCATCACACGGATTCGACGGCTGCCGTGCAGGCTGCCCAAGAAAAAGGCGTGTACGCAGTGGCTTATCACTCCGACATGTCCAAATATGGCAAAGACGCCCATTTGACTGCCACGACCCATCACTGGGGTGACTACTACACCCGAGCCGCTCAAAAGGCACTCAACGAAAACGGCATGGTTGAGTCGATCTGGGGTGGCATCAAAGACGGCTTCATTGATATCGCGCCGATTAACCCAGTCGTGCCCCAGGCCACGCAGGACAAAGTTGCCCAGTTAAAGCAACAGATCAAAGATGGCAGCTTCCATCCGTTTACAGGTCCTGTTCTCGCGCAAGACGGCAAGGAAGTGTTGCCTGCGGGCCAGACCATGAGCGATGAGGCGTTAGGTCAGATGAACTACTACGTCAAGGGCGTGAGCTCAAAGATGCCAAATTAATCTGGATACTCAATGGCTGCGGTGTCAGCGCAAGCCCCGCGCTTGCCTGAGACTTAAACGTCACGAGCCTCTGCAATCAAACATCAAGCCCCGCGTTGCGGGGCTTGATGTTTGATGACGCCATGGGTTGAGTATCATCTAATCAGACGGTGTATTCGGCAACAAACTTGGCTCTAGTCAGGCCGTGAAAAGCCTAAGCAGTGTTACTGTGAAGTTTGCTGAGTTCATTGCAGGAGATAAATCATGACAGCTTTGAATCTATCTGAATCAGTGGTGCTCATCACAGGCGGGGCGCGGGGTATTGGTGCGGCAACCGCCAAATGCCTGGTTGATGCGGGTGCCAAGGTTATGGTGGCGGATGTGCTTGACGATGAGGCAAAGGCATTGGCAGCCTCTCTCGGTGACAAGGCGAGCTATTGTCATCTCGATGTGACGCAAGTCTCGCAATGGCAGGCCGCAGTCGAGCACTGCCTAAAAACCTTCGGCAAGCTCAATGGTCTCTTTAATAACGCCGGCATTGCTTCGTTTAATGGCATCGAAGAAGAAACACCCGAGGGATTTCAGCGGGTGATCGACATTAACCTGCTTGGCGTATTCTTGGGTATTCAGGCGGTCATAGAGCCAATCAAGCAAGTCGGAGGGGGTGTGATTGTTAACATGTCCTCGACCGCTGGTTTGCAAGGCTATGCCGGTTTGTCAGCCTACGTCGCAAGCAAATGGGGAGTCAGAGGGCTGACCAAGGCCGTCGCGCTGGATCTCGCACCGCATCATATTCGGGTGCTGTCTATTCACCCAGGTCCTATCCGCACGCCCATGACATCGGGGATGCCAGAGGCAGCGGTTGCCGCTCAACCCATTTCCCGGTTTGGTGAACCGGATGAAGTGGCCAACATGGTTCGTTTCATGATGGCCGAAGCCTCATTTAGCACGGGTAGTGAGTTCGTGGTCGATGGTGGTGCAGTCACCGGGCAGGTATTGCCACTGAAATGATCGCAACGATTGCGACGGAAGTTCCGTTTGTGTGTGATCGCGCTATCCGTTAGCATCGCAGGTACTGTAACTGGATAGGAAACCGAGATGTCATTCTTTGAGGCGATTGCAGCCTGCTTTGGCAAGTACGCCACGTTTTCTGGTCGCGCATCGCGAGCGGAGTATTGGTGGTTTGCGCTGTTCACGATTCTGGCTTGGCTGATTATCAACGCATTGGTGTCATCGTTTGTTGGTCCACAAATTGGCATCAACACCTCTTATGTGTTTTTGTTGTTGGTGTTGTTGCCAAGTCTGGCTGTTGGTGCTCGGCGCTTGCATGATATGAATGTCTCAGCCTGGTGGTTATTGCTGCACACGACTGGTGTGGGTTCAGTGATTTTGTGTATTTGGATGTTATTTCCTGGTTCAACCGGCGCGAATCGATTTGGTGCGCCGGTGGTTGACCCTGAAGACGTATCGCGTTAGCGGTTAACCATAGATCTTGCACATATCACCAGCCGTTGGTGTCGGTTCGTAGAAAATGACTATCAGAACCAGCAGCACTAGGATGACAATCAGGGCTGAGATACAGCCCTTGCCGCAAGAGAAGCCATCATTGTTTGACGCTGGTGAACCCGACATCGTTTGTCTTGGTGATCCTAATGCGCGGGTTCTGGCGCAAGCAGTTTGCCGGCAAATAAAGCCATGAGCGTCTTATAGACCAGATACACGACAACAACCGTCAGCAGTGCCAGCAGTCCCCATGCCAGCGCGATATAGCCAAACAGGCTGGTCAATTGCCCCATCTCAAAACTGGCCACCGTCATGGCGGCAATCGGGAATGAGTATGCCCAACCTGAAATAAAGAAAGGCAGTTTGAGAAACTTGACCGCATTGATGCCAAGCAGTAAGGCAAGAAATAGTGCCGTGAAATACAAGATGCGGGCAAAGGCATCAAGCGCCATGCCATTTAGGCTTAAGTACGACACAAAGCCCACGGCTGGGGGTGCAAGAAGAATAAACAGCGTTGGGCGCATGCGATCGATCAGCGCATCATGAAAGATCAAACGGTTCATCACCAAAGTGGTTAGCACGATCCAGAACACAACACCAATACTGAAGAAAAACCAGCTGATTTCGATCTGGCCGAATCGCATGCCAGCAATCGGCACCAGAATGTTGCCCACCACTGGAATAAACCAGGCTGGATTCAAGTGCCCGACTTGATAGTGTGAATGATGGATCCAGCTATTCATGGTGAATAGGGTTGCCACTAGCATGGCACTGATGCCAGCCCACCAGATGGGTGCAGCAAAAGTCGGTTCGATACCAGACCACAGGGTGGACACCAGAATCAGACCAATCGGGATTGCCGCGAAGAAGTTCAGTTTGATGGGATGTCGGGCCTCGTCACAAACTGCCGGCCAGTACCTTGAGGCTTTTAGTGCATACATCAGCAGCAGGAAGGCCAGCAAGGCACTTGTGATAATGGCGGCAACCAAGCCAATGCCGCTAGCAACAGGCCAGCCCATGTTGCCGGCTTTTAGCCAGCCAAGCGTCAAACCAGACATTCCCATGACGCTGGCAAAAATCGCAATAGGCAAGTGGGCAAGTTTGTTCATGTGAATCGGTTTCCAGAGTGAAGCGTTTAATGACTGTTAGCCACGGGATGAGTTGCTCTTGAATGCCGGTTGTTTCTATGTTTGCCAGGCATGGCGTTAACCAAAAAATAAGCAAACAGCGCCAATGTAGCTGCCTGAACAAACCCAAGAGCACTGTAGGCAATGGTCGTTGATGATCCTGTTAGCCATCCAAGCGGCGCAAGGCCATTGGATACCAAAAACATGCCAAGTACAAATAAGCCGACCCCTGGGCAAATCAGAGAAAAGCTAGCTCCCTGAGGCTGTTCGCAGACCAATGTACGCCACCCGCCAGCACGCATCAACACGGGGGTTGCCACCAGAAAAATCAGGATTTGTGCCAAAAACAGAATCCCAAGTGTTGCGGTGATTACACCCTGACCTAGCGCGACGTCAAAGTGATGTTTGCTTGCCATCATGACCCGGTAGATCGCGATCCCGAGTACAGTGAGGATAGGCACGCCCATGAGTAAAGACCCCGTGGCTGTTGCTGCGATAGGGTGTACTTTTAGACTCGGCCCTCTGTCAATCAACACGCGAATTGCTGCCCAGATGGTCATGGCTGCGCCGGCCAACGACAGTGCCACGCCAGTGGTATGGACCCAAGCCGTATCACTCATGGCAGCCGATGCAGAAAATCCTACGGTAATCATGGCAAACGCGAATGTGGCTAACAACTCAATCAAGCCTTTGCTTTGGTAGGACAACCGATTCGATTTGAGCAGCGCCTGTTGCGCTAACCATCGAGATGTCGCTGTGGCAAATAGAATCACGAAGGCTAAAAGTGCAAACGGAAACAGCAACTCCTTGACGCTCCAAAGCCCGGGCACAAACACCAAACCCACGACGAAGCCGGCATTGACCGACATGGCCAAAACAAGCGGAGCGATCATCTTAAAAATGTGAGCCTCACCGACAAACAAAGTTGTGCGGATTTCCTGTGGTAGTTGCCTGCCTTGGCGCAACCACCATATCAGAAGGCCGTAGTGAGCTACAGCCAGAATCGCAACCATGGCAACAACCAAGGGAATCCACCCGCCACCACTTGAAGATTTGGCTAATGCCAGTGATTCATAAGTGGGTACTGGTGAATCAGGGTGTGGGGTTAAAAACATCAGCCAGACAAAAAAGCTCACAGAAAGCCCACCGGCGCCCAAACTGGCCAAGCCATGCAGTGGCGAGAATTCGATTTTGTTGTGCTTCATGATGTTGCTCCTCTAGCGCAAGGTAGATTCCATCATTTTATAAATTTACATATTGTTAGCGTTGACCTGAGTCAATTAGTCATCACGACCAGACCGTTTGTCAGTGATCCTTGTTTCTAACGGTCACATTCTGGTTGCACAAACCAAGTTACGATGACGCTCATTTGTTGATTTCAGTTCATCCACCGTTTGGTTTTGTTGCTGTTGTGTGCCCTTTATGAAAACTCTGCTTCTGGTCCGTCACGCTAAAACAGCACCTGCTGGTCCCAACCAGACCGATCACTCGCGCGCGCTTGAAGACAGCGGCGTCACCGATGCTGGGAAGCTAGCGCACTACCTCAGAAAAAAGGATCTGATGCCAGATCAGATGCTAGTTAGTTCAGCCAATCGCACACAAACGACTGCCCAGATACTGTTGACGGCATTTGAAGGGCAAGATATTGATGTGGTGGTATCTGATGAACTGTATCTGGCCGACGTCTCGTTTTTGCAGCAGGTAGTGAACAATGCCAGTGATAAAGTCGATACCCTTATGATCGTTGGTCACAATCCGGGTCTGTCTGAATTGGCGTATCAATACGATCATCAGCTACAGGGTTTACGCCCTGCCCAGATGTTGAGGGTTGAGTTTGATACCAAGCACTGGGCCAAGGCGACCAAAGACCGGGTTGTCAAAACCCGAATCATTTAGCTCATGTCTTGTTGGTCCCACTCGCTAAGTTTGGAGACTCCATACAAAAGGCCGGCAACATGTTGCCGGCCCAGGGGAGACACCCTACAACGTTTGTGAATTAGTCAGCAAACGGCGTGGGACGTGGGGTAGCATCGGACGACGGTGGCAGGATCGGCACGATGATTCGTGGCTGCTCACCAGTCAACGTCTTCAAGAAAGCTACGATCGCAGCGTTTTCGTCAGGCGTGAACTTCTTGCCTAACTGCAGTCGACCCATGATGTCCACGGCTTCAACCAGGGTGTCAGCGCCACCATCGTGAAAGTAGGGGTAGGTCAGCTCAACGTTACGCAACGTCGGCACCTTGAAGTTAAAGCGGTCAGCGTCCTTGCCCGTCACAGCTGAACGGCCTTCAGCTGCAGCGGTGGTGTGGTAGGGCTCAACCAGACCCATTTTCTGGAACGAGTTGCCGCCAAGTGCAGCGCCGTTGTGGCATGCCACACAACCGCTGGTCTTGAACAACTCCCAGCCACGCAGTTCGGTCGGAGTCAGTGCGTCATCGTCACCGGCCAACCACTTGTCAAACTTCGAGTGCGGGGTAACGAGCGTTTCTTCAAACGCAGCAATGGCATCAGTCACCATGTCGATGTTGATCTTGTCCGTGCCGAACGCCTTGCGGAACTCAACCGTGTAACCAGGTACGGATTGCAACATCTCTACAGCAAGCTCGTGCGTGAAAGCCATTTCACCTGGGTTAGCGATGGGACCCCCAGCCTGTTCTTTAAGGTCAGCGGCACGACCGTCCCAGAATTGAGCCACGTTCAAGCTCGAATTCAGTACGGTGGGTGAATTGATTGGTCCTTCCTGCCATTTGTCACCGATGGAGGTCTTCAGGTTGTCTGAGCCACCGCGTGACAGGTTGTGACAGGAGTTACAAGAAATGAACCCGGACTTCGATAGACGGGGATCAAAAAAGAGCATGGCGCCCAGCTTAACTAGCTGAGGGTCAGTAACCTTGGCAGGCTGGATGGGCTGAACCGGTTCCTGACGAACCGAAATCACCTCATCAAAAGCCATCGAAACACCAGAGACGGATACGGCCGCAGTAGCGAACAGAGCAGCGGAGAGAGTTTTTAATTTCATGACTAGCCTCACTTGATATGCCGGTCTCGTTCCGGCAACTCCAAGGTAACAAGATTGCTAGTCGATAGGGGTTAACGCGAATAGTGATTTTTGATATTGATCAAAAGTTTAACCTGCGCCAGTTTTAGGTTTGATATAGATCAGACGCTAACTGTTGTTAGATATCGGGAACCACGCCAGATTGGTCTCGATCTACAAAAACGCTCCATTGGAGCCGTTTTTTTGTTCAATGACTGTTGGTAATTTGCGACATGCCTGTGCAGCAAGCCGTGTCAGTTGGTTTTCATCATGCCGTGGCCGCCATGCCCATGACCTTGCATGCCGCCACCGCCCATGTAGGTGGGTGCCTTGACCGAGAAAGTGACTTCAGTCGATTGGCCATTGGCAAAGTTTAATTTCACAGGGATCGACTCACCCTCTTTAAAAGGCTGCTTCAAGCCAATGAACATCACGTGATAGCCCCCTGGTTGCAAGGTGACCGAACCATTGGCTGGCACCGGTATTTCTTGTACTTCGCGCATTTTGGCCACACCGTCCTCGCGCACGATGGTGTGCAGCTCAATGCGGTCAGCTCGATCGCTGTTAACCGATACCAGGGCAGCAGGTTGGCTCGATTGGTTGTCGATGACCAAGTAACCAGCGCCATTCTTTTGCCCTGGGACTGAGCCGCGGATCCAGGGATCGTTAAAGGAAAGATCGTCGATGTTGGGTTGAGCGAGCGCCGCGGATGCGGCGCAGCCAACAGCAAAAGCTGAGATAAGGTTCACAAAGCGTTTCATGATTAAAGTTCCTTCTGTTATGTTCAATGCTCAAATTTTCATCGCTAGCAAACGAACAGATCGCCAGGCTCCTGAAGTTGCAGTCTGATCGTTAGCGGGTTGTTGCGCGAGTGTTTGATCACACAGAAGGCGGCGCGCGCGGTGCTGCATTAGGGTTTAGGACAAAGGTGGCCCCAATAAGTTGGCTAGCCCGAGCGACCAATGACCCGTCGTTCGCTAAGGGTTCAAGCAACAGCGAGTCTTGAAGGTCAAACCGCAGCTGATGCGGTGACACCGTGCAGAGCGTGCAGTTGCCAGACGACGTGTTGTTGCCGGGTTCGGTACTTTGTTTGATGCCGTCGGGTGTCCAGATGATGTACTGGATGCCGGTGCTGGTGCATACCGGTATTCGGATTTCGTCATTGTTGCGCTCGGCGGCGATGCCATAGCCAAAGCCAAGCACGAACTGGCCAAGCAACAGCGAGAACAATACGAGCCAGTGAATGACTTGTTGGTTTCCGATGAGACGAAATTTTAGTGACATCTTCTCATTGTATCGGTTGAATCTGGATGTCAACTGATTGGTTGACATCTAGCCAACGGGATTTCGTGGTGGGTTCACTAGCGATTGATTTCAAATAACGTGTAACGACCAAAGGCCTTTGGGTTTTTTAGTTGTGAGCGCAGCGACTCTGGCATCGCGCGCAGTTGACTGTCGTAGAGCGCCAGAAACATCGGTTTGCCAGCGTTAATTGTTCGTTCAAGCTGCTCGGTGTCTTTAAATAGTCCCGCTTGGCCAGCGGTATAAAATTTCGAAGACTGTGGGACCCATAGATAGAAATACAACGGTTCGCTGTTTTGCGCACTGGCGTGCCACGTTTGAACCAACGCTTCGGTGGAGATTTTTTTGTGCTCGTCCGTCAATAGGATGTACCCCACCGCGCCAAAGCTTAATGCCGTCGTAAAAATCACGCCACCAATCAACGTTCGACCAATCGCTTTGTCAGCTTGGCGCTGCGCCAGCCAAAGCCCAGCTAGGCATGCCAGGGGAGCCACGGTAGGCAAGGTATAGGCGATCAGGACGTTGCTTGATAAGGAAAAAAACACCAGTGGGAACAAACCCCAGATAGCGAAGTAAACCATCATCTGATGTTGCGGCTTGATCGAGTCGCTACGCGGCGCTCGTCGCGTTATCCATGCCAGAACAGGCAACAAGATCGTCCAGGGCAAAAGTGATATCAGTGCATAGACCCAGATCATCCCAAGCGCTTTGCCATGGCCCTTGCCATAAAGGTCACCGGCCCAGTCTTTCTGCAGATAACGTTGCCAGTGTTCGCCAACGATGAAGTACTCAAGAAAGCCCGGGGTTCTGAGTTCCGCGACGATGTACCAGGGCAGCGCAATCGCTAGCATCAACAACACGCCACGAATCCACGGCAAGTCGACAAACACGGTTTTGAGGTTGCGACTGTAGATGGTCCACAAGCCAATTGGAATCAAACTTAAGACCAACACCAGTGGACCTTTGGCTAAAAGTCCAATCGCTAGGCCCACAAATGCCAGATAGCACTCTTTGTGTCGACGGCCTGGTTCACCATTGACTGATAACCAAAACCCGCGCATCGTCAGTGTGCAACCAACCACCAAGGCAGCGTCGGTCATCACCGTGCCACTTGAGACATAGAAAATCACACTGCCCGCGGTGATTGCCAGCGAATAAATACCAGCTTTGGCAAGCCCAGCTCGCTTAAATAGGTCATAGACGATCCACAGGATCAACGCGCCGGCAATAAAGTGTGGCAGTCGTGCAGCAAATGCAGACTCGCCAAGTGTTTGCAAGCTAGCGCCTGTCATCCAGAAAGACAGGGGAGGTTTGCCCCAGAAGGGCACACCTTGGTCAATCCAGGGAGTTACCCAATCGCCGTATTCAACAATACGCCGTCCAATGTCAGCGTAACGACCCTCGCTTGGGTCGGTCAGGGGGTACAGCCCAAGCGATAGCAGGCGGGCAAAAAAAGCGGCAACGACAGCAAAAATGATCAAGGCTAGTTGGCTCCGGGTCTACGGCTTATGTCGTCTCGACCCGAAGATTCTAGCCTAGACAGCTAGTCGGCTTCAGAGTGACTGAACAACAGCTGCTTCAAACTTGCCGGCACGGTAGTCCTGCAGGGTCTGATGAATTTGCTCAGTGGTGTTCATCACAAACGGACCATATTGCGCAATCGGCTCATTCAGAGGTTTGCCGGCGATCAATAAAAGCCGGGTGGGCTCGGCGCACGACAACTCTACTGTATCGCCATGGTCGTCCAAAATCCCCATGTTCCGGTCCACGACCGTAGTGCCACCGACTTGCGCGCTGCCTCGATAGGTGTAGACGAATGCGTGATGACCAGTCGGCAAGGCCTGTGAGAATTTGGCACCGGTCGGCAAATGGATATCCAGAAATAGCGGCTCAGTATCCGGGCGGGTAACAGCACCTGCTGTGCCGTGGCTGTGGCCGGCGATGACGCGCACCAAAACGCCGCCGTCCGTGGTGTATTCAGGGATCGAGTCGGGTGCGATATCCCGATAGCTTGGCTTGATCATTTTGCGATCGGCCGGCAAGTTCAGCCACAGCTGAAAGCCTTCCATCAAACCCTCTTCTTGCTCGGGTAGTTCGGAGTGAATCAAGCCACTGCCCGCAGTCATCCACTGCACGCCACCTGGTCCGAGCAGCCCCTCGTTGCCGGCGCTGTCGCGATGGCGCATGCGACCAGCAATCATGTATGTCACCGTCTCAAACCCCCGATGAGGGTGGTCAGGGAACCCGCCAATGTAGTCATCGGGGTTGTCGTTGCGAAATGCATCGAGCATCAAGAATGGATCGAGCCGGCGCTGCAGGTCTTGCGTTAGTACGCGCGTGAGTTTTACGCCAGCGCCATCGGCAGTTTGTACGCCTTGCACCAGCCGTTCAACTTGTCTGGGTTGCATCTTTGTTCTCCTTGTTTGGGCTGTGCTTTCTATGCGCTTTCGGTTTCAGCGTTGGCAAACAAGCCTTCAATCTGGGCGTGAGCCTCCCGCATGGCTTTTTCTGCGACTTCAGCACCCATGGCTAAGCCCTCAGCATAGACCCACTCGATATCACTCATGCCCAGAAACCCCAGAATAGTCTTAAGGTATGGCACTTGTGAATCGTTTGGCGTGTCGCGGTAGATACCACCGCGCGCCAAAGTCACGTAGACCTTTTTGCCTTTGAGCAAGCCCTCCGGCCCGTTTTCTGTGTAACGAAAGGTGACCCCGGCACGCGCGATAGCGTCAAACCAGCTCTTGAGTTGCGCTGGGATGCCAAAGTTGTACATGGGCACACCGAGAACGAGTACGTCAGCAGCTTGCACCTGAGCAATAAGCGCATCATCGATCGCTACGCGAGTCTTCTGTTCGGCTGAGCGTTGATCGCCCGGCGTAAACAGCGCAGCAAGCGCGTCGCCGTCAAGCGTTGGATGCGGGTTTTGCCCAAGATCTTGCACATCCAGGTGGGCAGTCGGATTCGTGGCTTGCAAGTGTTTGACCACGGCATTGGCAAGCTCAGTGGAGTTGGAGTCTGCGCCTCGGGCGCTAGCGTTGATCTGCAAAATGTTCATTGTGTATCTCGGTTGTGGGAGGAAGTGATTGAATTGTATTGGTGATATTTATGCATTTAAACCGCTAAAAATGGATATAATTGTCCTATATTTGAGACAATTGATGGAATAATCAACAACGTCCACTACTCAACATGACGAGCACCGCGACAAACGCTGCGCACCAGTCAACTGACGCAAATGACTTAATTCTCTTTGCTGAACTGATCGAGGCAGGCGGGTTCACAGCACTGTCGCGACAGGTGGATTGGCCGAAATCGACGATTTCACGTCGCATTGCAGCGCTCGAAACCCGACTCGGTCAGCGACTGCTGACGAGAACCACCCGAAAATTGGTTGTCACTGATTTTGGTGAGCGCATGCTCGAGCATGCGCGTCGTTTGCAGGATGAATGGCAGGCAGCCATAGCATTAGCCCAGCATGAGCAAGTTAAACCACAAGGGCTTTTGCGCGTGTCGTTGCCACCGGATCTGGCACAGCTTGAGCTCGCTTCCGTACTCATTCAGTTTGCAGCCCGTCACCCGGCTGTGCGTGTCGAGTTGGATTTGTCTGCCAGACGGGTCGACCTGCTGGCTGAGCGTTTCGACTTGGCCGTTCGAATAGCGGGTCAACTTCCTGACGATACTACCTTGGTGGCCCGCAAACTGTGTGACATGAACGTGCACCTATACGCCAGTGCGGCTTACCTGCGCCAGTTCGGTCGGCCCCGGCATCCCGCAGAATTGCTTTCACACACCTGTTTGCGACTGATCAGTAGCAGTGGTGAATCGCTTGCCTGGCGATTGCAAAGCAAAGAGGGCGCTTGGGAGGGCCTGCCAAGCGGACCGATGTCGTCGAATTCACCGTCATTGCAACGTCAATTAGCGGTCAATGGCCTGGGTATCGTGGCTTTGGCCGATGTCCTGGTGACTCAAGAGGTCGCTCAAGGACGTCTTGAACGTGTGCTGCCTGATTGGTCGCTGCCTACGCTTGCGGTTTGGTGTGTCACGCCCGGCAGACGCTTGTTGCCGGCACGTACCAGAGCGTTTATGGAGCTTTTGCAAGCTACCATGCGTGGTTGATTTCGCTGAACGCTGCCGCGGCTGGGTTTGCTCGGTGGTAGGTCAAAAGAGCCCCATGGCCAGACCGGCTGCAAACAGATTGCCAAGCTCAATGCAGGGTGAAAGCTGTGATTCAGACAACCTTTTGTCGGAAAGGATTCGTTCTGGGGTTTGGGCGCTGACGTTGACGATAACGGGCGGGGCGACTGGCTTTAAGCGCCAGCCCGTGACGATACGTTCAATCTGCCGCACCGCACCCTGCCCGTCGCTCCCGGCACAAACCATGAGGGCGTATGGACGGCCTACAATTTTTTCCAGGCAAGCGTAGTAGGTTCGATCAAAGCAGTCTTTCATTATGCCGCTCATGCTGCCAAGGTATTCGGGCGTGGCAAAGATCAAGCCGTTGGCGTTCAGTACATCAGATGCCTCGGTCTGAGAGGCATGTTTGACGATCACGTTGACATTTGGCTCGTTCTGGGCCGCCGCAGCACACGCCTGAACCATCTGATGTGTGCCGCGGGTCATGGAGTGATAGATGATCAGTAACGAGTTTGATGGTGTCACTTGCATGGGCTATCAAAACCGAAGTCTAAAAATCTTAAGCAAACCATACCAAATCCTGTAATTCCTTTGCCTAAAGGCTCAAGTAATAAATGCACCACGCGAGGCTACCTACTGCAAGCAAAAGAGCCAACCAAGCGTAGTTGTTCTTCACCAGGTCTGGTCCTTTCTCGTTCAGACGACCGGTCAGCATTGGATTCGCCAGATTGCGTTGACGCATCAAGCTAAAGATTCCAATCGCAGCCAAATGAGCAAGAACCAACAGCAGGTAAAACTCTCCGAAAAACTCATGCAGCTCCTCCATGAGTTCGCCTGCCACATCCGCATTCGTCAAATACCCGGTTAGCACCAGCGGTATCGCAGTTAGTAATAACAAGGCGATTAATGTTGCCATGAGCACATTCTGGGGAGTGATCCAGCTTGTTTGCCAAATCGATTGGCCTGCTCTTAGCTTTTCAGACCAAGGTTTGATGCTTCTTATACGAGCTGCGAGCGAGGTAAGCCGAACCCGTTTTGGGCCCGCAAGTCCCCAGATAATTCTTGCTGCCAGCAGGCCTATCATCAGGTAGCCAAGCATCATATGGATTTCACGCCAGCGCTCACCGTCCGCAGTGATGTAGGCGCCTAAAAAGCTTAAGGCAAATAACCAGTGAAACATTCTGGTGGCTGCGTCGGTCACCCGTCGGCCAGGGGCTGTAGCACAGACGTTGATCGATGTCTCAATGCTCGAGTTCGCGTTCATTTGGGAATCCTTACAAAATCTTCATCAAAATCACCTTGTTCGGCCCGCGTATGACAGGCAGCACAGTTAGCTGCACTTTTGATGCTCGGACGCAACCAAACTTCATTGCGGATGTCGTCATGCTCATGGATGAACCATCGGCTCCGAGTAATCCGGTCTTCTGGTGGCTCGGCCCTAGCAGCCTTGTGACCGCCAGCATTGGTTTGCAGCCAGTTTGAAATCTCGATGACAGTGGCTTCATCGAGTGACGCATCGGTGCCATAGTGGCTTTCCAGTCCGTTCATGATGCGCTCCCACGATTTGGCGGGCAACAGGGCAGGAGGATAGCCAAGTGGCAGGAGGAGCACTCTTGCTGGTAAGCAGCTAACTTGTCGATACGCAAGCGATAGTCATCGTCAGCGTGAGCGGTCAATGCAAACGAGCTAGCGACCATGATTGCAATCAGGGATAGTTGAGAGATGAATTTGTTTGTCACTTGTTGCTCCAAGATGCGTGTTTAAGGGGTTAGCGATAACAAGTAAGCCAAGACATTGGCTTTTTCCTGATCGGTGCACGTTCGATCAAGGACGTCCTTGCAATTGCGACGAAACCATTTGTCAGTGCGACGCTGGTTGGTAAAAGCAGTCAGCGTTAAACGCTGGGGCGAGTGGCGCAATGCGTTTGCCCGTTGATGCGTGCTCCCCGTCACTTGTGGGAGGCGCTCGATGGCAGGACGCACAGCTCCAATCATTGGCATGGGTGGAGGTAAAAAAAATTCGTCCGTCTTCAGCGTTGCTTTTGATTTGACCTGACGCCTCGAGATCATTTAGCTGCGATCGGGCGGAGGTTTCGCTAAATGCTGGTGTGGCCGTTATTACACCAAGCAGTAGTATGCTGATGCCAGCAAGTTGTCTAGGGTTTCTCATGGTCAATCTTTCTCCAGATTGGAACGTTTCCAAAGCCATTGTCCGATGTTGTGTATGTACCGACCATGAACCTCTTGTTCATCTGTCGTTCATGTGGTTAATGGCAATCTTCACACTCGGTTCGTTAAGCGAGTGCATCTGATATGAAGATGGGAGAAGGGTTACGTTTATTTAGCGCACTACTGCTTTTGTTGTTTGCTGCTGTCTTTGGTTTTTCTGTGTCAGCTAGCGGCAATGACCACGAACGGGCAATGCAGGCTATGCAGGCGGGGGAGATAAAGCCGCTGGCAGATATATTGGCTGTGCTGTCTGCGAACCAAGCCGGGCGTGTCGTGGAGGTTGAGCTGGAACAAAAGCGTGGTCGTTGGGTTTATGAGTTCAAGCTGTTAGAGCCAAATGGGCTGGTGCGTGAAATCAAGGTTGATGCGAGTAACGGGGACGTTTTGCAGTCGAAATACGATGACTGATACTGCTTGATTTTTGTGCGCTCGCATCAGTAGAAGATAGATGGGCTTAAGCGTATGCGTATTTTAGTGGTTGAAGATGAACCAACACTGAGAAGCCAACTGACACAAATGTTGGTGGCCCATGGCTATGTGGTTGATGCATTAGACAATGGCGTTGATGCCCTGCATGCAGGTATTCATGAATCGTATGATTTGATCGTGCTTGACCTAGGTTTGCCGCAACTCGACGGTATCAGCGTTTTGCAGCGTCTAAGACAAGCCGGGCGCAACACACCCGTACTCATCCTTACAGCCCGAGATAATTGGCAGGATAAGGTGGCTGGCATTGATGCAGGTGCCGACGATTACGTTGGAAAGCCATTTCACTCTGAAGAGCTGCTTGCTCGTGTAAGAGCCTTGATCAGGCGTAGCGCAGGCTTTTCGAGTTCGGTGCTGCGTTGTGGAGCGCTAACACTCGACACTCGATCGGGCAGGGTGATGGAATCAGACCTGCCAGTCACACTAACTTCCCACGAGTACAAGGTGCTGGCTTACCTGATGCATCACATGGGTGAGGTGGTTTCCCGTCAGGATTTGACCGAGCATATTTATGCCCAAGATTTCGATCGTGATTCCAATACGATCGATGTATTTGTAGCGCGGCTGAGGAAAAAATTTAGTCGCCCCTATATTCAGACCGTCCGTGGCCTGGGATACCGACTGACTGATATAGACAATGATGGCAACTGACGAGGCCCCACCGGACTACAAGAAACGTCCAGCGTCGCTGAGAGTGCGGATATTTTTGGTCTCTTTGGCTTGGATTGCTGTTGCCTTGACAGCTACCGGGGTTGTACTGAATCAGTTGTTTGAGCATCACGTTCGTCAACAATATCAAAAGCAGTTGCAGGTATACGCCGACTATGTCT
>JAJOJF010000041.1 GCA_021208885.1 Burkholderiaceae bacterium
TGCTTGAGACCGGCATTAAGGTGATCGACTTGGTTTGCCCGTTTGCCAAAGGCGGCAAGGTTGGCCTGTTCGGTGGTGCCGGTGTGGGCAAGACCGTGAACATGATGGAGCTGATCAACAACATCGCTAAACAGCACAGCGGTCTTTCCGTGTTTGCTGGTGTGGGTGAGCGTACCCGTGAAGGTAACGACTTCTATCACGAGATGGAAGAGTCAAACGTTCTAGACAAAGTGGCCATGGTGTTTGGTCAGATGAACGAGCCTCCCGGTAACCGTCTGCGTGTGGCATTAACCGGCCTGACAATGGCTGAGAAGTTTCGTGACGAAGGCCGTGACATCCTGTTCTTCGTTGACAACATCTACCGTTACACCTTGGCCGGTACCGAAGTATCGGCGCTGCTCGGTCGTATGCCATCGGCTGTGGGTTATCAGCCGACGCTCGCAGAAGAAATGGGCGTGCTACAAGAGCGTATTACTTCGACCAAGACTGGTTCAATTACTTCGATTCAGGCCGTTTACGTGCCTGCCGACGACCTGACCGATCCGTCGCCAGCCACCACCTTCCAGCACTTGGATTCGACGGTTGTGTTGTCACGTGACATTGCCGCGCTTGGTATTTATCCAGCGGTTGACCCGCTTGACTCCACTAGCCGCCAGCTTGATCCGCACGTGGTGGGTGAAGAGCACTACAACGTGGCTCGTGGTGTGCAGCAAACCTTGCAGCGTTACAAAGAACTGCGTGACATTATTGCAATTCTTGGTATGGATGAATTGTCGCCAGAGGACAAGCAGGCTGTCGCCCGCGCCCGCAAGATTCAGCGCTTCCTGTCGCAACCGTTCCACGTGGCTGAAGTGTTCACAGGCTCACCGGGCAAGTATGTACCGTTGGCCGAGACCATCCGTGGCTTTAAGATGATTGTTGAAGGTGAGTGCGATGCGTTGCCAGAGCAAGCCTTCTACATGGTAGGCTCTATCGACGAGGCCTTCGAGAAAGCCAAGACGATCCAATAAGGAAGCGATATGAGCTTGATCAAAGTTGACGTGGTCAGCGCTGAGCAATCCCTCTTCGAAGGTGAGGCCAAATTTGTGGCGTTGCCAGGCGAAGCGGGTGAGCTAGGTGTTTTGCCTGGTCATACGCCTCTGATTACCAGGATTCGGCCTGGTACTTTGAAGATCGTGAAAGCAGATGATTCTGAGGAAACGATCTTCGTAGCTGGTGGTCTGCTTGAGATTCAGCCCAACCACGTGACGGTATTGTCTGACACTGCTATTCGGGCCGCTGACCTTGACGAGGCCAAGGCTGAAGAAGCGCGCCGTCAAGCAGAGGAGTCTTTGCGCAACGCCAAGGACAAGGCTGACATTGCAGTTGTTCAGGCCGAACTGGAGATGTTGGCTGCCCAAGCACTTGCGGCTCGCAAATTGCGTGGTACCAGTGGTCGGGGCATGAACTGAGGGTTGCTCGAAACAGAGACAAAGCTGAATTTGAGTAAAAGATTTTCAGGTCTTAGGGCGCATCGGGTGAATATCTGATGCGCCATTTTTAATGGATTTGTTTATTCTTGCTAGGTCTTGCCGTGATTTCGATGCTGATCGCTGCAAGATAGTGTCTGAATGCGCATTTGCCGCAATGCGTTAATTCCGAATAGAAATGCACTTGCGTCCCCTGTAGTCTAACGACCTTTCGTTTGAGGAGGAAATGCATGATGCAACATATTGACCTTGCCTGGCTACACCGCGACACTCATCAACCATGGTTCGAGCCGATGCTCAGTCGACTCGGGCCGGCGCTTAATCGAGTCAGATTGCACGAGTTAAAGTGGTTAGGGCAGCCGCAGGACCGGGCGGCACAAGCCATCAGACCAGATCTGAAGTCGAGTCAAGTGCTGGCCAATGCAGTGCTTGAGTTACGACGGTTTGATGCGCTGCTTGTTACGGTCTCGTTAGACACGTTGGTGTGGACGCGGCGCTGTTTGGCAGCAATGCCAAAAGCACCAGTGGTACCAATTATTGGGGTGCTTGATGGCTTGCAATCCGGTGCCATGAATGATTTGCTCGAACTTGGCATGACTGACTTTGTTCAGCCTGCCGTGTGCCCGCAAGAGTTTCGGGCACGGTTAGTTAATGCGGTCTGCCGTTACCCAAAATACATGCCTTTGCGAGAGCCTGGTGCGCCATTTGGGCGAATGCCTGTTGATCCCCGAAATCCGCAACGAGCCGACCCAAGGCATGGTTCTGAGCCTAATCCAGAAAAGTTGACCGTATCACACCTGGTTTGGCCAACCATCGGCTTTCAAGAGAACAAACAGCGGGTTATCGACCTGTTTGAAAAGCAATACTTGGCTTCTGTCCTGCAAAAAGCCCATGGCAATATCACGCAAGCCGCTAAGCTGGCCAATAAAGACAGGCGTTCGTTTTGGGAGTTAATGCGCAGACATAGACTCACATCAGATAGCGGGGCATAGGTACAATCGAGTCCGGTGGATTTTGAATAGGACAAGCCCGTGAGTTTTGCAGCGCTAAAAAATGATATTTTTTTAAGAGCTCTACAGCGTCAAGCTGTGCCTTACACCCCGATCTGGCTGATGCGACAGGCAGGGCGTTATCTTGAAGAATATCGCGCGACACGCGCACGGGCTGGTTCCTTCATGGGGTTGGCCCAGAACCCTGAATTTGCCACAGAAGTGACGTTGCAGCCCCTTGATCGGTTTCCGTTGGATGCAGCAATTTTGTTTTCTGACATTCTGACAGTGCCGCATGCAATGGGGCTTGGATTGCAGTTCGTGGCAGGCGAGGGTCCCCAGTTTGAGCGACCGGTTCAGGATGAACAGTCAGTCAAGGCATTGTCTGTGCCTGATCTGGCAGAGCTGCAATATGTGTTTGATGCGGTCAGCATGATTCGGCGTGAGCTTTGCGGCAGAGTGCCCTTGATTGGGTTTGCTGGCAGTCCCTTCACCATTGGCTGCTACATGATCGAGGGTCAGGGTACGCGTGAATACCGCCTAATTAAAACCATGATGTATGCACGCCCCGATTTATTGCATCACGTACTCGAAATCAACGCCCGAGCAACAACTGACTACCTGAACGCACAAATTGCTGCCGGTGCCCAGGCAGTCATGTTGTTTGATAGCTGGGGTGGCGTGTTGCCGGATGGCAAATATCAGGAGTTTTCTCTGGCTTACATGCGCCAGGTTTGCCAAGGCCTCACGCGCGAGGTCGATGGCGTAAAGATTCCAGTGATTGTCTTCACTAAAGGTGGTGGTCTTTGGATCGAAGAGATCGCTGACATTGGCTGTGATGCGCTTGGTTTGGACTGGACTGTTAACCTTGGGCACGCTCGCCAGCGTGTCGCCGATCGGGTGGCGTTGCAGGGCAACATGGATCCGATGTCGCTTTTTGCCAACGAAGATGCCGTTCGAGCTGAGGCGCGCCGATTGCTAGATTCTTACGGCAAAGTCGGTAAAGGCGGTCACGTGTTTAATTTAGGTCACGGCATCTCCCAACACACGCCGCCAGACAATGTGGCTGCGCTCGTTGATGAGGTGCACGCCTATAGTCGTCAGTTTCATGGCTAGTTGCTAGTGCTTTATGCCCAGTTTCGGGGCATAGGGCGACAGGTTATACACAGAAAATATTAACGATGGGGCAAACCCTGATTTCAGTAGGGAGTTGCCTCATTATTTTTTGTAACACACTGATTTCAATGATATTTTTTTTGGAACTTTGATTGGATTGTGTTTTGCGGGTCGACTTGACAGTATCGAAAAATTCAGGTTCTGCGAGGTTTTCCCCAAAGTTATCCACAGGCTGGTTGCCTGCCTGACTGACCCCCGAAAAATAGTCACAACCCCTCAGTGTGTTATGGCTTTCATCAAGAATCTACTTTAACTTATGTCGGCTCCCGGTCCTGCCTCTGTGCCAGTGTCAAGTGCTATTCGTTATTGCCGTGTGGCACTCGACGTGCCTTTGGCTGGCCCATTTGACTATGCTAGCAATGAGCCGGTACAAGTCGGTGATCGAGTGATTGTGCCATTTGGACGACGGCGCTTGATTGGGGTCGTGACGCAGGCAGGCGTTGAGCCTAATCTGCCGCCTGAGCAAATTCGCCCCATCGAACGCGTGTTAGGTGATGTCGCTCCATTGTCCCCAAAGTGGCTCGCATTGTCGCAGTTCGCTGCAAATTACTATCAGCGGCCAGACGGTGAGGTCATGCTGCCCGCGTTGCCTGTGCCATTGCGTCGTGTTAGCAGCTACGAGGGAAAACGGGCAGGCCAACAGGGGCCGGTCGAGCGACTCAGAAAGCGGCAAACCAGGCAGCAGCAGTCTGCAGGTGAATCACCAACGGCTAAGCCGCTGGTGTTAACCGAGCAACAGCAGGCAGCTGCAGATCAAATCATGGCAGCTCAAGGGTTTGCGGCGTATTTGTTGTTTGGCGTCACTGGTAGCGGAAAAACCCAGGTTTACCTGACTGCCGCACAGGCTGTGCTCGCTAAAGGTGGTCGGGTTTTGTTTTTGGTGCCCGAGATCAACCTGACACCACAGTTTGCACAGGCGCTGCTACTAAAGCTAGGCTCTGTTGTCAGACAAGAAGAGGTTGCCATTCTTCATAGCCGCTTGGCTGATGGCGAACGTCTTGATGCCTGGCTCAGAGCCCATGATGGTCAGGCACGCATCGTGCTTGGTACGCGGCTGGCGATATTTGTGTCGATGCCAGCCATTGATCTGATTGTGGTTGATGAGGAACACGACCCTTCGTACAAGCAGCAAGAGGGTTTGCGTTACTCAGCACGCGATCTTGCCGTTTGGCGAGCCCGCCAGGAGCATGCACCGGTGATTTTGGGCTCTGCCACGCCTTCGCTTGAGTCTTGGCACAAAGCCAAGCGTGGGGATTATCGGCTGTTGCAGCTGACTGAGCGAGCCACGGCTGCAGCCTTGCCCACCGTGCGGTTAATTGACACTCGCAGGCTTGACCTGAACAAAGGGCTTGCACCACAACTTATCGATGCCATTGGCGTTGCCTTGTCTGAATCCCGCCAGGCACTGGTCTATCTGAACCGCCGTGGCTATGCCCCGGTGTTGCATTGCGACAGTTGTGGGTGGGTCAGTCAATGTGAACACTGCACGGCATATAGCGTAGTGCATCGGGCAGGAGGTAACCGCATGCGCTTGCACTGCCACCATTGCGGCGCACAACACGCCGCACCCATGTCTTGCCCGACATGTGGTGACCCGGATTTACAGCCCATGGGCAGAGGCACCCAGCGACTTGAAGAACATTTGGCGCAGTTGTTTCCTCAGGCACGTATCGCACGTATTGATGCCGATAGCACTCGGCGAAAAGGCAGTGCTGAGGACTTGTTTGAACAGGTGCATGCGGGTGAGGTCGACATTCTTGTGGGTACGCAAATGGTCTCCAAGGGGCATGACTTTGGAAATCTAGGTGTGGTCGGTGTTGTCAACGCTGATGCGATGCTGTTTTCCCAGGATTTTCGGGCGCCAGAGCGGCTGTTCGCCCAGCTGATTCAAGTTGCTGGCCGCGCCGGGCGTGACGGTAAATCAGGGCTGGTGATGATACAGACGGGGTATCCAGAGCAACCCCTCTATCAAGCGTTGAAACGGCATGATTACGTGGGATTTGCGCAGAGCCTGATGGTTGAGCGCGAGATGGCCGGGTTGCCACCATTTGCTTTCCAGGCACTGTTGACCGCCGAGGCGACCGAGTTGGCGGATGCGCTGGGGTTTCTAGAAGCGGCTCGCGCAACAGCAATTGCATGGTTGCAGGCTCACGAACTCGCTGAACTCGTCACGCTATACGACGCTGTGCCCTTGCGAGTGGTGAGAGTGGCGCGAATTTGCCGGGCCCAGTTATTAATCGAAGCGAGTTCGCGCGTTGCATTGCACCGTTTATTGCGTGGTTGGCTAATTAGCCTAGGCAGCCGCCACGGCACAGGTGGTTTGCGATGGCAACTCGAAGTCGATCCCCTGGAAATCTAGCAGCACATGAATAATTTTGATTTGTCTCGCATGAATCCCGCGCAACAACAAGCTGTGCGCTATCTTGACGGCCCTAGCCTAGTGCTTGCAGGCGCAGGCTCAGGCAAAACACGGGTAATTACCAGCAAGATTTCCTATCTGGTTGGGCAGTGCGGCTATGAGCCTAAAAGCGTGTTCGCCGTCACATTCACCAACAAGGCAGCCGCTGAGATGCGTGAGCGGTTGTTCAAGATGCTTGGTGCTGACCGTGTGGCTGAACTGAATATCAGCACTTTTCACTCGCTTGGTGTCCGGCTGTTGCGTGAGGAATCTAAAGCAGCAGGGCTGAAAACGGGATTTTCTATTATGGATGCCCAAGATTGTTTCGGATTGATTCAGTCGCTTGTAGCTACCACCGACAAAGCCAGACTCAAGGCGGTACAGCAGCAGATCTCGCTCTGGAAAAACGCGTTGCTCGATCCTGATGCGGCCGCTCGTGAAGTACAGAACGCCACGGCCATGGATGCCGCACGGGTCTATCGTAGCTACCAGGCAAGCCTGCGCGCCTATCAGGCAGTGGATTTTGATGATCTGATTATGGTGCCATGTGAGATGTTGGCTGAAAATTCGCAGATTCGCGAGAAATGGCAAAACCGTATCCGGTACCTGCTCATTGATGAGTACCAAGACACCAACGCTTGCCAGTACGAATTAGTGCGGCATTTGACCGGTGTGCGAGCCATGTTCACCGCAGTGGGTGACGATGATCAGGCAATTTATGGTTGGCGTGGCGCTACCATGCAGAATCTGGCTCGCTTGCAAGAGGACTATCCCGCGCTCAAGCTCATCAAACTAGAACAAAACTACCGATCAACCCAGACGATATTGGCAGCAGCCAACAACCTGATTGCGCGCAACCCAAAACTGTTCCCCAAACAGTTGTGGTCCGAACTTGGAACAGGCGAGGCAATCTCAGTCTCACGCATGGAAGGTGAGCTTGAGCAAGCCCAGGCGATCGCGATTCGATTGTCGGCAGCTCGGACAGAAAAGCGCGCCAGTTGGCGTGACTTCGCCGTGCTTTATCGCAGCAACCAGCAGGCGCGCGCGATCGAGCAGGCAATGCGGGACTTACGGATTCCATACACGGTTTCAGGTGGTCAGAGTTTTTTTGACAAAGCAGAAGTTCGGGACATTCTGGCCTACTTGCGACTGTTGGCTAATGACAACGACGATCCGGCGTTTATCCGGGCAGCGACAACGCCGCGTCGCGGTATTGGCCAGGCTACGTTGCAGACGCTTGGAGAGTATGCCGCCAAGCGGCATGTCAGCATGTTTGTAGCCGCCTGCGAGCAGGGCGCTCAAAGTTTGATCAATCCCAAACAGCTGCTGGCATTGCAGGCCTTTGTTGGCTTCTTGCAGCGCTTTGCGATGCGGGCCAGTCAACCAGCCAGTCGTGAGCCAGTGGCTGCGCTACTCGATGAGCTCATGGCTGCGATCAATTACGAACATTATTTGTACGACGTAAGCACGGATGACCGGGCCGCTCGGGCGCGCTGGCAGACAGTGCTTGAGTTGCTTGATTGGCTTAAAACCCGTGCCACGGAATCGAATTGGAACCTGTCGGAGCTAGTGCAGCACGTTGCGTTGGTCACGATGCTCGAACGTCAGGGCGAGCAGTCTGCGGATGCGGTGACGCTGTCGACTCTGCATGCGGCCAAGGGGCTTGAGTTCCCCCATGTATACCTGGTCGGCATCGAAGAAGGGCTCTTGCCACACCTTGGGCGAGAGTCAGATGAAGACTCGCTCGCAGGCAGCCCCGAGCGCATTGAAGAGGAACGTCGACTGATGTATGTCGGGATTACTCGCGCGCAGCGCAGCCTGCATCTAACGTGGTGCGCCAGGCGCCGCCGCAGCGGGCAGGATCAGGCCTGCGAGATCTCCAGGTTCGTCGCTGAAATGGGCCTGGAGCAGCAGCCAGCCATTGCTGACCCTGGCGCGTCGTTAACGCCCAAGGGTCGTTTAGACATGCTCAAAGCGATGTTGACCAAGCCTGGCGCGTTATGAATCGCGAGGACTCGTTAATGGGATTTGACGCCATTGCGCAGCTTGCGAATCGAGTCAATCAACTCTGATGCAGTCAGGCCAATTGGGCCGCCAAGTTCCGCCGAAAGCGCATCAGCCGCTGCACCGTGCAGCCACACGGCAGCTGGCACAGCAATGTCAGGCTCAAACCCTTGTGCCAAGAGGCTAGTCAACAAACCTGTCAGTACATCGCCGCTGCCGGCCGTGGCCAGCCCGACGTTTCCGGTGGTGTTGATTTGGCATTGGCCTGTCGGGGTGCATACGATGGTGTGTTGCCCTTTGAGGAGAACCCAGGCATTGAATTGCTTGGCTAGGGCTTGCGCAGCATCGGTGCGGTTGGCTTGTACGCTCGCAGTATCAGTGCCTAAGAGCCGGGCGGCTTCAGCCGGGTGCGGTGTGAGTACAACCGACGCTTGTCCCCAGGTTGGGCTGACATCACCGCGCGCCATTGCATTCAATCCGTCGGCATCTACAACCAGTGGCGCATTACCGCGATGACTAAAAACGGTTTTTAAGCATTGAAGGCTATAAGCACTGTCGCCCAGCCCACAACCAACGCCCCAGGCGGTGATTTGTTCTGAAATTCCCATCAGCGACGATATGGAGCGCAACATCAGTTCGGGTTGAAGCGTATCAATGCTGAATGCCGGATCTTGTTGCGCCAAGCCGACGTAGACCCGTCCGCAGCCAGATTTCAGCGCAGACCTAGCCGCTAATACAGCAGCGCCAACCATGCCAGGCCCTCCACCGACAATGGCAGTTGAGCCAAAGGCGCCTTTGTGGCCGGCAGGGTCGCGAGGCGCGAATATGGCGGCAAATTGGCTAGGGTCAATCGAATTAGGCAATCGTTTAGACATGTTTGTCGGGCACAATATAGGTACAACCTACAAAAAGAGAGGATTCGAAGATGTATTCGTTTGAAACGATTGGCATAGTCGGCGTTGGCGCCATGGGTAGAGGCATTGTACAGATCGCAGCTCAGGCAGGCGTCAAAGTGATCATGTTCGACCAGCAGCTTGAGGCGACCCATTCTGCACGGAATGCGTTGGGTGAAACTTGGGCCAAGCTCGTGGGCAAGGGCAAGATGACGCAAACTGCTGCTGACACTGCGCTGGCAAATGTTCACGTGGCACAAAGCCTGGCTGAATTGGCAGATTGTGATCTAGTCATTGAGGCCATTGTCGAGCGCCTAGATATCAAGCAAGCACTGTTTCGTGAGCTGGAGGGAGTGGTTAGCCCGAATTGTGCGTTAGTTTCCAACACATCTTCTCTATCTGTGACCGCGATCGCATCGGTTTGCAGCAGACCCGAGCGTGTAGCTGGCTATCACTTCTTTAACCCGGTGCCACTGATGAAGGTCGTTGAGGTGATCGATGGCTTGCGCTCTGATCCCGCTGTGGGCGATGCGTTGATGACGCTTAGCCAACGCATGGGACACACCGCAGTGCGTGCTAAGGATATGCCGGGTTTTATCGTCAACCACGCTGGTCGGGGGTTTGGCACCGAGGGGTTCAGGGTGGTGCAAGAAGGCGTGGCCGATTACGAAACAGTGGACAACATCATGCGCGATCAATGCGGGTTTCGCATGGGCCCATTTGAGCTAATGGATTTGACCGGACTCGATGTTTCGCACGCAGTGATGGAATCGGTGTACCGTCAGTTTTTTGATGAGCCGAGGTTTCGACCATCTCCTTTAGGAACTGCGCGTGTGGCTGGCGGCCTTTTTGGGCGTAAGACTGGCAAAGGTTTTTACGAGTACATCGATGGCAAGAAAAAAGAGCCACCTCTTCCCATCGTGCCCGATGTCAACAAATTGCCACCTGTTTGGGTCAGCCCCGCGCATGATCACGGCCATCAAATGGCGATGACATTGCTATCGAGCCTCGGTGCGACCTTGCAAACCGGGAGTCGGCCCAATCCGGAAGACTTGATTGTAGTCACACCCTTTGGTCAGGACGTTTCGACAGCCGTAGCCGAGCAAGGGCTTGATGCAACCCGCACGGTCGCCATCGACACCTTTGGTTCAGTTCAGCCCCCACGTCACCGCACGCTTATGTTGTCACCAGCGACTTTACCTAAGTGGCGAGATGCAGCGCACGCCATTCTTGCCCGTGATCAGGTGGCTCTGAGCGTGATTCAAGATTCTCCTGGCTTCGTGGCACAAAGGGTGCTCGCCACAATTGTGAACATTGCCTGCGATATTGCTCAGCAACAAATTGCGACCCCAGGTGATATTGATCGGGCAGTCACACTCGGCCTGAACTATCCAGCAGGTCCCCTTGCACTAGGTGACAGCTTAGGTGCTGCGAGGGTCTTGGAAATCCTGACTAACATTGAGGCGGTTACCGGTGACATGCGTTACCGCCCAAGCCTCTGGCTCAGACGTCGTGTTCAGTTAGGCATGTCACTGTTGGAGCTGTCGGCAACCGCTTGAGGCCTTGTGTGAGTCCTTAAAAGAAAAAGCGCCGCATCGCGGCGCTTTTTATATGAGTCGCAGCAGTCTTCACTGCACGGCTTGCACCATGTAGTGCACAGCTGAAGCAATGTCGTTGTCGCTAGCGTTCATCATGCCGCCCCGCGGTGGCATCGCGCCCTTGCCTTTGATAGCCAATTCGATCATCGTGTCCATGCCGGTGGCTACATAAGGAGCCCAGGCAGCCTTGTCTCCAAACTTGGGCGCACCAGCCACGCCAGAGCGGTGGCAGGCCATGCAAGTCTGGTTGTAGATCTTTTCTCCAAGAGCCAGGTCGATGCCGGCGGGCAGGGCGGTAGAGGCGCTAGCGGCCGTAGCAGGTGCTGCAGCAGGGGTTGCCGCTGGGGCTGCTGCCATGGCTACAGGCGTTGGGGCAGCAGCCGGCGCAGGTGCGGCGCTAGTCTGTCCGGCAGCCGCAGCAGCATCAACGGCAGGCTCTTCAAAGTTGCCGCCGGCAGCGTTGCTCATGTAAACCACAGCACGGGCGATTTCAATGTCTTGCAAGTTGGGGTTGCCGCCACGAGCCGGCATGGCGCCCTTGCCTTTGATCACATTGTTGATCATGGTTTCGAGACCAGTACCAATGGGGCCTGCCCAAGCGACCTGGTCCGCAAACTTGTGGGCACCCGCTGCACCTGAATCATGACAGGCAGCACAGGCCAATGCGTAAACCTGCTCACCGCTTCTTAACTCAACCGGACCGCTCGCTTCAACGAGTTCGATCTTTGCCACTGGTGCGATACGCAACGCAGTAGCCTCCGGTCCGAGCGCATCCGATCCCGGGGCTTTACGGTCACCGGTTGTTACCCAGCTGGCCAGCATGATTAACACCACAACTGGGATGACAAACGATAAAACCACCGTTACGACCAGTTGTTTGGGGGTTTTGATGATCATTTCGTGATCTTCAGCGTGCACAGACTCTTGGTTTTCGGTTGAATTGCTCATAAGACGCCCTGTAGTTGCGATCGCAAAAATTTCGGGGATTATAGCGGCAATGACCCCAAAAATGCCATTTTGGTTGAGATAAATCAAACCAGCGCTGTGCGTATAATGTCACCCGAGCGCCCGTAGTTCAATGGATAGAATTAGAGTTTCCGAAGCTCTCGATACAGGTTCGATTCCTGTCGGGCGCGCCACTTTGTTGCCAGCAGCCGGGACCGGCTTTAGTCCCTCTGGGGTGCTTGCAGCGCCCGATGAAAATCTTCAACATATTGCTCGAACGACACGGCTTTGTCGGCTTCAAGGGCTTTTTGGGCTGCGAGAGAGTCATCCCGCATCCGGTCGGCAAGTTCTTGCTCTTGCGCGGAAAGCCCTGTCTTTCTGAAGTGCTCGGTGTGAGCTTTGGATAGGCTGAGCGCAAACTCATGAAATGACTGCCCTTGTTCGAGCGTCGCAAGCACGCGTGCCGAAGGAGTTAGGCTGACATCCTTTACTTTATCCCGTTGGGTTTGTACGGCCTGGCGGTATGTTTCGTCGCTTAGCTGAGTTGCCAAGAGGTCAGCGCAATCAGCAACTCGGTCTAGCACCTCATAGGCCCATTCGGGCAGGTCAACCGGTATGCCGTTACGTGAAAGTGCCAAGCCCGGCTTTCTGCCCTGGATCACGACTGAATTGAAGTTTTGTGCGCTTTCCGTACAGTAGCCATCGTCGCCAAACTGTGGACTGTGTTCGAGAGCGCAAAACAACAGAAACGCATCCATAAATCGGACCGTCTGCGCTGAGATGCCCGTAGGTTCAAATGGATCTATATCTAGGCAGCGAACTTCAATGTACTGCACCCCGCGCTTGGCCAAGGCCGTAATCGGTCGCTCGCCCCTGCCGGTGGCACGTTTAGGACGGATAGTCGAATAAAACTCGTTTTCGATTTGCAGCAAATTGCAGTTCAGCTGTATCCATTGACCATCACGCTTTGTGCCGATGGACTCGTAAGCGGGCCATGGGGTGGTGACTGCTGAGTAAAGCCGATCCAGAAACGTTGGCAAGTCGTTATAGCAAAGCTTCAGGGTCGACTGGGCTTTATTCTGGTAGCCCAAATCGCTCATGCGAAGGCTCGTTGCCCAAGGTAAGTACGAGGTGGTGAGGCCAAGTGGTAGCAGGCCGTGATTGTTTTGGTTGCGTAAAAAATTGTTTGACACAGCCGGCGAGGCACCAAATAAGTACATCAATAACCAGCTATAGCGCACAAAGTTTCGAATCAGAGCGACGTATCCCTCTGATTGCCGATCGGATTTCTGTGCCTGGCTTGTCTGGTTGGTGGCAAATAGATCCTTGTGTGTCCACAGCGCATCGGGCAGCGAGAAGTTGTAGTGTAGGCCCGCAATGCACTGCATTAATTTGCCATAACGCACCGCCAATCCGCGGCGGTACACATGCTTTAGCATGCCGGTGTTTGAATCGCCATACCAGGCAATGGGAATGTCTGGCTCAGCTGGCAAGAGCGCTGGCATGGACTGGTTCCATAGCAGCTCATCGCCAAGTCCGACCATGGCGAGTCGGTGAACCCACTCCAGTTCATCGGTTACGCCGCTGGCACTATGGTGTGTTCCGGTAATCAGTTCTAGTAGGGCTTCGGAATAATCCGTCGTGATGTGCGGGTGTGTCAACGCACTCCCAAGCGCTTGAGGGTGTGCGCGCGTCGATAGCCAGCCTTGGCTGTCAACACGAAGCCCTTCTTTTTCTATGCCGCGCAGACAGCCTGTGAGCATGCCTGGCTCCTGCCTTAGCAGGTTTAGGCGTTGTTGTAATTGTGAGGCCAACCGCAGTCCCCGGTTCGTCATTAAAATCGCGGTAACCGCGTTAGAGTATTGATTGTACGGCACATGCTTTATTGTTGCTTTGGCGCACCACATGTTCGAGGAAGTCGATTGTCTATCGTCTCATCTGTAAAGCTGACTTCGGTGAAGCGCTTATTTGTGCTCGCGAGCGTCTTGTTGCTTGCTGCCTGTTATCCCACATACAACTGGCGTGAATTGCCTGTAGCCGATGGGTTAGCCACATTGGCGTTTCCCGCTAAAGTCGACACTGCCAAGCGTCAGATTGACTTGGCTGGCATGCCGGTGACATTTGTTTTGACGAGCACGGATGTCAATGATGTCGTGTTTTCTATTGGCTGGGCGCAGTTGCCGATGCAAAGCACGCCCGAGCAACGTGAAGCTGCCAAGCAAAGCCTAGTGGATTCGCTAGCTGCAAGCATTGGCAAGTCACCACCAGATAGTGCATACAATGCCGAGGTGTTCCGGTTGGAGAACAATCGCGATGGAAAATCTTTGGCGTTGGTTGCCAAAGTGTTGGTTCATTACGACATAGTGATGCGCGTGGTGGCATCAGGGCCGCCTGATGTGCTCACCGACGGGCTTGCCAACGAGTTCATGCGGTCGCTGAAGTTGCGGTAAATGGCTCTAGTAGCCCCAAATGAATGGCTCGTGCAACGCAGGCTTGTCGCCCATATACATTCAGCTTGCGGCTTGCGTTGCACAGGTGGAAATTCACGGTGCGTTCGCTCAGACCCAGTATGGTGGCGGTTTCCCAGCTGGTTTTGCCGCGTGACACCCACGCCAGACATTGCAACTCTCGCCCGGTTAAAGGTGCTTGCATCATATTGTTAACCTCTACCTACTCAAAGTGTAAGAACAACGGGAGATAGTTTGACTGCAGTTGTTCTATTTGTTAATTCGCAAAATCCCGTAACAATTATTTACATTTGTCATGAGCATTCTGTTTTCCGCCTACCTAGCCATGCTCGTTCGGCTCATGCCACTCGTGGTGTGTGTCGGCGTTGGTTTTATTTGGGGCAGGCGTGAGCAGCCGTACCCAACGTCCTTTGTCTCCACGCTTGTGACTTATGTGGCGATACCAGCGTTGACCTTTCATACCCTAATGACCACGCCACTGGCTGCCGGTACCATGACCTGGGTGCTGACGGTGTCGGTGCTGGCGATGCTAGTAGCTGGTGTGGTGGTTGCCGTGGTGCTGCGATTGATGGGTTTGTCTGGCCGTGATCTTGGTCAGACTGCATGGATACCAAATGCAGGCAACCTTGGATTGCCAATGTCAGAGCTCGTGTTCGGAGTCGAAGGCTTGACGGTGGCCATTGCATTTTTTGCGGCTTCGTCCTTTGTCAGCTTTACCCTTGGACTTCGATGGTTGACTGGTTCGGCTGGCAAAGTGTGGCGTCAGCCCGTGGTATGGGCGACTCTAATAGGCATTGGCTTGCGTGCCATGGATGTTCAGGCACCGCAGTGGTCATTGGACAGCGCCAAGCTTCTAGGCAGCATGGCAGTGCCTTTGATGCTGGTCACCTTGGGGCATACGCTCTCAAAGCTGCCCCGTTCAGGGTTCAAGGCTGGATCTGGTGTGGCTGTGGCACGGTTTGTTAGTGGCATTGTGACAGCGCTTTTATTGTTTGCACCAATTGGCATTGATCCGATCATTGCCGCGCCAATTGCACTGCAGATGCTCATGCCGTGCGCGGTCAACAGTTATCTGTTTGCGCGGCTGCACGGGCAATGTGGCGACGCGGCTGCCGGCGCAGTCCTGATTTCCACGTTGGTGTTTTTGTTGCTCGCGCCATTGCTGCTCTGGATCGGCGGGGTTGGATAGGTACGACCCGAGCTGGTGGTAGAATTTATAAACGTTTTGGCGCCGATTTGCCTGATCCGCTTGCGGGCGCCCCATAAATCCAGCTAAAGAGGTCCGCTATGATCAACGCTATTGATTCCGAACTGACCCATCCTGACGTTGTTGTTCCGACTAACGTCGCCGCAGCGACGCCAAATTCTGTGGGTGTGGTTAAAACACAGTACTTTGAGTTTGACGAGCCGCTAGCGCTTGCCTCAGGGCAAGTGCTTGAGCGTTACACGCTTGCCGTGCATACATATGGCAGGCTAAACGCAGACAAGACGAATGCGGTACTCATCTGCCATGCGCTGAATGCTTCGCACCACGTTGCTGGAATATCAGCTGATGATCCCAAAGAAGTCGGTTGGTGGGACAACATGGTGGGACCGGGCAAACCGGTGGACACCAACAAGTTTTTCGTGATTGGCGTGAACAACCTGGGCTCATGTTTTGGGTCGACGGGCCCGGCGTCCACGCGGCCTGACACCGGCAAGCCTTGGGGGGCATCCTTCCCTGTGGTGACTGTCGAAGACTGGGTGATGGCGCAGGCCCGACTGGCCGATCGATTTGGCATTGAACGGTTTGCTGCCGTGATGGGCGGATCGTTGGGGGGCATGCAAGCACTGAGTTGGTCTATCACCTGCCCAGAGCGGGTCGCTAATTGCGTAGTCATTGCCAGCACACCACGCTTGTCTGCGCAGAACATCGGCTTTAACGAGGTCGCCAGGCGCGCCATCATCACAGATCCCGAATTCCATGGGGGTGACTATTACGCTCATGGTGTGGTGCCCAAGCGTGGTTTATCGGTGGCGCGCATGATTGGGCATATCACTTATCTGTCAGACGATGACATGGCAGAGAAATTTGGCCGAGCCCAGCGCGCACCATCTGAAGATGGTGCCTGGCGGTATGGTTTTGATGTCGAGTTTGAGGTCGAGTCTTATTTGCGTTATCAGGGCGAGAAGTTTTCCAAGTACTTTGATGCCAACACCTATCTTTTGATTACCAGGGCGCTTGACTATTTTGATCCAGCCCGCAGTACGGGTGGGGATCTCACGCGGGCGCTATCACCGAGTAAAGCGAACTTCCTGTTGGTGTCCTTTACAACGGATTGGCGATTCCCGCCCGCTCGCTCACGCGAAATCGTCAAAGCATTGTTAAACAACGCCGCGCCCGTGACTTACGCTGAAATCGATGCGCCTCACGGACATGATGCGTTCCTGCTTGATGATGCCAGATATCATGCTGTCGTACGGGAGTACTTCAAGCGCATTGACAAGGGGCTATTGCATGGCTGAAGTTAACGTGCGGCGAGACTTTGAGCGCATCGGCAGTTGGGTCGATCGGGGCAGTCGGGTGCTCGATCTAGGCTGTGGAGACGGCTCGTTGTTGGGATATTTGCGTGAGGTCAAACAAACGCGAGGCGTGGGCGTCGAGATTAGCGACGAGAGAGTGATAGCTTGCGTTGAACGTGGTGTCGATGTGATCCAACAAAACCTCGATGAAGGTTTGGCCATGTTTGGTGATCAACAGTTTGATACGGTGGTGTTGTCACAGACTTTGCAGGCCGTGCATCAGACCGAACATGTTTTACGGGAAATGGTAAGGGTCGGTCGCACTGGTGTTGTGTCGTTTCCAAATTTTGGTTACTGGCCTCATGGCTGGTCAATTCTCAGAGGCCGTATGCCGGTAACCGGTCAAATGCCTTACGCCTGGTACAACACGCCCAACATTCACCTTTGCACGCTGAAGGATTTCGAGGATTTATGTCGCAAGCTCGGCTTGCAGATTCTGGAGCGAGTCACTTTCAGTCCCGACAGTGAGGTGAAATGGCTAGCTGGCTGGCGTGCCACTCTCGCTCTATACCGTTTCACGAGTCAATCTGAATCTACGGGTGGTTCGCGTTGAGCTTGAGCACCATCTACTTCGGCAGGCGTGTTGCGCCTTTGCTCGCACTGGGGTTTGCTAGCGGCTTGCCGCTGGCATTAACGGGAGGCACGCTGCAAGCCTGGGCCACAGTCGAGAATGTGTCGTTGCAAGAGATCGGTTTTCTGACGCTAGTGGGCACGGCTTATACCCTGAAATTTCTGTGGGCACCGCTGGTTGATCGCTACGTGCCCCCGTTGCTGGGTCGGCGTCGTGGATGGATGGCAGTCACACAAGTACTCCTGGCGGCCGGGCTGATTGCCATGGGGTTATTGTCCCCGGCTGATTCGCTGGGACCTTTGGCGCTGATTGCAGTGCTGGTGGCATTTTTTTCCGCAACACAAGACATTGCGTTTGATGCCTATCGTACCGATGTGCTTAGACCTGCAGAACGAGGCGCTGGTGCCGCGTTGTCGGTGCTGGGTTACCGTCTTGCGATGTTGGTATCTGGTGGCTTGGCGCTCATACTGGCAGATCAGTGGCTCGGCTGGGGTCAAACGTATGCGCTCATGGGTGGCTTGATGCTGCTCGCTGTTCTAGCGACGTTCTGGGCGCCCGAACCTGAACACCCTGGTCAAGCGCCTGTGTCGCTCACGATAGCCGTCATTGAGCCGTTCAGAGAGTTTTTTTCTCGGCCACAGGTTTGGTTATTGCTCTTGCTGATTGTGCTCTACAAGCTTGGCGACGCCTTTGCGGGAGCGCTATCGACAACCTTTCTGATTCGTGGTGCTGGTTACTCGCCCACTGAGGTTGGTACGGTTAATAAACTTCTGGGTCTCGGTGCAACCATTGTTGGCGTTTTGGCTGGTGGCGCGTTGATGGCAAAGCTTGGCCTGTATCGCTCGCTCATGGTCTTTGGTATCTTGCAGGCAGTCTCGAACTTTGGCTATTGGCTAATTGCGGTAGGGCCACAGAGCATCTGGCTCATGGCTTTTGGTGTGGGCCTTGAAAACCTCTGTGGTGGCATGGGGACAGCGGCATTTGTTGCGCTTCTGATGGGGCTGTGCAACCACCAGTTTTCAGCGACGCAATTTGCATTGCTCTCGGCACTGTCGGCTGTAGGCCGAACCTATCTGGCTGGGCCACTGACGCCGCCGTTGGTTGAATCATTCGGCTGGCCGCTGTTTTTTGCAATGACAGTTCTAATTGCGTTGCCTGGGCTTTGGCTGTTATGGCGTCGTCGAGACAACATTATCGCGCTCGATGAACGTGTCAAGGCGCAGGCTACCAACGCAGCTAATGGTTAGTATGTGGCACGATCAGTACATCGCACTGAGCTCGAGTCAGTAGTTTTTCTGCCACGCTGCCCATGGCCGTGCGAACAACCCCAGTCTCTCCGTGTGTTCCCATCACAAGAAGCTCAACGTCGTTAGCGCGAACATAAGCTGGCAGCGTGTCTTGAGCCGAACCATGCTCAACCACTATCGGTAGTTCTCTGTCTAGTCCTGGCGTGGACTGCACAAATGTTTTGGCCTTCTTGATCAGTGCGGCGATTTCTTCGGTGACGGTCGGCTGGTCAAGTTGGTAAATGCCAGCAACTTGGTCAAACGCATGATAGAGCGTTAGTTGAGCATCAGCGCATAGTGTGTGGGCAGCCATCAGAGCCTGCCGGGAACCGTCGGAGAAATCAATTGCCACGACGATTTTGCGATAGGGTGCGAATGGACGAGCGCGTACCACCAGTAGCGGCGTTGTCGTTCGGCGTGCCAGGCGTTCAACGGTGTTCCCAAGTACCAGACGCCCTAGTGTTTCCTCGCGAGCGGTGCCCGATACTATCAGGCTGCACTGTTCTTGCTTGGCAATCTGCTCAATAACTTCAATGGGGTTGCCGGTCTCTACCAGCACTGTTATGTTGACTGGTGCGTTGGCTAGATCGGCGCGTAAACGCTTGTTAGCTTGCTCTAGTTGGTCTTGCTGCAAACTGCGCCACGCTGGTTGAGCCAGCTTTGAAAGCCAAGGCGTGTCCATGACATGCAATGCCATCAGTGAAGTGCCAAGCGATTGTGCTAAGGCCGCTGCACGATCCATGGCCCTGTCACACCGGGGACTCAAATCGGTGATCAGCAAAATGGGCCCCTGGGGCCTGTCGTTGGCAACCATGAGTATCCTAGGTGAAGTTGGTTGGTCAAATTACAGAAACATCGTAATCGATCGTCAAAGGCGCATGATCAGAATAGCGCTGCTCCTTAAAGATTTCGGTGCGCTTGGCGCGAGACGCAATGCCTGGTGTGGCTATCTGGTAATCAATTCGCCAGCCTACATTCTTTGCCCAAGCCTGCCCACGATTGCTCCACCATGTGTAGTGATCTTCGCCCGGCTCGAGCTTTCGAAACACATCCACGAAGCCGATTTCATCAAACACGTGAGTCAACCATTGACGTTCCTCGGGCAGAAAGCCTGAGTTCTTTAGGTTGCCACGCCAGTTTTTCAGGTCGATTTCCTTGTGCGCAATGTTCCAGTCACCGCATATGATGAACTCATGACCGGTATCCTGGTGTGTTTTCATTAGCCCCTTTAGCCAGGGGGCAAAGGCGTCGAGAAATCGCATCTTGACAGCCTGGCGTTCATCCCCACTTGAGCCTGAGGGAAGATAAGCGCTGACGATGGTCAAGCCTGGCCAGCTTGCGCGAATCAATCGGCCTTCGCGATCAAACTCGTCTAGGCCAATACCAGCCTCAACCGATTGCGGTGCGTGACGCGTGTAGATGCCCACGCCGCTGTAGCCTTTTTTCTCGGCATAGTGAAAGTGCCCATCGTAATTGGCTGGATACAGCAACGTTTGGTCAAGATCAGCTTCATGTGCCTTGATTTCCTGCAAACAGACCACATCGGGCTGATGGGTCTCGAGCCATTGCGGTAAGCCTTTACGAAATGCTGAGCGCAGGCCATTGACGTTTAGAGATGTGACACGAAACAAACTGGCCTCCAATGCGATAATTCCGATTGCAAAAAAACCATAGTGCCTTAGGTGGCAATTTCAAGGATACCGACATGACAAGTTCAAAACAGCCCTCAAATCGCGAGTCGTTCGTTGAGTTTGCGCTGCAAGAAGGTGTCTTGCGGTTTGGCGAATTTATGACCAAGTCTGGTCGTTTAAGCCCTTACTTCTTTAACGCAGGCCTGTTTAATCACGGCGTTAGCGTTGGGCGCTTGGGTCAATTTTACGCACAAGCCCTGATCGATGCCGGACTTCAGTTCGATATGTTGTTTGGGCCGGCCTATAAAGGCATACCGTTGGCTACGACCGCGGCCATAGCACTGTCTGCGCATCCCTCGTGCGCAAGCCGCAGTGTGCCGTTTGCGTTTAACCGTAAAGAGGCCAAGGACCATGGCGAGGGCGGCACACTCGTGGGGGCGCCCTTGCACGGTAAAGTCGTCATTATTGATGACGTGATTACGGCTGGCACGTCTGTAAATGAGTCCGTCGACCTTATCCGTGCTGCAGGGGCCGAGCCCGTGGCAGTGCTTATCGCGCTTGATCGGATGGAGCGAGCTGGCAGCGAAGGTGAGTTGTCCGCTAACTCGGCTGTTCAAGATGTCGCATTGCGTCACGGTATGCCTGTGGTGAGCATTGCCACGCTAGACGACATTCTGTCGGTCATCCGGGATCGACCCGAATTCGCACAGTACGAGTCAGCCGTGATCGCTTACCGCGATCGCTATGGCATCTAGCCGTCTAGCTTTTGTTTGAGTAACTCGTTGACTTGAGCCGGATTGGCTTTACCCTTGGCAAGCTTCATGACCTGCCCGACCAACGAGTTAAACGCTTTCTGTTTGCCAGCCCGGTATTCCTCAACAATCCCAGCTTGGCTGGCAATCACTTCATCAACCATGGCTGCAATTGCGCCGGTATCGCTAATTTGCTTAAGACCTTTTGATTCGATGATCTGATCGGCGTCCTCGTCTTGCGAACGCCACATCTGAGCAAACACCTCGCGTGCGATCTTGTTGGAGATCGTGCCGTCGATGATGCGGCTAAGCAGCTTGGCTAGTTGTTCGGGTGTGATTGGGCATGCGTCAAACGCAATGTCATCGCGGTTTAGCGCGGCAGATACCTCGCCCATTAACCAGTTGGCCGCGAGTTTGCCTTGGCCAGGCGGCAACAATCTTGCTGTTGCCTCAAAATATGACGCTACTGCGGGATCTTGGCAGATCTGGGCTGCATCTGCAGGTGCTAGCCCCATGTCATTCATAAAGCGTTCGCGCATTTGCTCTGGCAGCTCTGGCATACCCGCACGAACCTCATGGATCCATTGCTCGGTAATCACCAGCGGTGGCAGGTCGGGGTCTGGGAAATAGCGATAGTCGTGCGCATCTTCCTTGCTACGCATGCTACGGGTCTCGTCGCGATCGGCATCGTAAAGCCGAGTCTCTTGCACCACGGTGCCACCGTCTTCAATCAGCTCAATCTGGCGTTGTACTTCAAACTGAATGGCGCGTTCCAGAAACCGAAACGAGTTGACGTTCTTCGTCTCGGTCCGGGTGCCGAATTCTTTTTGGCCGAAAGGTCGAACGGAAACGTTGGCATCAATGCGAAAAGAACCTTCTTGCATGTTGCCATCGCAGATGCCAAGCCAAGTAACCAGGGCATGTAATGCCTTGGCGTAGGCAACGGCCTCGGCCGCCGATCGCATGTCAGGCTCAGAGACGATTTCGAGCAAAGGCGTGCCCGCACGATTCAAGTCGATGCCCGAGCAAGGTTTACCGTCTGGACCGACAAAGTTCTCGTGCAATGACTTGCCAGCGTCCTCTTCCAGGTGTGCTCGAGTCAGCGCAAATGTACGCGGCTCATCGCCTACAAAGCAGTTGATGGCACCGCCCGAAACTACCGGGATCTCATACTGGCTGATCTGATAGTTTTTGGGCAAATCAGGATAAAAGTAGTTTTTTCGCGCAAAAACGGATCGCGGCGCAATGTGCGCGCCAATCGCAAGCCCGAAACGAATGGCATGAGCGACAGCCTGACGATTCAGTACAGGCAATGACCCCGGCAACGCCATGTCGACTTCGTTGGCCTGGGTGTTTGGCGCTGCGCCGTAGCGAGTGGCGCTGCTGGAGAAAATTTTGCTGTTGGTGCGCAGTTGAACATGCGTCTCTAGCCCAATCACAACCTCCCACTTCATGCTGCACCCCCTGGGCGGCGAGTGTGCCAGTCCGTGACCTGTTGATAGGCATGGGCAATGGCCAACATGCGTCCCTCATCAAAATAATTGCCGATCACCTGCAATCCAACCGGCAGTGGTTGACCACGGTGCCCTGGCGCGAAGCCACACGGGATTGACATGCCAGGCAAGCCAGCCAGGTTTACGCTCAAGGTGTAGATATCGCCTAGCCATTCGGCTGTGGCGTCTTTGGTCACGCTACCGATGGCAGGCGCCACAGTTGGGGTTACTGGCCCCAGAATGACATCGCACTCGTGAGTCAGTGCTGACTGAAAGCCCTGTGCAATCAGCCGTCGAACGCGTTGTGCCTGAAGGTAATAGGCATCGTAGTAACCATGAGAAAGCACATAGGTACCAATCATGATCCGCTTGCGCACTTCATCACCAAAACCTTCAGAGCGTGAGCGGGCTGTCATGTCTTGAAGGTCTGTGTACTGAGCAGTTCGGTGACCGTAGCGCACGGCGTCATAACGAGCCAGATTGCTCGACGCCTCGGCAGGTGCAATCACGTAATAAGCAGGTATGGCGTAGGCGGTGTTTGGCAAGGAGATGTCAGCGCGGGTAGCGCCCATAGCTTCGAACTGAGCAATGGCAGCCTCAATGGCGGCAGCCACGTGATTGTCGAGCCCGTCACCAAAATATTCCTTTGGCACACCAATTCGCAGGCCAGCAAGCGGCTTGTTACCGGTATACGCATCCACGTGCTTCTGGTAGTCGTTCAGTATCCGCCCCGGCGCGTTGGCCACGCCCTGGCAGACTTGAATGCTCGTGGCGTCATGCTCATCAAACCCGCTAATGGCGTCTAGCAACCAGGCGAGATCCTCTGCATTGGTTGCCAGCACGCCGGCCTGGTCAAGGCTCGATGCGTAAGCAATCATCCCAAATCTTGAGGCAACGCCGTAAGTGGGTTTGATACCGCACACACCACACAGAGCGGCAGGTTGTCTGACTGAGCCACCGGTGTCTGTGCCAGTGGCACCAAGCACCAAGCCGGCAGCAACCGCAGCCGCTGAACCGCCAGAAGATCCCCCAGGCACCACTTCAGGATCCCAAGGATTAAGCACTGGACCGGTAGCTGCGTGTTCGTTACCCGAACCCATGGCGAATTCGTCACAGCTGACCTTGCCCAGGCTCACGGTCCCGGCTTCGTAAAGCGCATTGATTACGGTGGCATTAAAGGGGCTCACATAGTCGGCCAGCATTTTGCTGCCGGCAGTGGTACGCCAGCCTTCTGTCACAAAAATATCCTTATGCGCCAGTGGTGTGCCGACCAACAGAGCGCCGGTGCCATGGCTGATTTGGTTGTCGGCATTTCGGGCTTGAGCAAGGCTTAACTCTGGCTGGACATCAACGAATGCGTTCAGTGCTTGGTTTGTTTTGATTTCCTGGAGCAGGGCTGTTGTCGCTTCGTGGGCCGAGAATTTGCGCGAGGCCAGCGCCTGTGCAAACGCACGAATAGTCGGAAAATCTTTGAGAAATGTGCTCATGAGGCTCACTCAATCACGCGTGGCACGAGAAATACACCGCCCTCGCGCGCTGGGGCGTTTTGCATGAAATGATCACGAGTCGCCTCGTCGTTGGCTGGCAATGCGATGTCATCGCGCAAACGCAAACCTACCTCGCCAATAACCGACAGGGGGTGCGCCAAAGGCTCGATGTTGCTTGTATCGATAGATTGCAACTGCTCGATCAAGGCCATGATTTGGTTCAGTTCGGCCCCAAGCGTGGGCAGCTCAGCCTCTTTGAGGTGTAGTCTCGCTAGTTGGGCAATGCGGGTCACGTCGCTTTCGGTCAATGCCATGTCAGAAATTTCCTAGGTCTGTAGCTATCGCAAGTCAGACAATTTCAGTACGTGAAACCCACGATTATAAGTTATCATTTAAGGCTAGTCGGCTGCCGGTACAGACCACTATTTTTCAAAGCTTGACCTTCGGAGACGAAAGGCGAGCTAGCGAAACTTCGCAGGTTCAGTTGCCCGGCTGTTTTTCTCTTCTTTTTTACGGCTACTTTTGCATGTTCGGATTCCTGCGCAGTTATTTCTCTAGCGACATGGCCATTGACCTTGGCACGGCCAACACGCTGATCTACGTTCGTGGCAAAGGCATTGTGCTTGATGAGCCATCGGTGGTAGCAATTCGTCATGAAAGCGGTGGGGGTGGCAAGCGCATCATCCAGGCCGTAGGCCGTGAGGCCAAGCAGATGCTTGGGCGGGTGCCAGGCAATATCGAAGCGATCCGTCCGATGAAAGATGGCGTGATTGCTGATTTCACGGTGACTGAGCAGATGCTCAAGCAATTCATCCGCATGGTTCACCCACGCAATATTTTTGCGCCAAGTCCGCGGATTATCGTTTGCGTTCCTTGCGGCTCAACCCAGGTTGAACGACGTGCGATCCGCGAGTCTGCCCTCGGTGCTGGTGCTAGCGAGGTTTACCTGATTGAAGAGCCCATGGCTGCGGCCATCGGAGCAGGTTTGAATGTGTCGGATGCCAGTGGCTCGATGGTGGTCGATATTGGTGGTGGTACCACTGAGGTCGCCGTTATTTCACTTGGCGGTATGGTCTATAAGGGTTCGGTAAGGGTTGGTGGTGACAAATTCGACGAGGCCATCGTCAATTACATTCGTCGTAATTACGGGATGCTCATTGGCGAGCCAACAGCCGAGTTGATCAAGAAGGAAATTGGCTCTGCATTCCCGGGATCCGAAGTTCGTGAGATTGAGGTCAAGGGCCGCAACCTGGCTGAAGGTGTTCCCCGCAGTTTTACGGTGTCCTCCAACGAAATCTTAGAGTCCTTGACCGACCCGCTCAATCAAATTGTTTCTGCTGTCAAAATCGCCCTGGAAAACACGCCACCGGAGCTTGGCGCTGACATCACTGACAAAGGCATTGCCTTGACAGGCGGTGGCGCCCTGCTGGCAGACCTAGATCGTCTGCTGCAAGAAGAAACTGGCTTGCCAGTCGTGGTTGCCGAAGACCCGCTGACATGCGTGGTACGTGGTTGCGGCGATGCGCTTGAGCACCTGGAAAAGCTCGGTGCGATCTTTATTGACGACTAAGCCTCGTTTGAAATGGGTGCGCGACGCGGCCCGTTTGAGCAAGGCGTTGGCTGTCACACTTGGTTTAAATACGGCTAGCCATGGCTCGCAACGTTGATCTGCAACTGTTTCGGCGCAGTGTGCCGGCTGAAGTCAAGCTGGCCCTGCTGGGACTGTTAAGTCTTTTCTTGCTGGCAATCGATACCAATTCGACCCTGCTTAACCCAGTTCGTCAGGCGCTCGGTGTGGGGTTGTATCCCTTTCAGCGAGTCGTCATGTTGCCAAGAGATGCTGTAACACTGGCACAAGACTACACCAACGCAGCCCGTCTGTTGCAGCAAGAAAGTGATGACCTTCGGCGTCAGCGCATCGAACTGTCGCAGGTTATTACCAATGCGGCTCAACTGATGACTGAGAATGAGCAGCTAAGGCGCTTGCTTGGTGTGGTGGAGCAGCGCCCGGCTTATCCCACAGTTGTAGTAGAAGTTCTTTATGAGCCGGTCACGCCATTTCGGCGCCGTTTGGTATTTAACAAGGGCGCTCGTGACGGCATTGCACCCGGAATGCCTGTCATTGACGAGGGTGGGGTAGTGGGTCAGGTGGTTCGGGTCACACCGTTTTCTTCCGAGGCTGCGATGCTAACTGATGAGCAGCTTGCCATACCAGTTCAATTGTTGCGCAATGGGCTGCGGTTGATTGCGTTTGGCTCGACGGTACCCGGAAAAATTGAGGTGCGTTACTTTGCTTCTGATGCGGATATTCGTGTCGGCGACGTGCTGGTCACTAGTGGTGTGGGGGGCGGGTTCCCATCGGGTCTGTCAGTCGCCACGGTACAAAGTGTTGAGCGCGATGCCGCTTCTGGCTTTGCAAGAGCGCTTGCTGAACCGACATCGTACCCTGAGCGATACCGGCATTTCCTGGTTCTGAAAGTACCTTTGGCGGCGCTGGATAGTGGGTCTCAAACTCGTAGCACAACTACCCAGGACAGTAGCGATGCGACGCGATAGCGATGACGCAAGATCCGGTCTTTTGCGCACTGTCGGCATGGGTGCTGACAGCCGTGACGTGCATACCGATAGCTGGATAGTTTGGGGTTCAATATTGTTGGCATTTTTATTGAGCCTGTTGCCATGGCGCCTTGCGCTTTGGTCGCCGGACCTGCTGATGCTTGTGATCGCATTTTGGGTGGTCCATGAAGGCAATAAAGTGGGTTTGGTGACGGGTTTTGTGTTTGGTTTGCTCATTGATGTGCACGACGCAGGACCACTTGGTCAATATGCACTGACCTACCTCTTGGTTTGCTATGGTGCTGTTGTGCTCAAGCGTCGGATGCTGCGGTTTAACCTATGGCGCCAAGCCCTGCACATGTTGCCCGTGTTTGTTCTGGCTCGTACAGGGACTCTTTTGCTTACTGCTTGGCTGATGGGTGTCTGGCCTGGATGGTCGTGGTTGACGGGTGTTTTGCTTGCCTCGGTGCTGTGGGTGCCGGTAGGATGGATCTTGTTGCTGCCAGGCAATCGCCTGGCGGCCATGAACTCACAGACTGATTGATAGTCCAAGCGCCATGTTTGATTTTAAAAGTGCCACCGAGAAAGAACGCAGTCGATTCGGTCTACGCTTATGGGTAGCCGGTGCTGTCGTGCTGTTGGCATTTGGCTTGCTTGGTTGGCGGCTTTGGGTGTTGCAGGTACAGCAGCACCAGGGCCTCTTGCAACGCGCTGACAATAACCGAACAGCGGTCGTGCCGATTGCACCCCGCCGTGGCGAAATTCTTGATCGCAACGGCGAAGTGCTGGCGCGCAACTATCTGAGCTACACGCTTGATGTGGTGCCTGCTCAAGTCGACTCGATGGATCAGCTGTTGACTGATCTGCAGGGGGTAATAGCAATCTCTGATCGACAGAAGCGTCAATTCGAGCGTCGATTGCGCGAGTCCGGTCCATTTGCCCAAGTGTTGCTCAGAAATGATCTCTCCGACACGGAGGCTGCTTTTTTTGCGGCACAAGCGTTTCGCTTTCCTGCTGTGCAGCTTCGGGCGCGCTGGGTGCGGCAATATCCCCAGGGTGAAAGCGCGGCTCACGTGGTGGGCTATATTGCTCGCATCTCAGAGAATGACTTGCAGCAGCTGGATGCTAACAATGAGCTAGGCAATTATCGTGGTACTGATATCATCGGTAAAAAAGGGATAGAAAAATCTTGGGAGCGGTATCTTCACGGCCAAACTGGCATTGAATCGCTTGAGGTGACGGCACGCGGCAAACCTGTTCAGACGCTTCATCGAATCGATCCGATACCTGGCAACGATTTGATCCTCTCGATTGACTTACGACTGCAGCGCATTGCCGAAGAAGCATTTGCAGGACAGCGCGGTGCGCTAGTGGCTATCGATCCCAACAATGGTGAGGTTCTGGCGTTCGTGTCACAGCCATCTTTTGATCCCAACCTGTTTGTCGACGGCATTGATCATGAGAGTTGGAAGCAGCTCAATGAGTCTGAAGACAAGCCGCTGATTACTCGTCCTGTTTACGGAACCTATCCGATAGGCTCGACTTACAAGCCGTTTGTGGCATTGGCAGCCATGGCCTTGGGTAAGCGTACGCCCAATACCAGGATCTACGATCCTGGCTATTACGAGATGGGTAAAACCCGGTTTCGCAATGCCGGGTCCGTGGCGTACGGCAATGTTGATGTTCACAAGTCGCTAGTGGTCTCCTCGGATACTTACTATTACTCGCTGGCTGAACAAATCACCATTGATGCCCTGCATGACTTCATGAAGCCATTTAGTTTTGGGCAGAAGACGGGCATTGATCTGGTTGGTGAACGAGTTGGAATTTTGCCCTCCACTGACTGGAAGAAGTCGGCCTTCAAAGACCCTGAGCAGCAGCGCTGGTATCCGGGCGAGACCGTATCTGTTCTGATCGGACAAGGCTACAACTCGTTTTCATTGATGCAACTGGCCCAAGCAACTGCGGTCTTGGCCAACGGCGGGACCTATTACCGGCCGCACCTGGTGCGTGCGGTCAAGCGCAGCGGCTCCCTGATCCCTGAGCCTGTGACCAAAGAGGTAATGCATACGATTGACCTTGACCCCAAGGGCGTAGAGGCCGTACGCGATGCGTTAATTGATGTGGCTAAGGTTGGCACGGCACGAAGGGCTTTTGCTGGGGCGACCTATGAGGTGGCGGGTAAAACTGGCACGATTCAGCTTTTCAACCTCAAGGGTGCTAAATACAAACGCGACGAAGTCGACGAGCGACTCAGAGATCACTCGGCATTTATGGGCTACGCTCCTGCTATCAATCCGACCATCGCATTGGCTGTGCTCGTAGAAAACGCCGGTTGGGGCAGTGAAGTGGCCGCCCCTATTGCGCGTAAGGTTTTTGATGCATGGCTAAAGCCTGACACGGCTGAGGTTGCGAGCGCTTTGGCCAGTGATTTAAACCGATGATCAGTCTATTTAACTGGTTGATGCGTGGCCTTCGAGCCATTGACTGGCCACTAATGCTAATCGTAGTTTGCCTGTCCGGCATTGGGTTGTTGGTCATGCAGTCGGCCGTGGGCGGGACTGACTGGCGTTATGCAGATCAAAGCCGTTACTTTCTGGTGGCACTGGTGTTGATGTGGACGATTGCACTCGTGCCACCTGAGTGGCTGGCCAGACTGGCACCGCTTATGTACGGAGCAGGCGTTTTATTGCTGGTTGCGGTCATGTTTGTCGGTGATACCAGCAAAGGCGCCACTCGCTGGCTCGATCTCGGTTTTGTGCGGTTGCAGCCCTCAGAAATCATGAAAATTGCATTGCCATTGCTTTTGGCCTGGTATTTCCAGCGACGCGAGGGCAAACGCAACCCGCTGGATTACATCATTGCGTTGGCGCTGTTGATCTTGCCATTTCTTTTGATTGTGCAGCAGCCCGACTTGGGAACAGCGTTATTGGTGGCAAGCGCAGGATTTTTTGTGATGTATTTTGCGGGCTTGTCATTTAAGTTGCTTGCGCCCGTGGCGCTTGCTGCGGTTGTTGCTGTCGGTATGGTTCTCGCCTATCAGGACACGCTGTGCGCGCCTGAGACCGATTGGGTTGTTTTGCATGATTACCAAAAGGGTCGCGTCTGCACCTTGCTAGACCCAACTAAAGACCCGCTAGGCAAAGGATTTCACACCATTCAGTCGACAATCGCTGTGGGTTCAGGTGGCTTATACGGCAGAGGCTACATGGAAGGCACGCAGGCGCAACTGGATTTCATTCCTGAACGCACCACCGACTTCATATTTGCGGTGTTTGCCGAAGAGTTTGGGCTTTATGGGTCTATAACGTTGCTGTTTTTGTTTCTGCTGCTTGTTGCACGTGGCTTAGTCATAGCAGGGCGGTCCGAGACAACTTTTTGCAGGCTGACTGCGGGCAGTTTGACGCTGGTCTTGTTTGTTTACGTTTTTGTGAATATCGGCATGGTGATTGGCATTTTGCCCGTCGTTGGCGTGCCCTTGCCGTTTTTTAGCTATGGCGGCACCGCACTATTGACGTTGGCTATCGCTTTGGGCATTCTCATGAGCGTCTCCGGTCACCGCTTGCCGCCATCGCCGAGCAGCACCCGCACTGGCTTGGGTAGCCCGTAGTCGCCTAGTTCAGTTGTTTTTATCCAGCGTTGATTTTCACTCACTGCGGGAAAGTGCTTTTTCTGCCAGTCAACTGCCAAGCGCCATGGCGTGATTACCATTCGAAAGTGTGTCAGTTCGTGCGCAAAGCTTGCCATGCGCTGAGGGTTGCCGAGCTTGAGCTCCATCGCCAAATCTGTACTGACAGGCAAACACCACAAACCGCCCCAAACGCCCCTGGCAACGCGTTTTTCCAGCAACACATGGTCATTGCATGTCAGCCATAGCAGATCAATCTCGCGCGTAGGCTTTTCCCGTTTTTTTGACGCCTTGACCGGAAAGCTTTGAGGCTTGCCGAGCTTGCAGGCCGCGCAACTACTTTGCAAGGGACAGGCGCTGCAATTGGGTTTGGCGCGAGTGCAGACAGTGGCGCCTAGATCCATCAGGCCCTGCGTATAACGCGCCATTGCATCAGGTTCAGCACTGGTGTGGGCTTTGGTTGGCAGTTCGCGCTCGGCCAGTGTCCAGAGTTGCCTGGTTGTGGCGCTTCGCGTGATGTCATCGGCTATCGCGAAATGACGGGTGAGCACTCGCTTGACGTTGCCATCGAGAATGGCCGCGCGTTGCCCGCTGCAAAACGCAGCGATTGCCGCTGCAGTCGATGCGCCGATGCCAGGTAATGTTTCTAATTCAGCCGCTGTTTCTGGGAATTGGCCGTGCCAGTCATGTACTACTGCCTTGGCGCATGCGTGCAGGTTGCGTGCTCGAGCGTAATAGCCCAGCCCTGCCCACAAGGAGAGTACCTCGTCGATGTGAGCTTGTGCCAGGTCGTTCACGGTAGGGAAGCGCTCAAGAAATCGCTGGTAGTAATCGATAACCGTTGTGACCTGAGTTTGTTGCAACATGATTTCAGATAGCCACACCCGGTAGGGATCGCGGGTGTGTTGCCACGGCAGGTGATTGCGGCCTTTTGTCCGCTGCCAGTTGACAATACGCACAGCAAGACGCTCGGTCTTCATCAGTATCAGTATCGCGTGTGTCGCGTGACAGACCAGCGAGCAGAAAACGCGCCTAGGCTGATGGCCGCCAGTACATAAGCCACAAGGCCAAGACTGTCCGGCAGGTGCAGGGCGAACAAGGAATCATATGTGCGGGATAACCCGCTTAATGCGTCGTTTAGTGGCGACAGGGCAGCGCTTGCCAATCCGATGGCGATAATGGCTGAAATCGCACAGGTGATCCCGCCCTGGTAGAGAAATGGCCTTCTGACAAATGATTCAGTGGCGCCTACCAGTCGAGCAACTGCAATTTCTTCGCGCAAAGACAGGGCTTGCATGCGCACCGTGTTAAAGACAGAGGCCAGAACCACCAAAGCGATGATTAAGGTGACCATGGCCAACGCAATGCTGCCGATGCGCATGAGTGCTTCAAGGCGTTGGACCCAGATGCTGTCAAGCTGCACGAACGACACTCCCTCGAATTGCTGCCATTGCCGCGCGAGCAGGTCGGCGTTGCTGGCCATTGCTTCGTCCGCTTGTATAGTCACGCTAATAGCGTGGGGCAAAGGGTTGTCTGGCAATGCGTCCAATGCCTGGCGCCAAGCCTCATTGCTCTTTAGCGTATCGTAGGCTGTCTCTTTGGGAACTAGCAGCACATCGAGCACCACGGGATCGTTACGCTCACGTATATTCTGGGCGACAGCTTGGGCTTGTTCCAATGTCGCCTGAGGCGTCATGAAGATAGTCAACGCAGGGTTGGCTGACACATGTTGAGTCAGCGGTTGCACTGACATGAGTATCGATGCACCAAGCAGGGGCAGCGCCAAGGCCAGCGCAATCACCGCCACGTTCGTCAAAAAAGAAAATGGCTGGCTAGCCAAGCGTCGCAGTGTGACACCAAGGGCGTAGCGATGATGTTCAAGAAGCTGTTTCATGCCGTCGGTACCGGAAAATCACGGAACCGGCCAGGTTCAACCACAAACACTCGTTGAGCATACTGAGCCATCAAGTCCTCGTCGTGGGTGGCAACCAGCGTGGTGACGCCCACCTGATTAAAGTCCCTGAATACGGACATGACTTTGCGGGCTGTCTCGCGATCAAGGTTAGCCGTGGGTTCGTCGGCAATCAAAAGTGCGGGCCGGTTGACGATCGCACGTGCGATCGCTAGTCGTTGCTGTTCGCCGCCAGACAGTGAGATCGGGTTTGCCTCTTCCTTGCCACCCAAGCCTACTTTCTGCAATGCAGCCCGTGCTCTTGACCGAGCCACGCTTGTCGGGTGCCCAGCCACTGCCAGTGGCAGCATGACATTGTCTAAAGCGCTACGGTCATACAGCAAGTGAGTGTCTTGCAAAATGACCCCAACCGCCCGGCGCAGGTATGGGCGCGCTCTGGCCGTTATCTGATCTAGCCTCTGGCCATTGACATGGATGCTGCCTTTGGAACACGGCTCAAGTCCTGCGATAAGTTTAAGCAGTGTCGACTTGCCCGCTCCAGATGGGCCGGCAATAAATATAAATTCGCCGGCAGTGACCCTGAATGAAACATCTTCAAGGATGTTGGAGCCAGCGACATAGGATTTTGAGACGTGTTGAAACTCGATCATGATGAGGCTGTTTTTTGATTGCTCTAGTGTAAACCTTCAAGCTGGCGTGAAATTTGCTTTCTTTGTTGCATGCATAGGGGGTTTCCCCCATGCCGATCCCGGCAGGGTGCGGCTACGATCGCTAATCCGGGGGATATACGCCTTCCGATATCGCGAATTAGACTTATCGCAACCAACTCTTTGATGGAGCGTGACATGAAAACTCTTAAATTGGCTGCCGTTGGCGCTGCCTTGTTTGCGACTGCCACTGTGGCACAAGCAGGCCAAACGTTTGACGCTGTCAAACAGAAAGGATTCGTGCAGTGTGGAGTGTCCACTGGCTTGGCAGGCTTCTCCAATCCGGACAGCCAAGGCAACTGGACAGGTATTGATGTGGATATGTGCCGTGCTGTAGCAGCTGCCATGTTCGGAGACGCTTCCAAGTTTAAAGTCACACCACTAACGCCAGTGCAGCGCTTTACTGCTTTGCAGTCTGGCGAGATTGATGTGTTGACGCGTAACACCACGCAAACGCTAACCCGTGACACAACCCTTGGCCTGATTGGTGCCGGTGTTAACTTCTACGACGGCCAAGGCATCATGGTCAAAAGTGATCTAGGGGTTAAAAGCGCCAAGGAACTAGGCGGTGCCACGGTCTGTGTTCAGCCAGGTACCACCACAGAATTGAACCTTGCTGATTGGTTCCGCGCCAACAACCTGCAGTTCCAGCCTGTTGTGGTCGAAAAGCTAGACGAGACTGTTCGTGCCTTCACAGCCGGTCGGTGCGATGCGTTTACCACTGACAAGTCGCAGCTAGCTTCGGTTCGTACTACCTTGCCGAATCCGGACAGTTACGTGATTCTGCCCGAGACCTTCTCCAAGGAACCGCTTGGACCCATGGTTCGCCAAGGTGATGAGGCATGGTTTAACGTGGTGCGTTGGGCGCTGTTTGCCATGATCGAGGCAGAAGAGTATGGCATTACGTCAGCCAATGTCGATGAAATGCTAAAGAGCAATGATCCCAACGTTCAGCGTATCTTGGGTGTGACGCCTGGCATGGGCAAAAACCTCGGCGTTGATGACAAATGGGCGTACAACATCGTCAAGCAAATCGGCAACTACGGCGAGAGCTTTGAGCGCAATGTTGGCCAAGGCAGCCCCTTGAAGCTTGATCGTGGTCTGAACGCGACGTGGCGCAATGGCGGCCTGATGTATGGCTGGCCAATCCGGTAACTTGCTGCCATGGCGCAAGCAGGGCTTTGCCCTGCTTGCGCAGGCCAGTCTTTGATGTGACTGGCCAGTTCTGTTTGACGGAAATTCATGAGCGAATCTGCAACTGGCAACAATGTGAAGGTTGCCAGCAAATCTCGACGTGCCTGGAATGATCCCAAGGTCCGAGCGATTATCTATCAGATCCTGGTGGTGGGTCTTGTGGCGCTTGGCGTCTGGTATTTGGTGTCAAACACACTGCACAACTTGTCAGTGCGTAACATCGCGACTGGCTTTGGCTTTTTGGATCGCGAAGCTGGCTTTGCGATTGGCGAGACTCCCATTGAATACACCCCCGCTGACAGTTATTCGCGGGCATTGACAGTCGGGCTACTGAATACACTGCGCGCTGCTGCCATTGGCATTGTGCTTGCCACTATATTGGGCACGATTATCGGCATCGCACGTTTGTCTAGTAATTGGCTGGTTGCCAAGATTGCCAGCGTCTACGTCGAAGTGATGCGCAATGTGCCGCTGTTGCTTCAGCTTTTCTTCTGGTACGCGATTATTGCCGAGAACCTGCCTGGCCCGCGCCAAGCACTCAATCCTGTGCCGGGGGTGTTTCTGTCAAATCGCGGTTTGAAGCTGCCAGCGCTTGAAGGTGATGGGCTGACGTGGTTGGCTGGTGGATTCGTGTTTGCAGTCTTGACGATTTTGGTTCTAGCCAATTGGTCGCGGCGGCGCCAAGAGCGTACAGGTCAGCTTTTTCCGGTTTGGCGCGTGGGCATTGGCCTGATTGTGGCCTGTCCGTTATTGGCCTGGTGGCTAAGCGGGGCAGACTTGAGTTTGAATGTGCCTGTATTGCAGGGATTTAACTTCCGCGGTGGTTTGACGCTTACGCCCGAGTTTGCAGCGCTGCTTCTGGGGTTGGTTATTTACACCGCCGCATTTATTGCCGAAGTGGTGCGCTCGGGCATTCAGGCGGTCAGCCGTGGCCAGTGGGAAGCGGCCGAGTCACTTGGGCTACGGCGCAACTTGGCCTTGCGATTAGTTGTCCTGCCGCAAGCATTGCGAGTAATCATTCCGCCCATGACTAGCCAGTATCTGAATCTCACCAAGAACAGTTCGCTGGCAGTGGCCATTGGCTATCCGGATCTTGTGTCAGTGGTCAATACCACCATGAACCAGACCGGCCAAGCCATTGAAGGCATCATGATCATCATGGCGGCTTACTTGACGGTGAGCTTATCGATCTCGCTGTTCATGAATTGGTACAACGCGCGTATCGCGTTAGTGGAGCGTTGATCATGGCGCCTGAACCGATCAACACGATTGCCAGTCGAGAGCCGCCAGCCAGCCAGGTAGGTGCTGTTGGTTGGATGCGCCAGAACCTTTTCTCTAGCCCGTTCAACAGTGTTCTGACGTTTTTGTCAGGTTGGTTGCTGGTCATCGCGGTGCCAGCGCTGTTCGAATGGGCATTTTTTCAGGCCAAGATGACAGCAGCCAACGGGCTGGAGTGTCACGAGGCATCTGGTGCCTGTTGGGCCTTCATAGCCGAAAAGCATCGACTGATTCTTTTCGGCACTTACCCGTTCGATGAGCAATGGCGACCGCTGGTATCGATGTTGCTGCTAGTGGGAATGATCGTTGCCAGCGGCTGGCGCAAACTCTGGAATATCTGGCTGGTGCCGCTTTGGGTGGTTGGCCTGACTGCCGTGGCCATTCTGATGTGGGGTGGGATATTTGGCTTGACCTATGTCGAGAATACATTGTGGGGTGGCCTGCCTTTGACCCTGATTCTCGCCACGTTTGGCATCGCGCTGGCGTTTCCGCTTGGCGTGGTGTTGGCTTTAGGGCGCCGTTCCAAGCTGCCTGCGATCAAGTCGATTTGTGTCATTTACATCGAACTGATTCGTGGCGTGCCGCTCATCAGTCTCTTGTTTATGTCATCGGTCATGTTGCCACTATTTTTGCCCGAAGGCCTGACGATAGACAAACTTTTGCGCGCTTTGATAGCGATTATTTTGTTTGCCGCAGCCTATGTCGCAGAGACTGTGCGCGGCGGCTTGCAGGCGATTCCCAAAGGGCAATATGAGGGTGCTGACTCGCTTGGTCTGAACTATTGGCAGCAGACACGACTCATTATCCTGCCACAAGCGCTCAAGATCGTGATTCCGCCGTTAGTCAGTGTTTTCATTGCGATGTTCAAGGACACATCTCTTGTTGTCATTATCGGGATTTTTGATTTGACGCTCGCGGCCAAGGCAGCTTTGACTGATCCAGCCTGGCAGGGTTTTGGGGTCGAGGTTTATGTGTTTATTTCGGCGATTTACTTTGTGTTTTGTTATTCGATGTCCAAATACAGCCAGGCGCTTGAGCGGCGGCTGGCAACCGGGCATAGTCGCTAGCGCGACTGCTCAAGCGTGGAGATTACGGGATGGATCAAGACCTGATTCAAATGATCAATGTCAACAAGTGGTACGGAAAGTTTCATGTGCTACGGGACATCAACCTGTCGGTAGCCTCTGGTGAGCGTATCGTCATTTGTGGTCCCTCGGGCTCCGGTAAGTCAACTTTAATTCGTTGCTTGAACCGCCTTGAGGAGCACCAGCAAGGCCAGATCATTATCGACGGTACCGAACTGACCAGTGACATCAAGGACGTAGAAACCATCCGACGTGAAGTCGGCATGGTGTTTCAGCACTTTAACCTCTTCCCGCACTTGACCGTACTGGAAAACCTTACGCTTGGACCCATCTGGGTCTTGAAAACCCCAAAGGCTGAGGCTCAAGCCCAAGCCATGAAATATTTGGAGCGTGTTCGCATTCCCGAGCAGGCCAACAAGTATCCAGGCCAGCTCTCCGGTGGCCAACAGCAACGCGTCGCGATCGCCCGCTCTTTGTGTATGAACCCTAAAATCATGTTGTTCGATGAGCCGACTTCGGCACTCGATCCCGAGATGGTTAAAGAGGTGCTCGATGTCATGGTTGAGCTTGCCGAGCAAAGTGGCATGACCATGCTTTGCGTGACTCATGAGATGGGGTTTGCTCGTAAAGTGGCTAACCGCGTGATCTTTATGGACCAGGGTGAGATCATTGAGCAAAACAATCCTGAGGATTTCTTTGACAATCCGCAGTCAGACCGAACCAAGCTGTTTTTGAGTCAAATTTTGCATTAGGTGCGGTTTTGGTCTTGTGCGCCGCAAAATTGGTACTTGCCTACAGTAGAATGAGCAGACCTAACCTATCTGGTTCTTCGCAGGGAAGCTTATTACCATGGCTAGTCATTACGAATCCGAGATCACCAAGTTTCTGAAAGACTACAAGCAGAAACACCCGGATGCCGAGCAAAAGCAGCGTGAGGGTCGTGCGCGCTTGTGGGATCGTGCGCAAGATCCGGATTTGCTTGAGGGGTTTAAGCAAGCCAAAGTGCCCCAACGTCCTTACGTCTATCAAAACGACTGACGATCAATGTCAGATACTGGTTCCAGTGATCAAGCTCTGGAGGCGCTTGTAGCGCCTGAAGTCGACTCGACCCCGGATGTGGTCGATTCGGTGGCCATTGCTCGCCTGTATGGTGAGCCGCTATTTAATCTGCCCCAAGACCTTTATATTCCGCCAGACGCACTCGAGGTCTTTTTGGAGACCTTCGAGGGCCCGCTGGATCTGCTGCTGTATCTGATTCGCAAACAAAACTTCAATGTGCTCGACATCCCGATGGCAGAAGTGACAGGTCAGTACCTCTCCTACGTCGAGCAAATAAGGGCTACCAACCTGGAACTGGCTGCAGAGTATTTGCTCATGGCGGCCATGTTGATTGAGATAAAGGCCCGGATGTTGTTGCCGGTGGCGCCGCGCGACGATGGTGAGGAGCCTGAAGACCCTCGTGCTGAACTGGTGCGGCGTTTGCTCGAATACGAGCAAATGAAGCTAGCATCGCAGAAGCTCGACGAGTTGCCTCGCATCGGTCGAGACTTTTACAACGCGCACGCCAGTGCAGACTTTGAAGTTGAAAGAGTGCTGCCATCCGTTCAATTGTCTGATTTGCAGGCGGCGTGGGCCGATATTATTCGGCGTGCCAAGCTTAACGCGCACCATCACATCACGCGTGAGCAATTGTCTGTGCGAGAGCATATGACACACATTCTTCGTCACCTCTCCAATGTGAAGTTCGTTGAATTTGGTGACCTGTTTATGAGCCGAGTCAACGAAGGTGCACCCGTCGCAGTGGTCGTGGTGCACTTTCTGGCTATGCTTGAGCTCGCTCGCGAGTCTTTGCTCGAGATTACGCAAGCTGAACCCTACGCGCCGATCTATGTGCGCCTGTCATATTCAAGCGCGCCGGCCTGAGCTAGCGGCATTACGCTGGAGAAATTCTTGAAAGTCGTTCATACCATCGAAGAGTTACGCGATCAGTTGCGTGGCCAAACTCGGGTAGCCTTTGTCCCCACGATGGGCAACCTGCATGCAGGACATTTGGCACTCATGCGTACTGCTCGCCAGCATGGCGATCCAGTGGTGGCCAGTATTTTTGTTAATCGTCTGCAGTTCGGGCCAAACGAGGATTTCGATAAATATCCTCGAACGTTGGCCGATGATATCGCCAAACTCGAAGCTGCCAGAGATGTTTATGTGTTGTTTGCGCCAGACGAGCGTGAACTGTATCCGGAGCCACAAACGTTTCGGGTTCAACCACCAGGTGATCTCGGTGACATATTGGAAGGACATTATCGGCCGGGATTTTTTCAGGGGGTGAGCACAGTCGTGCTCAAGCTTTTCTCTTGTGTACAGCCTCGTGTTGCCGTTTTTGGCAAAAAGGATTACCAGCAACTCATGGTGGTTCGAGCCATGTGCAGGCAGTTTCAGTTGCCTGTCGATATCCTTGCGCACGAGACCGTTCGCGCTGATGATGGGCTCGCGTTGTCGTCACGCAATGTCTATCTGTCAGATGGCGATCGAAAGCAGGCACCCGCCCTGTATGCTCAGTTGCAACGGATACAAAAATCCATTCATGATGGTGTTTCGGATACGTCATTGCTTGAACAGCAGGCGATTCAGGCTCTGACTGAAAGTGGTTGGCAAGTTGACTACATTGCAGTGCGTCGACAGCGTGACTTGTTGGTGCCCACGCAGCAAGAAGTATCCCAAGGCGAACCATTGGTTGTGCTCGCTGCAGCCAAACTTGGCGTGACTCGACTGATCGATAATTTAGAAATCTAGACTCTTGTCAATGTCAATCCCTTACTAGGGAAACCCCGACCTGTCAGATTTGACAGCTTTCGTTGTCAAGCCAGATTTGAGAGACTGCCATCCGTTTTGGTTTGGAGAGGCAGTATGAGGAAAGAAAAAATCATTGATGGCATGGGTTGGGATGGTTTGACAAAGCGCGAGCGCGAAATGCTCTACCCAGTCACCGAAGGCAAAGCCAATAAGTTGATTGCCATGGAGCTTGGCATTTCCATGCGCACTGTCGAGTCTCACCGTGCAAGAATTTTTCGCAAAATGAATGTCGACAACGCAGTCCAGCTAGCTCGCACCATCTACGGCAACCCCGACCTGGCCGAGCAGATGCGAACGGGCAAGGCCTTGGTCGTCAGTGATCCGAGACTTAATTACAAGACGGGGCGGCGACCCCGTCGAGCTCGGCGATCGGATCGAGATCTGGCTGGCGGTTAAGCGTATAGATGAGGTTAGGCGTTTGGCCATCGATCGTACGCAACCGAAGAACCTCTGCTGAGGTCATGCTTAGTTCGGCACGAACGTTCTTGCTTGCATCAAGCAGCACAATCCTGGGCGGTCGCATCTGCAGGCCTCGCCAGCAACCCTGCGTTGTTTCAGCTTTACCGCTTGTTTGCTGTTTTTCCAGATAACTCACGCGAGCACGCCAGCGCCCATTGGGGGCGAGTGTCAGGGTGACTTGCTGAGCAGTGCAGCGCATGTCTTGATGAAAGCAAGGCAACGTACCAAAAAAGGTTTCAGGTTGGGGGATCAGTGCGTTGTGTGGCGCCTGATCCTGGCCAATTTCCTTTTGTAGCTCTGCCTGGCCAGCAGGTGTCAGACCGTCGACCTGTGCCGTCTGGGTTGTTTGTGATTGCCCGTCTTGGCCTGGGCGCAGTTTGATCTGGATTTGTGATGGTGCTGTCACGGTTTGGCTCGTCACACCGCCTTCAGCGAATTGAATGGCATCTTGGGTCGAGCTTGCACGCGGCGGATTGTAGTAGCCAGGCTGTTGGGTCTGAGCACAACCTGCAAGCAAAAGCGCAGACATAGCAAGCCCAACGATTGTCGGTGCTTTGGATGACCAGTTGGCAACTAAATGAGATACGTGCATGACAGACGCTAGAAATCCGTTAATCGATAGTGTGCATTCTACGCATATTCCGGTTGGTGAGCGACTAATTACTGGAACTAAATGGCACCTATTAGGTGGTACACGTAAGCTTGAGGACAGGGGCATGCCGAGGCAACGTTTGTGATCGTCGATTTGCTGGCACCGATCTTGATGGCAAGCGTATTAGGCTTGCTGGTGTGGTTAACCGCCTCACGGTGGGCTTTGCACCTGATGCCATCAGCCATTGCGGTCTACGGCAGCCGTCACGCTTGTCCAAGCATGTGCTGGGCTGCTTGGTGGTTTGTATTGTGGTTCGGGGCTAGTGTGGTTGGCCTGATGGTGCTGTTTGCTGGCCATTTCTTGATCCTGACCATCTGGATGGCATGGCTGGCGATCCTGGGTCTTTTGGGGCTGATTGATGCGCGTACCGGGCTCTTGCCCAATGAGTTAACGCTATCGTTGATGTTAAGCGGTTTGGTTTGGCGTGCAGGGATGATGGGCAGCTGGCTACCACCCGAGCAGTATGCTTGGGGCATGTTGCTTGGCTGGGCTTTGCCGTTCGCCCTGAACGTGTTGCATGAGCGCTTGCGCGGCACGCTGGCGATCGGAGAGGGGGATGCCAAGTTACTGGCTGGTATTGGCGCCTGGTTAGGGGCACACGACCTTGCACTGGTCTGGATCGTCGCTGGTGTGGCGGTGCTTGTCTATACTGTTTTGGTGAAGGTGTTTGGCGTTATAAGGCGTCCGTACGTTACTTTTGGTCCATTCTTGGCGATGGGAGCGAGTGTGGCGATGTTGCTAAATCATGTTTAAGTTGGGATTAACTGGCGGAATTGGCTCTGGCAAAACCAAAGTTGCGGACATGCTCGCTGAGCTTGGCGCCACAGTGATTGATACAGACGCCATTTCGCACGCGCTCACGGCCCGAGGAGGGTTAGCGATTACGCCCATTCGCGCCGCGTTCGGTGGGCGTGCGATTGATGCCACCGGCGCGCTTGACCGCGACTACATGCGGGCGCTGGTCTTTGATGACCCGAATCTGCGTGCTCGGCTGGAATCGATCCTGCATCCCATGATTGCTCAGGAAGTCGAGCGACAGGCTAAGCAGGCCAAAGGCTGCTACGTGGTCTTCGTGGTGCCGTTGCTTGTTGAGTCAGGCCGCTGGGCTGACCGTCTGGACAGGGTCTGCGTGGTCGATTGTGAGCGGCAAACCCAGATTGAGCGAGTTCAGGCACGCAGCGGCTTGAGCCTTGAACGTATCGGACAAATTCTGGATGCACAGGCTAGCCCAGAGCAACGTCTGGCCGCTGCCGACGATGTCATTGACAACGGGGCTCGCATATCTTTGGACGAGCTCCGGGCTCAGGTCTTGGGTTTGCACCAACGGTGGTGTAACCTAGCGGGATGACCATCTATCAATTTGGGCTCTAGGCCGTGATGCGCTTTGAATACCCTTTCAACGAGCGGGTGCGTGCCTGGATGCGTCTTGAGTATTTGCTCGATAGGCTTAAGTTTTTTGCTGGGCCTGGTGACGCTCGCCTGCACCAAGTGGCGCTCAGTGCATTGTTTGATGTGCTTGATGCTACTGAGCGTACCGACGTCAGGGGAGGCGTTCTTCAAGATCTTGAGCGGCAGAAGGTGACCCTGTCAGCCTTGAAAGATCATCCCGGCGTTGATGAACAAGCACTGGCTGATGTTATCGAAGAAATTGACCTCACCTATGCCGCCTTGACGGCTCAGGGCCGTACAGGTCAAACCTTGCGTGACAACGACTGGTTAACTAGTTTGCGAGGCCGTTTGGCCGTGGCTGGTGGAGGCACGCAGGTTGACATGCCTTCGTTTCATGCTTGGCAGTGCCGTGATGAAGCGATCCGGTGCGTTGATCTGCAACGCTGGATCGAACCGTTGCTGCCATTGGATCAGGGCATTGGGCTGATTATGCGACTGCTACGTCAAGCCGGCGAGACTCAAACGGAGATCGCACGTAATGGCTCATTTCAGCAGATGCTAGGCGGAAAGTCGTATCAATTGTTGCGGGTCTGGATTGATCCTGAGCTCAATGTGTTTCCAGAAATGAGCGCCAACAAGTACATGGCATGGGTGCGATTTTCTGAACAGTTCGGACAATCCAAGCCCCAACCCGTCCAACGTGATATTGCGTTTCGTTATGCGCTTTGTGCGCTTTAGTTTTATCCATTAGGTAGCACTTGATGTTCATTCGCACGGGTCGTGGCGCCCGGTTTCTTCCACTAGTTTTATCGATGGCTTTGGTCGCCTGTACGGTGGGGCCAGATTACCAGCGTCCCGAGATCGATTTAGGCTCGAGTTTTGAGCAGCTGCAAGACAACCCAGGTTGGATGCCAGCGCAGCCCGGTACGCCAGCGATTGGGCAGCAGTGGTGGCATGTTTTTAACGACGATGTGCTCGACGGCTTGATGGCCACGCTGAACGCGCAAAATTTGAGCATTGAGCAAGCCCAGGCGCAGTATGACCAAGCGCTGAGCTCAGTGCGTAGCGCCAATGCTGCGCTCTATCCGACGCTAGGCTTAAATGCTGATGTCACTCGTGCTGACGCACCAATTGTGCTGCCAGGTACACCAGTCGTGGCAGGCGGTTCAGGCGCCTACACCGAGTATGACGCCAGTCTTGGGCTAAGCTGGGAGATAGATCTTTGGGGTGGTATTCGTCGTGGCGTTGAGTCGGCTCAAGCCTCTGCGCAGGCCAGTGCAGCAGATCTTGCGGGCGCCAAGCTAAGTGCACAAGCCGCATTGGCCAGTACGTACTTTCAGGTTCGGGTGCTGGACGTCCAGGCGGCCTTGCTTGATCGGACGATCAAGTCGTATGAGCGTTCTTTGCGCATGACGCAAAGTTTGCAACGCGCTGGCCTGACTGACAAGGGTGACGTGGCAGTGGCACAAACTCAGCTTGACACAGCGCGCGCCCAAAGGCTCGACCTGCAGTGGCGTCGAGCGCAGCTTGAGAACGCCATTGCTGTATTGCTTGGCCAGGCGCCGTCAAGTTTCGAGCTGTCTGTCAAAGTCGACTTAACGGTCAAGCCACCGCAAATACCGGTTGGGGTACCATCCGCGTTGCTACAGCGTCGCCCAGATATCGCTGCAGCTGAGCGACGCACGGCGGTGGCGAACGCAAAAATCGGTGTAGCAACTGCGGCCTGGTTTCCGGATCTGACGATCTCGGCCAGCGGTGGTTACAGGTCGCGCCAGTTTGCTCAGTGGTTCAATGCCCCGGCCCAGTTTTGGGCGTTGGGTCCCGCCTTGGCGATGGCGATATTCGATGGCGGCAGGCGCCAGGCACAGATTCAAGAGGCTGAAGCGGGATTCAGGGCTCAGGCTGCTAACTATCGTTTGACCTCGCTTAGAGCCTTGCAGGAAGTTGAAGATGCATTAGTGCAATTGCGCGTACTGGCACAAGTGCAGCAGGTGCAGGCCTCGGCAGTGGCAGCGGCTCGCGAGTCGTTGCGGATTCGACAAAACCAGTACGAGAAAGGCTTGGTTGACTATTTGAGTGTGGCGGTGTTGGAAACCACGTTGTTAAACAACGAGCGCAACGCCATTGGTGTCATGGGTGATCGCTTGGCTGCCAGCGTGAAACTGGTAGCAGCGCTCGGTGGCGGTTGGTCAGCCAACCAAATTGGCGATGCCGGCAATGCCGTGCGCACCCCTTGATTGGGCCAGCGTTAATGTGGCGGGGCTCTGCCCGCCAATGGCAAAGGCGGGTAAGCCAGCCGATTGATTGAGCCGCTCGAACTCATCCCAGCCCAAGGTTGGTGCACCAGGGTGTGAAGCAGTTGGCAAAACGGGCCCCAATACAACAAAATCCGCTCCAAATTCACGCGCGAGCGTCAGCTCTTGCTCGTTGTGAGTTGATATGCCAACTAGCTTGTCAGCTAGGCTGTCTGGCCGGGTTGCTTGCTTGCCGGCGTCTACAGCACGAAAGTGAACGCCATCGGCTCGATCCCACAAGCCCTCTTCATGGACACTATTGACTAGCAGTTTTGCGCCATGTGCATGGCAAATGTTTTTGACTTGATCAAACGCGGCTAGCATCTCGCCACCCTGCCAGTCTGGCTCGCGCCATTGCACGAGTTTGACGCCTTGCTGCATGGCTGTTTGAAGCTTGTTCATGAACGCGGGCAAACCGGCGGCGCTTTGTACCGATGAGATCAAGTAGGTGGTTGGCAACTGTAGCCAACGCAATGGTGGGTAGGCGGCAGGCAGTAGATCTGGCAGATCAGTGGCTGTGTCAATATCAGCCCATTTAAGTTGCTGCTGCTCCAGGCTTGCAGGCTCACCCTTCCAGCCAGTCACCCTACAAAAGAACAGCCTGACCGTTGTCGTTGGGTAATGGTGCACATAAGTTACCCATGGTGTGGCAGTGATCAACTCAATGCCGAGCTCTTCGTGCAATTCGCGCGAGAGCGCTTGCATCACCGTCTCACCAGCTTCGAGCTTGCCACCAGGCAGTTCCCACCAGCCGGCCCAGGGCTTGCCGGCTGGGCGGTCACCGAGCAACACTTTGCCGGCAGGCGTGATCAAAACGCCAACGGCGACATCGATGATCGAACCTGTTGCCGCCTCAGGCATGACGCGCTGCCCAGTCCCTCGCAAAATGCCATGCGACGCGGCCTGAACGCGACCCACGCTCAAGCGTCCATTGCAAGGCCTCGGTGCGTGCCTCTGCGATGGAGGCTTCCGAGCAGCCAAGCTCTCGCAACCAATGGGCCACGATATCGAGATAGTCATCTTGACGGAACGGGTAAAACGACAGCCACAGGCCAAATCGCTCTGACAGCGAGATCTTTTCTTCGACGGTTTCACCGGGGTGCACTTCGCCATCCGGTTGATGTTTGGCCTGAAGGTTCTCGTTCATGTATTCAGGCATCAAATGCCGTCGGTTCGATGTGGCATAGATGAGCACATTGTCACCGGTTGAAGCTGCCGAGCCGTCAAGTACAGACTTTAGCGCCTTGTAGCCGGACTCCCCTTCTTCAAACGACAGGTCATCACAGAACACGATGAAGCGCTCAGGACGGTCAGCCACGCAGTCAACAATATCAGCCAGATCGCCAAGATCGGCCTTGTCGACTTCGATCAATCGCAACCCATGGTCTCCAAACTGGGCCAGCATCGCCTTGACCAGGGAGCTTTTGCCGGTCCCACGTGATCCGGTCATGAGCACATGGTTGGCTGGTTTGCCCTGCACGAAGTGCAGTGTGTTGCGCTCAATCACGGCCTTTTGGCGTTCGATATGTTGCAGGTCTTCAAGCGTGATGCGGTGTGGGTGGGCAATGGCGTCTAGCCAGCCGTGGGCAGTGCCGCGCTTGCGCCAACGAAATGCGCGAGCGCTCCAGTCAACTGGCGGGGGAGCTGGCGGCAGCCAAGCCTGCAATTGTTTGAGCACGCCATTTGCTAGCGTAATCAGTTCGGCGATGTCATGCGAATGGGGGGGTTTGTGACATGGTGTGATCAGGAACGATAATCGGCGTTGATGCTGACGTACTCATGAGAAAAGTCGCAGGTGTAGACGGTCTCCGACACTTTGCCGCGCCCAAGAGAGACGCGCACCAGGATTTCTGACTCGCGCATGACCCTTTGACCATCTTCCTCTCGATAGTCGGGATCGCGCCCGCCAGCGCTCGCCACCAGTACATCCCCCAGCCAAAGTCGGGTCTTCGAAACATCAAGGTCGTTAATGCCCGCGTAGCCAATGGCAGCCAGAATGCGACCGAGGTTCGGGTCACTCGCAAAAAACGCCGTTTTAACCAGTGGTGAGTGAGCAATCGAATAAGCAACCTTCAGGGCCTCATCCCGGCTGCTGGCGTCTTGCACGGCAATGGTCATGAACTTGGTGGCGCCTTCGGCATCACGAACGATCTTGCATGCCAGGTCTTTGGCTGCGTCGGTCAATGCGGTCTTCAGTTCTGGGTAGCCCGCGTCTGTATTTTTTTCAATGGCAAGCCCGCTATGGCCAGTGGCCATCATGATGAATGAGTCGTTGGTGGACATGTCACCATCAACCGTGATTCTGTTAAACGACTGATCGGCAATTTCGCGAATCATCGTTTGCAGCAAAGGCTGTGAAATGGCCGCATCTGTGGCCAGATATCCGAGCATCGTAGCCATGTTGGGCCGAATCATGCCAGCGCCTTTACTGATGCCGGTAATCGTGACTGTTTTGCCCTGAATCTGAACTTGTGTGGAGTAGATCTTGGGCAACGTGTCGGTGGTCATGATGCTGTGCGCAGCTTCAAACCATTGGTCAATGCCCAAGCCGGCCACTGCTTTGGGGATTCCGGCCTCAATGCGGTCAATTGGCAAAGGTTCCAGAATGACGCCAGTAGAAAACGGTAGCACTGCCCTTTCGTCCAGGCCCAGGGCTTGAGCGGTGGCACTGCACATGCGCTTAGCGCGCACGAGGCCCTCTTGGGCGGTACCGGCATTCGCATTGCCGGTATTAATCACGAGCGCCCGAATGGGGGTGCTGCCAGAAAGGTGTTCCTCACAGACAATGACCGGTGCTGCCCGAAACCGGTTGACCGTGAAGACGCCCGCAACCGTGGTGCCTGCTGTGAGCTTGAACACAGTGAGGTCTGGCCGGTCCTTTTTACGGATGCCAGCGGCGGTAATGCCGATTTCCACGCCGGGCACCGCATGGATGGTGTTGCGCTGCGGAATGACGAGATTGACAGCCATGGTGATTTCAACCTTTAGGCAAGAGACTTAAATACCGAATCAGCGGCAATGATGGTCGCATCAATGACGCTGTCGTCGTGCATGGCTGAGACGAACCCGGCCTCATAGGCCGATGGCGCAAAATAAACGCCGTGGTCGAGCATGCCATGGAAAAACTTCTTGAACCGGTCGATGTCGCTAGCTGACACGTCATTTAAACTTTTCGGTACGTTAGCAGCGAAATAGATACCAAACATGCCGCCTTCGGAATCAGCGCTAAATGCAATCCCGTGGTGTTTGGCGCGTTCAGTCAATCCCTCAGTCAGTTTGCGGGTCTGAGCACCAAGCTTGTCATAAAACCCGGGCTCGCCAAGTAGCTCCAGGGTTTTAATGCCAGCGGCCACTGCCACCGGATTGCCTGACAAAGTGCCGGCCTGATAGACACCACCAAGCGGTGCGATATTGGCCATGATGTCAGCTCGTCCGCCAAAGGCGCCGATCGGCATGCCACCGCCAATCACCTTGGCTAGCGTGGTCAGGTCAGGCGTCACGCCCGTGATGCCTTGCACCCCTCTGGGTCCGACACGGAATCCTGTCATGACCTCATCAAACACTAACACCGCACCATGCTTGGTACACAGTTCGCGCAGGGTTTCGAGAAACCCGGGCACAGGTTTGACCAGATTCATGTTGCCGGCCATCGGTTCGACGATCACACAGGCTATGTCTTTGCCATGGGTGTTAAACGCCTCGCGCACTGCATTACTGTCGTTGTAGTCAAGTACGATCGTGTGCGAGACAAACTCAGCCGGCACGCCAGCTGATGTTGGGTTGCCAAACGTCAAAAGCCCTGAACCAGCCTTGACCAACAGGCTGTCAGCATGGCCGTGGTAGCAGCCCTCGAATTTGACGATTTTGTTGCGGCCCGTGGCGCCTCGCGCCAGGCGAATAGCGCTCATGGTGGCTTCAGTGCCCGAGCTAACCAGACGGACTTGTTCCATGCTTGGCAGGCGTTCGATCAGAAGCTCAGCAATCTCGATTTCGGCTTCAGTGGGCGCACCGTATGACAGGCCGTGCACAGCCGCATCCTGCACCGCTTTGACCACGGCAGGGTGCGCGTGCCCCAAAATAGCCGGCCCCCACGATCCGATGTAGTCGATGTAGCGCTTGTCTTCGGCATCCCAGAAATACGGACCTTGGGCGCGCGCTACAAAGCGCGGCGTGCCGCCGACCGAGCGAAATGCCCGAACGGGCGAGTTTACCCCACCCGGGATGCTGCGACAGGCGCGTTCGAACAATTCAGCGTTGGTACTCATTAATCCATCTCCTGCTGGTGTTAATTCAATAGGCCTTGTCTGCTTAATGCGCTTTGGTGTTAGACCAAAGCGCGCTAAAGCGCCTTGCCGTTTGTTCAATATCATCGGTCATAAACAGACCGCCAACGACCGCGAGACTGTCCGCACCGGCAGCCAGTAGGCTAGGCGCATTGTCGGTCGTGATTCCGCCAATCGCAACCACGGCTGGTCGGGGCTCTTGCGCTTGGGTGAGTGCCTGTGCCCGAGTCAAGATGTCAGTTGCTGCTTGAGGAGCCTGGGGCTTGGTGCCAGAGCTAAACATGGAGCCAAACGCGATATAGTCCACGTCGAGTGTAAGCATTTGCTGGGCTCTTGCCAGATCTGAATAGCACGAAACGCCTAGAAGCATGGTTGCCGGTAGTTTGCTGCGTACCCAGGCTGGATCCGCATCGTCTTTGCCCAAGTGCACGCCGTCTGCGCCGATATCAAGAGCCAACTGCCAGTCGTCGTTAATGATCAGCGGAATTTGCAAGTTTTTACAGACTGGCAATAGATGGCGCGCAATCGAGCATCGCTTCTCGGGGCTCAGATTTTTAAGCCGCAATTGAATCGCTGTCATGCCGCCAGCTGCTGCTTGACGGATCGATTGCTCGAGCTGTCCGGCGTCGTGCCAATCGGGTGTCACGCCGTAAAGCCCTGCCGGGAAGCGCAAATCTCGGTTCATGGCTTGCCAGATTTGTGGCGGTTGGCCAGTTTTTGTCCCATGCCAGCCTGAAACGCTCGCCTGGCAGCCAGCTCAGCGTAATCGCAAGCGAGCTTGGCCGAGTCAATCACAGTCATCCCTTGCGCCAAGCCACAGGCAAGCGCAGTAGCGGTCAGACCGCTAAGGTCTTGTATGCGTTGGGGCAGGTTTGAGCCAGGCTCACAAGGCAGGGCGATGGTCTCGCCTTCGGGGCCAAGCAGCAGATTGACCAATGATCCCGGTCGTTGGGCGAAGCCTGTCACCAAGGCCCAGGTTGCCCCTAGCGCCAACAATGCTGATGGACCATCGGCCGGGTTGAAATTATTGAGCACCTCATCGTTTAGCCACCGGGACATGGCGCTCGCAGGCATAACCACTACCGAGGCTTGAGGCACCAGCAATTCAAGCGTGGCGCCAACACTGGGTGCGACTTCGCCACCTTCCATGTCTTGGTCTGGCACATCGCCCGGGTTTTCTTGGGGACCGAGTTGCAATACCAGTGGAGCGTCACTGTAATCAGCCGCCACGCTGGCGATTACGCTCGAGACCTCCGGGCACATCACGGTGCCCACTTTAAGGGCAGCCACGGGCATGTCTTCTAGCAGACAGCGTGCCTGTTCATCAACTTGTTCTGCATTGCCACGGTCAAGTGCATGAATTCCAGCCGTGTCAGAGACCGCCATGCCTGTGGGCACGCATAACGCATGGGTGCCGTGAGCAGCGCAGGTGATGCTGTCAGCCGGGATATCGGTGCGACCGGTTGGGTCAAACAGACCAAACACAAGCACAGTGGGAGGGGTTGCGACAGGCAATTGGCTCGACTTTAGGTAAGATTATGGACGAGTGCATTGTAAAAGAACTGACAAGGTAACTATGCGTACTTATATGTGTTTGATTTGTGGCTGGATTTATGATGAAGCTGAGGGGTGTCCCGAAGAGGGTATCGCGCCGGGCACCAAGTGGGAGGACGTGCCGCCGAACTGGGTCTGCCCGGAGTGTGGGGCGCGCAAAGAAGATTTTGAGATGATGGAAGTCTAAGAGAAAATGAGTGCCTCTGTAGATCTGTCTGGCCATTTTTTGATGGCGATGCCGGGTATGGTCGAGGGTGACCTCGCCGGCACGGTGATCTACGTCTGTGAACACTCGGAGCGTGGTGCGTTGGGTCTGGTGATCAACCGGCCTACAGACTTAAGCCTGGGTAGTCTGCTGGAGCAGGTCGATGTTGAGCGAGATAGTCGACATCCGTGCGATTTGCCTGTGCACTTTGGGGGACCGGTGCAAAGCGATCGGGGATTTGTACTGCACAAGCCTGCGGGCGACTACAGTTCGAGCATACGGTTGGGCGACTCCCTGGCGCTGACAACTTCACGTGATGTCCTGCAGGCTGTGGCCAGTGGCAAGGGGCCTGACCAAATATTTGTGACCCTTGGGTATGCCGGCTGGGGCGCTGGACAACTCGAACAGGAACTCGCACAAAATGCTTGGCTATCGGTCCCTGCGGAGGAGTCGATTATTTTTGAGGAGCCTGCCGAGTCGCGCTATCCGGCTGCCATGCGCCTGCTTGGCGTGGATCCGGCGATGCTCGCGGGATCGGCTGGGCATGCCTGATGAGCGAACGATTCTGGCATTTGACTACGGCACCAAGCGCCTTGGGGTGGCGCTTGGCAACGTATTAATTTCCAGCGCCAGACCGCTGGAAATCATAGATACGCCTGAAAAGGTCAAGCGCTTTGCGCGCATCGAGGAGCTAATTGTTCAATGGCAGCCTGACATGCTGGTTGTGGGCTTGCCGCTGACAGAGTCCGGTGGTGAGCAGATTGCAACGCGACAAGCCAAGCGCTTTGCCAACCAGCTTGAGGGTCGCTACGGGTTGCCGGTGGCACTCGTTGATGAGCGTGGCTCTAGCCTCGCTGCTCAGGAAATTGTGGGCAACGCACCCGACGATGCTGCTGCAGCAGCTATTATTCTGCAAAGATACTTTGATGCGCTGCCGCGCCAGGAATAAGGAAAACAACCATGACACCGCCGGTTGACTCAACCAACGGACTGCCAGCTGCTGAGGATCTTTATCAGGCCTTGCGCCACGGTGTTGCCGAACTAATCAAGAATTTACCCCCTGATGATGTACATCTGGTTGGCATTCACTCAGGCGGCGCCTGGTTGGCGCAACGATTGCACCGTGACCTTGGTCTTCCGACAGCGCTAGGGACGCTAAACATCAGTTTTTATCGTGATGACTTTGACCGTATTGGATTGCACCCGCAGGTGGAGCCATCGGACATCAGTTTCGATGTGGTAGGTCGCCATCTGGTCGTCGTTGACGATGTGCTGTATACCGGACGCACGATTCGGGGAGCCATGAATGAGTTGTTCGACTATGGCCGTCCGGCCTCGATCAAACTCGTGGTGCTGATTGATCGGGGACAGCGCGAGCTGCCAATTTGTGCGGATTTTGCGGCATGGCGTTTCGATGGGCCTGCGGCAAATAACCTGGTGCTGGCTCAAACAAAATCAGGGGAATTTACCTTGCACGTTGAATCCAAGGAAGCTTGATGCGTAACCCACAGTTAAACCGTCATGGTGAGCTGACACATCTGATCACTACTGAGGGCATTCCACGCGATATCCTGACCCATATTCTTGATACGGCCCAAACCTTCGTGCCTTTGGCTGAGCGCGACGTCAAGAAAGTACCGCTATTGCGCGGTAAAAGTGTGTTTAACCTCTTTTTCGAGAACTCTACACGAACCCGCACCACGTTCGAGATTGCCGCTACGCGACTGTCAGCCGACGTCTTTAACCTGAATATCAACGTGTCATCGGCATCCAAAGGCGAAACTTTGCTTGACACGATTGCCAATCTGTCAGCCATGCAAGCCGATATTTTTGTGGTGCGTCACGAGGCAAGCGGAGCACCTTACTTAATTGCCAAGCACGTGGCACCCGATGTGCACGTCATCAATGCCGGTGACGGGCGTCATGCCCATCCGACACAGGCTTTGCTCGACATGTACACCATTCGGCATTTCAAGAAGGACTTCTCCAATCTGACAGTGGCCATCGTTGGCGACATCCTGCATTCGCGTGTGGCGCGCTCCAATATCCATGCGTTGACCACACTCGGTGTTGCTGAAGTTCGTGCCATTGGGCCACTGACACTGCTGCCTGGCGGGCTTGAACAAATGGGCGTTAAAACCTACACAGACATGACCGAGGGGCTGCGTGATGTTGATGTGATCATTATGCTGCGCCTACAAAACGAGCGCATGCGCGGCGCTTTATTGCCATCGTCACACGAGTATTTCAAGCATTACGGCTTATCGCCCGAGAAACTCTTGCTGGCCAAGCCCGACGCGATTGTGATGCACCCAGGGCCGATGAACCGTGGGGTTGAGATTGACTCGGCCGTGGCCGATGGCCCGCAGTCAGTTATCTTGAATCAGGTGACATTTGGTATTGCGGTGCGAATGGCCGTCATGAGCATTGTGGCAGGGGCATCATCGTGAGATTGCATATAAAAAACGCCCGCTTGCTTGACCCCGGTTCGGGCATGGACCGACAAGCGGACTTGTGGGTTGCAGGCGGCCGGATCGCATCTATTGGCCAGGCACCGCCCGGATTCGAGGCTCAGAAGACACTTGATTACAGCGGTTTGGCCCTGATGCCAGGTTTGATTGATCTTGCTGTCAGGCTCAGAGAGCCGGGCCATGAATATCGGGCCACGCTGGAGTCTGAGCTCAAGGCCGCCATGGCAGGCGGAATTACCAGTCTGGTGTTGCCGCCAGACACCGATCCCCCGCTTGATGAGCCTGGCTTGATTGAAATGCTCAAGCACCGCGCACGCCAGCTTGATCAGGTCAACCTGTATCCACTTGGCGCCATGACAGTTGGGTTAAAGGGTCAGGTTATTACCGAGATGGCTGAATTGTCTGAGGCGGGCTGCATTGGATTTGCGCAGGCCGATGAACCCGTCATGGACACCGCGGTGCTTTTGCGAGCCATGCAGTACGCTCGCTCGTTTGGTTTTGCCCTTTGGTTGCGTCCGCTTGACCCTTGGCTTTCCAAGGGTGTGGCTGCTAGTGGTGCTTATGCTGCGCGCCTCGGACTATCAGGCGTGCCGGTGCAGTCTGAGACAATCGCTTTGCATACTTTGTTTGAATTGCAACGCAGCGTGGGTGTAAAGCTCCATATTTGCCGTGTCAGCTCTGCCGCGGGCGTGTCACTCATTCGTCAAGCCAAGGCCGAGGGGTTACCGGTGACGTGTGACACCACCATTAATCACGCCCACCTAACCGATGTAGACATCGGCTACTACGATACGAATTATCGGCTTGACCCGCCACTGCGCGGCCAACGTGATCGTCAGGCCTTGCGTGAGGCCTTGGCTGATGGAACGATTGACGCGCTTTGTTCGGACCACACACCGGTTGACGATGATGGCAAGCAAATGCCATTTGCCGAGGCTGAGTCGGGCGCCACTGGCTTGGAGCTGTTGTTTAGCCTGGCTTTGAGGTGGGCGCGCGAAGACAAATTGCCGTTAACTAAAGCCTTGGCCCGGGTTACAGCAGGGCCGGCCGCGGTGTTGCGGGCCTGCTCGCAGGCCATGCCGCCGGCAGGGTCGTTGGCCGTTGGTGCACCCGCGGACTTTTGTGTGGCTGACTTGGATGATCATTGGATGGTGGCACGTGAATCGCTTGTTAGCCAAAGCCGCCACACGCCATTTCTCGGCATGGAGTTGCCAGGCCGGGTAAGAGCAACAATCATGCGCGGTCGTGTGGTTTGGGAGCGAACTGGGTGAATGTGTTGTTGTTTGCGCTTCGAGCACCCGTGGTGTCGCTCTGGGTGCTTTGTGGCCTAGCGACGATAGGTTTGGTATTTCCGTGGGTAGGCAGAACCGGCAGGCTGGCCCTTAAAAGGCAGTGGTCTCGCGCTCTGTTGATGTTATGTGGCGTTCGAGCTCACATTGAAGGCGAGCCAGTGCGAACTGGGGCGGTCCTTTGGGCAGTCAACCATGTCTCCTGGCTCGATATTTTTGTCTTGAATGTGGTTCGTGCCACCGCATTTGTGGCCAAACAGGAAATCCGGCATTGGCCGGTGATCGGTTGGCTGGCAGCCGGTGCGGATACGATTTTTATTGAGCGTGGCTACCGGCACGCCGTGCATCGGGCTGGTCAGGCCATGCAGTTGCGGTTTGGCCGTCATCAGCCTGTTGGCTTGTTCCCCGAGGGCACAACGTCAGATGGGTTTGATGTCTTGAACTTTTATGGCAACCTGTTTGAGCCGGCTCGTGAGCCGGGGGTTGCGATCCAGCCTGTCGCATTGCGCTATTACCATCGGGGTGAACGCAGTGCTTTGCCTGCATTCGTGGGTGAAGAGTCTCTTGTGCAGAACCTTTGGCGCTTGCTAGGCACCACGGGTGTGAGCGTTGAGCTCGTGTTTCTGCCGCCAATTGGTCAGCCTGACCAGGACAAGCCGCCACGTGCCGAGCTCGCCAGGCATGCGCGTGAGTCAATTCGCGAGATAGTGCTCTTGCACCGGAACACAGATTAAGACCGTCAGTTGTGGTGTTTAGGGAACGAGCGAAGCCGATAGGGGATCTAATTCCTGATGGCAGGCAACCTGCACTAACTGACGATCCTGCAGTCGCATCGCGCTTAGGTGCCCGCCCCACACGCACCCCGTGTCAAGGCAAATGACATCTGGCCGGTTAAGTAGGCCAAGCGTTGACCAGTGGCCAAACACAATGGTGACATCACGCGTGGCACGGTCTGGCATGTCAAACCACGGAATCAAGTCGTCAGTACGATCCTTGGGCGATGATTTGACTGACAACATCATGTGGCCTTTTGGGTTGCACATCCGTAGGCGTGTGAGTGCGTTGACAATGACGCGCAGGCGTTTGGCGCCGGTGTGACCATCTTTCCAGCGGGTGGGCTCATTGCCGTACATCTTTTGCAGTGACTTGGCCCAGTTGTCGCTGCGCAGGGCTTGCTCCACCTCAGCAGCCAGGGAGAGTGTTTTTTTAACGGTCCATTTGGGTAGTACTCCCGCGTGAACCATTAAATGATCAAGTTCGAAGTGGGCGAGCTTGCGGTGGCGTAGCCAATAAATGATGTCACCAGCATCGGGCGCCGTGAGTATGTCATGAAACGTATCGTTTTTGCCAGGAGCCCGAATGCCTGCCGCCACAGCCAACAAATGCAGGTCGTGGTTGCCAAGTAGAAAGATGCTGCGGTCCTCTAGAGATATCAGGCGACGCAACGTCTGCAATGAGCTTGGGCCCCGGTTGACCAAGTCACCAGCAAACCAAAAGCGCGCCTGGCTATTGTTGGCAATCAAGGGCTGTGACAACAAAGCATCCAGTGGCGTGTAGCAACCCTGTATGTCACCGATCATCCATATGTCTGGCGCGCTCATGCAGCACCTCCCGCTTTTTGTGGCATGGTTTGGTGCGCTTTCTTAGGCCATTGAAAGCGCCTTTCCATGCCCAACAAAGCACCAAGCGCCAACACGAATGCCAGCACATTGGGTGCAAGTGCGGTCACAATCGGTTGCCATTGGTACAGTAAACCCATGTTCAAGGTTAGCTGCCCCAGCATAAAGAACAGTGTTCCAGTCAAGATGCCCGCAAATACCTTGGCGCCAATGCCGCCACGGCGTGTTTGCATGTAGGCAATTGGTGCGGCAATCGTTAGCATGACCAACAACGTAAAGGGGTAGGCGAGCTTGCGCCAGACCGCAACGACCTGACGTGTCGCGTCGAGATTATTGGCTTGTAAAAAACCGATGTAATCCAAAAGAGTCAGCATGGACATTTTTTCCGGGGTGGCGATTCGTGCAACTACCCGCGCTGGGGTCAGCGAGGTTGATAGCGGTCGGGTTTGCTCACGGCTCACCACCATAACAGGTTCTGTTGGAGGCGTGCCTTCGCCAAGTGCTGACAGCGTGTCATCATCGATTCGGTTGTCAGTGACGTTAAAAAGCTTTAATCCACCGTCTTCGAATACGCCGCGTTGTGCCTCGGAGAATTGCTGTAGCCGATTATTTGGCCCGATTTCATAGATTTTGAGTTTGGCTACTTCGCCAGAGCTTAGCAACTCACCAATATTCAGAATCCGCGAGCCACCGGAGTCCGTCGGCTCGCGAAACCAGTAACCGCTGATCAATCGACCGCCTTCAACCTTGCCACGCAACACAAGATTTGCTTCGCTGTAGCGAATTTCCGCTGCTGGTGTAATGAGCTCTGACAAGACAATCGCCAGCGCAATGATGGGTATGCACGCCATCCACAACATGCCCAGCAATCGTGTGGCACTGACACCAGAAACCCGCAAAATCACGAGTTCGTTGCGCTGAGCCAAGCCAGCAAGTGCCAACACCGCGCCAATCAGCACACCGATCGGCAAGAGCTCGTAAGTGCGAGTCGGCAAAGCCAGCATTTCAATATAGAGCAGCGAGCTCAAGGGCAGGCGTTCATTAACGGTATCTAGTTGGTCAACCAGCGTAAAAAAAGAAAATAGCCCGATAAGCGCGAGCAGAACCACGAGCGTGGCACGATAAAGCTCTTTGGCGATGTAGTTACGGGCAGTGGACATGTGTTCAGTTTAACGGACTGCCGAATCAAGTTGTGCGCGGAGCTGTTTTATGACGGGCTCGGGATCAGGTGCGTACCCCAGCCAGATTTTAAAACTTTCGGCTGCTTGTCCAACGAGCATGCCCAAGCCGTCGGCGAGCTGAGTGCAGCCCGCCTCCTTGGCTTGCTTTAAGAACGGCGTCGGGGCGCTGCCGTACATCATGTCATAGGCGGCAACAGCGGGCCCAAACAAACTGCTTGGCAATATCAGGGCATCGCCTTGCAGGCTACTGGCCGTGGCATTGATGATGAGATCAAAGTGCTTGAGCAGGTTTGTATCGGATTCGCTCAGCGAAGACAGGCTATTAGCTGTCAGGCGATCTGAATGGTGAGCATGTGTGCTGATCCAGTTGCCTACAAGTTCATGCGCACGCTCAGCGGAGCGGTTGACTACCAGGACGTGTTGGCATTTTGCATCTAGCAGTGGCCCAATTACCCCGCGTGCGGCCCCGCCTGCACCAATCAATAAAACCCTCGCGTCGTTCAATGGCATGGACAGGCGACGCAGGTCGTTTACTAGCCCAACACCGTCGGTGTTGCAGCCGTTAAGGCCTGCATCGGCCATCCATAACGTGTTGACTGCTCCAGCGTCTTTTGCTCGGGCGCTGAGGTTGTTCTGAGCCAACGTCCACGCGCGCTCTTTGAATGGTACGGTGACATTTAAGCCGGCACCGCCTTGGGCGAAGAAAGTTGCCACACACTTCTCGAACTCATCTGGCGGGCAGTCGATGCGTTCATAGATCAATTCGATGCCAATTTGCTTGGCGAACGCGGCATGAATAGCAGGTGAGCGGCTGTGCGCAATCGGATGTCCAATCACAGCAAATCGCGGGATGGGTTGGGTAACCATGGGAATCAAGGAACCTGGGTGGTCAATAGACCTGGCGTAAAACGCCAGGTGCGAGTGATGACAAGCTGATCGACTTCGTCAGCTAGTTGAGCCGGAAATGGTGGGAATGGCTGCGCTAGCTCAATGATCCGGCGCACTGCCTGATTGAGCCGAGCGTCAGCTGCTGGCCGATCAATCACAATCGCAGCGACAGTGCCATTGGCGTTCATTGTGACACTGGCTTGCAAGTCGCCACGAGGACGTTGACCGGCGCTGCTGGGGTAGTGTTGGCTACCGGTTTGTTCGACCCGCATTCGCCAGTTGTCGACATAGCCTGCAAATGGATTGGCGATAGCCGATGGTGCATCGTAATAACGGCGCGGGCGCTCGTTGTAGCGTTCAATTTGATCCAGGATGGCAGCAATTCGGGCGTTTTGTTCGAGTGCTTGCTGATCAACTTCATCGGTGCCAGAGATAGTCGCGTCTTCAGAGGAGTCGCTTTGTAACTGGTTTGGTTTGGCTGTCCAGACGCTAAGGAGTTGCTTGAGCAACTGTTGTTGCTCAGCCTCAAGCTGCTTGCGTTGCCGGGTCAGTTCAACAAGCGACACGTCCTCATCTTCAATACCCACGCGCGGCAGCGGGCTACTCGCCATGCGTTCATCAGTCACCTCCCCACCGCCCTCGAGATTGTCTTGTGCGATGACTTGTGGGGCAAGCGGCGCTTGTTCGCTAAAGGCGTTAACCAGGACAACATCGAGTGCGGAAGGTTTGCTAGCAATCGGCACCAGGATCTGTGGTTGCCAGGCAAGCACCAGACCGTGAACCAGCAACGACAGTGCCACGCCCCAGCGCAAGGCGTTTTGTGGGGGGGCGGCAAACCATCGAATCGCTAGCGTCAGGACGTTCATGCCGAAATTGTTAGGCCGTTAAGCCGTTTCAGCCACATAGCGGGCTTGCACGGTCAGGTTCAGTTCATCGGTGTCGGTGATCTCTATGGTGATTTGATCACCACGCTCCAGCGTAGGCAAGCCGCTAACTTCAATGACTAGCGGAATGTCGGCTAGCCGAACCAGATTATCGCGTACCAGACTCGCCTGGCAGCGACTGACCTGATGTTGGTCGAGCCAGCGTAGGCACCAGTAACGCTCCATCTGTCGCTGGTAATCTGACCAAGCACTGTACTGCGCTTCAAATCCACCGATGACAGCAAAAAGTTCGTCATCGCGTGGCTGATAGGGTGCCACTAGCGGGGCTGATACGCCATGTTCGGCTAATGCCAATAACTGGCGTTGGTTGACCAGGTCCACATAGCGGCGCAGCGGTGACGTGCACCAGGCGTAATGTGCAACGCCAATGGCTTCATGGGGCAGGGCGTGCGTGCTCATGCGCACGCGGCCAGCCTGTTGCGAGCGAAACACGCCAGACAGCTTGTGCGTTGCCAATTGCTCAGCCCAAACCCGGTTGGCCAGGATCATGAACTCAGCCACGATGCGGTCAAGCGGCGCGTTGCGCATGCGCGGCTCAATTCGCACTGGCGTGTTGCGCTCGTGTGCAGGGCCATCGAGGTAAAAGTTATAGTCAACCCGGTTGTTTGATTCTGGCTTGCCGCGTCGCTCATCGCGTTGAGCTGACAGAGCCAAGGTAAGCGCCCAAAGCGGTCGTGCCCATTGGTCATAGGGAAAAGACGCTGATGGATCGCCAAGGGCTTCGAGCGTGATTTCATGGTCTAGTTCGTTATGTCGCAAGTTGCTCGTGACCATCAATCGTTCGATGCGGCTGTGCTGAGACCTAATCTCCGCGGTATCAGGATGAGCTTCGACATAAAGCGACAGGGCGGGCACGGCTTGACCGGCAACTAGCGAGTAATGGTCAATCACTTCGTCTGGTTGCATCGGGATTTTTTCCCCGGGAGTGTAGACCGTTGACATGCGGGCTCGAGCCCATTGGTCAAGCTCGCTGTCACGAGTCACGCCGAGCGCAGGGGCTGCAACGTGAATGCCTACACGCAGCCAGCCGTCTTCCAGAGCGTGCACCGAAATGGCATCGTCGATTTCCGTGGTGGAAATATCATCAACCGAGTAAGCGGTTACATCAGCTAGCGGCAAGTCTTCGTGTGACGGTAACGTGGGAACGGCGGCGAACCCCGTGCCTTTCGGGAAGTGCGTGGCTATAAATTTTTCGCGATGCAAGGCGAGTGCGTCTGGCCAAGCCCCACATTTGAGCAACAGCGCGTCAATTGACAGCCCGCTTTGCTGGCTAGCGTGCTCAACGGCTTTATAAATTTGGGTGTTTTTGTCTGGACGCGTCACTAATGACAGCGCCGCTTGAGCAATTTCGGTCGGCAACTCGCCATTGACCAATTGCGTGGCCCATTGGGCTTGCTGTTCGGCTTGAAGCCGTTTTTTTTCTTGGGCAGCCAGTGCAGCCTGCAAGATGTCGGGTGGTGCAGCACGGTATTTGCCTTTGCCACGTCGATGAAAGTAAATCGGCGCATCATGCAGGCACCACAATAGTGTTGCAATCTCGAGTGACGTGGGTGTCTTGCCGTAATAATCGGTGGCCAGCTCACAGACATCAAACTCTTCCTGTGGTGCCACTTCCCACAGAAAAGCCGGGTCAATGTCAGCGGCCTGCTCGGGCGCCTGTTGTAAGAGGTCATCCGGATTGGGTGCCTCAAATGTCAGGATGCAACTAGCGCGCTTAATCTTGCTGCGTTTGCCAGAGGAGGCTTCAACCTGCAGGCTGGCATCGGTTTCAGACTTGATCAGGCCGGCTTTAAAGCTGCCGCCGTCTTCGTACAACACAAACATTCAATCTACCTGGTTTGAGGGGGTGGGCATATTGGCAAATTCAAGCACGCGCGGCATGTATTTCTCAAAATCTGACAAGCCATGGTCACTGCCGGGGACGATGATGTGGTTTGCGCCACGCATGAATGCAACCATTTCGCGCCAGTCCAGCAATTCGTCACCAGTAGCGGCAATCAGCAAATAGCGTTCAGGCCGGGTGATGCGCTTGATTGCCATGTCAGTGAGCTCTTGCACGTGCTCAGCTTTAAATGTCATCGGCTCATCACTGTGATAGTGGGTGTGCTCACCAACTTGGGTTGCGAGGTCGCGCGGAGCATGCACAGCCGGGTTGATCACGACAGCACGGCACCCGAGTTCTTCGGCTAGCGTGATGGCGTAAAAACCACCAAGCGATGAACCGGCAATCGTGAGCAAGGCCAAATCTTGCTCAGAAGCCTGCACCAGTTCTCGTGCCAGTGATCGGGCCAGATCGATGGCAGCTTTGGGGCTGACAGGCAATTGCGGGCAGCGCCAGCGGTCAAGCAAGCCCTCGGTCTTCAAATGCGCTTGGAGCAAGCGCGCCTTAAATGAAGCGGGCGAGGACCGAAAGCCGTGCAAATAAAGCATCATCATGTTCGCTGCTCCAGTGCTGCAAGAAGCTTGTCATGCACGCCACCAAACCCGCCATTGCTCATGATGACGACGTGGTCGCCAGCCCGGGCGTAAGCAACCACGTGATTGACCAGTTCATCAAGGTCATGGTCAACGGTCAATGTGTCGCCAAGTGCTGCCATGACCTCACGCGGATCCCAACCCAAAGCTTGCTTGCCTTGACCGCCGGCATAACAAAACGTGTGATTCGCTTGTTCAAGCGCTGGCGCCAGTTTCGCAGCCATTGCCCCGAGTTTCATGGTGTTTGATCGTGGCTCGAGCACCGCAAGGATTCGGTCATCGTCCACCCGCTTGCGCAACCCATCAAGGGTGGTGGCAATGGCTGTGGGGTGATGGGCGAAGTCATCGTAAACAGTCACGCCGTTAACCACACCACGCACTTCCATGCGACGCTTTACCCCGCCAAACTGGTTTAGCGCTTTGAGCGCATCGGCCGGTGTCACCCCAACGCCTTGCGCAGCAGCCATGGCTGCAAGAGCGTTTTTAGTGTTGTGAGCACCTGTCAGCGACCAAGTCAGCGGGCCAATAGCCTGGGCACCTAAAAAAATCACGCTTTGCCCGTCAATTTCCCTGGCGTGCCAGCCGTCAGCCTGGCCAACTCTGGTTACCGTGCTCCAGCATCCGCGCTCAAGCACGCGATCCAGAGCGGGCTCGCCATCGGTCACCACAATGCTGCCCTGGCTCGGCACTGTTCGCACCAAATGATGAAACTGGGTTTCGATGGCTGCTAGATCAGGAAAGATGTCCGCATGGTCGTATTCCAGGTTATTCAGGATCGCTGTGCGCGCACGGTAGTGAACAAATTTCGATCGTTTGTCAAAAAACGCCGTGTCGTACTCGTCTGCTTCAATCACAAACAGCGAACCGGTCGGATCGAATCTCGCGGACACTTGAAGTCCGGGTGCGATGCCGCCAATCAGGAAGTTAGGGTCCAGGCCAGCCTGTTGCAGTATCCACGCCAGCATGGAGCTCGTGGTGGTTTTGCCGTGTGTGCCAGCCACAGCCAAAACGTGTTGTGAAGTCAGGATGTTCTCGCCTAACCATTGCGGCCCTGAAATGTAGCGGGCGTTGGCATTGAGAATCGCCTCCATCAAAGGGTTGCCTCGGCTGACCACGTTGCCGATCACAAAGACATCGGGTTTGATCGCAAGTTGCTCAGCCCCAAATCCCTCGATGAACTCGATGCCTTGCTCAGCAAGTTGAGTGCTCATGGGGGGGTACACCGCCTCGTCGCAGCCCGTGACCCTGTGCCCGGCCGAGCGCGCAATCAACGCAAGCCCGCCCATAAACGTGCCACCGATGCCAAGTATGTGCAAATGCATTCCGTCCTCCTTGATGGCATTGTAGAAGGTTGTTCTTACGCGTGAGTCCAACAGACGCTATGATTTTGTGCATGAAACGACGTACATTGATCATCGGCGGTTTAGGGCTGGCTGGCATGCTTGGCATTGGCTGGCTCGGTTGGCGTGAAAGTTCTCGCCGCGCGCCGCAGGCCAATCGAGCTGTTGGCCCGGCTGTGGCCGTTGAGCCCGAGCCACAAAAATTTTTCGCAGCCAGGCTGCCAGACCTTCAAGGCACGGAGCAAGCCATGTCGCAATGGCAAGGCAAGCCCTTGGTGGTCAATTTCTGGGCTACCTGGTGCCCACCCTGTGTCAAGGAAATACCAGATCTCAATCGTCTTGCCGCCAAGCACGCCCAGGCCAAATTCCTTGGGGTGGCGATAGACACGGCTGACAATGTTCGCAAATTTGTGGTTGATATCCCAATTGATTACGCCTCTGTGATTGCGGGACATCAAGGCATAGAGCTTGTCAGGGCGCTTGGCAACACGGCCGGTGGGTTGCCCTTCACGGTGCTGTTTCGCCCTGATGGGACCATCTTTGAGGTCATCATGGGCATGGTTGATCCAGACTCGCTTGATCGGCAGATCGGGCAGTTGGTGGCAAGTTCAGCGTAAAAAGTATAGAATTAGGTGCAGATAGACTAAAAATAACGCCGAATTGACTATCAAATACACATACCTGTCATATTTTGTGGTGGTTTGCGTGGGTGTTGCATGGCAATGACAGATATTCGCAGGTTATTTTTTGATTTTCGGGGTTTTTAGTCAATCTTTTAGACACTTAAACCTGTTCAGGTCCGCACGTCCGATATATGGCACATCACATTCTGGTTTTGCATGGTCCCAACCTCAATTTGCTCGGTACACGCGAGCCTGAGGTTTACGGCAGCACGACGCTAGCAGACATTGATGCAAGCATTAAAGCGCTAGCAGAGCAGGCCGGCGCCAAACTCATCTCGTTTCAAAGCAACCACGAGGGGGCGCTGGTTGACCGCATTCAGGCAGCAGCTTCGGACGGTACCACCCACATAGTGATCAATGCTGGCGCTTACACCCATACGAGCGTGGCTATCCGCGATGCTTTGTCTGCAGTCAAGCGGCCGGTTATCGAAGTGCATCTGTCCAATGTCTATCGGCGTGAGTCGTTTCGACATCATTCTTACTTGTCCGATATTGCAGTGGCTGTCATCGCAGGCCTAGGCGCTGAGGGTTATCGCGCTGCAGTTCGGTTTGTTTTGCAGCAGTCGGTAAGGTGATTCAGCCTGGTTGGCGATCATCGACAATTTTTAACGACCCGTTTGTTTGGGGAAACAAAGCATGGATCTCAGAAAACTTAAAACATTGATCGACCTCGTGGGCGAATCTGACATTGCCGAGCTCGAAATCACGGAGGGCGAGGACAAAGTCCGGATTGTCAAGGCCACGGCAGCGCCCGTCATGGCTGCACCAGTGACCTACGCAGCAGCCCCGGCGGCTGCAGCGCCAGCGGCGACCTTGCCAACTGAACCGGTAGTGCCAGCCGCACCGGCTGTTGCGCAGGGCGATCTGGTCAAAGCACCGATGGTCGGTACCTTTTATCGCGCGCCGAGTCCTGGTGCGTCACCCTTTGTTGAGGTTGGTCAGACCGTGAAAGAAGGCCAGCCACTATGCATCATCGAGGCCATGAAGTTGCTTAACGAGATTGAGGCCGACAAATCCGGTGTCATCAAAGAAATTCTCGTTGACAATGGTGAACCGGTTGAGTACGGCCAGCCCCTGTTTGTGATTGGTTAACTATGTTTGAAAAAATTCTCATCGCCAACCGTGGCGAAATTGCCTTGCGAATACAGCGAGCCTGCCGTGAACTTGGCGTCAAGACTGTCGTGGTGCACTCTGAAGCAGACCGTGATGCCAAGTACGTCCGGCTTGCCGATGAGTCAGTGTGTATCGGACCAGCCGCTTCTAAGGACAGCTACCTGAGCATGCCTGCCATTATTTCGGCTGCTGAAGTGACTGATGCGGAAGCCATCCATCCTGGATATGGCTTTTTGTCAGAGAATGCTGACTTTGCTGATCGTGTAGAAAAGAGCGGTTTTGTGTTTATCGGTCCTCGTCCTGAGTCGATCCGTCTGATGGGCGACAAAGTAAGCGCCAAGCAGGCGATGATTGAAGCAGGCGTCCCAGTGGTACCTGGTTCCGCAGGTGCCCTGCCCGAGGATCCCCAGGAGATCGTTCGAATTGCACGTGAGGTCGGCTATCCGGTCATTATCAAGGCAGCCGGCGGTGGCGGTGGGCGAGGCATGCGTGTAGTGCACACCGAAGCGGCGTTGATCAATGCCGTGACAACGACCAAGACTGAAGCAGGTGCAGCGTTTAATAACCCCGAGGTTTATCTCGAGAAGTTTCTGGAGAACCCGCGGCACATTGAGATCCAGGTGCTTGCCGATGGCGGCAAGAATGCGGTCTGGCTTGGCGAGCGTGACTGCTCCATGCAGCGTCGTCACCAAAAAGTGATAGAAGAAGCACCGGCGCCAGGTATTGCTCGACGCCTCATTGAAAAAATTGGTGAGCGTTGCGCCGATGCCTGCCGCAAGATGGGTTATCGGGGTGCGGGCACATTTGAGTTTCTGTACGAGAACGAAGAGTTCTACTTTATCGAGATGAACACCCGGATCCAAGTTGAGCATCCGGTCACAGAGCTTATTACGGGGGTGGATCTGGTGCAGCAACAGATCCGCATTGCTGCGGGTGAGCCATTCTCTTTAAAGCAGCGTGATATCGTGTTCAAGGGCCATGCGCTTGAGTGTCGCATTAACGCCGAGGACCCATTTAAGTTTGTTCCTAGCCCAGGTCGCATCACCAACTGGCACACACCAGGAGGTCCAGGGGTGCGCATAGACTCACATGCCTTTAACGGCTATTTTGTGCCACCTTACTATGATTCGATGATTGCCAAGGTCATCACATACGGCGATTCGCGTGATCAGGCCTTAGCCAGAATGCGCACTGCGCTCTCAGAAATGGTGGTTGAAGGCATTAACACAAACATTGCCTTGCATCGGGAGTTGCTCGTTGACTCGCGCTTCATTACTGGAGGCACCAGCATTCATTATCTGGAGCACAAGCTCGCAGAGCGTCCGTAAGGTCGTCACGTTGTAGGGGGGTCGGGTGTGCGTGAACTGGTTCTAGAGTGTTCGGGTGAGCAAGCTGACATCCTTACCGATGCGTTGATCGAGGCAGGGGCGTTGTCAGCTTGTGCGCAAGACGCTGAGCTTGATACACCGAACGAGCAACCCATGTTTGGTGAACCCGGTGGTGATGCCTCACCTGAGGGCTGGGCAATTAATCGGATAGTGGCATTGTTGCCAGATGGCCTTGATCCTGAACAGCTGCTAGAGCACACCGGCGAGCTCGTGAGTTTTGAACTGAGCCCAAAGTGGCATTTGCGAGAAGTGCCTGACGAGGATTGGGTCAAACTGACCCAATCTCAATTTGAGCCAATTAACGTTGGCCAGCGGCTGGTGATTGTGCCGACCTGGCATCGAGAGCAGGCACAAACTGGCAATAGAGTGCGTATTGAGCTGGACCCAGGCTTGGCTTTTGGTACGGGTAGTCACCCAACCACCCATCTGTGCCTGAAATGGCTGCAAACGGACATGCCGCCAGCAAGCCGGCTATTGGACTATGGATGTGGCTCGGGCATTCTGGCGATTGCGGCCAAGCTTTTGGGTGCTGAGGATGTTGTTGGAGTAGACATCGACGAGCAGGCGGTTCAATCAACGCAATTTAATGCCAGTGCCAATGGTGCGGCTGTGCGAGCGATGTTGCCGGATGAGCTCGAACCTGGCAAATTCGATGTGGTGGTAGCCAATATTTTGTCGAACCCGTTAAAGGTGTTGGCACCTATGCTGAGCAACCGGGTGCGTGATGGTGGGCATTTGGTGCTGTCAGGCATTTTGGCGAGGCAGGCTGGAGAAGTAGCCGAGTTTTATGCGCCTTGGCTAAAGCTGGCCGTCTATGAAGCGCTTGATGGTTGGGTCTGTCTAGCTGGGCAACGCAAAGGGGGCTAGCAAATGGCTTTGGTGACATGCTGCCCCAAATGTGCCAGTGAGTACGAAGTCACCACTGACCAGCTCAAAGTCCATGACGGCCTGGTGCGTTGTGGTCAGTGTTCACATGTGTTTGACGGTTTTGCTTGCCTTAAAAATGCTTTGCCCACGCTGACGCGCAAGGTAACTGTTAACCCCGTGACACCCGATTTGACGGCATCGACACCCGTGCTGAATGTGTTGGCTGAAGCTGGCGACGCTCCCCCGCCTCAGTTGCCAACAACGCCTTCTACGCCTGCGGAACCTACCGCAGTTCCAGCGCATAGTCCAGTCGTTAACATTGAACCATCTGTCAAAGCAGAACAACCACTGCCTCCCCAAGACGGCCCGTTTGTGCCTAGTGTGGATCGAAATCGGGCAACGTTCTCTGGTTATGGCCGACAAGAGCCCGGTTTGCGAAGTGTTGACCCCAAGACAAGGGGGCTGAGTCAAGACTCTATCGAACCTAGCCTGGGCGGTCTTGATCAGGCCAATTGGCAATCTGACTCTAGGGAACCGAGCTTGGGTGCAATTGCCCCAGCTGTGCAACCGCCTGGTACGCGCAGCACTGAACAAAGGCCAGAACCAAAATTGCAATTGTTTGGAGAGTCACGTCTGAAGGGCGATGACCCATCAGCGTTTGGTCGCACAGTGCCTGAGTTTCTTGAGGATGACGATGAGGTCTCCGAGAGTGCAAGTGTCATGTGGTTGGTGGGCTCAATTGTTTTGGCGCTTGCGCTAATCATCCAGACGCTGGTAGTTTTCAGAAACGATATCGTGGCTGCTGCCCCGAGCCTGCGCCCCTTGCTGGTTCAACTATGTCAGCCGTTGTCTTGTGATGTCAGTTATGTGCGGCAAATTGACCGGATTTTTATTGTGGGTTCGTCGCTGCAACAAGCGCCTGATGCGCAGGCATCAGTCAATCAACGTGCCTACGTGTTGCGGCTTACCCTGCAAAACCGATCATCCTATCCTCAGCCTTGGCCAGCGTTGATGTTGACCCTAACCGATGCCTCTGGCACAGCAGTTATCAAGAAAGCGTTGTTGCCATCAGCGTTCTTGCCGCCAGAGTTGCTCGAAGGGCCAATGGCGTCGCGCCAGGAGCTCGGGCTCGACATACCCTTAATTGTTGATGGCTTGAATATCAGTGGCTATGAACTTGAACGATTTTTTCCATAGATTTGAAAAGGGCCCGGTTTAACGGGTAGCAAACAATGTCTGATGCTGTTTTGATATGCGGGTCGGTGGCTTTTGACACCATTGCGGTGTTTGATGGGCGTTTTAAAGAGCACATCTTGCCCGACAGAATTCATGCCCTTAGCGTGTCGTTTCTGGTGCCACAAATGCGACGTGAGTTTGGTGGCTGTGCTGGCAATATTGCCTATAACTTGAAACTGCTAGGTGGTCAGCCCCTGCCTGTGGCTTCTGTTGGCAGTGATGCTGAGGATTACCTCAAGCGTTTTGCGCAATTTGGCATTGACACTCGCCACATCAAAGTGCACCAGGACATGTTTACGGCTCAGTGCTTCATCACCTCTGACCTTGATGACAACCAGATCAGTGCCTTTCACCCTGGTGCCATGGATCGCAGTGCAGACAACGATATTGGTCAAACCCAGGCCAAGTGGGCGATCGTGGCACCAGATTCCAAGGCAGGCATGATGGCCCATGTTGATCGGTTCGCCCAAACTGGCACTCCGTTTTTGTTTGACTTGGGCCAGGCGATGCCACTGTTTGACGGCGATGATTTGCGTGCTGTATTTGATAAAGCCAGTGCGCTGGCGTTTAATGATTATGAAGCCAGTGTTGTCGAGCAGCGAACAGGCTTGTCTGTCGATCAGATCGCACAAAAGTTGCAAGCGGTTGTGGTTACTCGCGGTGGTGAAGGTGCGACTTTATATACCCAAGGGCAAAAAATCGATATTGAACCAGTTAAGCCTGAAGCCGTTGTTGACCCCACTGGCTGTGGAGATGCACACCGCGCTGGGTTGCTGTTTGGATTGACACGGGGTTGGTCCTGGGAGAAGGCGTGTATGCTGGGCAATGTAATGGGGTCCATCAAAATTGCTCATCGAGGACCACAAAATCATGTGCCTACCCGTGAGCAGATTGCCCGGATCATGCAACAAAACTTCGGTGTTGCGTTCTAATAGAGACGAGGCTGATCAATTCAGCTAGGCTATCGGAGAAAACTATGGAAACCACCATAACTTTTGTACCCATGAAGCTATTGCAGCGCGCAGTCATTGTGGCCGGTGTGCTTGCCATTTCCATTAGCGTCTCAGGTTGCAGCACCCCTAGTGCGTCGGCAGGTGTCTATACCTATGGTCAGGCGCAATCAGAGCAAATCGTACGATACGGCACTGTTACCGGTTTGCGTCCTGTGGTAATCCAGAACGATCGATCATCAGGCGCAGGCATGATTGCCGGTGGTGCTTTGGGTGGTGTAGCAGGCAGTGCTGTTGGCGGTGGCACCGGGCGTGACTTGGCCATTGTTGGTGGAGCGATTCTTGGCGCTTTGGCTGGCGAGAAAATCGAAGAGCAAGCTGGCAAGACCCAAGGCATTGAAATCACGGTGCGTCTGGACAACGGTGAAACCCGCGTGATTGCTCAAGCTGACGATCAGCGCTTGGCCGTTGGCTCACGGGTTCAAGTGATCAGTGGTGCTGGTCCGGTTCGTGTCGTGCCGGCATCAGGCGGTTGATTAAGGATTGCCGCCGCCACATCAAAGTCAGGCGGCAATTTCGATCATTGCCTGGTCAAATCCGTGCATGCGGCCACTGCGTGACTGCCGCTGCCTAGTGGATGCCCGTAACAAACTTCCATTTTGTTGGGTTCATACAGCTCAAAGGTGAATTGGCCATCGAGATCCACCATGATGCCTGTTTTGTGGTCACGACTGAATATGCCAAGCAAGATTTCGCTTTGTGCCGGTGCCACGAATTTGCCTTAGAAATTACCATCTAGCGCGTAAAGCCCCGTTCTTCAGGACGGGGATGTAAGCGCGCAGGCGCAGCCTCTGTATGTTGGTTTTTTTCGGGTGATTTTTGTCCTCCGAGCTGCCAGGTCTCTAGTGCCTTCGGTACAATTCTTGTCATTATGACAGTGATTCGCAAGGCATTTAAATTCCGGCTAGATCCTACCCCAGAGCAAACGCAACAGATGGTTCAGTTTGCCGGTGCCAATCGCTTTGTCTGGAATAAAGCGCTCGCGTTAAATCTGTCTCGCCTTTAGAACAAGCAGCCATTGCTCTGGTACTTTGAGCTGGTGTATTGGCTTGGGCTGTGGAAGCAGTCCGAGGAATACAGGTTTCTAAAATCTGTGCATTCCCAGCCGTTGCAGCAAACCCTCAAAGACTTGGCCCGCGCGTTTAGCGATGCCTTTGACAAGACGCAGCCGCTCAAACGGATCCCGCGTTTTAAGAAGAAGGGAGCGGG
>JAJOJF010000010.1 GCA_021208885.1 Burkholderiaceae bacterium
CCCCGCAGTCATCAAGCAGCAGGTGGTCTCAGCCGTCGCGCTCGGTCTGTCAGAGACCCTCGTAGAGAGCTATGCCTATGAGAGAGGGCAACCCAGGGCGTATTTATTTATAATACCCGATTCTGAGGCCAAGCCAGATGCCGGCGGTGCACGTCCAGATTATCGAGAGCGGCGAGGCGATGGGTGGAATTGGCGAACCTGGCTTGCCGGCTGTGCCACCGGCAGTTGCCAATGCCGTAGCAGTGCTCACTGGCCAGCGACCACGCAGCTTGCCACTGTCGCAATACAAGTTTGAGTCGCCAGCTTAGTGGATGAGCCTAGTGCGAGGGGCATGTGAGAGGCCCATGCCCGCGACGACGCAAGTGCGAAGGTCACTCTCGCTGCTATCTGAAAAAGATGTAGCCTTGCGGGTCACCGTCACATATTGCAAAACCGCACACCAGGATATTTGATGCGAGGTTCGCCAGGCCAAGGACTAAAAGAAAACCGCCCAGGAGGGAAGCCAGCCAGGTGGCACCCTGGTTCGATTGCCCAGCCAGGCGGTTGCGATCAACCACGAGCATGAGCGCCACAAAAATAATCGCGGCCATAAACGAGACAAAGCCCCAAGCGTACATGTGGTAACCCATCACCGCTGAGCCATAGCCGGAGTCACCTGGCAAGATGTGCAGCAGCACCTGTCGCAATGAGGCCCCAGCCCCAGCCAACGCCGACACAATGATGATGGCGTAGTGGATGGCTGAAGGTCCAAACCGGACGTTCATGAAAAACCCGAATCCCACCAGCAGCAAGCCGATGCGCTGGATCATGCACAGTGGACAGGGAATCTCTCCCAGCACGAGCTGGTAGTAGAAGGCGACCGAGAGCGACAAGCAAATCCCGGCCAGCGCCAGCGAGTTCAGCAGGTGGGACGGGTAGCCACTGATGGGGATATGGGTTTGATTCGCCATCACAACCTCACAAAGAAATATTCAGTGCGCTATCCATGTGGAACGCCATGACGCCTAACATGCACAAGAGCGCTAGCACCCAACTGACGATTGCGATCGAGCGCCGGCCGCTTGATGCCATCCAGATGGCGATCACGGCAAAGAGGATTGATGGCAGGATTTCCATGAGCGTGCAGTCCCCCGACGCTAAGAACAATAGGTTTTATCGGGTTAGTTTGACGCACAAAGATGACAAAGGTCAACCATGTCAAAGAAACCGACCGGACCTGATTTCAAGACTTTCCTTTGTCAGGATGATGGTTTGGCCTCGCCCGGTCTTTTCCCGAAGGGGGGGTCTCGGGGATTCTGCTTTCAATCTTGCGCGAATAACGCCTAGCCGCTTGGTTCTCGTGCTGCCACCCGTTTGCTGCCCAACACTGTAGCGATGAGTGCGAGTGCGAATACGATCGTGACCCAATCCAATTGCTCGCCTAGCAACAGCGTAGATAAGAGCAGCGCAATAAAGGGCTGCAGCAACTGCACTTGACTGATTCGCATTGTGCCGCCAATCACCAAGGCCCGGTACCAGAAGAAAAATCCCAGCCACATCGAAAACAAACCCAGGTAGGCCAGACCAAACCATGTCTCTGGACGTATCGGTGTTTCCGGCCATAGCCACCAAGTGGCCGGCACCGTGATGGGCAGGGAAATAACCAGGACCCAGGAAATCGCTTGTGAAGCCGGTATTACGGTCGATACACGCACGCCCGCTGTGTAACCAATGGCCGCGAAAAGAACCGCGACTAAGAGATAGATATCAGACCACTGCAGTATGCCTACCCCCTTGTAAACAGAGAAGGCCATGACGAGCGCCAATCCAAGCACGGCAAAAAACCAAAACAGGCGTGTTTGGCGATGGCCGAGATAAAGGCTTGCAAACATTGCCGTGCAGATCGGTAAAAACCCAGTCACGACGGCAGCTTGAATTGATGGCGCTGTTTGCAACCCCAAGGTCAGAAAAAAAGGAAAGCCCAGCACGGTCCCGATCATGCTGATGACCACAGCCAGCCATTGCTTTTTCGGGAAAGGTACTGGCCTGCAGGCCAGATAGAGCACACTGCACACGCCGGCGATCAGGGCTCTGCACATGATCACAAAGCCAGGGGGCATGGAGCCCTCAAGGTCGACATTGACTACCCAACGGGTAACAGGCAGCGTCATTGCGAAAATGACCACGCCGATCAGTCCAAGCACGTAACCCTTGGTGACGTTAGACATGCTGTTTGAGCAAGAACACCGTCATTGGCAATGATTTAAATTAGCCGTTGAGGTTAACAGACCGCGTACCGCCTTATTTGATCGCATTGTGGTCAATTGTTAGTTCGCGGGCGGATTGGTGGATCGGTAGACAGGCAGATGGCGGTCGGGGTCCCAAGCGGGGTCGTCGCAAAGATCGCAGAGATGGAGTGATTTCTACACAAGGGTTTTCTGGCGCGTGACACAGATGCACATCCTAAATACAGGTCGCACCAGCATCGATCGTTGGCTACGGCCAACCTAGACTCGCCTGAGTTGCCGATGCCATATGCAAGTTCATTTAGACCTATCAGTCAAAGACCATTTCCATTGGCCTAGTGAAGCATGATGGTCGTGATGGCACTTATTTTAAGGATTTCAGCCACGTGCCGGTTGCTTCAAATTTCTACATTGCCATGCTAATTTATTTTCAATTCAGGACACTTGCGCTTAAAGGATTGCCAAATGAACGTCGTTGAGTTGACACGAAAGCTAGTGTCTTTTCAGAGCATCAATCCGCCTGGAGACGAGTCGGCAGCGATTTCTTTCATAGGACAGTGGTTGCAAGGCATTGGGTTTGATGTGCAGGTATGCAGCTTCGGAGACAGGAGAGCCAATCTGGTGGCTCGTTTCGGTCCACAGCAATCCCCGCTTTGCTTGTCCGGTCACATTGATGTTGTTCCATTGGGTACTGCACAGTGGCAGCATGATCCATTTGCCGGTGAAGAAATAGATGGTCGCCTCTACGGTCGTGGTAGTTGCGACATGAAAGGCGGTATTGCCGCATTCCTCGTTGCGATAGAAAACTTACTACGCAGTCACAAAGCCCTCAGAAACGGCATCTTGATCATTATCACCGGTGGCGAAGAAACTGGCTGCACAGGTGCTCGTGCACTGACCGAACAAATCAGCCCGCCCGCCGCATGCTTGCTAGTCATTCCAGAGCCTACCAGTAACGAGCCTGTTATTGCGCACAAAGGAGTAGCTTGGTTGAAATTGGTGACCAAGGGGAAAACTGCCCACGGCTCAATGCCAGACCAAGGGATCAACGCCATCACCAAGATGGCACACGCATTGATTGCGCTGTCAGATACGCCATTGCCGGGAGCGCATCACCCTGTACTTGGCCATGCGACGTTTAATGTGGGAATGATCGGTGGAGGCCTCAACACCAATTCGGTTGCGGATCTTTGCTGGGCGAACGTTGACATACGCCTGACCCCTAACTGCTCTGCCCAAGACATTCAGAAGTGGATTGCCCAAACCGCCCCCGATGTAATTATTGAGCAAGTCATCGCTCAATGCCCTTCTGTATACACGGACCCACATGAGCCAAATGTTGCTTCTGTTTTGAAGAAACTGCATGACGATCGCTTGATCGTTCACCCGCAGGGCAAGGCAATAGATGTTGCACCCTGTGCTGGTCACAATCACGTGGAGTATGACCCCGCGGAGGATGTCACGAGTGCGGTGTACTTTACTGATGCCTCAGTGCTCAAGTCTTGGCTTGGGGACGTTCCAACCCTAATTTTGGGCCCCGGAGATGGTTTCATGGCCCATAAGACTGACGAGTATGTCGAAGTTGAAAAACTAGAAAGATCAGTATCAATTTTTGAAAGAATCGTGGCGGATCGGTGTCTGTAGTTCATGGGTGCCCCGTCGGGTAACGACTTGAACGAGTTCGCGGGTTCGTGGCATGTCAGGATCGACCACCAATGGCGCTTGACCGAGCAACAACCAACCAGCCGGCCTGATTGATGTCCTATCGGACAAAGTTCGGGTAATGGGGAGATAAGACGTTGCTTTGAGAGTCATACGCACCACCCATGAATGCGGGTTGCGTACCCAATTGCGCTGGTAAAGCATTGAATAAATATTCAAATAATCGTTAGAATGTTTGTATGAATAAACGTCAAATCAAAGACCTGCTCTACAGCCACGTTGCCCAAATCGGCAAAGCATTGGCTAGTCCCAAACGCTTGGAGCTGTTGGAGCTGCTGTCTCAGAGCCCCAAGACTGTCGAGGCTTTGGCCTACGAGACCGCTATGGACATCAAACTGACGAGTGCCCATCTCAAGGCGCTCAGGATTGCGCGCTTGGTTCAATCTAAGCGTCGTGGCAAGTTCATGATCTACCGCATCTCAGGTGACGATGTGGCTAAGCTGTGGGTGAACCTGCGCGAGACGGCTGTCGAACACGTGGTTGAATTCAGTTCTGATTTGGCTCGTCTTTTAGCGCAACCTGAGAAGCTTACGTCGATCAGCCGCGAGGATTTGGCAGTGCGCGCCAAGTCTGGCGCGGTTATCGTGATTGACGTGAGGCCAGCGGCTGAGTTTGAGGTGGCTCATCTGCCGTACGCAAAGTCCATGCCCATGGCCGAACTAAAGCAACGACTGGCTGAACTGCCCAAAGATAAAGAAATCGTTGCGTATTGCCGCGGGCCGTTCTGTGTGTTTGCTGACGAGGCTTTACAACTGCTCAGAGATCAGGGCTACCGTGCATTCAAAACAACGGATGGCGTGAATGAATGGCATGCCGCTGGCCTGTCAGTCCAGACATCGCACTGATCAAAACAATGACCCAAACGAAAAGGCTCAAAAGGGTACGGAGATATCAATGCAAAAAAAAAGACTGATTACCAGAGCACGGCCTCTCGCTGCAGGCGCATTAATTATGTTTGCCACCTCGAGCCTGGCTCAAGTGTCCATGCCCGTGCCTGGCTCGCAGACTGCGGACGGCAGGAAAGTGCTGACCTTTGTTGCCAAGGATCCTCCAGGTGTTCGTTGCAACGGCAATTTGCAAGTAGCTGTTGAAATTGCCAATGTCTATCGGGTGCTGATTCAATTGGTGCCCTCTAGTCTTGTGCCACAGTTACCAGCGCCGGCTGTTTTTTTTGGCAATGAAATGATTGCTGCTGATGGTAAAGACCACAACGGTGGGGTCAGCTATGCCATCGTCAGCGATGTGCTCGAAGTCGAGGGTGTGCCCAAACAGGCCAAGGCAGGACTCATTGGTAATGCCAATGTGCGCCAGCGCTTTGATTCGCTGAAGGAAACCATCAAAACCGGTGGTAACTAGTTCAATCAGACCAGTCGCGATTCATCATGCAGAAAATACTCTTCATTATCAATAACGCCCCGTATGGGAACGAACGCGCCTACAACGCCTTGCGTCTGATTTAAGCTTTTTACCATTTGGTCGACAAATAAACGGCCCATATCAACGGAGACCTGCATGACCCTGTCCAGATTCTTAAGCACCCAATCACTGCGCACCGTTGCAATCGCGCTGCCTTTGTTTTTCGCGGCCTCCTTGGCCAACGCTCAGAATGCGGCTGCTGTTGATGAAATGGCAGGCTACCTCGATTTCATTGAATACGGTGGTGGAGTCATATTTGCTGAGCAGATCCCGAAGGCGGACTACGAGAACATCATGGTGATCGATGCCCGTGACTCCGAGCAGTTTGCAAAAGACCATATCCCGGGTGCGGTCAATATCGAGTGGCGCCAAGTATTGAATGAACGCGATAGCCTACCGAGCGACAAAATGGTGCTGATCTATTGCAACACTGGCAGCTTGTCGGCTCAAGCCGGATTTGCGCTTCGGGTGGCTGGCCATGAGAACGTGCGCATCCTGCAAGGCGGGTTCGAAGAGTGGAAAGCGAAGGGCGGATTTGAAGCCAACGCCCGGGCAGGTGGCCAGGCACCCAAGGAATAGGCGCAGTTCACCCAGGATGCACCCAGAAGATCATTGGAACAGAGTTTACGCCACCAAGGGTTTCGACTCGGTGAGCTGGTATGCCCCGCATCTGGACAAGTCGCTGAAACTGATCGAACGACTTTGTCCAGACAAAGCGGCAGCCATCGTTGATATTGGTGGTGGGCAGTCCACGCTGGTGGATGATCTATTGCATGCACAGTACCGAGATATTTCTGTGTTGGATATTTCCCGCACTGCCATCGAGTTCACCAAGCGCCGTCTTGGCGAGCGCTCTGAAGGACTCAGCTGGCACGTTGGGGACATCTCTCGATATGATTTTGGGGCGAAACAGTTCGACCTTTGGCATGACCGGGCGGTATTTCATTTCCTGACGGACGTAGCCAACCGAATGGCTTACGTTGGTGCAGTTCGCCGCTCTGTCAAACCCGGTGGCCATGTCGTAATAGCCACTTTCGGGCCTGATGGCCCTTTCCAGTGCAGTGGGCTTGATGTGGTTCGCTACGATGACAAGAAACTTCAGCAAGCGGTCGGTGATGGGTTTGTGTTGCTCGGTAGCGAAACAACGTACCACCAGACTCCGATGGGTAAGGAACAGCAATTTTTATACAGCTGGTTCAAAGTTGATGCTTGACGTTTACCTGAAACCTTTGTGTTTCTTCCATTACAGATCTGTGCTGCGCAAATTCGGTTGTGCTGTTCAATAGGCAACCAGGTTCATGAATGCCAGACAGCATCTTGTGTCGCCCTTACTAAATAGCTGCAGCATAGGTTCTAAAAAGGCTCTTCCATGCTTTTGATAATACTGTTGGTCGTAGCAGTCACTGGCATGTATTTCATCAAGAGGTTAATCAAGGCAGATGCGCTCGCATGCTTGACCATCATGAGTTTGGCTAGCTGACGCGAGTCATTCTGGTTGCCGTGTACGATCTTCTCAATCCGCTTACTCCACCGTCTGACTGCTGCTTGTGCGCTGTCCTTATCCGATAAAGAAAGCTCATAGGCAAGCGCTGCACCACTTCGAAGGGCATTGCTGGCACCGACACCCGCGGTCGGCAAAAAGCCCACACCAGCGTCACCTAGCAGCGCAACTCGGTCGTTTAACGCGGTCAGCGCTGGCGCCCTCACATCGAACATTGGCCACAGAAACGGTTTACCCGAGGCTATTTCCCATAGGTGTGGCATCTCGGCCACTTTCGGTGCGTGTTTGGCGACTGAATGGCGTAGTGCCTGCAAAATGGCCTCAGGTGAGCCATTTGGGTCAGGTGACAACTCCTTGGGTACCCCAACAGCAACATTGATGAAGTCACACATCGGGTATAGACCCACAAATGCAGATGGCCCCCAGAACTCAGAGACCGTGTCAGGCTTGTTCAAGCTCAGTGGTGCCCACCACATCCAGGCGTCGAACCCAGTCTCGTGCGGGATGACTTCCCCAAAAACTGACTGTCTGATTGCGCTGTGCATGCCATCGGCTGCGACCACGATGTCGCTTTCAAGCGTCTGACCGTTCTCCAAAGTAACGCTTACATGGTCGCCGGCCATGTTGACACTTTCGGCACGGCAACCAAACCGGATAACGCGATCGGGTATAGCACTATGCAAAATCGAAATCATGTCCGTGCGCGTTACGCCTAGCAACGGACCGTAGGCAGCGAGCAAGCCACTCAAATCAATTGATTGAAGCAATTTGCCATCTGGCCCGTGAACTTCGTATGTTTTTAACTCAACAGCTTTGTCCCGCAATTGCTGGCCCCGACCGATGGCGTTGTAGACCATCGCACCTAGCGGGTAGAGTCCAATCCCATACCCGGCTTCGTGAAATCCAGCTGCCTGCTCAAGGACAGTCACATCGTGCTGTCCCGTTCTTGATAAAA
>JAJOJF010000035.1 GCA_021208885.1 Burkholderiaceae bacterium
GTTGCGCCTCCAGATAACCACCAGACACCAAGCATAAGCCCAGCACCCAATCATCACCTAGATCACCCAACGTCTCACGACACCAAGTGCCCACACTTATCGGTTGTTTCGTTGTTAAAGAGCAAATGCAGTTGTAGGACTGCTCACAATCATCCATCAGAGCGATCAACACCGTCGTAGCAGACATTTAAATAAATCTCGGTCTGCAACAAATCTGTAGTGATCTTGGATTATCTTGGTCGAACTGACCAAAGAAACCTGCTCGTACTACTGACTGCGTTTCTCTATTTTTGCGTCGTTTTGCAACGTCGCTCAATCAGAGAAACGAGATTATGCACGTGTTTTTTTTGACTGTCAAACGAACTACACAAAAAGCTCAACTAGACCAGCTTTATCAATGCCTTGTTGCTCATCGACCACGCTTGATACGTTCAGCAAACTGCGATCTGAACTTCTGGACCTTGGGCGCAATCACGAATTGGCAATAGCCTTGGCCGGGATTACGTTCAAAGAACTCGTGATGATAGGCCTCAGCCACCCAAAACTTCTCTGCTGGCTTGAGTTCGGTGCAAACCGGGGCATCAAGTTTTTTGCTAGCGTCGATCGTGTGAATCGCATGTTTGGCTGCAGAAAACTGCGCTTCATCCTGGTAGAAAATCGCTGATTGATACTGCGGCCCCACATCATTGCCTTGACGGCCAGGCGTTGTCGGGTCATGAGTCGCGAAAAAGACGTCGAGCAGGGTCTCGTAACTGACCACTGCTGGGTCGAATGCAATGCGAACAACCTCGATATGACCAGTGTTCTTCTCGCAGACCTGCTCGTACGTTGGGTTCTCGACATGACCGCCACAATAACCTGGCTCGACCGTCTGAACACCATCAATGGCTGCAAACACCGCTTCCGTACACCAAAAGCAACCACCACCGAAGACTGCAATCGCCATCACGCCCTCCTGAAATGCTACTCAGGCTTTTGTTGTAAGCTCAAGATAAACAGCGCCATGTCATATGCTTGCTCATCTGACACTTGCGTTTGAGCTGGCATGGGCACGGCGCCCCATTTACCCCTGCCGCCGTTTTTTATGGAATTAACCAGCATGGGCAAGGCTGCTTCACGGTCACCACCGTAACGGTTGGCTATATCAACAAATGCTGGTCCTACCCGCTTCTTTTCGACCTGGTGGCAACCCAAGCACATCTTCTCGCGCATCAGCTCGTTACCCTGCTCGAAACTCAGCACCTCACTGGCGCTGACTGCGAGCGGTAACGAGCCAATCAGAGTAAAAACAAGATTAGTCCTCAAACGCATCAGTCACGGCACCCTTACTAGCACTGCTAGCCAATTTTGCGATCTTACCCAGCACACCGCGTGTGTAACGGGGCGCTGGCTGTTTCCACTGTTGACGGCGGCGCTCGATTTCGTCCTCAGGCACGTTCAATTGCAATAGCAACTGGTGTGCATCGATCGTAATTGAGTCGCCCTCTTCGATCAGACCAATGGTGCCGCCAACAAACGCTTCGGGCGCCACATGCCCCACCACCATGCCCCAAGTACCGCCAGAGAAACGGCCATCCGTAATCAGGCCAACGCTTTCGCCAAGCCCTTGCCCAATCAGGGCAGACGTCGGGGCAAGCATCTCACGCATGCCTGGCCCACCTTTAGGGCCCTCGTAACGAATAACCACGACATCACCTGGCTTGATCTGCTGATCCATGATGGCAGCCATAGCCAAATCTTCCGAGTCAAACACACGCGCAGGGCCCGTAATAACAGGGTTCTTAAGGCCAGTGATTTTGGCAACCGCACCTTCGGTCGCCAGGTTACCTTTCAAAATAGCCAAGTGACCATGGCTGTAGAGCGCCTTATCAATCGGACGAATCACATCTTGGCCAGCCGGTGGCGCATCTGGCACATCTTTAAGAACCTCGGCAATAGTTTGGCCAGTGATGGTGATGCAGTCACCATGTAGCAGCCCAGCGTTCAACAGAATCTTCATTACCTGCGGGATCCCACCGGCACGATGCAAATCGACCGTCAGGTACTTGCCCGAAGGCTTCAAGTCACAGATAACTGGCACTTTTTTGCGAATGCGCTCAAAGTCATCAATCGTCCACGGCACTTCAGCAGCATGGGCAATCGCCAGATAATGCAACACTGCATTGGTCGAGCCACCAATAGCCATGATTACCGAGACCGCGTTCTCGATAGACTTCTTGGTGATGATGTCACGCGGCTTGCGATTGGCACGAACAGCATCGACCAACACTGTGGCGGCTTTTCTGGCGTTTTCAATCGCTTCCTCATCTTCATTGGCTGCCGTTGACGAATACGGCAAACTCATCCCCATGGCTTCGAACGAGGAGCTCATCGTGTTTGCGGTATACATCCCACCGCAGGAGCCAGAACCCGGGATTGCTTTTTGCTCGATCGCCTTGAAGTCCTCAGCGCTCATGCGCTTCATGGTGTATTCACCCACAGCTTCAAATACAGAGACAATGTTCAGATCCTTGCCCTTATGGTGGCCTGGTTTGATCGTGCCACCATAGACATAAATTGCCGGTACGTTGCAGCGTGCGATACCGATCATGCCGCCCGGCATATTTTTGTCACAACCACCGATAACCACGACACCGTCCATCCACTGACCTTGCACAGCCGTTTCAACACAATCAGCGATGACCTCACGTGATGCCAGCGAGTACTTCATACCTTCAGTACCCATCGACATACCATCCGAGATAGTCGGCACGCCAAACACTTGCGGATTGCCTTTGGCTGCCCTAATCGCCTCGACAGCAGCGTCTGCAAGAGGTTGCAGGCCGCTATTACACGGCGTAATCGTCGAGTGACCGTTAGCCACGCCAATCATCGGATTCTCAAAGTCACTCTCTTTGTATCCCATGCCGTAATACATGGAGCGATTGGGAGCGCGTGTAACGCCTTCGGTGATGTGGCTTGAACGTTCGAATTTGGACATGAGACTTTTTCCGGCAAAAGATTTGAAACGGACAACAAAACCCTAACGGTTATTATGGAGCATCTTTACACAAAACATTGGTTCTATGCTGTCTTTCCCCAAAATTGACCCCATTGCTTTTGAGCTCGGACCGCTAGCGGTTCACTGGTATGGCTTGATGTACCTGGTCGGATTTGGCAGCGCTTGGCTGCTCGGTCGCTGGCGCGTTAATCGTGGCTTAACTCGAGTCACGCTCGTTGATTTTGAAGACATGCTGTTTTTGGCAATGCTTGGGGCGATCCTCGGTGGCCGACTCGGTTACGCATTTTTTTACCAACCCGGCTACTACCTGCAGCACCCGCTGGAGATTCTGTTTCTCTGGCAAGGCGGCATGTCATTTCACGGCGGACTGCTTGGAGTCGTTGTCAGCCTGTGGCTGTTCGCCAAGCGCAAGCAGTACAGGTTTTTAGAACTTGGCGATTTGGTCGCGCCGCTCGTGCCGCTTGGGCTAGCTGCCGGTCGTCTCGGCAACTTCATTAATGGCGAACTTTGGGGCAGGCCGACTGAATTGCCGTGGGCCATGGTTTTCCCAGGTGCACAAGACGGCATCGGGCGCCACCCTTCCCAACTCTATCAATTTGCGCTCGAAGGGCTACTGCTGTTCGCGTTAGTCTGGTGGTTTGCAAGCAAACCCCGAGCAACCGGTCAAGTAAGCGCCGTATTTCTGATTGGCTATGGTGTTTTTAGATTTGTGGCCGAATTTGGTCGAGAGCCTGATGCATTCCTCGGGCTGCTATTAGCGAATTTGAGCATGGGTCAGTGGCTTTGTATTCCCATGATCATTGCTGGCATCTGGCTCTACTCGTTTTCGAGCAAAGCCAGCACAGCCGGCAATAAATAAAAGCCCCGCGAGTGCCGTCCAGACCGGCATCTCGAACCCTAGGTTCAAGGTCGGTCACCTCGTGACGGGCTTCGAGCTCATCTGACTAGAGACAAGCATTCCCACCCGACTAACCAGCGACCTGTATGCCAAAAGCATCGGTTCAGAGACTGTATGGTCAAGTCACGAACACCGCAGGGACAACCAGCAGGCAATACTAGGAACCATCTACGGTATCCAGCATCGCGTTAATGTCTTCAATCTTACGCTTGAAATCACCGACAGACAAACTGCCCAACGGTCCTCCAGGGGATTTAACCACGAGCAGTTCAGCTGCGATCTGAATTGCTGCCATTACTGCAATCTTCTCGTTGCCACTAACCTTACCAGAGCCCTGTATGCGACCAGCCAGCTGCCCGACATGAGCCACTGCAGCTTCTAGCGTTGCCTTCTCCTCCGGTGGGCATGCCAATGAGTAGTCACGGCCAAGAATATTAGCTTTCACGGTTTCCATCAGCCGGCCTCCTGAGACAGCGCACCGGGCAGTTTGTCCAGCACACCATCAATACGTTGGCGCGCTTGCTGATTGACTTCGCGTAGCCGCCTGACTTCGTCTTCACGGGTTCTAAGCGAAGACTGCATGGACTCATTTTCTTGTTTAAACAAGTCAAGTGTGCCTTGCAAAGCAGCTTGTTCCTGCTGGGCTCGTGCTTTTGTTTGCTGAACCGCCGTTTGCGCTGATCCCAAGGACTCCTTGAGTTCAACTTGCTGAGCCCGCTCAGCCTGCAAATTCTTTGCAAGCTCATCGCGCTCAGCCGTAACGGTCTGCAGCTGACGTCGCAAATCGGTCGACTCGACCGACAAGGTTTGCAAGCGCAACACCAGGGTCTTAATTCGTTTGGCTAAGAGGTCTAGTTCTTCAAGCATGTCGCAATCGTAAAACAAATTCGGCTACCCGTGAGATTTGTTTTTGTACACTTGTTACACAAATTAATTCAAGCCACCCTATTTTTTGAGGACGACATCATGACCAGTTCCAGCATTCAAGCACGCGAATACGAACAGCTAACCCCTCAAAAGGTCGCCTTTCTCGGTCTCGGTGTAATGGGGCTGCCAATGGCCGGACATTTGGCTAAGGCAGGACATGAGGTGACCGTGTACAACCGCACTGAGGCAAAAGCCAAAGCCTGGGTTGCCGAATTCGGTGGCAAATATGCGACAACGCCTCGCGAGGCGGCTGCCGGTGCCTCGATTATTTTTTGTTGTGTTGGCAATGATGACGATTTGCGCAGCGTCGTACTCGGCAACGACGGCGCGTTTGCGGGCATGGGTGTCGGCAGTATCTTTGTTGACCACACGACCGCATCAGCCAATGTCGCGCGTGAATTGGCCACAATCGCCAAACAACACAATCTGGGGTTTATCGATGCGCCTGTCTCCGGGGGGCAAGCTGGCGCAGTGAACGGCGCTCTGACTGTGATGTGTGGCGGTGAAGTGAGCACGTTTGAGAAGATCAAACCGTTGGCTATGAATTACTCCAAGGCAGTGACTCTCGTGGGCGAGACCGGCGCGGGACAACTGGCCAAGATGGTCAACCAGATCTGTATCGCGGGGTTGGTTCAAGGTCTGTCTGAGGGCATCGCATTTGGTCAGGCAGCTGGCTTGGACATGAAGCTGGTGCTTGATGTCATCAACAAAGGTGCTGCCCAAAGCTGGCAAATGGATAACCGTGGTCACACGATGGTTGACGACAAATTCGATTTCGGATTTGCCGTTGACTGGATGCGCAAGGATCTCAGCCTGGTAATGGACGAAGCTCGTCGCAACGGTGCACGAGTGCCAGTGACTGCCTTGGTTGACCAGTTCTATGCCGACGTTCAAAAGCTTGGCGGCAATCGCTGGGATACATCAAGCTTGATCAAGCGGCTGCGCTAACTCAATCTCATCGCTGGCTCTTAGCGCCCGGTCACGGGCGCGATTGCCACGAGGGCGAAACAACAGCGGCGACAATTCGTTGAGTGCTTGTTGGTAAACCTCTCGCTTGAACTCAATGACCGACTCAAGTGACACCCAATAGTGACACCAACGCCAGGCATCAAACTCGGGGTGGGACGTGGCACGCAAACTAACATCGCAATCTCTTCCCACTAAACGCAATAGGAACCAGATCTGCTTTTGACCACGATAATGCCCACGTGATTCACGTCGAATGAAATGATCCGGCACGTCATATCTGAGCCAGTCGCGCGTGCGCCCCAAGATTCGCACGTGCTCAGGCCTTAGCCCGACCTCCTCGTGCAATTCACGAAACATCGCCTGCACTGGGCTTTCGCCGTGCTTAATCCCGCCCTGCGGAAACTGCCATGCATGCTCCCTGACCCGCTTGCCCCAGAACACCTGGTTTTTCTGGTTGACCAGGATAATGCCGACATTGGGGCGGTAACCCTCCCGATCCAGCATCGCCGCACCCGTTGAATTCAATACAATTGATTTAGATTATACGAAGTGTTTCCGATTCACCCTACCAAATAACCCCTAGATCCCCATGCGAGCCTCTGCCTTTCACATTAGCACCATCAAAGAAGCGCCAAACGACGCGGAAATTGCCAGTCACCAACTTATGATCCGCGCTGGCATGATCCGCAAGCTCGCCGGTGGCATCTATAACTACATGCCACTTGGACTGCGCACCATCCGTAAAGTTGAAAACATCATCCGCGAGGAAATGAATGTTGCCGGCGCATTGGAGTTGCTCATGCCCGTCGTGCAACCTGCCGAGCTGTGGCAGGAATCTGGTCGCTGGGAGAAGTACGGACCTGAGCTATTGCGCATGAAAGACCGCCACGGCCGCGACTTTATTTTGCAGCCAACATCGGAAGAAGTTATCACCGACATCGCCCGCAACGAAATCAAAAGCTGGCGCCAACTACCTGTCAATTTTTATCACATCCAGACCAAATTTCGTGACGAGCGGCGCCCACGCTTTGGCATCATGCGTGGGCGTGAGTTCACCATGAAAGACGCTTACTCCTTTGACCGGGACGTCAACGGTGCCATGCGCAGCTATCAGGCTATGTTTGACGCCTACAACAAGATATTCACACGCCTGGGCCTGAACTTCAGGGCTGTGGCCGCTGACACGGGGTCCATTGGTGGATCCTCAAGCCACGAGTTTCAAGTTATCGCCGATATCGGCGAGGATTTGATCGTCTATGACCCGCGCACCGAGTACGCCGCCAACATTGAATTGGCAGCTGCACCTTGCTTGGTCGAGACTCGTGCACCAGCGAACCAAACTATGCAAAAAGTGCACACACCTGGCGCGGCGACCTGCGAAGAAGTCAAAAACCTGCTCGGAATCGACCTGACCCACACGGTCAAGTCGATTGTGCTAGCGACCGAGCCCGCTGATGAACCGCCTAAAATTTGGTTGTTGCTGCTGCGCGGCGATCATGATTTGAACGAAATCAAAGTTGGAAAACTGCCTGGCTTTGAAGACGGCTTCAGGTTTGCCTCGGAAGATGAAATCAAAAAGCATTTTGGTTCACCACCTGGCTATCTTGGACCTGTCGGACTTGACGATCGGGTTGGCGTTATCGCTGACCTAACAGTGGCGAACATGAACGACTTCGTTTGTGGTGCCAACGAGGCGCCATATCACCTGCAAGGGGTGAACTGGGGCCGCGACCTTTCAGAACCAATGCTGGTTGCCGACATCCGCAATGTCGTTGCGGGCGACCCCACGCCTGACGGTAAAGGTGTGCTGAACATCCAAAGAGGCATTGAAGTCGGGCACGTGTTCTATCTCGGAACCAAATATTCGGAGGCACTCAAAGCCACCTACCTTGACGAGACTGGCAAACCGGCCTTGATGGAAATGGGATGCTACGGGATTGGCGTGACGCGGATTGTTGGCGCTGCGATCGAACAAAACCATGATGAGCGGGGCATTATTTGGCCCAAGGCGATGGCGCCTTTTGAGGTTGTTGTCTGCGGTTTAGGATGGGGCAAGAGCGAGGGGGTTCGCAATACAGCAACCAAGCTGTACGAAGATCTGAAATCTCAAGGACTTGACGTGATTCTTGATGATCGCGACTTGCGCCCCGGCGTGATGTTTGCCGAGTGGGAGCTCATTGGCGTGCCGGTGCGCATTACAGTCGGAGATCGTGGGCTTGCCAATGGTCAAGTGGAAGTTCTCGGGCGGCGTGAAACCAACGCTGAGCTGGTGGACTTACCCGAGGTAGCCACTCGCGTTGCCACGAAACTAAACGCCTGAACGCCGCCTGAGTCACATAATTATGCCCACCAACGAAGCTGGAAACACCTGGGAAACCGTCCACCGCTGGCCGGTTCGGGTCTACTACGAGGACACCGATGCGGGTGGTGTGGTGTTCTACGCTAACTATCTGAAATTCATGGAAAGGGCGCGCACGGAATGGCTTCGTAGCCTTGGCGTAGAACAACAAAAGCTCGCTCAGGAATCTGACATTGGCTTCGTTGTAGCCGAGCTTGACATGAAATATCGGGCGCCAGCCAGGCTAGATGATCAACTCATTGTGCAAACAACGATTACACAATCTGGCCGTGCTTCGTTAAACTTCGCTCAGCGTGTTTTACTAGCAGATAAAGTTTTAGCAGAAGGTAAGATACGCGTAGGGTGTGTCAGACTTAGTCGCCTTAAGCCAGCGGCACTGCCCCAAACCTTGCTTAACAAGATATTGAACTTGGACAAGAGATAACGTATGCAGCCAGGCGCCCCAATAGACATGTCGATCACATCCTTGATTCTGGAAGCGACACTGCCAGTCCAGATCATTATGTTGATGCTCGTTCTTATTTCCGTCGTATCTTGGACATTCATTTTTTCCAAGCGGTCTGCTCTTAAAAAAGCTCAGGCCCAAACCCAACATTTTGAAGATGACTTCTGGTCAGGCGGTGATCTCGCCTCTCTCCACCAAACTGTCTCAAAACGACGCAGCGAGCACGGAGCGATGGCCAGAATTTTTGATGCGGGCATGACCGAATTTATCAAGGCGCAGCGTACCAGCAACGCTGTTGACGGGGCACGTCGCGCCATGCGGGCTGCGTTTCAACGTGAGATCGACGATATGGAGACTAACCTTGGATTTCTTGCCTCAGCCGGTTCAGTCAGCCCATACATCGGTTTGCTTGGCACAGTTTGGGGCATCATGCATTCGTTTCTGGGATTAGCCAGCGCGGAGCAAGCCACGTTGGCAGCCGTTGCACCAGGCATTGCTGAAGCACTGATCGCAACGGCCATCGGCTTGTTTGCTGCAATTCCAGCCGTGGTGGCGTACAACCGCTACACCAATGACATCGATCGTCTGGCGATTCGTTTCGAAACATTCGTGGACGAATTCCTTAACATCTTGCAAAGACAGTCCAACGCATGAGTGCCTTGCGATCCTCCCGCGGGCGCGGCGGGCACAAGTTAAAAAACGAGATGAACGTCGTGCCATATATTGACGTGATGTTGGTGCTACTCGTAATTTTTATGGTTACTGCACCCATGATCACCCCCGGTGTCATTGAGCTGCCCACTGTGGGACGTGCCTCAAGTGTCCCTTTAGTTCCTCTGGAAATACAAATTGGGCAGGATGGCGAGTTATCATGGCGTAAGCGTGAGCCTGGTGGAGAATTTCAATCAGTTGCACGCGATGCTGTTGCTCAAACCATCCTACAAGTAAGAGAACCGGATCAACCGGTTCTCATTGCAGCTCATGGCAAGGTTCCCTATGAGGCTGTGGTCGAATTAATGGATCGACTGCGGTCTAACGGAGTTGACCGACTGGGGTTATTGGTGGATCAGCAACAGGGTGATAAACCGGTTGTCACGACACCTGCTACAGGAAGTTAATGCCCCCACCGCGTCGAAGCAGCAAATCGGTCTGGCGCACAGCATCAAGCCAAGAAAGTTGGCGGGCTGTCGGTTTGTCGTTGGCCGTGCATCTAGGCATCGCTTTGCTTTTGTTTGCTGGATTGAAATGGCAACTCGAAAGCCCTGGACCACTACAGGTCGAACTGTGGACCGAAGGCAACACCACTGAAGTTGCGCGTGCACCAGACGAGCCCGAACCTCAACCAGAACCAGATCCCCAACCGGAACCCCAGCCTGCGCCGCAATCCGAACCACAGCCTAGTCAGCAACCCGCGCCACCACCAGAGCCGCCTCCTGCACCACCTGAGCCGGACATAGCTGCCAGGGAGGCTGAAATTGCGCTCGAACAAGCCAAAGAGCGCGAACGTGCTGAGAAAGCCCGCCTCGAAGCCGAGCGCCTTGCCCGCGAAGCGGCTGAACGCAAGCAACGCGAGGAGCAAGAGCGCATTGCCCGACTAGAAGCTGAACGAAAGGCGAAAGAGGAGGCTGCCCGTAAAGCGCGGGAGGAAGCAGCGCGCCAAGCCAGGCTTGAACAAGAACGCCAAGAGCGAGAGCAGCAAGCGAAACTTGAAGCTGAGCGACAGGCAAAAGAACTGGCTGAGCAGCAAGCCCGCGAGCGAGCCGAACAAGCCGCGAAAGAAGAGGCTGCAAAAAAAGCCCAGGCCGAACAAAAAGCTAAGGAAGAAGCGGCTCGCAAGGCCGAGGCTGATCGTAAAGCGAAAGAAGAGGCAGCCCGCAAGGCCGAAGCTGAACGCAAGGCAAAAGAGGAGGCTGCCCGCAAAGCTGAGGCTGAACGCAAAGCGAAAGCAGAGGCCGCGGCTCGGGAGAAAGCACTTCGTGATGCATTCCGCAACGACATCATGGGTGCGACTGGCATCGCCGGTGGCACAGCGACACGAAACCAGCAAGGCGGCGGTGCCGATGCCGGCTATGCCGGGCAAATTCGTGCTTGCATTCAGCCCAATGTGTCATTCCCGACCCCAGTTCGATCTGGTAATGACAATCCGACCGCTCAGTTCCGAGTGCAGTTAAAATCCGACGGGTCGGTGGCGTCAACGAGCTTAAGACGAAGCTCGGGTAATACTGCATTTGACCGAGCCGTCGACAATGGCATTCGTCGATGCTCACCTTTCCCAAAGCCGCCATCAGGCCGCTATCCGTCATATATTGATGTGAATTATCAAATGTATGACTAAAACCGACCGGAGGCCACCTTCATGTCACGCTCTGTTTTTAATCGTTTCACTGCTGTTCTGGCTCTGATCGCGCTCATGGCATTCGTGCCACTTACCAGCCAAGCGCAGTTAAGGGTTGATATTTCGGGTACTGGTGCTCAGCAGTTCCCGGTCGCCATCGCTGACTTCAGCGGCGACCCCGCTGGCCGGCTAATCGCCGAAGTGATTCGTGCTGACCTGACGCGCTCTGGCCAGCTTCGCCGATCAACACCACTGGCGCACAATTGACCATCGACTCGCCGATTGCCTATCAGGAATGGCGTGTGCGGGGCGCTGACTACGTCGCCTACGGCACTGTCACCAAAACCGCTGAGGGCCAATACGAAGTCAAGTATCGACTTGCTGACACCATCAACCAACAACAGCTTGACGGTGTGGCGTTTGATGGAAGCGATCGTGAACTGCGCCGCATTGCACACCAGATAGCCGACCGCATATACGAAAAAATTACGGGCATCCCTGGCGTGTTCGCCACTCGCATTGCGTATGTCCTAAAGCAAGGCAACACGTACGAGCTCCAAATTGCGGACGCCGATGGTCAAAACCCGCAGATTGCCCTGCGCTCACGTGAACCGATCATTTCGCCGGCCTGGTCTCCCGATGGTGGCAAACTGGCTTACGTGAGTTTCGAGTCGGGCAAGCCGGTTGTGTACGTGCACGAACTGGCCACAAGCAAACGCGTTCCCGTAGCCAATTTCAAGGGCAACAACTCCGCACCTGCTTGGTCACCAGATGGACAAACGCTTGCCGTGGTACTCACACGCGATGGGCTGTCTCAAATCTATCTGATCAATGCTGCTGATGGTTCTAATCTGAGGCGTTTGACACGCTCACCACTGATTGATACCGAGCCAGTCTTTAGCCCCGATGGGCAGTCTATCTTCTTTACCAGTGATCGCTCAGGTAGCCCACAGATCTACCAGATTCCTGTCACCGGTGGGGAGGCCAGACGCATTACTTTTAACGGCAACTACAACATCACCCCTCGCATTTCACCGGACGGCAAAAGCTTGCTGGTCGTCACACGCCGGGATGGACAGTTCCGGATTGCGCTCATTGATTTGGCTACCGGCAATGAGACACTGCTCACTCAAGGTCCAGATGATCAATCTCCCAGTTTTGCACCAAACGGCAAGCAAGTCCTATATGCAGCAAGGCAAGGAGGGCGTAACATGTTAGCTGGTGTCTCAAGTGATGGTCGCATGCGCCAAACTCTGTCGGTTCTAAATGGTGAAATCCGGGAACCAACTTGGGGGCCATACGGTCAATCGCAGTAAGCACCACCCAACCGTTTTAACGCACTTCCCAAAAGGAAAAGTTCATGAAATCCCGTTTTGCCAAGTCATTGTCAGTCGCTGGCCTCGCCTTTGCCTTGGCCGCTTGTAGTTCTGTTTCGCTGGATGATCCAGCATCTGGTGGGTCTGGAGCAAGTGGCGCGGGTGGCGCGACCGGCTCAGGCGTAATGGACCCGTTTAACCCTAGCAGTGTCCTGGCAACAGACCGCTCGGTTTATTTCGAATTTGATAGTTATTCAGTTAGCGATCAATATCGCCCACTGGTGGAGACACACGCCCGCTACCTAGCTGCCAACCCACAGCAAAAGATCCTGATTGAAGGCAACACTGATGCGCGTGGCGGTGCGGAATACAACTTGGCACTTGGGCAGCGTCGTGCGCAGGCCGTCAGCAACATGATGACTCTCATTGGTGCGCGTGACACCCAGATTGAGACCATCAGTTTCGGCAAAGAAAAGCCCAAAGCATTGGGTGACACAGAAGCAGACTACGCTGAAAACCGTCGTGCCGACATTGTTTACCAGCGCTAATCTAAAGAGGTCTACACAATGCGCTTGACACGAATCTCCCTTGCCGTAGCCGCCACTGCATCCTTGATGGCGATGACATCTGTCACTTATGCCTTTAGCGACAGTGAAGCGCGGCAAGCGATTCTGGAGTTACGTCAAGAGCTCCGCACGCTGACTGAAACGAGTCAGCGTGCGAGTCTGCAGCTTGCGAACCGAATTGATATGCTCGAGCAAGAAATCACTCGCCTACGTGCCCAGATTGAGGAACTTGGCGGTCCTCGTGTAGGCTCTAGCTCAGGCGCAGGTCAGCAACCAGAACAGGCGCAAGATAGCAAGGAGCAAGCCGCGTTCGATGGTGCGATGGATCTGTACCGCAAAGGGGAATTCAAGGGAGCAGCCGAATCGTTGTCTGCTTTTATAACGCTGTATCCGGAGAGTGTGCTAACACCCACAGCACAGTTCTACCTGGGCAGCACCAACTATGCCAACAAAAACTATAAGGGTGCGATATCAGTACTCAACACGATGGCTGGCAAGTTCCCGGATCATCCCAGAGCCCCGGACGCATTGCTTGTAGTTGCTGGCAGCCAGTTTGAACTCAATCAGCGTAGTGCTGCCAAGGCCACGCTACAAAAGATTGTCAAAGATTATCCAGACACCGCTGCCGCACAATCTGCTCAGGAGCGCTTGAAACTACTCTAGGTGCAGAGAGGCCTACGCCTGCAACCATAGGAGCCAGCCAACGCCAGCTACGATCAACATCATGCCGATTTTCTCTCGGTTGGTTGTTCGCCCTTGAAACAGCTTACGCGAGACGATTTGTGCAAAAAAGACCTCAACTAACGCAAGCGTGCGCACATTCGCTGCAGTGGTCAGCGCAAAACCAATAAACCAGGCCTGTGATGCGGCCGCCCCCAAAAAGCCACCCCAGATCGAAATCCGCCAGGCATTAACGCAGCGGCGCCAGACCTCCGGAGATTGCCACATCAGGTAAGCCGCCAGGATAGACGCCTGGATAGCAAGACCACATACTAGCGTCCATGATGCACGCACTAAAAAGTTACCCTCGGGCAATGCCAGAATGGCGCCACGAAAACCCACAGCCGCGACCGCAAATCCCGCAGCGGCCGCCAGGCCCAGCAGAATTGGTTGCACCGAAACTGCTTGTCCATTTATCTTCCCGAGCGGACGCCATGCCATCCACACGACACCAGACGTGGCAAGACAAATCGCCAAGAGTGTGTCCCAACGCAGCACCTCCCCCAGAACGATCAAACCGAATAGCGCGATTTGAACGGGCTCTGTCTTGGTCCAAACCGTCACCACGACAAAGTCGCGCATCTGCATGGCTGCCAGCATGAGGGCAGTCGCGGCAATCTGTGACAATGCCCCTAGCAACACAAACGCCAGGAATAACCAACTGACACTTGGCCGAACAATATCACCGAACACCCAAGCCACCAGAAAAAACAAGCAGGCAAACGGTAAGCCAAAGACAAAACGAACCTGTGTAGCTCCAAGGGTGCCAAGCTCATCAGTCAGGCCTCGCTGAACAGCATTGCGCCCAGTCTGCAATGCAGCAGCAAGAATCGTGATTGGCACCCAGAGCCACACCCAGTCTGATTGCACTTGTCTCCCCTAGTAATTTTTTTATTCTGATGGCCTGATGCCGCCCGGCACATTGTAGAAAAAAACCCCGGTGATTTTAGCCACCGGGGTTTTACGAGGGAGAGACAACAGGAACTTAGAAGCCCATGCCGCCCATGCCACCCATACCGCCCATGTCACCACCGGGCATAGCTGGTGCGGGTTTGTCTTCAGCAGCTTCGCAAACCGCAACCTCAGTGGTCAGCAATAAGCTGGCAACCGAAGCTGCATTTTGCAGTGCGGTGCGGGTCACTTTGGTTGGGTCAAGTACGCCCTGCTCAACGAGGTCACCATATTCACCAGTGGCCGCGTTAAAACCAAAATTGCCCTTGCCATCAACCACTTTGTTAACCACCACGCTTGGTTCATCACCAGCGTTGGCAACAATAGTGCGCAGCGGCTCTTCAACAGCACGCAGAACCAAGCGAACGCCCGCCTCCTGGTCAGCATTAGAGCCCTTGACTTTCTCAACGGCAGCACGGGCACGCAACAGCGCGACGCCACCACCTGGCACAATGCCTTCCTCGACGGCAGCGCGGGTAGCGTGCAGTGCGTCTTCAACACGAGCCTTCTTCTCTTTCATTTCGACCTCGGTGGCTGCACCCACACGGATCACAGCCACGCCACCCGCGAGTTTGGCAACACGCTCTTGCAGTTTCTCGCGATCGTAATCAGAGGTTGCCTCGTCGATCTGGGTACGAATCTGTTTGACACGTGCTTCGATTGACTTGGGATCGCCGGCACCATCAATGATGGTGGTATTCTCTTTGGCGACTTCAACGCGCTTGGCTTGCCCGAGCTCAGCCAAGGTTGCCTTTTCGAGGGACAGACCAGTCTCTTCAGAGATCACGGTACCGCCGGTCAGGATAGCGATGTCTTCGAGCATTGCCTTGCGACGATCGCCAAAGCCAGGGGCCTTGACGGCCGTCGTCTTCAGGATGCCACGGATGTTGTTGACCACCAAGGTAGCGAGCGCTTCGCCTTCAACGTCTTCCGCGATGATCAGCAGCGGACGGCTTGACTTGGCCACTTGCTCGAGCACGGGCAAGAGGTCACGGATATTGCTGATCTTCTTGTCAAAAATCAGGATATACGGGTCCTCGAGCGCCGAGACCTGCTTCTCGGGGTTGTTGATGAAGTAAGGCGACAAGTAACCGCGGTCAAACTGCATGCCTTCCACGACGTCTAGCTCGTTCTCAAGCGACTTACCGTCTTCAACAGTAATAACGCCTTCCTTGCCGACTTTATCCATCGCGTTGGCAATGATTTCGCCAATCGAGGTATCGCTGTTGGCTGAAATTGAACCAACCTGTGCGATTTCCTTGCTTGTCGTGCAGGGCTTGGACAAATTGCGCAGCTCTTCAACAGCGGCAGCCACAGCCTTGTCGATACCGCGCTTGAGATCCATTGGGTTGATGCCAGCGGCAACATACTTCAGACCTTCTACCACAATGGCTTGAGCCAACACGGTCGCGGTCGTGGTGCCGTCACCAGCTGAATCAGATGTCTTGGAAGCAACTTCTTTGACCAGCTGAGCACCAATGTTTTCGAACTTGTCTTTGAGTTCAATTTCCTTCGCAACTGAAACACCGTCTTTGGTGACGGTAGGGGCGCCAAACGAGCGCTCAAGCACCACGTTGCGGCCCTTAGGGCCAAGCGTTGCTTTGACAGCGTTGGCGAGCACATTGACGCCGCGAACGATCTTCGAGCGGGCGTCATCACCGAAATAAACTTGCTTTGCAGCCATGAGATATACCTCTTGAATTCAGTTCTGGTTAGCTGATGACAGCGAGAATTTCGTCTTCGCGGATGACGAGCACTTCTTCACCGTCAACCTTCACGCTCTGGCCGGCATACTTGCCAAACAGAACTTTGTCACCGACTTTGACGTCGAGCGGTTGGGACTTGCCGTCATCGCCTTTCTTGCCAGGACCAACGGCGAGCACTTCACCCTGATCGGGCTTTTCTGCTGCGCTATCCGGAATTACGATACCCGAGGCAGTCTTGCGCTCGTTGTCCAGGCGTTTGACGATCACGCGATCGTGCAGGGGACGCAGGGCCATGAAACACTCCTGTTACAAAGTTGATTTTAGGGTTAGCAACTGGAAGATTGTTACTAGCAACGAACTGTTAGCACTCACTTCCAACGAGTGCTAATTATAAGGATGAATTTTTGAGTTTCAAGCCCCATCAGAAAAAAGCCCTTCACTTCACAGGTGAAAGGCCAATTAACCCGTTGAATTGATTGGATTACGTTTTCTTCTGAGCCTTGCGATCCATAAAGTCCTGAACAATGACGGCGTGTTCCGGCGTCTTGTGTGCAATCGCCTGATAGGCCGCTGACAACTCCAGCAGATTTGATAAGGAGGAATTCTGCCCTTCTCTAAGCAGCCGCTTAGTCATGCGAATGATGTCTGGCGAGTTGCGGGTCATTTTGTGAGCAACTTCCAAGGCCGTCGGCAACAGTTGGTCATCCGGGACCACGCGCGAGACTAGCCCCCACTGCAGCGCCGTTTGAGCGTCGATCGGCTCACCCGTCATCGACATTTCAACAGCACGCGCCATGCCAACAATTCTCGGTAAAAACCAAGCACCCCCATCGCCCGGGATAATCCCAACCTTCACAAAACTCTCTGCAAAGGACGCCGTCTCGGACGCCAACCGGATATCACACATGCATGCCAAGTCACACCCCGCGCCGATAGCCATGCCATTGACTGCAGCGATGGTCGGAACCTCGAGCTGATAGAGCGCAAGCGGCAGACGCTGTATGCCATGTCGATATTCCTGGCGCAATGCGGCCGACGAAACCTCGGGCTGAATCTGCCTAGCCATTTCATCGATCTTGCCACCAGAGGAAAACACCTTACCCCGGGCAGTCAGGATGAGGACTTTAATGCCTCGGTCATGCTCAATGCGCGCAAAAGCACCGAGCAGTGCTTCGGTCAAACCCGTACCTGTCAAGGCATTACGAGTCGGTTCGTGGTTCAACGTGAGTGTCATCACGCCATGTTCATCCACTTCTTGCAACAAAACAGCTTCGGTCATCGTGTTTCCTTTTTGGGGCTGTTTATGACAAAAGTCATCGGCCAGCCGCTTTGGCAGAAATACCACCTGCCACACCCATGTCAGTGGTCGGGTAGTCCTGTATCAACACCCGAGTGTGTTCGGCAGACAGGCCAATCGCTTGCTCGACAGCCTTGGCAATTTCAGCAATTAAGGCAGCTTTTAGCTCCTCGGTGCGGCCAACAATCAATGCGGCGTGCACCAACGCATTGGGTTGACCGAGCACACCGGCTACGATCGTGTTTTCTGGCGCAACCTCATCGATACTGATGCGGATTGATGACAAAGGCGCATTCAAACTTTTGAGCACCGCGTCGGTTAAACCCTTGAGCAGTGCTGTTTTCTGGGCATTAGAGTGGCCAGTCGGGATTTTGATAGTCAGGATAGGCATGTCAATCTTTTCTCTCGTTAGGCAATGGTAGGATGCTTGCTTGTCGCTCAGCTTGCATAATTGGGTGTTAAAAAGAGCTCAAACGGTGGCGTTTGTTGCAAATATGTCTCGAGGCTACCAAATTTCCTCACTTCACACGACGACTACAACGTGTCTGACCATCCATCTCCATTTAAAAGCAAAGGCGGCATATCCCGCATCGTGGCAGCGATAGGCTATTCCTACAAAGGCCTGAAAGCTGCTGTGCGCTATGAGGCTGCGTTTCGTCAGGAGCTTGCACTAGCCATTATCCTGGCGCCCTGTGCTTTTTTGCTTGGACGCAATCCTGGTGAAGTCATTCTGCTCATCGGTGTAGTTTTAATGGTGCTCATCGTTGAGCTTCTTAATTCAGCGATTGAAGCACTTGCAGACGCTATATCGTTAGAATCACACCCATTGCTTGGCCGTGCCAAAGACCTGGGCAGTGCGGCCGTGTTTGTGGCTTTTGCCACGGCATTCTTAGTCTGGGTCAGCCTGATCGTTATCCGAGTTGTCCATTCATGACATTCACCCATAAACTGAACCAAGCCTGGCACTCACAAAACTCGCTGCTCATGGTCGGACTTGACCCTGACATGAATCGGTTGCCTGAGCCTATTCGCAACGACAACGACGCTCTGTGGCAGTTTTGCAAGGGGATTGTGGACTCAACAGCACCCTATGTCTGTGGCTTTAAGCCTCAAATTGCCTACTTTGCATCGCTTGGTGCCGAAGATGTTTTGCAGCAAACCTGTGACTACATCCGCGTGCACTACCCGGATCTGGTGCTATTGCTGGACGCCAAGCGTGGTGACATTGGCAGCACGGCAGAGCATTACGCGCGCGAAGCGTTTGAGCGCTACCGCGCTGATGCAGTAACCATCAATCCTTACATGGGCATGGATTCAGCTCAACCCTATCTGGAGCGCAAAGACAAAGGCGTGATTGTCTTGTGCCGCACTTCCAACCCAGGGGGCTCGGATCTGCAGGCACTTCACGTTGATGGCAAGCCGCTGTATCTGCATGTAGCCGCGATGGTAGCAAACCGCTGGAACAAGCATGGCCAGTGCGGTCTGGTGGTCGGGGCAACTTTTCCCGACGAACTGCGCGAGGTCAGAGCTTGCGTCGGCTCAGACATGCCGCTTTTGGTGCCAGGCATTGGAGCTCAAGGTGGGGATATCCAGGCCACCTGCAACGCTGGCTGCAACTCGGTAGGCACTGGCATGATGATCAATTCATCACGTGCAATCTTGTACGCCGGCAACCAGCTGAACTGGCAAGAAGAAGCAGCCACAGTAGCCCAACAAACCCGAGACGCAATAAACCAGGCCCGGAAAATCTGAGATCAATCGTCCTGGTTGATCCACTTTAAGGCGTGTTGCAACGCGAATGTAACAGTCGCCTCTCGCACCGCCTGGCGATTGCCTACGAACACCCGGTGAATCGAGCTGACAATAACGTCATCCTCGGCACGCCTTGCAAACCCGAACCACACCAGTCCGACTGGCTTGTCTGGGCTGCCGCCACCGGGACCCGCAATGCCAGTAACCGCGAGTGCCAACGTCGCCTGAGGCGCCATCGCGAGTGCGCCAGCGGCCATTTGCCTGGCAACCGGTTCGCTGACCGCCCCAAAATCCTTCAAAGTCTCTTCCGAAACACCAAGCTGCTCATGCTTGGCCTTGTTGGTATAAGTAATCCAACCCCGGTCAAACCATTTGCTGCTGCCCGCAACTGAGGTCAACGCACCACCAATCAATCCACCAGTACAGGATTCAGCCGTCACCACAAACCCATTGTGCCTGACCAAGCAGTCGCCGAGTGCTTTTGCATCGAGACTTTCCCCCACGTCATTGACCTGCATCGCTAATCCTCAACCCGAAACAGCAGACGAACTCACTGTCCACCAAACCATCCACGCCAGCACAACTGCGTAAAGCGCAGCCACCCAATCATCAAGCATCACACCAAAGCCGCCACTAACCCGGGCATCACACATCTTGATTGGCCAGGGCTTCACAACATCAAACACCCTAAAGAGTACAAACCCTAGGGCCGACACCCATAACACCTCCGGCAACGCCCAAAGCACGATCCAGACAGCCACCATCTCATCCCAAACCACACCTACATGATCAGGCACGCCAAGCTCATCGACCGTACGCTGGCAAATCCAGATGCCCGCTCCTGCCGCTACCAATAAAAACACCGTCACGGCACCCCAGGACAACATCCCCGCCAATGGCCACCACAATGCCAACGCGAGCACACTACCCCAGGTACCCGAACCCGGGCGAATCAAGCCGCTACCAAATCCAAATGCGAGTGCACGATGTACGCGCCTGAAAACCCATCCAAGGGTAGGCCATGCAACTCGATGACGCTGACTAACCAAGAGTGGCTCGCTCATTGCTCACCCCCCAAAAAATGGTCAAACCCCTTTGGCTCGATCTCAATTAACGAATCATCAATGTTGGCAAAGAGTCCTGGCTCAGCACGAATTTTGCCGACACGAGACAACTGAAGCCCGAGTGACTGACCAATTAACCCAATTCGCTGGCGATGAACAGCTGGCGCAGTAAAACAAAGCTCATACACATCACCGCCATGCAATACCGCTCGCTGTATAGCGCTCGGATCAAATGCGGCTAACCCATCATGAACTGGCAAATCCTTAAGCGTGAGCACAGCGCCCACATGGCTTGCGTCAAGCACATGACTCAGATCTTGTGTCAGACCATCCGAGATATCGATGGCTGCGTGTGCAAAGCCGAGCAGTCGTTGACCGAGTGCGACACGTGGCTCGGGGCGTTCAAGTGTCGGACGTAACTTTGGCAGACAACCTTGCGGATCTTCGAGGTTGCCAGCCAGAATCTGCAATGCAATGTCTGGCGCACCCAAAGGGCCGCTGACCCAAATATCATCATCAACTTTTGCAGCGCTACGCAAAAGTCCCGACTCATGATAAGGCAAAATACCCAACGCGGTGACACTGATGACGATACCATCTTTGGTCGCGACCGTATCACCGCCAACCAGTGGACACCCCCAACGCTCGGCTAACGCATTTAACCCGCCGGAAAACGACGCCAGCCACGCCTCGTCAACCGATGGGATCCCAAGTCCGAGCAAACAACCAATTGGCTTGGCGCCCATGGCCGCTAGATCTGACAGGTTCACAGCCAGCGACTTGTGACCGAGACTGTCTGGCACCACTCCCGTAAAAAAAATGCCGCCCTTCAATCAGAACGTCTTTACAGGCAACGAGCTTGTGTCCTGGCGGCATCGGCAAGATCGCAGCATCATCCCCGACTCCAATCGTGCCAGGTGTCGAGCCTACATTCCCAGACCGCTTGAAATAGCGGTCAATGAGGGAGAACTCACCTAGCGCCATGAAACCGCCCGTCAGCGCGGCCGGGAGGCACGCGCAACTTCTGGACCTCGCACTTGGACAGCAACCTTATCGAGCACACCGTTGATGAACTTAAAGCCATCGGTTCCACCAAACGACTTGGCAAGCTCAACCGCCTCGTTAATCGCCACGCGATACGGCACTTCAATCTGCTGGGTCAATTCAAATGTACCAATCAGCAAGATTCCATGCTCGACGGGTGAAAGCTCATCGAGCGGTCGATCCACAAACGGCTTGAAAGTTGCACGCAAGTCATCGGCCTTGTGCGTGACACCCTGCCAAATAACGTTAAACCATTTTTGGTCCGCAGTCGTAAATTCAGCATCATCACGAAGGTGGGCTTCTATCGCCCCGATCTCATCAAGCTTGTTCTCAGCACCATTGGACTGCAGGAGCCACGCGTAGATCGCCTGTAAGGCAAACTCGCGCGCTCGGCGCCTAGGGCTTGCGCCCGAGTTTGATTTTTTTGTATTGCCCGGTTGCGTCATGGTGGCGCTCATTAGTCCTGCTCGTCATCTTCATCGTCGGACTGCTCAGGCTCAAGCGCAACCATGAGATTAGCCATTTCGACTGCCGCCTGTGCACAATCGCGGCCTTTGCCAGCAGCGCGCGCATGCGCCTGCGCTTCGTCCTCGGTTGTCAACACGCCGTTGATCACCGGGATGCCCAGCTCAAGCGCTACCTGAGACATAGCCGACGCACTCTCGTTGCTCACGACCTCAAAATGATAAGTTTCACCGCGTATTACCGCGCCAAGCGCGATCAAGGCGTCAAACTCGCCTGTCTGGGCCATCTGAGCCAGTGTGAGGCCAAGCTCTAGCGCGCCAGGCACTGACACAACCATGATGTCACGCTCATCAACCCCAAGTGCCTGTAGCTCACCCAAGCAGGCATCGAGCTCTGCCAGACCGATTTCTTCATTAAAGCGTGCACGAACAATCCCAATGTGCAGGCCTTCGCCATTGAGATCCGGAGAAATGGTGTAAGGGCTCATTTGGTTTCCTGTAATGTTATTCGGTCGGTGGTTCTGTCTGAAGGTTGTTCATCGTAACCGGTAACGGTCAACCCGAAACCTGCCATCATGCTTGGCATCTTGCGTGGTCTTGCCAGCAAGCGCATTTGTCCAACGCCAAGGTCGCGAAGTATCTGTGCTCCAAGACCATAGGTTCGCAAATCCATGCTGCGATTTACCCGTGGCACTCGGTTAACGCTGTCTTGAGCATGCCCCAACTGTTGGGCCTGAGTAAGCACATGCTCTGAGCTCGCGTCAACGTTTAACAAAACGACCACAGCATCAGAGGCAGCGGCTATCGCCTTCATCGCCTCATCAAAACCCCAGGAGTGCCCCGACCCTTGCGCATTGAGCAAGTCAATCACCGTTGTCGGCTCATGCACACGCACCAGAACCTCTCGCTCAGGCGTGATTTCACCTTTAGACAAGGCAATATGCGGCCGACCTTGAACCGTATCACGGTATACCGTCATACTAAATGGCCCCCACGGCGTCGATATCTCTCTGGAAGCAACGCGTTGAACGACAGACTCATTCTCGCTGCGGTACTGAATCAAATCAGCAATCGTGCCAATCTTTAACCCATGCGTTCTGCAATAATCGATCAAGTCAGGCAAACGGGCCATCGTCCCGTCAGGCTTGAGAATCTCACAGATCACGGCTGCCGGGGTCAACCCTGCCAAAGCTGTCAAATCGCAACCCGCCTCAGTATGACCTGCGCGCACCAGCACGCCGCCTGGCACTGCCCTCACAGGAAAGATGTGCCCTGGCTGCACCAAATCTTCTGGCCTGGCGTCTTTGGCCACAGCGGTGCGGATGGTGTGAGCTCGGTCAGCCACTGAAATACCCGTATGTACACCTTGGGCCGCCTCGATCGAGACCGTGAAATTCGTCCCGTAGGCCGCACCGTTGCTGTCGGCCATCAACGGCAGTTTCAGCTGCCGGCATCGATCCTCCGTGAGCGTCAAGCAAACGAGTCCTCGCGCATGGGTGACCATGAAATTGATTGCTTCGGGCGTCACAAACTCTGCCGCCATGACGAGGTCACCCTCGTTTTCGCGGTCTTCCTCATCGACTAACACCACCATCTTTCCAGCGCGGATGTCTTGGATGATCTCACTAATCGGTGAAATGGCCCCTGACAGAGATTCGTTGTCTGCGCCGGCCACTTGCAATGCGGGTGACATAAAAAGCCTTTCTACTGGGATTCGGTATTGATGACTTACCGATTATAGGTTGCTGGCATACCTGAAATGCTAGATCACCCGATTGTTAACAAAAGATGACTTGTCATCATATGCAAGCAGATTGTCAGTACACTCATCACATTATCCCTGTAAGCGTATGCCCCAATGTCTGAACAAGAGCTCAAACTCCACGTCCCACGAACTTCGCATGCAGGTGTCGAACAAGCGTTGCGCCGCGGTGCCGTGACGACCATCCGCCTGCGCGCTCAATATTTCGATACGCAAACATCTAACCTAGCCAAATCAGGTGTGGCTTTGCGCTTGCGGCTAGAAGGTCGTCGCTGGGTGCAGACTCTAAAAATGCCGGGCTCACATCGTCTGGAAAAAATTGAGCTCAATCACCCACGGCCAGGACCAACTCTTGATCTTTCAGTCTACGCTGAGACGCCAGCCGCCCGCATCATAGAAAAACACGGCGATCAACTCGCAATTTCCTACGAAACCGATGTCAGACGGCTTTACCGTCGAATCCGGACCGTAGCTGGCCTTGTTGAAGTGGCCCTGGACCAGGGCCATATCAAAGCCGGGGACCTAAAACTACCGGTTTCCGAGGTGGAGTTCGAGCTGGTCTCAGGCCAGCCGCAGGCCATGTTTTTGCTGGGCTTGAAGTGGCTCACCACGTACAACCTGGTGCTTGATTTGCGAAGTAAAGCTGAACGCGGCACAACGCTAGCTGCATTGGCTGCTCGGTTGGCTAACCTCGGCGAGATAGAGGACGCTGCCACAACCGCAGCACGCGCCAACGCAATCGCCTCATTCTGGGCACCGCGTGGTACCAACGCCATCAAGCTATCGAGTCAAATGACGCCCGCCCAAGCGCTGGCCGCGGTGACGATCGAGTGTCTTGACCAAATAGCGCGCAATGCCGCTGTGCTAGCTGAGATCGACACAGCAGGGTTTTATCGGGCTGGCAATCCCGAGCATACCCACCAATTACGTGTAGGCATCCGACGTTTGCGCTCAGCCTGGTCTTTGTTCCAGAAACTGACTGCCCTGCCACCGCAACCATGGCGCGATGAACTGAAAGCGCATTTTGCGGCACTGGGTACAGCACGCGACGACGATGTCTTGCGCGAGACCGTGATGCCAGAGTTGAGCGCGGCTGGCCAACCACCGCTAGATTTGAATTCAGGCCAGCACGATGAATCTTCCATGAATGTCACAGCAAGTCCCGAGTTTCAGCGGTGGCTCGTCGAGCTGCTAGCCTGGACCATTGGCGCCCATCCGCTGCAGGCTGACTCAGAGTCACAGCCTGAGTTAGCAAAGGGTAAGGGCAAGCTCCCATCCGTGCGTGATGCGCTCTGCAAACAACTTTTCAAATGGCACCAGAAAGTGCTCACCGATGGCCTGCAGTTTGACAAGCTGCCGATCGAATCCAAGCATGAACTAAGAAAACGGGCTAAACGCCTGCGCTATGGCCTACAGTTTGCGGAATCGCTCTTGCCTGGCAAGAAGCTCAAGAACTATCGCCGCAGCTTGAGCCGAATACAAGACATTCTGGGTGAGATGAACGACCTTTATGTAGCGCGTGAGAAATTCGAGGGCATTCGCGAAGACCAGCCACCCGCATGGTTCGCAGTTGGCTGGATTGCATCCCGATTAAGCGTCTTGACCAAGGAGGCGGGGCTCGCTTTTGAGGACCTTAAGCAAGCCGACCATTTCTGGGACTAGTCCAGGCCAAGCATGGCCTGCGCAAACTCGCGAGCTACGAAAGGCTGCAAGTCTTCGAGCTGCTCACCAACGCCAATCCAGTAAACGGGTACAGGACGACAGCCCTGAGCACCAGAGGCTAGCGCAGCAAGAACACCACCCTTGGCCGTACCATCGAGTTTGGTGACAATTAAGCCTGTCAGGGTCAACGCATCATCAAACGCTTTGACCTGAGCCAGAGCATTCTGCCCAGTGTTGCCATCGACAACCAGCAACACCTCATGCGGAGCGGTTTGATCGGCCTTGTGGATCACCCGCCGAATCTTCTTGAGCTCCTCCATCAAATGAAGCTGGGTTGGCAGCCTGCCAGCGGTATCGACCATTACCACATCCATGTCACGGGCGTGGCCAGCAGACACCGCATCAAAGGCCACGGCTGCCGGATCACCACCTTCTTGGGCGATCACTGCGACATCATTTCGATTACCCCATTCAATGAGTTGCTCGCGCGCGGCCGCCCTGAACGTATCACCAGCAGCCAACAGCACTCGCGCCCCCCTTGATTGCAAAGCATGCGCCAACTTGCCGATAGATGTCGTCTTGCCAGCGCCATTGACCCCAGCGATCATGACCACAAGCGGCTTAACCGACCCAACCTCGAATGGCTTTTGCAGGGGTTGCAAATGTTCAGTTAGAACATCGGCGAGCGCCTGACGTACCTCCGCAGCACTTTGCAAACGATCCTTGCGAACTTTTTGCCTGAGCGAATTGATCAGCGCGGTGCTTGCCTGCACGCCTGCATCAGCCATAATGAGTGCGGACTCAAGCTCCTCGTATAGACTCTCGTCAAGCTTGCTACCCACAAAAATGCCGCCGATGCTGGTTCTGGCTAACCCCTGACGCAGCCTGCTCATCCAAGACTGACGCGCAGGCTGTTGAATTGGTTGCTCGATTGAATCAACGATAATGTCACTGGCTGTGGTCAACCCAGCGCTAGGCTCGGCTCTTGGCTTATCAGCGAGCTCATCAACCTCAGGTGCGCCTGTAGCCTCAGCCAGAGCTTGAGGTGACTCTTGGCGGTCTTTTTTGCGGAAGAATCTAAACATAATGGGAAAGTATATTCGGATCGTTGGCGGGCAGTATCGGCGAACACCCATTTCTGTGGTTGATGTGCCCGGACTCAGACCAACACCGGACCGAGTGCGCGAGACCCTCTTTAACTGGCTTCACCACCTCTGGCAAGGTGAGTTTGCTGACAAACAAGTGCTCGATTTGTTTGCTGGCAGCGGTGCATTGGGCTTTGAGGCAGCGTCCAGAGGCGTGGCTCACGTTCAAATGGTTGAATCAGACCCCACGGCTGTGGCAGCGCTTCGCAAATTGCGCGACAAACTCGCAGCCAAATCTGTCAGAATCCATGCTGGCGACGCCAAACATACGCTATCTAGATTAGAAAATACGCGATTTGACTTGATCTGCCTCGATCCACCTTTTTCGGCGGGATGGTTTCCTAAGCTTTTAAGTGACATATATCCCTTGCTAAACACTGATGGTCTGGTCTACGCTGAATCTGAACAAGCACTGACGCCGCCAGAGGGTTATATTGCACTGCGTCAAGCCCGTGCGGGTGCCGTACACTATCAACTGTTTCAGCGCGAATAAATGCCATGATTACCGCTATTTACCCCGGAACCTTCGATCCATTGACCCGCGGTCACGAGGATCTCGTGCGACGCGCAGCTGGCTTGTTTGATGAGGTCGTCGTGGGGGTTGCCCATAGCCGCGCCAAAAAACCATTTTTTACCGTTCAAGAACGCGTAGAAATCGCCAAGGAGGTGCTTGGCCACTACCCCAACGTTCGCGTTGAAAGCTTTGCCGGGCTGCTCAAGGACTTTGTGCGGGATCAAGGTGGGCGTGTCATCGTGCGAGGCTTGCGAGCCGTGTCAGACTTTGAATACGAGTTTCAGATGGCTGGTATGAACCGACATCTTTTGCCAGAGGTCGAAACGTTGTTCATGACCCCATCGGACCAATACCAGTTCATATCCGGCACGATTGTGCGGGAAATAGCACTGCTAGGCGGCGACGTCAGTAAATTTGTGTTTCCATCAGTTGAGAGATGGTTGCAGGCCAAAGCCAAAGAGCGGCTAGAACAGTCTTGGCCGCATGGACAAACACCCGTCTGACTTTCAGAGAATGCTGCCATGGCACTACGCATCACCGAGGAATGCATTAACTGCGATGTCTGTGAGCCTGAGTGCCCCAACGACGCGATATCGATGGGCGAAGAGTTTTATGTCATCGATCCGATGTCATGCACTGAGTGTGTGGGTCACTACGACGAGCCGCAATGCAAGGTCGTATGCCCGGTCGAGTGCATCGAGTTGCACCCTGAGTTTAAAGAGGGTCAGGAAACATTAATGGCCAAATACCGGGAATTAATAACCCGGAAGTCAACAACCGCATGAATCAAACGGTTAGCACTGATCGAACGTCACTAAAACTCTGGCGTGGGCTCATCAGGATGGAGTTTGACGAGTCGGCATGACTTGCCAACAACATTGCTAAACCACGCTGCAGCCAAATCCCCTTCATCAACGACCTTAACGGATCGTTCGCCAATTTTTGCGTCGCGCCAAACGCTTTCGTCATCTTCAATTACATCCATGGGCAAATCAAGACGCAACATGCCAGGTGCCCGCAGAACCATGTTCCCAAAACTCAGGCTGATCTCTACGCGAGCCAATTTGTCAGCATATAGACCGCTATGCCAGGTCAAACGCTCATCAACCACTAGCCAGCGGCGCGCAAAGCGCGCGACATCATCGCTGGCAACATTGGGAGCACCCACAATCAGTTCGTATTCAGTCAACATGGTCCACGCTAAATCTTTGATCAAGTCCTAACACTCGCACCACAGTTTAACGGTTCGAACGCAGCTCGCTTAACCACTTAACTCCCGGGTTATCAACTGTGCCCGTCAGTTCGAATCGCATCTTTGACTGACGGACGTTAATTTCCACGGCGCGAGTTTTGAATTTTGGGGAATTGGTCAATGTTGCCTGCATAGGGATAGAGATCTGTCCCGTGCCAAGATCAATCGTGCCCCTAGCCGCTGAAATATCACCCCATGCACCATTGGCATTGAAGGCCAGCAACTCGAGTGCCTGCGTATTTTCTTGTGGGTTTGCCCGTTGTACAGCCCATTCGCTGTCCATTGCCATGACGTCCCACTCGCCATTATTGGCCATACCTAGCTGCTCAAGCAATGCGGCTGTGTTGCCGAACTTTTCAGTATCGTTGACCGACAAATATCTGAGCCCTAAAGTCGCAGAGCTGCCCGCTGCCACAGGCCAATTCACATCAGCCCTGAGTTCAAGTTGCTCAAGCGTGGCCAACACAACTTCACCTGTCTGATCAGTGATCCCGACTACTGCGAGCTTTTCCACAAGCGCTTGTTTAACCGAAACTTTCCAATCACCATTAGTGCGCAACCAACCCCGGACCCAATCAAGTAAAGAACGAGTCTCTACAGAAGCCTTCTGGCTCGCATCTGACATGGCTGATCGTTGAGTATCGGTGGCAATCAATATTTCCAGACCTTGGACATATAAGTACTCTACAGCGAGCTCGCGCTCGAACAATGGCAACCATGACACCTGAAACTGCAACTGATCAATCAGCAGTGCGGGGTGCGTACCTTGCCGACTTGGGACCGTCACTTCACTTAAGTCAATACCTAGCCTGGGCAAAATACTAACTCGCACGTCACCGTTGACCTGCACTGTCGGATGTACCCAGGCACGCAAGCGATTCTCTACCAATGCGTTAGCCACAGGTGTTTGCAAGAGCAAAACCACCACAGCCAACAACAGCAACAAAATACCCGAGACAGTAAGCGCGACGCGCATTAAAGTTTTAAGCATGCAAAGACTTTAACGCAATCATGGCGATGCCGCATAGAGGTCGTCATGGCCGATGACACATCGACGCGCATCTCGCCTTGAAGCGAGCCAGGCATCAATATCGGTCAAGCCAAGATGGCCAATTTCAGCGACCGCCTTGGCGACGCCATCGATCAACATGTCATGAAAGACCGATGGCAGGTCTTCAATTTCCCAGGGGCTTTTATCGATCGTGACCGTGAACCCTCGTTGCTCGAGCGCGTTGCGTAAGTATTGACCAGATGTTGGACCCAAGGCAGCACCAAACCCCTTATCAGTCACCTGATGAGCGCAAAACGCTTTGGTCACCGCCTGATCAAGCTTATGTCTCGGCTCCCATTGCATTTGCCCATCGAAGCTCAAAACCGCATACAAGGGAGCACGCAAAACGTCACAAAATCCGTCAACCCAGCGGCTAGACACCAAGTCAAACAAGGCCGATGCGCTCACCAAATCCACCGGCAGGCTAAGCAAGGAATCAAGCTCACCAGACAGGTCGGCAACCCTAAAGTCGACATCAATCTGAATACCTCCACGCATCATGCGCATAGAGTCTGTCTGCTCAGACATAACCTGATCAGCCCATTGCGTTAGCGCCTGTCGCGCGGCAGCAAGCAGCGCCCGGTCGTAGTCAACAAGCGTCCAGTGCTGCGCCTCGCCCAACAGCGGTGCGAGCGCACGCAGATTGGAACCAGAGCCGCAACCGAGATCCAAAACCCGTAGGCCTGACAGTTGCACACCGTGGCGCTTGCGAAGGTCTGCAAGCATGGCCTCTCGAACCTGCACGTTGCGCGCCGCATGGTCTACCGGCTCCCTGAGACTTAGCCATTGCGCAGAAAATTCACCCAAGCTGACTCTCCTTCCCGGAAAACTGTGTGCGCACCATCTGGGCGAAATGACCGCCTTGCGCCATTAACTGCTCAAAACTACCTGCCTCCCCAATTCTCCCACCAGTCATGTAAACAATCTGGTCAGCATGACGAATCGTCGAGAGCCGATGCGCTATGACCAGCGTCGTACGCCCTTGGCGCACACGTTGCATGGCCTGCTGCACATCCAGTTCAGTTTGGGCATCGAGTGCGCTAGTGGCCTCATCAAGCACCAAGATCGCAGGGTCTTTAAGCAACACCCGAGCAATCGCCAGACGCTGGCGTTGACCACCCGACAAAAACCGGCCTCGTTCACCTACGGGCGTGGCAAAGGTTTCCGGCAAACCTTCAATGAATTCAAGTGCGCACGCATCGCTAGCGGCCTGGCGCAACTCATCTGTCGTCGCCTCAGGCTTGCCAACCCTGAGGTTGTCTTCAACACTGCGATTAAAGAGCAGATTCTCCTGGAACACCACGCCTATGTTCCGTCGCAAAGCGTCAAGCCGCCAGCGACGTATTTCAAGACCATCAATCAGAATTTCTCCTGCCTGAGGATCAAACAAACGACACAGCAATGCCAGGGTGGTTGACTTGCCAGCACCAGATGGGCCAACCAAAGCCACCGTCTGGCCTGCCTTGATGCTTAGACTGAAATCGGTAACAGCAGACTCTTGAACGCCGGGATAAGCGTAGTAAATATGACGAAACTCAATTGCGCCATTAGCCTTGCCTGGATCAATTGCACCACTAGCCTCAACAACCTGCGGCTCAGTTTGAAGCACCTCAAAAAATTCCCGCAGTTTTGGTGCCTCAACTGACAATCGATTGGCAAAACTCACCGACTGCTCCAGACGCCCGATGATCATTCCTGCAAAACCGATGAACGTCACAATTTCACCAATGGAGATACGCTCGTGGGCGAATAGCCACAATCCGAGCACTAGCATCCCGAGCACAGTTAGCGTTGTCGCTGACCGAGTCAGTATGTTGACCAACGCCCACCAGGACAAAGCAGGAAACTGCGCACCCACTACCTGATGACTTAAGTGTTTGAGCTGATCAACTTCATCTCGCACTCTGGCAAAGCTCTGTATGAGCGCAACGTTGCCCAAACTATCAGCCACATGCTCGGCCATGTCGGAATAGTGGCTTTCAACAGCTTGTTGCAATCGTTCTGTTTTACGTAATATCAGTCGAGTTAAAAATACAAACAACAAGCAAAGCAACAACAGCAAGGTCGCCATGGCAGGATTCAAATAAAACGCCACCGGCATCAGGATAGCCACTGCCATGAAAGCAGCAAAGTAGTCCCGGAAAAACCCGAGCCACAAGGCCCAGAGAGCATCTGTGCCTTGAAGCATGATTTTCATCAGACGGCCAGAATGTTGCGTGTGGCGATGATGCGCAGGCAGTTGCAACACATGCTCGAAATAATCACGCAAAACAACATGTCGGCGTTGATGGGCGAGCCTGTCAGCATAAAGGGCAATCAACCCGGAACAAACAATGGCGAACAACCCAAGGACAACCCAAGCCAATAACAGCGGAGTTACGACCTGCCAGACATCCTCTGCAGCAGCACCGCGCGAGTCGTTTAAGCGCGTCAATGCATCAATGACGCGCCCGAACAGGATGGGCTCGGCCAACAATGCAGCGATCAAAAGAACGTTGCCCAGCATAAGCCAGTAGGCGGTCGTACGATCTTGCCCCAGCAGGCTAAAGACTCGTCCGTACAAAGCCATCAAGCCCATAAACTACTGCCCGCTTTCGAGTGACGTCACTGAACCAACGGAACCATTGTTTGTTAGCATCTCATTCGCACCAACTTGGCTCAAAAACCCGTCTATGACAAACTCCTGAGGTACACCAGCCAGGCCCATGCGAGTCAACCAGTGCCCCATTGCCGGCCAAGAAGTGATAACCGCCAAGGGAATACAAAACCACAGTCCGGCAATAAAATAGGCAATCCACCAAGTTGCCGGTGCATGAATGTCCAACCATAGCCAGCCCAGTAACAAGCCCACTGCCGTGTGCAAGCCGAAAGCTCGAATGGCAGACTGCCAGGCAATCTGCTGCTGATCGCGGTTTTGTGCAGCCCAGCTGATACGCTTGCCAAACGGCAAGCCAGCCAGCAAGACAGTCTGTGATACCCACAGCACTGGAGTAATTAACAGTGAGAACACCGTTTCTGCCACAAACCCGATTACAAACCGCAACCCACCCCCGAATGTTCGACGCTCACGAGCACGCAGTAGCACTGACAAGCCAGCCGCAAGTTTAGGCAACATCGCCATCGTGATCACTATCAACAACACAGCCGTCAAAGCGTTGAGATCAAACGCCCGGGCCAAGGATAGCTGGTGGACGGTCCACCCCAACGAACCAAGCAACAACATCCAGGCTGGTGCGCCGACGAACATCAGCATCGCCAGTATCAACTGAATCCGACTTGTGAGTTTCAGGCCTGGCAAAAAAAGCAACCGCCAGTACTGCATGTTGCCAGCACACCAACGCAAATCCCGGATGACAAAGTCAATCAGGTTGGGAGGATTCTCCTCATAACTCTCGTCTTCGAATGGATACACACGAACCTCGTAGCCCGCGCGACGCATGAGAACAGCCTCAACCTGATCATGGCTCAAGATGTGAGTTTGCCGGCCTTTGCGATCCACAAAAACTGGCAACTGGCAATCACGGATAAAGGGCGCCAAACGCAATACAGCGTTATGCCCCCAGTAGGGTCCGCAATCACCTTGCCACCAAGCACTGCCCAACGTGTAAGAGCGCATGCCCAGGCGCATGCCAAATTGGAACAGTCGTGTGAACGCGCTTGTTGCAGGCAAGCCCACGACAAGTCCCTGCAAAATCCCAAGCGTTGGATTAGCCTGCATGGTCAGTACCAGCCGCCGCACTGCCTTGGCACTCATGAGGCTATCAGCATCCAAAACAAGAGCAAACTCGTGGTCGGCTCCCCAGCGTTCACAAAAATCCTGAATGTTGCCTGCCTTGAAACCCCGGTTGTCAGTGCGCCGTCGGTATGTCAATGCCAATTTGGACTGCCAGACTTGCGCTAGCTGCTCAAACGCCAAAACCTCTTGCTCGGCGATTTGCGCATCGGTCGTGTCACTCAACACATAGACGTGAAACTGGTCAGCGTCTTTTGCAGCCAAAAGACCGCGCGCCAATGCATCGAGGTTTCGCACCAAACGCGCTGGCATCTCATTGCGAATACACAGCAACAAAGCCGTCGACGAGGTGATTTCTGACTCTAGGTCAATGCCAACGGCCATTGGGTTGGTACTTTTCAAAGGGTCGCGCGCAAACACATCCAACGCAAATCCAATGACCGCATTGCAGAACCCGACCGCCAACCAGGGCATCACCACGATGAATGCGAGCAGCGCAACGACATCAGTCGTTGACCATCCTCCGGCGGCCAAAGCAAGGGCCATCAACCAGGTTGTCGAAATCACCGACAAAGCAACCATCAACACAAACAGGACACGGCGTCGCGTCATGTGAGCTATTCCAGAAAAAAGGGACACGGAAAACAATGAGACGGGGTCTGATCGACAAATCGGCGTTTGTCGCACCCCGGCAGCGCCAGTCCGTTAACGCTGGGGCTGCCCTACAATTCAGTTGCATTTCGAAGTATATGGCAACGTCCTTTGTTAGGATGCACATTTTCCCGTTAACGATTGGAATATTTTGTGGTTGCAACCCCGAACCCCACACCCGAACCATTGGCGTTTTGGTATGTCGCACCCCGCGTCGCCGAGGTTAGGCCAGCAAAACTCGAGCAATTAGCCGCCGATCATTGCCGAATTGACACCCTTTACAGTGGCATCAGCCGGGGCACTGAGTCGCTGGTGTTCAATGGTGAAGTACCAAAAACCGAATATGGACGCATGGCAACACCATTGATGACCGGGAAGTTTCCTTTTCCCGTTGCTTATGGCTATTGCAATGTAGGGCGCGTGACCGAAGGCCCCGCGTCTTGGTTAAACAAGACTGTGTTCTGTCTCGGACCACATCAGACCGTATTTGATGCGCCGATATCGATGCTCGCTGAAGTGCCGCTCGGCGTGCCAGCCAAGCGAGCCGTGTTGGCGGCCAACATGGAAACCGCCTTGAACGCAATTTGGACCGGCAAGCCCGGACCTGCTGACCGTGTTGCGATCGTCGGTGGCGGGGTGGTCGGGCTGCTCGTTGCTTATTTATGCAACCAACTGCCAGGCGCTGACGTCGTTCTGGTTGATCCGCTTAAAACTCGGGCGAAAACCTGCGAAGCACTTGGTATTCACTATGCGCCTGACACACAGAACCTCCAAAACTGCGACGTGGTGTTTCACGTCAGTGGTCACCCGGCAGGCTTGCAGGACGCACTGTCAATCGCGGGTAACGAAGCATGTGTCGTCGAGCTTAGCTGGTATGGCAGTCGTGCAGTCACCGTCGAGCTAGGCGGCTCTTTTCACAGTCAGCAACTGCGGCTTCAGTCTTGCCAGGTTGGCCATATTGAGCAAACCCATCAACCCCGTTGGAGTTACAACCGTCGCCTGCTGGCCGCGCTAGACTTGCTATCTGATCAACGTCTTGATGCCTTGCTTGAACCCGCAATTGATTTCACGGCATTGCCACAAGAGATACAGAATATTCTTGGCCCAGGGCAGACACGCCTGTGCCAAGTGATTGCTTACCCATAAGGAGTTATTGTATGTACGCTGTCGAAGTTCGCGATCACATCATGATTGCCCATTCTTTTAAAGGTGAAGTGTTTGGCCCCGCACAAAAATTGCACGGCGCCACCTTTGTGATCGACGCTGCTGTCTACGCCAAAACACTCGACGGAAACGCCATCGTGATTGATATTGGTCGCGCGCATGAAGTCCTTAAAAGCTTGCTTGCCCCCTTGAACTACAAAAACCTCGACGAAGTGCCTGAGTTCAAAGGCCAAAACACTACCACCGAATTCCTGACCAAGTATTTGTTTGATGGTTTAGCCAAAGCCGCCCGTGCTGGTGAGCTTGGTCGTGACGGCAAAGAGCTACATGCCATTCGCATCGAAATCGCGGAGTCACATGTCGCCCGGGCCTCTTATGAGGCAAGACTGTGGCCAGAGAATTAACCCTGGCATACCCCGGTGACATCAATACGTTGACCGGTGGATACATATACGACAAGCGCATCCTGGCTGAACTTGGGGCGCTTGGGTGGACAACGCACACCCTAAGCCTGGATCAAAGGTTTCCAGCGGTTCAAGACACCATCAAGGAACAGTCCGCCCGTCTGCTTGCCGAAGTTGCCACCGACCGGACTCTTGTCATTGACGGTCTGGCACTTGGTGCGCTTGGACAATACGCGAAAATAATCAAAGCGCAAAGACCGTTTGTGGCACTGGTGCACCACCCCTTGGCGCTCGAATCAGGCATTGATCCAGTCACCGCCAAAGACCTCAAGCAATCTGAATACGAGGCATTGTCTGAAGCAGCTCATGTAATCGTGACCAGCCAAATCACCAAACAAACACTCATCGACCAGTACTCAGTGACGGCAAGCCACATCACAGTCGTTGAGCCTGGTGTTGATCGACCTGCTGAATTGGCAGAGATGGTCCCAACCAAAACAAGTCGATCCGGCCAAACCACACAGTCAGTCAAACTCCTGTCGGTCGGTGCACTCGTTCCACGAAAAGGTGTTGATGTGCTGATCACCGCGCTGGGGCAAGTCGCCGATCTCGATTGGCAGCTCGATATTGTGGGCGACTATCACCGAGCGCCCGCTTACACCGATGAAATCAACGCACTGATTCAGAAATTGGGTCTAGAACAAAAAATTAAACTATTGGGAGCCCAGGCTGCGGAGCAATTATCCAGGCTATACGAAAGCGCTGACGTATTTGTGCTGGCCTCGCGCTACGAAGGGTATGGTATGGCTTACACAGAGGCCCTGGCCTGGGGGCTGCCCGTGATCGGCACCGAGGGTGGCGCGGCAGCCCAGACGCTAGCCACACCCGCCGCAAAAGTGGTTCCGGTTGAGGATATTGATGCTTTGGGAGCTACGCTTAGACTACTGATTTCAGACAATGGTGAACGTGGCAAGATGCGCACCGCTGCCCTTGAGCACGCCCGGCAACTGCCCAGCTGGCAAGAATCTGGCTTGCGGTTTGCTCGAGCGCTCGGCCATTATTGAAACGCACACTCAACCAGCAAATCCTTTCCAAGCTCAAAGGTTTCTGCCGTAAAGCGTGGTGAATCGGACAAGCGGCTAACACCTTGCGAGCGAATACCGGGCGTGCCTGGCCCAAGTATCAATGGCGACGTAATAAGGTGCAAGTAGTCCAAGCTGCCCGAACTCAAAAAGGCCGCTAAAGTCGCCGCGCCACCCTCCACAAGCACTCGTTGCCAACCCTGACTGGCAATCCATTGGCGAACTTGATTTGCGTCAAATTTTTGCCCTGCTACCAGACTACTAAACGCCACTTGCTCGACACCGGCAGGCCAGTCAGATCTTGCTCTGTCAGGTTTGGTCAGTACCAAGCGGCGAACCGATTCGTCCACTAGACAAGCGGCAGCAGCAGGTGATCGAGCTGATGGATCAATCACCACGCGGGCCGGACTGCTGCCAGGAACCATTCGAACCGTCAGCTTGGGGTCGTCGGCAATCAGCGTTCCGACGCCAATCACCACCACATCGGCCCAAGCGCGCAGAGCATGCAGATGAACCAACCCCCCATCGCCGTTGATGTACTTCGAGTGACCAGTTGCGGTGGCTATCTGCCCGTCCAAAGACTGGCCCAACTGGCCAACGACCGTCAATCCATCAGCACCCGGCTTTAATCGGGTGCTATGCCAAGTTTTAGGTTCGGAAATTTTCATTGCAACAAAACCACAACACCACCACAGCATCAAGTTTGAACTACGCCAAATGTTGCCAGTCAGATAAACTGTCACTAATTCATGCTTGCATTACACCGCAACCTAGAATTCCTGTCTAACCCGTTTTTGCGACGCTCGCTAAATGAACTCACCCGTCACCCAACTTGACCCCGTTTTGGGGGTTACTAGTGCCCTATCTAAAGTCGACCGCGCCGCGCACGAATTACGACGGGGCGATACGTTGGTAATTCGCAGCTCAGCGGGCAACCATGCAGTGATCTCTGCCGAAGCGTTGAATGAATCATCAATCAGCAGCCTGCAAGCCACTGGTGATGACAAGTGGCATTTGGTAGTGACGGGTCAACGTGCCGTTCGAATCGGGTTTGAAGTAGACGCGCAAGACTCTGTCTACCAACTGAAACCCAAAGAGCCATTCACCGCGAAATCATTGCTCGGACTAGTAGACCCAACAGTTACTCTGAATACGGTCAAACAAACACAAGCGCAAGCCTGGCATATTGACGCCGGTGATAATGTCGACGGTGTAGCTGTTTTGTTGTTGAAGCATGCTGGACTGCTGCCAGCCTGTGTAGTGATCTCGATTGGAGACAGAGAACTGCCAGACAGCGTTTGCATTTCTGAGGCGGACATCCGTGCTGGCATCTCTGAACAGCGTCAGACTTTACACATTGTCAGCCGCGCGCGCGTACCGCTCGAAGACGCTGAGAATGTCGAGATCGTCGCTTTTCGGCCTGAAGATGGCGGCACAGAACATCTCGCCATCATCGTGGGCAAGCCAGACCTTAACCAGCCCGTACTCATTCGCTTGCACTCCGAATGCTTCACTGGCGATTTGCTCGGGTCACTCCGATGCGATTGTGGCAGCCAACTCAGGGGTGCGATTTCGCTCATGGCAGCAACACAAGGGGGCATATTGCTGTATCTGGCCCAAGAGGGGCGTGGCATTGGACTCATCAACAAACTGCGCGCGTATCAACTTCAAGACTCCGGGCTTGATACGGTAGATGCTAACTTTGATCTTGGGTTTGAGGAAGACGAGCGCGACTATATGCCTGCTGTGCAAATGCTCAAGCATCTTAATGTTCGTCAAGTGCGGGTGCTGACTAACAACCCACGCAAAGTCAACGCGTTAAGTCGTCTTGGCGTCAATGTGGTCGAGCGAGTGGCTCATGTGTTTCCAGCCAACCGCCACAATCGCGGTTATCTGATGACCAAAGGCACACGTGGCGGTCATTTATTCGACCTTCAACAGTTTGAAAAAGAGAGTTGAAGTCCTGATTGACGCCCACGCCAGATGCACTGTCACTTACTGCATCAATCAACGACCTAAACAAAAAACCCGCTATAACATCAGCGGGTTTTTTGTTGATAACAATTAGCGAGCAAAAACAAGATAGCCGAATTGAGCGTTGGAATCGGGTTCTGCCGGCTCGTTTAGGATAGCTTAAACGTTGAACAAAAAATTCATCACGTCACCGTCTTGCACCACATACTCCTTGCCCTCGGCACGCAGTTTGCCTGCCTCTTTGGCAGCCTGTTCACTTCCGCAACCGATGTAGTCATCAAATGCGATGGTCTGAGCACGGATAAAGCCGCGTTCAAAGTCGGTGTGAATCACACCAGCAGCTTGCGGTGCCGTCGCACCAATGGGAATCGTCCAGGCACGAACCTCTTTGACGCCTGCCGTGAAGTAGGTCTGTAACCCCAACAATTTGAATGCGGCTCGAATCAGGCGATTCAAGCCAGGCTCTTGCATGCCCATGTCTGCCAGAAACACCGTCTTGTCTTCGTCAGAAAGGTCAGCAATCTCAGCTTCAATGGCGGCGCAGATAGCAACCACTGGTGCCTGGCGCTCTTGGGCATAAGCCTCAAGCTTTTGCAAAAGAGGATTGTTCTCAAACCCGTTGTCGTTCACATTGCCTACGTACATCGCGGGCTTGGCAGTGATAAAGCACAGCGGCGAAATCAATACACGATCTTCTTTGGACAGTGGCAAAGTACGAATCGGCTGTGTTTTGTTGAGATGTTCAATGACTTGCTCAAGAATACCGACAAGCTTTTGTGCTTCTTTGTCGCCAGAGCGAGCCGTTTTTTGATGGCGATGCAAAGCTTTTTCAGCTGTTTGCATGTCGGCCAAACAAAGTTCCGTCTCAATGACTTCAATATCAGCAATCGGGTCAACGCGCCCTGCTACGTGAATCACGTTGTCATCTTCAAAGCATCGCACGACGTTGATGATGGCGTCAGTCTCGCGGATGTGTGACAAAAACTGGTTGCCAAGACCCTCGCCTTGGCTCGCACCTGCCACCAAACCAGCGATATCGACAAACTCGACAGTGGCGGGCAAGATACGCTCAGGCTTAACGATTTCAGCGAGTTGATTTAATCTCGGGTCAGGTACCTCAACCACCCCAACGTTGGGCTCAATCGTGCAGAAAGGATAGTTTTCTGCTGCGATGCCCGCTTTGGTTAGGGCATTAAATAGGGTTGACTTGCCAACATTGGGCAAACCGACGATGCCACACTGCAGTGCCATAACAATTCCAGTTCAATTAAAACGAAACGCCAGTTTAACCGCCACGGGCAACTTACATGCCAAGGTGTAACTAAGCCAAGCCTGCACTTTGCAGCCAGCGCATGGCAAGCCATGCTGCCATCAGAGGTCCAAAGTTAAATAAGGCATGCAACACGATGGCCGCACCAATACCCCGCATCACTCTCATCCACCCAAGAACCAACCCAGTAAACCACTGTGGCAGCACTAGCGCTGGCAACATCCACCACTGCGCCGACGTGAAGGTGAAATTAAACAGATGCAGCGAGGCAAACGTCATGACCGAGAGATGAAATACCAGCCAAAACCATCGTCGATAAAGTCTGAGCCAATGCCTCGCACGTACGCCAGGCATCGGATTTGCGCTCGTGACTCGATAGATCGCCAGGATGGCTAACGCAAATATCAAACTTTGACCAATTCCCGGCTTAAGCCACAACGCGAGCACCATCAGCGGCACCAACCAAAGGGCAATGCCCGGGCGTCTAAGTCCATACCGAAACAGCATTTCTTCGACCAAAGGCGCCCACACCAAGGCTAACAGCCAAGGAAGGTTGGCCGGGTCAACAGCATGGGTTGCGCCGGCCTGCCTCGATATCCCAATCACAATGGGTCCAAACAGAAAAATGTTGATACCCCATAGAATCGCAGCCCAACCCAAAAGCCGTAAAAAACTGATTCCTGGCAACCAGTCGAGCAACCAGGCCGTTTGTGGCCTGACCTGTCGGCAACGACGGCTCAATCTTGGGCGACGCACGAACCCCCAAAAATCATGCCATTCGTCTAGCCACGTCATCCGACGAGGCTGACTGAGGTCAGGCGAGTTCATCATCGCGGTGCAACTGCGCCATGGCGCGGTTCATGTCGGCTTCGAGCAACAACGGCATTGCTTGGTCGCAACGATCAAGCGCTCGGTCGATAGCAGTTTGGTCTTCGTGTGACGGCGGATGCAGCACGAAATCTGCCACACCTTGCATTAAACCCAAAGAACGAGGGTGACCAATGCCGATTCGCAAACGCCAAAAACCTGGCCCACCCATCACTGACTGAATATCACGCAACCCGTTGTGGCCTGCGTGCCCACCGCCCGATTTGATTCTCACTTGGCCTGGCAACAGATCAAGTTCATCGTGCGCCACCAGAATCGAAGATAAAGGTACTTTGTAAAACCGCGCAAGCGCGCCCACTGACTGGCCCGAACGGTTCATAAACGTCGAGGGCTTTAAGAACCAGATCTGGCGGCCTTGCCATTTCGCCTTGGCCACTTCCCCAAAAAACGATTTCTCAGCCCGGAAATTTGCACTCAGTTTGTTGGCCCAGCGGTCAACCAACCAAAACCCGGCATTATGTCGGGTTCGGTCATATTGGCTCCCGGGGTTACCCAAGCCTACCACCAGAGAAATCAGATCTGTTGCCATACGATATGCGCAATGTGTGCCCAACACAAAATGGCAAAAGACAACCGCTTGCCATTCTTGAACCAAGCTTCAAAAAACAAACCCCGGCGACGGTAACATCGACGGGGCTTGATTGACTGAAACCCTTAACCCGAGCCAGTCCTTTGAGCCTCGGACAGCTCCTTTGATCAACTCTTGAGTTAACCCTGAGACGACTCGCCCTTACCCTCGCCCTCAGCCGCATCGTCACCGCGCATAGCAGCCGGCACCGTGGCAGATGCCACCACCGGGTTGTCTTCACCACCGTGGGGCAAGTACTTCACACCAACCGGCAGTTTAATGTCGTTGACGTGAATCGACTGGCCAGCCACCACAGCAGCAAGATCGACCTCGATGAATTGAGGCAGATTGGCAGGCAGACACTCAATCTCAAGTTCAGTAATGACATGAGAAATGATGGCTGAGCTCAGTTTCACTGCCGGCGAAATCTCAGCATTAATGAAGTGCAACGGCACTTTGGTGTGCAGCACTTTGCTGGCATCTACACGCTGAAAATCGATATGTAGAACCTGTTGCTTGTATGGGTGCCACTGAACAGCGCGCAACAGAACTGAGTGCTTTGTGCCGTCAAGTTTCATGTCGAGCACAGAAGCGTGAAACTGCTCCTTGCGTAGAGCATGGTAGATCTCGTTGTGATCGACTTCGACGTTCAACGGCGGTTCCTGGCCGCCATATACGATGGCTGGCACACGACCCGCACGGCGCAGGCGGCGGCTCGCACTCGATCCCTGTACGCTGCGTGAGGTTGCATTAAATTCCATTTCTAACTCCAAAATAGGCTGACGCCTTGAATAAACCTGAACCGACCGTCGGTTCAGATATCGACTGCCTGTCGCGACCAACAAGCAATCCGATTCTTTACCCAGTGTTTATGCACTGAGTCACTGATTAATCTACAAACAACGAGCTGACCGACTCAGCGTGCGAAATACGCAAAATCGTCTCACCAAGCAAGGCAGCACAAGATAACTGACGAATCTTGCCGCACGCAATGGCTGCATCCGAGAGCGGAATGGAGTCGGTTACGACCAACTCGTCAAGCTCCGAAACAGCGATTCGTTCAACCGCCCCACCTGACAAAACCGCGTGCGTACAGTATGCATAAACGGCTCCCGCACCACGCTCTTTTAAGGCTTGTGCAGCCTTGCACAACGTACCGGCCGTGTCGACCATGTCATCCATGATCACGCAGGTGCGCCCGTCGACATCACCGATGATGTTCATCACCTCTGAGACGTTGGCGCGCGGGCGACGCTTGTCAATGATCGCCAGATCAGCCTCAAGCTGCTTGGCCAACGCACGGGCTCTAACCACACCGCCAATATCAGGAGAAACTACCACCAAATCAGACAAATTCCGACGCCAGATGTCGCCAAGCAGTATCGGACCAGCGTAAATGTTGTCAACCGGAATATCAAAGAATCCCTGAATCTGGTCTGCATGCAAATCCATGGTCAGGACTCGATCCACGCCAACCACTTGCAGCATGTTTGCCACCACCTTGGCAGAGATCGCCACTCGTGCAGAGCGGGGACGACGATCCTGGCGGGCATAACCAAAATACGGAATGGCCGCAGTAATCCGGCCGGCTGAAGCACGCCTTAGTGCATCAACCATCACCATGACTTCCATCAGGTTGTCATTGGTGGGTGCGCAAGTCGGCTGCAACACAAAAACGTCTTTGCCACGGACGTTTTCATTGATCTCAACCATAACTTCACCATCAGAAAAACGACCAACGGTCATTTTTCCGAGGGACATATCCAAATGATTCACCACATCGACAGCCAAACGGGTGTTGGCTGTGCCTGTAAAGATCATGAAACTTTCATTGGTCATGGTGAAAGCATCGCCGGAATAAAAAAGCTGCTGAACCGCGCCGCAGACGGTGGCTTGTTCAACAGCTCTGTTGTTGGCTGGGGAGGAAGGATTCGAACCCTCGCATGCCGGAATCAAAATCCGGTGCCTTAACCAACTTGGCTACTCCCCAATTAATCTGTTAGCCAATGCCTGAGAGGGTGCTCTGGCAGCCCATCACAAGCAAAAACCTCTTTGATAACGGCAACTTCACCGTTGTCAACTTTTTCCATTTTACCGGTCAAACTGCCTCGCGCCAATTCAGCCTGGACTGGATCATTAAATTCAGCAAAAAAACAGCTCCCTGATCCCGACAACCGAACTGCATAACCTTGCTGGCTTACCCATGTCATCGCATCAGACACAATGGGGAACAACCGCTTTGCTACTGGCTCAAGGTCATTTCGACCAAATCCATACTGGCCGCTAGCGACATTGACGAAGCTGCCAACCCCGGAAAAGTCCGATATTTTGACTCGATCCGAGTTGCGTGTCAAATCATCAGCCTTAAAAATGGCAGCGGTCGGCACACTGACAGGCGGCCTAAAAATAAGGTAGCTCGAGTCTGGCGCCAAAAAGGACTCAAGCTTTTCACCAACACCTTGCACGAAAGCTGTTTGACCAAACACAAAAAAGGGCACATCTGCACCGAGCGATAGCCCCAACATCGCAAGCTCTTGACGATTCAATCCTGTACGCCACAATCGGTTCAGCCCTATCAGAACTGTCGCGGCATCACTTGAGCCACCACCCAAACCGCCGCCGACGGGAATCCGCTTGGTGACGTGCAGATGCGCGCCGTGCAATACGCCCGTTCGTTGTTGCAACAATCGGGCTGCCCTGACCACCAAGTCATCATCTGGATTTACCTCGACGCCGAGATTGCTTTCTCGGGATATCTGACCATCAAGTCTCAGATCAATCGAGATACTATCGGCCAACGAAATAAGCCGAAACAGCGATTCGAGCAGATGGTAGCCATCAGCCCGTTGACCGACAACATGCAAGAACAGATTCAGCTTGGCGGGCGCCGGCAGATCATAGACCGTCATCTCTGGCTTTTCCGTTTATATAGGCTGCTCGGCAATCAATCTGAGCGTCACACTGCGACCCAACTGTTGGCCTTTGGCGGTGACTCGTGCTGGACCCGATTCACCATACCGGTCAAACATAACTTGCCAGCCAGCCTGGTTAAACGAAACAATTCGCCCTTGCCTGTCCCGTTTGAGACTAGTCACCTTGTCATCATCAATGACACGGCCATCTACCCAGTCTTCGAGCACATCCAAGGGAACCTTGGCACCAAGCACGCCAGCCAACAAGTCCTCGCCAGAAGCCGCGCGGCGCAAAGGCGCATCGGGCTGCTCAAGCGTGGCACCCGTCGGCTCAACCGTTAACCGAGCCAGCGTGGCGCCAAGGGGACTTTGCAAATCGAGCTGCCATCCGGACACCAATCGTCGCCACACAAAACTGCCTTGCACAGACTCAGAATCATCATTTGCCGCTAGCGTCACCACAGAGAACTTGCCTGCCCGCTCTTTAAGCACCAGATTTTGTTGGGACTCAAGCGGTGTCGTGGCACAACCAGCCATCAGAAGAGTCGAGGCCAACCAAAGCGACCCATATCCCAGCCAATTTCCAATTCTCACTGGCTAACCCCGAAACGCTCAAGGGTCTGTTTCAGGGTGGGGTTAGTTGCATCAAGCTCAACGCCCTCGCGCCAGACATCCCTAGCCTTGTCTTGCTCGCCCATGACCCACAAAACCTCGCCAAGATGGGCAGCAATTTCAGCCTCGGGCTTTACCTCATAGGCCTGTCGCAGATATTTCTCTGCCTGCTCGTTATCACCTTGCCTAAACTTGACCCAACCTAGGCTATCGAGGATGTACGGGTCTTCAGGCAGAATTTGATGCGCTCGATATATCAAGTCATAAGCCTCATCAAGTCGCACATTCCGATCAGCCAGCGAATAGCCCAACGCGTTGTATGCATGCGCATAACCGGGATCTAGGTCGATGACCTCGCGTAGATACTTCTCCATATCGCCATATTGCTTTTGGCGCTCGAGCAACATGCCAAGCTCGTACTTGATCTCAATCGAATCCACGATCTCTTGGTCGGCCTGCCGCAAGCGTTCAATTGCTTGCTCATAACGCTCTGCATTGCGCAAAATCTGCGCCATGGTCAACACGCCAATCAATTGCTCATCCTGATCAATCGGGTGCGCTGCATCAATCATGGCAACCGCTTCGTCAATGCGGCCTTGTTCTGCACGAATCGTGGCTTGTCGCAATCGCGCCGAATAACGTGCCGAGGGCTCCTCGATGCGTCCAAGCCAGGCGATAGCCTGATCGGGATCATCCTGATCCTGAGCGATACGAGCCAACAATTGATACGCATCGGCCAGAGCAGCCGCTGCGTCCGAGGCGCCCGATGCGATCGCATCCTGTCGCTGTGACTGAACATCGACGTACTGCAACAACAAGCCTCGCGACTCAGGCAAACGATTGTCCTGATAGGCAAGCTGAGCACGCACGAACAACAAATCAAAATCTTCCGGGTATTGGGCAGACATCAATTCGAGCTCATCAAGTGCACCCTGCACATCGCCCGTCTCAGCAAGCTGGCCAGCAAGCATAAGGCGCAACTGCCGAGCTTTAGGGTAAGCACGCGCAAACTTCCGTGCCTGATCGAGCGAGGCGACGGCATCAACGGGCATGCCGTAGTCCAGCACGCGCATCGCGGCATCTTCAGAGTCAGGCTTTAACCTGAGAGCCTTTTGCGCTTCGACTAGCGCCCGCTCATAGTCGCCCGCTGCCTGCGCCATATCTGCGAGCGCCATGTAGGCCGCCAAGGTGCCCTTTAGCTGGGCAAGGTCAATCGTTTCCTCGAGCAATTGAAATGCCTGCTGCCTGTCTTGCATTCGCCTCAGAACACTAATGGCTCGCGATAATGCCTCGATTTTGTCGGCAGACGCCTTCACTTGCTTGGCCAAAGCTTGTGCCAAACCCGCAGTTTTGCCGGCTGCGGCACTTAGCGCGAGCCTCGTGGACTGCGCGTTTTCGTCAGAAGGCGAGTTCAGAACCCAGACCTCGGCCGCCTGCAAAGCCCCCTGAACATCACCAATGGCGGCGTAAAGCTCTACAGCCCGTTGTGCCAGACGCGGGTCGGCTGTCTCACGAGCCAATTCAAGCGTAGTATTAGCCGCGGGCAAAATCGCGCCACGCTGCACGGCAATTTCCGAGGCAAGAAACTTGTAAAGAATGTCAGCTGACAACGCCACATGCGGCAACTCACCCGCCTTAAGCGTGATTCGATCTGGCTGTGGAGCCGGAGGCGTTTTAGGTACCGCCTGAATCGGCGGGTGCCCATCCGTTTGGGCCACCCTCGGCAATTCCTGGGCACAAGCGGTGCCCGACAGTGCTAACAGCACTACCAGAACAGATTGCCTGAAACGACGCACCTTGCTCAACGTGAAACCCCTACCAACCACTGGCAGCCATGGCAAAATCCCACCACCTGCCTTAGTAACGCATCATCTTAGCACCGGACCATGCCAGAACTACCAGAAGTTGAAACAACCCGCCGCGGCATTGAACAGACCGCCGTAGGCGCTCGTCTGGTTAACATGCCAGTTCGCGAGCGACGTCTGCGCTGGCCAATTGACTCAGCATTGCCTGACTGCATTCTTAACCACACGTTATCAGCTTGCCGGCGTCGCGGTAAGTACCTTTTGATGGAGTTTGACAAGGTGGGCACCACAATCGTTCACCTTGGCATGTCGGGTTCCATCAGAAACTGCGCCCCGGATAGTCTTTGGCAAGCGCATGATCACCTGCAATGGGAATTCGACAACGGCAGTTGCCTGCGATATCACGACCCCAGGCGCTTTGGCTCAGTCGTCTGGCACCCCAGTGACGCGGGCTCGGTCCTCGCGCATCCACGCTTAGCTGAGCTCGGTGTTGAGCCCCTGAGTGATGAGTTCACGGTTGATCACTTGCTAGCCGGGGTCAAAGGCAAATTGCAAAGCATCAAACAGACGCTTTTGGCTGGCCACATTGTGGTTGGTGTGGGCAACATCTACGCTTCCGAATCGCTGTTTCGCGCCAGAATCCATCCGGAAATGCCCGCGGGGCGCTTAACTCGGCAACAGGCCAACCGGCTCGTGCCAGCCATTGTGCAAACGCTAAACGACGCGCTCGATAGCGGCGGCAGCACCTTACGTGACTATGTCAATGCGACTGGTGAACCTGGCGCCTACTTCGTGCTGCACGCGGCAGTCTACGAAAAACAAAACCAGCCGTGCAAGCGTTGTAACACCAAAATCAAACGCATTGTGCAGGGACAACGCGCGACCTACTTTTGCCCGCGCTGCCAGCGCATGCCTCGAACCAACTAAACGTTCAGCACCTTACCAGGGTTCATCATGCCTTTAGGATCGAGCGCCTGCTTGATTTGTCGCATGAGCCTGAGTTCAAGCTCAGACTTGTAGCGTGGCAGCTCGTTGACTTTCAACTGCCCAATCCCATGCTCAGCACTAATCGAGCCATTAAATGACGCCACGCTATCGTGCACCAATTGGTAAATTTGCGGCTGCAAAGCCAGAATCTCGCTCTCGGCTTGACCGGCACCAGGTGCTACGTTGTAGTGCAGGTTGCCATCACCAAGATGACCAAACACAACATTGTGTATGCCTGGAAACTTCGCTTGCAAAGCCTCGTTGGTGACTGATACAAATTCAGCAATGCGCGAGATTGGGATTGAAACGTCATGTTTGACGCTTTTACCTAGTTCAGCTTCTGCCAGTGGGATACTCTCACGCAAATGCCAAAACGCTTTGCTCTGCGCAACCGATTGCGCAATGGCTGCGTCGAGCAATAGCCCATCCTCGATTGCCTGCCCAAGCACCGCTTCAAACCTGGCTTGGGCATGCTCAGCACTTTCGCTGTCAGATAGTTCGAGCAAAGCAAACCAGGGCGAATTGGCAGACTCACCTTCAAACGGAATGCGTTGGTCAGTAAACAACCGAACCACGGCTTGCAACACAGAACCCGCCATGACCTCAAACCCTGTCAACGCAGCACCAAATCCCTGACGAGCGCGCGAGAGAAATGTCACTGAGTCCTGAAGGCTGGCAAACGCCAACATGGCGGTGCGCTGCGCCACAGGCAGCGGATAGAGCTTTAGGGTCGCTGCTGTGATGATGCCCAACGTGCCCTCGCTGCCGACAAACAAGTCACGCAAGTCGTAACCCGTGTTGTCCTTGCGCAGACCGCGCAGGCCGTCCCAGACCTCACCTTCGGCGGTCACGACTTCAAGACCTAGCGTCAGTTCACGGGCATTGCCATAGCGCAGAACCTGTGTGCCGCCCGCGTTGGTGGCCAGATTGCCGCCTATGGTGCAGCTGCCTTCGGCAGCCAAGCTCAATGGGAACAAACGGCCAGCCTCGCGAGCCGCCTCTTGAACACTTTGCAAGATACAGCCAGCCTCAACGGTGATGGTGTCATTGTCGGTGTCGATGGCGCGCACTTTGTTCAGACGAGCGGTTGACAAAACCACGGCACGACCCGAATCGTCCGGTGTTGCCCCACCACACAAACCCGTATTGCCGCCAACTGTCACCACCGGCACGTTATTCGCAACGCAATACTTGACGACAGCTGCGACCTCACTAGTGCTACCTGGTCGCACCACCGCTTGCGCCTTGCCGCGATAACGTCCACGCCAATCAACCAAATACGGCTCAGCTGCATCGCCTGTCAGCAAATGCGCGTGCCCAACAATATTCAACAATCCTTCCAGCATTGATACACCCCGTGACTTTCAGTTTTATGGCTGTCGACCGATCGCACGTCTTTAGACGCCGGTTTTAACGCCTGTAACCAAGCTATGCCTAGATATTTGCGATAATAGCTACAAAATCTCTTAGCCTTATGGATTGACCATGTCATCGTCTGAACTCCCTAAGCACGTCTTTAAAGCCTACGACATTCGTGGCGAGGTGCCTGCCGACCTAAATCCCGAGTTTGCCAGGCTGCTTGGCCGCAGCCTGGCAGCGCGCGCCAAATCGGCCGGTGTCAACAAAATCGTGATTGGCTATGACGGCCGCTTAAGCAGCCCTGATTTAGCCAATGCACTTGGTGCAGGCATTCGCGAAGGCGGTGTGGGTACGATTGAGCTTGGCCTGGTGCCAACGCCCTTGGTTTACTTCGCAGCGCATCATCTAGGCACAGGCTCGGGTGTAGCCATCACCGGCAGCCACAATCCGCCTCAGTACAATGGCTTCAAGATGATGCTCGCTGGCAGCACGCTCTATGGTGAAGACATTACGAGCCTGCGAGATGACATGAGCCGGCCCAAGGCCATATCTTCAACGCCAGGCCAAGCCGAACCTGTCGACATCAAACCCAAGTATCTTGAGCGCGTCACAAGTGACATCAAACTTGCTCGTCCCATGAAAATTGCCATTGATTGTGGCAATGGCGTGGCTGGGGTGATTGCGGCTGATTTGTACCGTGCCCTTGGTTGTGAGGTCATAGAGCTCTTTTGCGAGGTGGACGGTCAATTCCCTAACCATCACCCTGACCCGGCTGAACCACACAACCTTCAAGACCTGATTAAGGCTGTGCAAACAAGCGACTGCGAGTTGGGCTTGGCGTTTGACGGTGACGGCGACAGGCTTGGTGTGGTAACCCGCAGCGGTGAAATCATCTGGCCAGATCGGCAGATGATTTTATTTGCACGTGACATCCTGAGTCGCCTGCCAGCAAGCCAGATTCTGTTTGACGTGAAATGCAGTCGTCAGCTCCCACTGGCTATCAAACAAGCAGGTGGCGAGCCTCTGATGTGCCGCACTGGGCATTCGCTGGTCAAAGCCAAGCTTGCAGAGACTGGCGCACCGCTAGCAGGCGAAATGAGTGGTCATATATTCTTCAAAGAGCGCTGGTTTGGGTTTGATGATGGGCTTTATACCGGTGCGCGTCTGCTGGAAATCTTATCGCGCCAGGCAGATTCCTCAGCGACACTTGAGACGTTACCCACGGCGTTTAGCACCCCCGAGCTCAAGCTCGAGATGAAGGAAGGCGAGCCCTTTGCACTCATAGATGCGCTCAAACTAAATGCCAAGTTCATCGGAGCCGAAGCTGTTTCAACCATTGATGGCATACGAGTGGATTTTGCTGATGGCTTTGGCCTGGCCAGACCTTCAAACACCACACCCGTGGTCGTACTGCGCTTTGAGGGAGAGACACCTGGCGCGCTTGATCGCATCAAGCGTCAATTCCGTGATCAACTGCAAGCCTTGGCACCACACGTGCGCCTTCCGTTCTAACAGGGAAATTACAACTCATGGCTTTGCAGTCTAGTGACGCCTGGCGCACATTCGCGGATGCAGTAAAGTCTGCTCACGCTGATCCTGAACAACTGCGCCTGATCGAAGCGGGTCAGCTGACCGTTGACTTAAGTGCGCAGCGCGACAGCACAGCATTGCGTAAAGCTGCTGCCGCACTGATCAAGGCCGTGAACTTTGATCAGGCTAGAAACACATTGCTCGAAGGTGGTATTGCCAACCAGTCAGAGAATCGACCAGCCCTGCATACGGCACTTAGAAGCAATCATGCTCCCGAAGCTGTTCGGTCTCTGATTACTCAGCAGCTTGATCGCATGAAGCGCTTTGTGGACGATGCCAACACCCACAATCGCTATAGCAACGTAGTGCACTTGGGCATCGGCGGCAGCGACTGGGGACCTCGCATGGTGTGGCACAGCTTGAGAGGCGTCAGTAACCGCCGCACACTGCGGTTCGCTGCCAATATTGATGCGCACGCTATTACGGCAGCACTTGATGGTCTGGATCCGCGCGATACGTTGGTGATTGTTGCCTCCAAGTCCTTCACCACAACCGAGACAATGACCAATGCCCGAGAGGCTATCAAGTGGTTAATGCAAAGCGGCATCAAGAAACCGCTGGATCACGTAGTTGCGCTGACAGCCAACCCGAAAGCTGCCACTGAATTCGGCGTGGCGCCTGAGCGCATTTTTGAGTTCTGGGACTGGGTTGGTGGGCGATACTCCATCTGGTCAACAATCGGGTTGCCAATCGCTTTGGGACTCGGCTGGAAAGCCTTTGAAGAGCTGCTTTACGGTGCGCGTGTTATGGACGAACATTTTCAGAACGCCCCAATCGAGCACAACGCGCCAGTTCAGCTGGCGTTGAACATGGTGGCCAACACGAGTGTGCTTGGCTTTTCCTCTGAGGTGATTTGCCCCTACGATGCACGCCTGACTGACTTTGTGCCGTGGTTGCAGCAACTACAAATGGAGTCGCTCGGTAAAGCAGTTGATCAGCAAGGCAATCCCATTGATGTATCGGTCAGTCCAGCCGTCTGGGGTATGCCTGGTACTGACAGTCAGCACACATTTTTCCAGTGGCTGCATCAAAGTCAGCGCGGTGCGCCGGTGGACTTTATTGTCTGCCTTGAGCCCGAGCACCAGCTGCTAAACCACCACCAGCAACTGCTAGCCAATTGCCTAGCGCAACGAGCCGCATTATGGCGCGGCAAGTCGGCCCAGGCATCGTTGGATGAGCTCAAGCACAAACATGATGAGTCGCACGCTCAATGGCTATCACAACACTGCGTGCATCCAGGCGGGCGCCCCTCAACACTTATCGTGTTGCCCAAACTCGACGCCCATCGTTTGGGCGCACTGCTAGCTCTATATGAACACAAAGTATTCGTGGCGGGCGTGCTTTGGGGCTTGAACCCCTTTGATCAATGGGGGGTAGAGTTCGGAAAGCGCCTGGCCCACCAGCTCCTGCAAAACGACCCTGAGCAGATTAAGGACTTTGATGCGTCGACTCGGCATTGGCTGACATCTGTGATGGGTAGGGCCCCAGAAAAAACCTGAAATAGTTATCAACAAGCCATTCGAGTGAAAGCGTCGGGGACTATCTGCCAACCCATCGCGCAAAGATGGCAACCCAAGACGCAGGAAAAAAAAGACCCGAGACCTTGCGGTATCGGGCCAAATCCACCAAAGGAGGAGGGTGGAGGAGACAATCTTGCCGAGTCGCTTTCGGACTTACGCAGCTTTCTTAACCAGACCCAGTTTTCGAGGGTTTTCCCGACCAAGCGCTTTCGGGAAAGTACTGATAAAACAGCCCAGCGACACACAACCAAACTATAGCAGAAAAATTGTGCAATGCAAGAGAGATTTTCGTAATGCCCTAGGAAAATAGGGGAAATTCCCTTCTGCAGCACCGCAAAACAGTCTTTGTACCCAAGAGCCCTATTTCGTTTGACTAAATATAGTAAACACTTTTAGTCATAACTTTAGACATAAATTTCATAATCGAAGGGATGGGAAACGGCAGATCCACCCCCCCATGCTTTTGTGCCGTGCGCCGATGCTCAATTTCATCATCACGCATTTGGGCAACGATCTTGCGCGACCGTTCATCTTCCTGAGGCAAGGATTTCAAGTGCCCATTTAAATGCGCCTCAACCTGACGTTCCGTTTCGGCCATAAACCCGAGGTTGTAGCGCTCGCCTGCCCGACTGGCTGCCAAACCCAGCGCGAAAGAGCCCGCATACCAAATTGGATTGAGCAAACTTACCCTGCTATTGAGTTCCTTGAGCCTATCCTGGCACCAAACCAAGTGATCGACTTCTTCTTTAGCTGCCTCACGCAACAGCTCCTTGGTTTGCTCACGCTCGACTGCCATCGCTTGGCCGCGATAAAGCGCCTGAGCACAAATCTCGCCTACGTGGTTTATGCGCATGAGCCCTGCCGCATGGCGTTGCTGCGCTTGATTGAGCACTTCAGACTCGTCAGGTGACCTTCTGCCCGCCGGGTTCGGCCGTGATGCCACAGCCGCACCAGACAGAACCTGAAGAGCTACGGACGCTTCACCGATCACTTGATCAAAAAATCCTTCTCGGCGACGCATGGCGCGATGTTTTAATGTGGTCATGATTATCGGTTCCTTCCAAGCTTTAATTGCTACTAGGGTCACCAGCTTCGATTGTCAAATTTTAGTCACTTGGTCGGTTGAATCGAGGCTAATCCCGCCTGCGCAGCTTGGCTTAAGGCTATCATTAAGAACGTGAACCAAATCTTGAGGAAGCTCAAACATGCAGTGCACAGTTCAGTGGGGCGGGCCTGACGGCATGTTGTTTATCGGCAAGACTGGCACCGGCCATATTGCCGCCATGGATGGCGCACCTGATGGTGGTGGCCACAACCTCGCACCTCGCCCCATGGAAATGGTGCTGCTTGGCACGGGTGGTTGCACGGCTTACGATGTGGTGCTGATTCTAAAGCGTGGGCGCCATGCCGTGACGGGGTGTGAAGTTGCTTTAACCGCCGAACGTGCTGACACTGACCCGAAAGTCTTCACCAAAATTCATTTTGCTTTTACGGTATCAGGCAAGAACCTCAGCCAATCGGTTGTCGAACGTGCAGTCAAGCTCTCACATGACAAATACTGCTCAGCCTCAGCCATGCTGGCTAACAGTGCTGAGATGAGCTGGTCAGTTCAGATCGTTGATCCAGACGCTGCAAACGCAAGTGGGGATCCGGCATGAACCAGTACGAAACCTTCATGCGGCATGTCTATGAGAACGGTGTAGACAAGTCTGACCGCACTGGCACCGGCACTCGATCATTGTTTGGTTATCAAATGCGCTTTGACCTGTCAGAAGGGTTTCCGCTAGTCACAACAAAGAAACTGCACACCCGCAGCATCTTTGTAGAACTGCTGTGGTTTTTGCGTGGAGACTCAAACGTCAAATGGCTGCAAGACCGAAACGTCACCATCTGGGATGAATGGGCTCGCGCTGACGGCGATCTTGGTCCCATATACGGCGTGCAGTGGCGATCATGGCCTGCACCCGATGGTCATAAGATCGACCAGATCAGCCAGCTCATCCACCAAATCAAAAACAACCCTGACTCACGCCGCCTGATCGTGTCGGCATGGAACGTCGGGCAAATTCCGGAAATGGCGCTTCCACCCTGTCATGCTTTTTTCCAGTTTTACGTGGCACAAGGCAAGCTATCGTGTCAACTCTACCAGCGCAGCGCCGATATTTTTCTGGGCGTGCCCTTTAACATCGCAAGCTACGCATTACTGACCCACATGGTTGCGCAACAGACTGACCTTGAAGCTGGTGACTTTATCTGGACTGGTGGCGACTGTCATCTCTACAACAACCACTTTGATCAGGTAGAAGAACAACTCGCCCGCGACCCCTATCCCTACCCCAAGCTGAAACTGGCCAGAAAACCAAACTCTATATTTGAGTACGAGCTTGGGGACTTTGTAATCGAGAACTACCAGTTTCACCCGCATATCAAAGCCCCGGTGGCGGTATGACAACCGTTTCACTGATCGTTGCCTACAGCCGCAATCGCGTGATTGGCAAAGACAACCAACTTCCCTGGAAACTTCCAGGTGATCTTGCACATTTCAAGCGCCAAACGCTGGGCAAGCCTATCATCATGGGCAGAAAAACCTGGCTGTCATTAGGCCGCCCCCTGCCCGGGCGCACCAACATCGTGGTAAGTCGCTCCGGTCAAGGTGATTTCACCGGCGCCGTGCTGGTGGACTCGATTGATGCGGCGTTTGATGCCGCCGGCGACGTCGATGAAGTGTGTGTGATTGGTGGGGCTCAACTTTACGCTGATGCACTCTCAAAGGTCGATAAGATCGTTGCAACCGAAATCGATATCGAAATTCAAGGCGACGCGTTTTTCCCCGAACTTGACCCAAAAATTTGGGTTGAGTCTGATAGACAGGCTCAACCCCCGGAAAACAACCTTACCTACGCCTTTGTCGAATACCGCAAACGTGCCTGATTAGTTTGCTTGCGCGTAGTCACTGACCGGCGGGCAGGCACACACCAAATTACGATCACCCCAGGCATTGTCCACACGCGCCACAGGCGGCCAGTATTTGCTTTGCAGCTGAGCAGGTACCGGAAAGCCAGCTTCTTGACGGCTGTAATCGTGATGCCATTCTTGGGCCATCAGCATGTGTGCCGTGTGCGGCGCGTTTTTCAGCACATTGTCGTTGGCATCGCGCTCGCCATTGGCGATCTGCTCAATCTCGCGACGGATCGCTATCATGGCGTCGACAAACCGATCTAGCTCAGCCAAACCTTCCGATTCGGTGGGTTCAACCATTAGTGTGCCCGCCACCGGGAATGACATGGTCGGCGCGTGGAATCCATAATCCATCAAGCGCTTGGCGATGTCTTCGGCGGAGATGCCGGTCTCGTCTTTGATGGGCCGCATATCCAAAATGCACTCATGCGCCACACGCCCACCTTTGCCGGTGTAAAGAATGGGGTAATGCGGTGCCAAGCGAGTGGCCACATAGTTGGCATTTAGAATCGCCACCTCAGTCGCCTCACGCAAGCCCTCAGCACCCATCAACAAGATATATGCCATGGAAATGGGCAAGATACTGGCTGACCCAAACGGTGCGGCACTAACCGGTCCGACTGGCGCGCCTGCGGGCAATCGGCCACTGGTTTGCACCACACCTGGCAAGAAAGGCGCCAAATGCGCACGGCATGCAACAGGCCCAACGCCCGGGCCGCCTCCGCCATGCGGGATACAGAAGGTTTTATGCAGATTCAAGTGCGAGACATCTGAGCCAAACTTGCCGGGCTGAGCAACCCCCACCATGGCATTCATGTTGGCACCATCCATGTAGACCTGACCGCCGGCAGCGTGGACTAGGTCGCAGATCTCAGTGATCGCCTCTTCAAACACACCATGAGTTGATGGGTAGGTCACCATCAAAGCAGCCAATCGATCGCCCGCGTTGGCGATGCACTCTTTCAGATGTTCGACATCAACGTTGCCGAGCGAATCGGCACGAACCACCACCACATCCATGCCAACCATGTTGGCCGATGCCGGATTGGTACCGTGCGCAGACTCCGGGATCAAGCAAATATTGCGCTGGTGGTCGCCACGTGAGCGATGATAGGCGCGTATGGCCAACAGTCCTGCGTATTCGCCTTGTGCACCTGAGTTGGGCTGCAAGCTGACGGCGTCGTAACCCGTGATTTCACACAAGTACGTTGACAAACGTTCAATCAAGGTCTGATAGCCCTGCGTCTGAGCGCTCGGTGCAAACGGATGCATGTTGGAAAATTCAGGCCATGTCACCGGTATCATTTCAACTGTGGCGTTTAGCTTCATGGTGCAAGAGCCTAACGGGATCATGGTGCGATCGAGTGCCAGATCTTTGTCGCTTAGGCGACGCAGGTAACGCAGCATGTCAGTCTCGGACTGAATGCTTGAGAACACTTCATGCGTGAGAATCTCGCCTTGACGAACCACTGATTTGGCAATGCCTGGCAACTCATCGCCTTGCGGCCAGATTGGCTTGGCCTGCTTGCCAGCCACGACGGCAAACACCGCGAGCAATGCATTCACATCATCCGTACGAACCGTCTCATCAAGGGACAAGGCAATCGCACTGTCACTGACATGACGCAAGTTCATGCCCGCTTTTTCAGCAGCCGCATGAACAACGGCAGTCCTGTCACCGGTTTGAACCAGGAGCGTGTCAAAGTAGCCTTTGTTCGCCACGGCAAACCCAAGGTCTTCAAGACCAGCTCGCACGGCGGCTGTGTGTTGATGAACACGGCGTGCAATGGCTTTCAAACCGGCCGGCCCATGCCACAAGGCATACATGCTAGCCATCACGGCTAGCAACACTTGCGCGGTACAGATATTGGAAGTGGCTTTTTCTCGACGAATGTGCTGCTCGCGAGTCTGCAAGGCCAGACGCAAAGCCGGGTTACCCATAGCATCGCGTGACACACCGACCAAGCGACCGGGCATATGACGCTTAAATGCGTCTTTGCAGCTCATGAAAGCAGCGTGTGGGCCACCAAACCCCATTGGCACACCAAAGCGCTGCGCTGAACCAATCGCAATGTCAGCACCCCAATTGCCAGGCGCTTCGAGCAGAGTTAGCGCCAGCAAGTCAGTGGCGCAAGCCACTATGCCATCATCCGCATGAATCTTTTCTGCGAGGGCACGATAATCAACCACGTCGCCTAGCGTTTGTGGGTATTGCAACAACACCCCGAAACATAACGGCACGCCAGATGCCTCATCAGCAATGACCAACTCAATGCCCAGGCCTTCAGCACGGGTCTTCACCACTTCAATGGTCTGCGGATGGCAATTGCTCGACACAAAAAATGGTCTATCCTTGTGACGCGTCACCCGCCAAGCCAAAGTCATGGCTTCGGCAGCGGCGGTCCCCTCATCGAGCAAAGAGGCATTGGCAATATCGAGCCCCGTCAGGTCAGCCACCATCGTCTGGAAGTTCAGAATAGCTTCCAACCGTCCCTGAGAGATCTCAGGCTGATAAGGCGTGTACGCCGTGTACCAGGCCGGATTCTCGAGAATATTGCGCAAGATGACATTAGGCGTATGCGTGCCATAGTAGCCCTGCCCGATGTAGCTACGCATGACCTGGTTCTGGTTGGCGATTTGCTTCAATTCAGCCAACACCGCGGGCTCGTCTTTGGGAGCTGGCAAGTCCAACAGACCAGACAGGTGAATATTGCCTGGCACCACGGTTTGCATCAACGCATCCAGGCTATCTGCACCAATAGATGCCAGCATCTTCTGGCGGTCAGCCTGGCCAGGGCCAATGTGGCGCGCAATAAACGCGCCAGCCGTCTCGGTCGTTGGTCTTGTCATGATTTAGCTCGCGTCAACTACCGCCTGATATGCAGCTGCATCGAGCAATCCATCGACGTCAGCCATGTTCACAGGCTTGAATTTATAAATCCAGGTCCCATAAGGATCGCCATTGATGCTCTCTGGCGCATCGTTAAGCGAATCGTTAAAGCCCACCACTTCACCATCAACCGGTGCATAGATGTCGGAAGCAGCTTTGACTGACTCAACCACACCAGCGGTCTCGCCTGCCTTTAACTTGGCGCCCACACGCACGTCACCCACAAACACCAGATCACCCAATTGATCCTGAGCCGGATCAGTAATGCCAACTAGCAGCATGTCACCTTCAGGCTTAATCCACTCATGAGAGGAAACATACTTACGATCGTTCGGAATGCTCATTCAAATCTCCGCAAACACTGCTTGATTAAACACGTTAAGTCTTTGGTTCCACGGCCCTGCCGTGACGCACAAACGGTAGCTGGCAAACCTTAGCTGGAACTGACTTCCCTCGAATATTTACGTGTACTTCATCGCCAACGGACACGCCTTGAGGCAGTCGGGCCATGGCGATCGACACGCCCAAGGTGGGTGACATGGTGCCGCTAGTGATCTCGCCTTCGCCGTGAGCCGTCGCAACGGTCATGTGCGCGCGCATCACGCCTTTCTCCTGAAGCTTTAAGCCAAGCATTTGGCCCGTGGCCGCAAACTCGGTAATGGCTGCACGCCCCACGAACTCGCGCGCCACATCCGCCAAGGCGACCGTCCAGGTCAACCCCGCTTGTGCGGGTGTGGTGAGCACATCCATGTCCTGACCGTACAAGTTCATACCGGCTTCAAGTCGCAATGTGTCACGGGCTCCCAGACCACAAGGCCTAACACCAACTGCCAACAAATCATTCCAGAGGTCAACGACTTGGTCAGCCGGGAGCATGATTTCGACACCATCCTCACCGGTGTAGCCCGTGCGGGCCACTACCACGTCATCGAACATCACGGCGGTGAAGGGCTTGACATCAATGACGGCAGCAGACCAAGACGCCCGAACATGGCCGAGCACTTCGAGTGCTCGCGGACCTTGCAAAGCCAACATGGCCAGGTCAGCGCGCGGTGCAATTACAGCGTCAAATGATTTGGCAGCAGCCACACGCTTCATCCAAGCGATGTCGCCTTCGGCACAGGCAGCATTGACCACTAGACGCCACTGATCGTCAGCAAAATAATAGGCAATCAAGTCATCGATGATGCCACCTTGCGGATTTAGCATACAGCTGTACAGGGCACGGCCCGTGCTCTTGAGCTTATTGACGTCATTGGCCAATAAATAACGCAGGAACTCACGAGACTGAGGACCACTGATATCGACACTGCGCATGTGTGAGACATCGAACATGCCGACGTTCTGACGAACAGCATGGTGCTCTTCGATCTGCGAGCCGTAATGCAAGGGCATTTCCCAGCCACCAAAATCAACCAAGCGGGCTTTGGCCGCTACATGCGCTTCGTACAGAGGGGTTCGTTGCAATGCAGACATCCAGGAGCTCCAGACAAGGGAATACGGTTCGTAACGGCGACTTCAACTTTTTCCTACGATCCGCCCCTCTGTCCTTTTGCCTGAGAGTTTTCTGGTCAAGTAACCAGCTGCACCTTCGGCGCTTGCCAACACACCATTGGCAAGTCTCTCCAGAGTGCTGTGTCGCCTAAGAGACGAAACCCTACGCAGTATGGGGTGCCTGAGCGATTCTGGGCGAATTGCGCCTTCGGCGGTGTCAAAACGACACTCTCTCCCGCACGGGGTATTCACAGACAGGCGTAGGTTACCCGAAAAACCCCCATCAAAACAACAATATCGACCATAAAAAGACACTAATAATGGATCACCTCCTCGCCTGAACGGCGGGGCTTGCCGTGACGGTCACTTGAACGCGACAAGTTTGAATGGCAACCTAACTGCACAACCAGACTAAACAGTTCAGTCTCGGGTTCTCGCAGCCAGCGCACGGCCGCAAGCCACGCCACTAGCCCAAGCCCACTGGAAGTTGTAGCCACCAAGCCAGCCCGTGACATCAACCGCTTCGCCCAGGAAATAAAGCCCTTCGATGCCTTTGACCTCGAGCGTGCGCTGATCAAGCGCGCCGGTATCGACGCCACCTGCCATGACCTCGGCCTTGCGCAAGCCTGCCGTTCCCGACGGCAGAACTTGCCAGTTCTGTATTTGCTCAACCAAAGCCCGAATCGCTTTGTCCGACCACTCGGCAAATTTACGCTGTCCGGATTCACCCAACCACTGCTCTGCCAGTCTCTTTGGCCAATACTTGCTCATCACTGTGCTGGCCTGTTGTTTGGCACCTGTCTTTAGCTCAATCAATTCCTGAGCCAAACCTTTTGTTGGCAATAAATTGATAGCCAAAGACTGGCCCGGTCGCCAGTAGCTTGAGATCTGCAAAATTCCTGGCCCTGAGAGCCCCCGATGGGTAAACAGCATGTCTTCGACAAACCGTTGCTTCGGACCACCAGTCACCGCAATTTCGGCCTCGATCGCAACACCCGCCAGATGAGCAAACGGCTGCCAGACATTCGGGTCAAACTGCAATGGCACCAGGGCTGGCCTTGGCTCGATCACCTCAATGCCAAACTGTGTCGCTACCTTCAATGCAAAGTCAGTAGCGCCCACCTGAGGCACGGCCGTGCCACCCGTGGCGATCACCAAGTCGCGCGATCGCAGCACGCCGGCTGATGTACCAAGCTCAAAGCCACCGATGATTCGTTTGATGCTTTGGACCGTACACGGCATGCGCCACTTGACCCGTGCCCGATCACACTCCTTGCGCAACATCGCGATGATTTGTTCACTGCTCTCATCACAAAACAACTGGCCGCGGTGCTTTTCATGCCAGGCGATACCGTACGACTTCACAAGCTTGATAAAGTCCTGTGGCGTGTAGCCAGCTAGCACCGTGCGGCAGAACTTGGGGTTAGCCGAGATGAAATTCTCGGGCGCGACATTGACATTGGTGAAGTTGCAACGTCCGCCGCCCGAGATACGGATTTTTTCAGCAAGCTTGGTGGCGTGGTCTACCAGGATGACCTCGCGCCCTCCCGCGCCAGCTGTGGCAGCACACATCATGCCGGCCGCACCGGCGCCGATGACGATCACATCGGTTTGCGTCTGGCTCAATTAGGTTTGCTTGATGCAGTCAACGTACAGACGCTTGTTGCCACTAGCATCTTCCTCCTCAGCCAGCCCGTGGATGTACGTCTCAAACCCAGGGAATCGACTATTGAAATCGCGCGCAAACTGCAAGTATTGAACAATCGTCTTGTTAAAGCGCTCGCCCGGAATTAGCAAAGGTATTCCGGGTGGATATGGGGTTAACAGCACGCCGGTGGCACGACCCTCGAGCTCATCGATCGAGACACGCTCGACGTCGCGATGCGCCATGTAAGCGAAAGCATCCGAAGGCTTGAACTCGGGCACCATGTCAGAGAGGTACATCTCGGTGGTGAGTTTGGCGACATCGTAGTCGCGATAGGCCGCGTGAATCAACTGGCATAAGTCACGCAAGCCCATGCGCTCGTAGCGACGATGGTCACGACAGAACTCGGGCAGGATGCGCCACATCGGCTGATTGCGATCGTAGTCATCCTTAAATTGCTGCAAGGCTGTCAGCAACGTATTCCAACGGCCTTTGGTGATACCAATCGTAAACAGAATAAAAAATGAATACAGGCCGGTTTTTTCCACCACAACGCCGTGTTCGGTCAAATACTTTGAAACCAGGGCGGCCGGAATGCCAGTCTCACCAAAGCTGCCCGACATGTCCAGGCCCGGGGTAACGATCGTGGCTTTGATAGGGTCGAGCATGTTAAAGCCTTCAGCCAACTCACCAAACCCGTGCCAGTGATCGTTGGCTTTGAGCACCCAGTCTGACTGTTCTCCGATACCATGGGCCGGCAAATTGTCTGGCCCCCATACACTGAACCACCAGTCTGAATCGCCATACTCCGCTTGAACCTTGCGCATGGCGCGCCGGAAATCCATGGCCTCGCGAATGCTTTCTTCGACCAAGGCGGTGCCACCTGGCGGCTCCATCATGGCTGCAGCCACATCGCATGAGGCGATGATGGCGTATTGGGGCGAGGTCGACGTATGCATCAAGTACGCTTCATTAAAGACGTTGCGATCCAGCCTGCGGGTCTGCGACTCTTGCACCACGATCTGGGAAGCCTGGGAAATGCCAGCGAGCAGCTTATGCGTCGAGTGGGTGGCGTACACCATGGCACGCTCACTGCGCGGACGATTGGCACCAATGGCATGCATGTCGCGATAGAACTTATGAAACGGGGCATGCGGCAGCCATGCCTCATCAAAGTGGAGGGTATCGATGGTTGAACCGAGACGGTCCTTGATCATTTCAACGTTGTAGATCACACCATCGTATGTACTTTGCGTCAACGTCAAAATCCGTGCCTTGCCCGAACGGGCGCGCTTGGCAAAGGGATTGGCATCGATTTTTTTCTGGATATTGTCAGGCTCGAACTCACTCAATGGAATTGGCCCGATGATGCCCATGTGGTTACGCGTTGGCCGCAAAAACACCGGGATTGCGCCGGTCATGGTGATCGCATGCAAAATCGATTTGTGACAGTTGCGGTCAACCACCACAATGTCATCGGCCGCCACGTTCGCATGCCAGACGACCTTGTTAGAGGTCGAGGTGCCGTTGGTCACAAAAAAGCAGTGATCCGCGTGAAAAATACGGGCTGCATTCAGTTCTGACTCTGCCACCGGTCCGGTGTGATCGAGCAACTGGCCTAATTCATCGACCGCGTTACAAACGTCAGCTCTCAACATGTTCTCACCAAAAAACTGGTGAAACATTTGACCCACGGGGCTCTTCAAAAACGCAACACCCCCAGAGTGCCCGGGGCAATGCCAGGAGTACGATCCGTCTTGAGCGTAGTTCACAAGCTCCCTAAAAAACGGGGGTGCCAGACCGTCGATGTAGCTCCTCGCTTCACGAATGATGTGACGTGCCACAAACTCCGGCGTATCTTCAAACATATGAATAAAGCCGTGCAGCTCGCGCAGAATGTCATTCGGAATATGTTCAGACGTCCTGGTTTCACCGTACAGATAGATCGGTATGTCAGCGTTTCTGAAACGTAACTCGCCGATAAACGAACGCAAATTCTGAATGGCACTCGAGTGGTCGACTGCCACATTGATGTCAAACTCTTCATCATCGATCGACAAAATAAATGCACTGGCTCGACTTTGCTGTTGAGCAAATGAACTCAAGTCGCCGTAGCTCGTGACACCAATGACCTCCATGCCTTCGGCTTCAATAGCCGCAGCAAGCGCACGCACGCCCAGACCAGAGGCGTTCTCCGAGCGGAAGTCCTCATCAATGATGTAAATCGGAAAACGAAACTTCATGGAGGAGCTCCCTTAACTGCCTGACTGCAAAAAAGTGTCTGATAACTAGGTGCGTGGCAAGGTCACGCCTTGCTGGCCCTGATATTTGCCGCCACGGTCTTTGTAAGACGTCTCACAAACCTCGTCGCTCTCGAAGAACAACATCTGTGCGCAACCCTCACCCGCATAAATCTTGGCCGGCAACGGCGTGGTGTTTGAAAACTCAAGCGTCACATGCCCTTCCCACTCGGGTTCTAGCGGCGTGACATTAACAATAATGCCGCAACGCGCATAGGTGCTCTTGCCCAAACAGACGGTCAGCACACTGCGCGGGATTCGGAAGTACTCTACCGTGCGCGCAAGCGCAAAAGAGTTCGGTGGAATGATACAGATATCACCCACAAAGTCGACGAAGGATTTCTCGTCAAACGCCTTGGGGTCAACAATAGTCGAATTGATGTTGGTGAAGATCTTGAACTCATTGGCGCAACGCACGTCATAGCCATAGCTACTTGTGCCATAGCTGACTATACGCCCCTTGTCGTTTTCTCGTACCTGACCGGGCTCAAATGGCTCGATCATGCCTTGGGCGGCGGCGCGCCGGATCCACAGGTCGCTTTTAATGCTCATGGCAGGGCTTCCCCAACAGCGTAAAGCTGTCAATTTTAACGCTGCGAACCCAGCCGTGCCGAAACAATTCAATGACGGCGTTGCTCGACCACCACTGTAGGGAACTTGCTAGCCATGTCCTTAGGCAAGCCGGCGAGCCTGGCAGCCAGTTTATGCGCTATCTCACGGTATAGACCAGCCTCAACGCCATCAGGCGCTGCAACTACGGTGGGGTTACCAGCATCAGCATTTTCTCGAATCGAAAGTGCGAGCGGCAATTTGCCTAAAAACGGCACCTGAAACTCGTCGGCCATGCGTTGCGCGCCACCCTCGCCGAACAAATGTTCCACATGACCACAACTCGGGCACACATGCACGGACATATTCTCGATGATGCCAAGCACAGGTACGGTCACTTTCTCGAACATGCGCACGCCCTTGCGTGCATCAAGCAGGGCAATGTCCTGAGGGGTACTCACGATCACCGCGCCACTGACAGGCACTTTTTGGGCAAGAGTTAAGGCAATGTCGCCAGTCCCTGGTGGCATGTCGATAATCAAGTAGTCGAGCTCGCCCCAATTGGTCTGGCGCAGCAACTGCTCAAGCGCCTGAGTCACCATGGGTCCACGCCAGATCGCCGGCGTATCGGCATCAACCAAGAACCCGATCGAATTGCACTTGATGCCATGGCCAACCAGAGGCTCCATGGTTTTATTGTCCTTGCTGTCTGGCCGTCCATCAAGGCCAAGCAAGAGCGGAACGCTTGGCCCGTAGATGTCCGCGTCAAGCAATCCAACAGCGGCACCCTCGTCAGCTAGTGCCAGGGCAAGATTGACTGCAGTGGTGCTTTTGCCGACACCACCTTTGCCCGATGCCACTGCAATGATGTTCTTGACGCCCTTCACCCGTTCCACACCGGCGCGAATTGCGTGCGCCTCGATTTTTGGTTGCACATGAATCTGTGCGTTGCTGAGCCCGAGGGCCTCAAGCGCGGCTGTCAGGGGTGCTAGCATTGGGTCATGGCCCCGCCCGACGGGGTAACCCGGCCGAAAAGTCAGGATTACGTGGCCTGACCGATCAACCTCGATGTCCTTAACCAGATCACCGTAGGGCCGATTGGTGAAGGGGTCCATCGTACGAGCCAAAAGCGCCTGAATGTCATCAGATGTAACTGTCATGGAATTTTTTTAGGGGTTAGTGGTCACAATAATTGGTGCATCTGCACAGACACAACGTATACTACCTATATGATGGATCTACTAAATCGCCTCGTTCGCGTCATCGCTTTTGCCTTGGTTGCCCTCATCGGACTAGGCATGGCTCTGATTTTTACTTTCTCCACCTTAATCGCTGTGGGGATCTTGTTCGTTGCCGCCAAACTGCGGGGCCAACGATTCTCAGTGCAAGAATACTGGACAAGCCGCCAGTCGCGCCGCAAACCCATCTTCACGAAGGGGGGCTTTGCCCAGCAAAACTACCCGCGCGACAATGTGACAGATGTCGAAGCGCGCGACGTTCGATAGACCATAACCAGTTAGTCTATCTAGCCAATCGGCGCGACACAGTTAAAATCCCGAACTTGTTCTTCGGACGGATACATCATGTCGCGCACTTTGTTTGTCACCACTGCATTGCCCTACGCCAATGGCTCATTTCATATTGGCCACATCATGGAGTACATCCAGGCAGACATCTGGGTACGAACCATGCGCATGGCTGGCCACACCGTCCATTTTGTCTGTGCCGATGACACGCACGGCGCGCCCATCATGCTTAAGGCCCAGTCTG
>JAJOJF010000040.1 GCA_021208885.1 Burkholderiaceae bacterium
CGTGCCACATCGTGCTCACCTGAGCGCATGAGGGCCAGCTCAACGGCATCCTGCACGTCCTCAATGTGAAACGTGCCGCCGTTGGGGCGACCGCGCACCAGGGCGTTGACCACTTGGTGGGTGAGTTGCTCGACAAGCTCGCGCACACGTGCGGAGGCGGCACCCTGACCACCGTTGACTGCCAGAAATGCTTTGGTCATCGCAATTGCGATCTTGCTGGGCTCAAACCCAACAACCGCACCATTGCGGCGGATGATGCTGTAGTGAGACCAGGCGCCCCGGGGTGTGGTTGGGGCGGTGGCTGGTGCAGGGATTTGGCCGATGGCTTCGGCGGTTGGGGCTGTGGTGGAAACTTGCATGTGGACTCCTGCTTTAGGACACGGCTCGCGGTGCTTGGCAAGCCTGTGTTGGCGTAAAAATGCCGCGATTCAAACGCGACATCCATGAGATGTAAACACTAGATCTTGTGTATTTCGAAGATTTATTCACAAATTCTAGTGTTTACTCGCCGAAGGAGCAACTGTCGGTTACCTTGAAAGTTGTACGGGTATTCCCGGATGGGTTAGGCAATATCCAGTCCAAACGCCCGTATACGTTGGCCTACATGTTCACGACCCATGAGCGCGAGCACGGCATCAATGGCTGGCGTTTGTGGGGTTCCTGCCACGATCAGTCGCAGCGGGATAGCAAGCTGCGGCATTTTTAGGCCATGCTCGGCCAACACTGTCTTGATCGTTGCGCCGATTTCGCTGCTCGTCCATTCAATGGCCTGGCTCTTGCCCCAAAAATCAATCACGGCTTGTTTGGCCTCGGGCGTCATGTGCTTGGTCACGAGCTCTGGGTCTGGTTCGCTTGCCGACCCACAAAACAGCATGGCTGCATCAGCGAGTTGTTCCAGTGTCTCGCTTCGGTCTTTGAGCAAACCGACTGCGGCGGGCAAGTCAACCGCATCGGGGTTGCCATCGCGCGCCAGAATTCGATCGCGTACCTGGTCGGCTAGCCAGTCGTTGCTGGCCTCTTTTATATAGTGTGCATTGACCCAGTTCAGTTTCTTGGGGTCCCACTGCGAGGCCGATCGCGACAGGTTCTGACCATCAAACCACTGCACCAGCTGCTCGCGGCTAAAGATTTCATCATCGGCATGGCTCCACCCAAGTCGCGCCAGATAGTTGACCATCGCCTCGGGCAGATAGCCCGCTTTGTCATACGCCATGACACTCACGGCGCCGTGGCGCTTGGAGAGTTTCTGGCCATCAGGTCCCAGGATCATCGGCACGTGGCCGTAGGCCGGAATCGGCGCGCCAAGTGCTTTGAGGATGTTGATTTGTCTTGGTGTGTTGTTGACGTGGTCGTCACCACGCAATACGTGAGTGATGCCCATGTCCCAGTCATCGACCACCACACAAAAGTTGTAGGTTGGTGTGCCGTCGGGTCGCGCGATGATGAGATCGTCAAGCTCTTCATTGCGAATGCTGATTGTGCCCTTAACCAGATCGTCCCAGCTCGTGACCCCTGATTCTGGATTTTTGAAACGCACCACTGGCTTGCGGCCCTCGGGGATGGCAGGCAAGGTTTTGCCGGGCTCTGGTCGCCAGGTGCCATCGTATCGTGGCTTGTCGCCGCGCGCCTTGGCCGCTTCACGCATGGCATCCACTTCTTCAGGCGTGCTGTAGCAGTGGTATGCCGTGCCTGCTTGAAGCATTTGCGTAACCACCTCCCGGTAGCGGTTCATGTGCTGCATCTGATAAAACGGGCCCTCATCGGGGGTAAATCCGAGCCAAGCCATGCCGTCCAGAATGGCTTGCACTGCTTCTGGCGTTGAGCGCTCAAGGTCTGTGTCTTCAATGCGCAAAATGAAGTCACCACCGAAATGCTTTGCGAATGCCCAACTATAGAGAGCCGTGCGAGCGCCACCGAGGTGTAAAAAACCAGTGGGCGAGGGTGCAAAGCGGGTACGGACACGGGTGGGCTGGTCTGAGGATGCTGTCATCGATGATTTCCTCGGTGCGGTGTGTTGTTCAAAAATCACTGTCTATATATAGACAGCGTGTATTCATGTCAGTGGGTCGATACCTGCTGAGAGCCACGGGTGTTGCGCGCGCAACACAAATCTCGTCACAAAAAGCCTTGCTTAACAAAAGCCTCAGAAAAAACTGACATAGAACTGACATTTGTTTGACTTCGATCATGTTGCGGTGCAACATAATGTTGTTAGTATCGAATTGTTCATATTTTAGAGGCAGAATGAACCAACGCCTGCCCAGAGCCGCCAACATGTTTCGCCACACCCTAGATCCGCTGTTTCAGCCCAAGAGTCTCTTGATTGTCAGCGACAATCCGCTGCCGGTGTTTCAGGCCTTGCCCTCAGGCATTCGTGGCAACACCACTCGAGTCGATGCCGAGCCGGGCCAATTGCCCGAGTTTCCAGCGTCTCTGGCTGGGGTTAAGTCTGGTGCCAGGCTCGATTTGGCCATTGTCTGCATGCCACCTTTGTTGCTAGAGGGGGTGTTCGAGGCAATTGAGTCCTACCGGCCGATGGCGCTCATTGTGATGGCTCATGAGGTGATCGATCCAGACCCTGATCGTACCCGGCGACTATGTGGTGATTGGGCGCGTGCCAACCATTGTGCATTGTTGGGGCCATTTTCATTTGGCCTGCAAAGGCCCCATTTGGGTTTGAACTTGAGCCAGCACCCTTTGCTGGCGCATCCTGGACGTGCGGCATTGGTGGCGCAGTCGCGCACCATCATGGCCAGTGTGCTGGACTGGGCCGATGATGTGCATGTCGGGTTTTCTGCAGCGATTGCGTTGGGCCAAGAGTCGGTTACACGCTTGCCCGATGTGTTGGACTATCTGGCCACTGACACCCGCACCGACAGCATTGCTATTTACATTGACGATGAGCTGGAGTCTGGACGCGAGTTTATGAGCGCGATTCGAGCCGCTGCCAGCGTCAAGCCCGTGGTTGTCTTGAAGGCCGGCTCGGCCAACGAATCCCGGCAAGCTGATCTGGCGTTCGATGCTGCCCTGCGACGTGCCGGTGCGGTGCGGGTGCGCTACTTCATTCAGCTGTTTTCGGCCTTAAAGGTGTTTAATTACAGTCGCCGTCCGCGTGGGCGGCGCGTGGCTGTGTTGGCCAATGGTGAGGCACCGGCGCAGCTCGCGTTGGACATGGCGGCTCAAGACGGTCCGATTCTCAAGGCCGATCTGGACGCCAAGACCAGTCGTCGCCTGGCCAAGCTATTGGAACCGGGCTCCAAAACACACAATCCGGTGGTTACACACCAGCCGCTGACTGAACTGCTGGTCAAGGAAATCCTGCAGCTGCTGATGGAAGATGCTGGCGTAGATGGGGTATTGGTGATGTTTGCGCCAGACCCGCGTTCGGACTTCAACCGGGTGTCAGCAGCATTGGCTGAGTTTTCTCCTAAAGCACCCAAGCCAGTAATCAGTTGCTTCATGGGCGACGCAGGCATGCGTCCAATCCGCAGGCGGTTAGATGATGCGGGCACGCCGGCTTTTCGTACGCCAGAGTCCGCAGCCAATGCATTTGGCATCTTGGCGGCCTATCACTACAACCAGCAACTGTTGCTGCAGATTCAGCCAGCTGAGCCAGAGCATGGCCAGCCTATGATCGAACAGGCGCGCGCCCGCATTCGAGCGTCGCTTGGCCATGGCCACGAGTGGCTTGAGCCCGATGTGGCTTGGGCCTTGTTGCGCGATTTTCATGTCCCGTTGCAAAGCCTTGATAAACCGAGTCTCAAGCCCTTGTCTGTGGATGACATGCCAGCAGCTGTCTGGGTTGAGCGCGATGCCAATTTCGGGCCAGTCATTCGTTTTGGGGCGGGCGGTGTGCTTGGGCGATTTGCACCGGACCAAGCTGCTGCAGACCTCGCGCCACTGAACTATTTCCTGGCCAGACGCATGGTCAAGCGCAGTCTGTTCTGGAAAAAGCTTCCCGAAGACTTTTACCCGGAACCTGTGTTTGAGCAGCTATTGATGTTGCTTGAACTGGTCTCTGATCTGGTTAGCGAATGTCCAGAGGTCTTGAGCTTGCGTATCGACCCGCTTGTGGTACGCGGCCAAGTTTTAATGAGCTCGAACATTCGCATTCAAATCAGCCCGAGCCACGGCACTAGGGACCCGGCAGCAGATGGCTATGCTCATATGTCGGTGCACCCATATCCGCGTCGTTTGGTGCAGCGCCTGCCGCTTGGTGATGATCGGGTGGGAGTTTTGAGGCCGATCCGGCCCGATGACGCACAGGCCCTTCAAGACTTCATCCGCGGTCTGTCAGAAGAGGCGCGTTACATGCGGTTTGTGTCAATGATGCGCGAGCTCACCCCGCGCATGCTGTCACGCTATACCCATGTTGACTACCACCGGGAACTGGCACTGTTGGCTACTTGCGAGCTTGCTGATGCACAGGGTCATAAGCAAGAGACCATCATTGGCCTGGCGCACTACCTGCGCAATCCGGATGGGCGTGGAGCTGAATACGCGTTGGTGATTGCCGACAACTGGCAGGGACACGGCCTAGGCCGGCGCCTGATGAGCCGGCTTATTGATGCAGCTCGCCAACAGGGTCTCGATTACATCGAGGGGATGGTGCTGTCAAACAATCGTCCCATGCTGTCTTTGATGACCAAACTTGGCATGATCAATGACCCGGATCCTGATGACTCTTCGATGCGTCGCGTGTGGATGAGCCTTGATCCGGTAACTGTCTAGCGCAGTACTGACTTCATAAACTGTGCGATGTCATGAACCTCTTCTGGACACACGCTGTGTTGCATCGGGTAGGTGTGCCAATTAACCTGATAGCCGTGCGAGACCAAAAGCCGCTTGGTGCTCTCGCCTCGTTCGAGTGCTACGACGGGATCGTGTGTGCCATGCGCTAAAAATATAGCGGTCTGCTGATTGGCCGGTGCCCAATGGGGTGCTGCTCGATCCGCGAGTGGTAAGTATCCCGACAGTCCAATCAAACCGCCAAGTTTTTCTGGGTAGCGAAGACCTGTGTGCAGTGTCATGGCGCAACCCTGTGAGAAGCCAGCCAACACGATGTTCTCAGTAGCCACGCCAAGGCCGTTCTCGCGTTTGATTAAATCGGCGATCATCTGCTCAGACTCCCGAATGCCAGCGTCGTCTTCGACCCGCACCAAAGCGGGCGTCAGGATGTCATACCAGGCGCGCATGGCCATGCCGCCATTGATCGTGACGGGTCGAACTGGTGCGTGTGGAAAGATGAAGCGCGTTGGGGTGGTGATTCCTAGGGCGGGAACCAGCGGTTCAAAGTCATGGCCATCGGCCCCTAAGCCATGCAACCAAATCACGCTTTGGGTGGGGTTAGGGCCAGTTTCTCTTTCAATGAATTGCAGCACGTGGCGTGAGTCAGTCATGTTCGGGTTCCGTGGTTGCCGTCGTGGAAGGAACGTTGTCCGGGCTGGGCGTGGCGGCTTTGATCGCTTGGTATAACGCCCGGTAGTGTTTGCGTTGGGGCTCTTGCCCAGGCAAGAGAGCCTGGTTTTTCTTGTGCTCTGCGCGCGCAGCGCGAATTAGCGACCGGATCGCTTGTACATCCACGTCCGGATGGGCATCTAGCCACGGCGTGAGTGCTGCATCGTCATCGATCAGTCGGTCGCGATCACGCTCAATCGCGTGCAAATAAGCAGTTTCCTGGCGTGAACCGTTGGCCCAGGTGTCCATTTGCTGACGGATTTGCTCTGCCGGTGCATCGCGCATCAACTTGCCAACGTAGTGGATCTGTCGGCGGCGGCCCTCCCGGCTCGTTGTGCGCTGTGCCAAGAGCACGGCATCGCGCAGCTTCTCGCTAAGCGGTAACTGTTTGATGCGATCGGTGCTCAGTTCAACAATGGCTTTGCCAAGCTCTTGTAGCGCCAGCATCTCGCGCTTGACTTGCGACTTGCTTGGGCGCTCATCGAAATTCTGATTGTCTTGATCTTCTTGGGTCATTTGGTGCGTTGTTTAACTGTCCTTCGGTATCATACGGGATTACAACAATTTACTTGGATCACCAAAAGGTCAATCGCACATGCAGCCACTGCCGCATCAGGAACACCGGGCCCAATTTGAAGACCTCGTCACCCAGGCGCTGGATTTTGCCAAGACGCTAGGGGCCAGCGACGCGGTCGCTGAGGTCTCCGAAGGCCAGGGCATGGCGGTCAACGTGCGCTTGGGCGAAGTCGAGACGGTTGAGCAGACCCGAGACCGTTCACTGGCCATCACCGTCTATGCTGGGCAGCGACGTGGATCGGCTTCGACCTCAGACTTTTCTCGGGCAGCGCTTGAGCAGACCGTGCAGGCTGCCTGGCACATTGCGCGCTACACCGCTGAAGACCCGGCTGCAGGCCTGCCCGATGCTGACAAGCTGATGCTTGCGGCCAGCCCAGACCTCTCGCTTTATCATCCCTGGGCGATTTCGGTCGATGAGGCTGCAAGACTGGCGATTCAAGCCGAAGACGCTGCGCGCGGGGTCAGCAAACACATCACCAACTCAGAGGGTGCCAGTGTTGACAGCCATGAAGGCCAGTTTGTCATGGGCAACACCCGCGGGTTTCTTGACGGTTACACCTATACCCGCCATGGGCTTTCGGTAGTGCCGATTGCCGGTCGCGGTGACAACATGCAGCGCGACTATTGGTACACCAGTGACCGCATCGCGCAACGTCTGTCACCACCCGAGCAGGTCGGGCGTTATGCGGCCGAGCGCGTGTTGTCTCGCTTAAATGCTCGCCGGTTGTCCACACGCCAGGTACCGGTGTTGTTTGAAGCGCCTCTAGCTTTGGGCTTGCTAGGTGCGCTGACCCAGGCTGTCAGTGGTGGCGCGTTGTATCGTCAGACCACATTCCTGCCCGACTCTCTAGGGCAGTCGATTTTTCCGGATCATGTTTTTATCGATGAAAACCCCTTTATCCCCTCGGCAATGGGGTCGGGTGCGTTTGACGATGAGGGTGTGCGTACCGAGTTGCGCCAGATTGTTACAGCGGGCATCCTGCAAAGCTACTTCTTGTCGACCTACACCGCTCGCAAGCTTGGCATGCAGACCACGGGCCACGCTGGCGGCTCGCACAACTTGCGCCTGTATTCCACCAAAACAACCTCAGCAGATGACCTTGCTGGCATGCTGAAAGAAATGGGCACGGGGCTCTTGGTGACAGAGCTGATTGGCCAGGGGGTGAACTACGTGACAGGGGACTATTCACGAGGTGCCTTTGGTTACTGGGTAGAAAACGGTGAAATTCAGTACCCAGTCCAGGAAATCACGATTGCGGGCAACCTCAAAGACATGTTCCGCCAGATCGTCAAAGTCGGTGCTGACGAACTCAACCGGGGCAGCAAGACCACGGGTTCGATTTTGATTGAGCGCATGTCGATCGCAGGGACTTGACAGGTCTTGCGAACCACGAAAGTCACTGATTTCATGGTAATATCGTTGATTACTCCGCGAAAACGTGCAGTGGTACGGGTGGGTTACACACCTTGACGAGTGTATGTGGCTGTTGGGTAAGCAAGCAGAATCAGAAGATGGTCTTCGGTTCGTAACGTATTTAGGATCCAATCATGAAAACCTTCGTGGCTAAGCCGCATGAAGTAAAGCGTGACTGGTTTGTGATTGACGCCAAGGGCAAAGTCCTGGGTCGTGTGGCCAGCGAAGTCGCACGCCGTTTGCGCGGAAAGCACAAGCCTGAATTCACGCCGCACGTTGATACAGGTGACTACATCGTCATCATCAACGCTGCTGACATCGTTGTTACCGGCAACAAGGCATTGAACAAGAAGTACTACCGTCACTCGACATACCCAGGTGGTATCTCTGAGACGAACTTTGCCAAGATGCAAGAGCGTTTCCCGGGTCGCGCGATCCAGAAAGCCGTCAAGGGCATGTTGCCTAACGGTCCGCTGGGCTACGCCATGATCAAAAAGCTCAAGATCTACGCTGGTAGCGAGCATCCTCATGCTGCGCAACAACCGCAGCCTCTCGATTTCTAAGGACGCGTCATGATTGGTAATTGGAACTATGGCACTGGCCGCCGCAAGACTTCGGTGGCCCGCGTGTTTCTTAAAAAGGGCACTGGCAAGATTGTTGTCAACGGCAAACCTGTTGATGAGTTCTTCGCTCGTGAAACCGGCCGCATGGTCGTGCGCCAGCCGCTCGAGCTGACTGGCCATCTAGAGTCGTTTGACTTTCACATTAACGTGCACGGTGGCGGCGAAAGCGGCCAGGCCGGCGCTGTTCGGCACGGCATCACTCGTGCGTTGATCGACTACGACGCAACGCTCAAGCCCGCATTGTCAAACGCTGGCTATGTGACCCGTGACGCCCGTGAAGTTGAGCGTAAGAAAGTTGGTCTGCGCAAGGCACGTCGCCGCAAGCAGTTCAGCAAGCGCTAAGCTGCGAGCGCAACTTCGGTTGCGTCTACCGTCACACAAGAAACGCCGCTCCATTGTTGTCTCTGGAGCGGTTTTTTTATGCAGTGCCACAACGGATTTTCGGCTTCTTTTAAAAGTGTGGCTCGCCAACCGTGGCTACGCACTAGAATGACGCTTTAAGCATTCAGTTACAGGGTTTCGGTCATGTCCTCATCTCACACCCCTATCAAAGTCGGCATCGTTGGTGGCACGGGTTACACCGGCGTTGAGCTGTTACGTTTGTTAAGCCAGCATCCCAATGTTGAACTGACTGCGATCACGTCCCGGAAAGAGTCTGGGCTCCCAGTAGCCGACATGTATCCGAACCTGCGTGGCAAGGTTGGCTTGGCGTTTTGTACCCCTGAAGAGGCAAACTTGGCTAACTGCGACGTGGTGTTTTTTGCGACCCCGCATGGTGTGGCCATGAGCCAGGCCAAAGAACTGCTGGCGGCCAACGTCAAAATCATCGATCTGGCAGCTGATTTCCGTCTCCAAGACACGGCGGTGTTTGAGCAGTGGTACAAAATGCCACACGCTTGTCCGGACGTGCTGGCTGACTCGGTCTACGGCCTGCCGGAGCTCAACCGCGCAGCGATTGCCAAAGCCCAAGTGGTTGGCAATCCAGGGTGTTACCCAACCACGGTGTTGTTGGGGTTGGCGCCCTTGTTAAAACCCAATGTCCTGATTGATACGAGCGACATCATCGCCGACTCCAAGAGTGGTGTTAGCGGTGCGGGCCGAGGCGCCTCGGTGGGCAGTCTCTTCTCAGAAGTCAGTGACAGTTTCAAGGCTTATGGTGTTTCCGGTCATCGCCATCACCCGGAGATCAAGGCCCAGCTTGACTTGCTTGCCGGTGCCTCGGTCAACCTCACGTTTGTGCCGCATCTGGTGCCAATGGTGCGTGGCATGTTCAGTACACTTTACGTGAAGCTTTTGCCTGGTGCCAAGGGTGTTGACCTTCAAGCGCTATATGAGTCTTTTTACGCCAAAGAGACCTTTGTTGATGTGATGCCCTCTGGCAGCCTGCCAGAAACGCGTTCGGTGCGCGCCTCAAATCAGTTGCGTCTGGCCTTGCACCGGCCACCCGGCCATCCGGACCGCTTGATTGTGCTGGCGATTCAGGACAATCTTGTCAAGGGCGCTTCTGGCCAAGCTGTGCAAAACATGAATTTGATGTTTGGCTTGCGCGAGGACACTGGCTTGTCTCAAGTTGCCATCCTGCCTTGATGTCTGGCTAGCTGGTGAGCGCCGCGTTGGCCGAATAAGCCGTAAAAGAGCAGCGCCAAGGTGAGCCAAACCGCAAACAGTGTGAATACTGTGCCGCTTAAATTGGCGATCAGGTATATGCAGGCGGCGATGCTGACAATCGGTGTTGCCGGATAAAACGGCACTCGAAACCCGGATTCTGTCTGCCTGCGCTGGCGCAAAAGGATCAGGGATAGCGCCACGGCAATGAACACCATGAGGGTGCCCAGGCTAACCATGGCCCACAAGACGTGGCTCGGCAAAAAACCGGCTAAAGGCATTATGGCGATGCCAGCCAACAACGTGCTAGCTCGAGGGCAATGCGTCTTTGCGTCAATGTTGGCCAGACGCACGGGCAGCAGTCCGTCGCGCGCCATCGCAAAATAGATCCTTGCTTGCCCAAACAGCGTTAGCAACGTTACGCTAAAGATCGAGATGACCGCGCCTGTAGCCAGCACAATGCTGGTGACACGGCTTTCAGTTGCTCGCAATAAGATCGCAGGCAAGGCGCCGTTGATACCCATAAATTGGTCGTAGGCCTGCACCCCCAGGCTACTGACGGCGACCAGTACATAGACACTGGTCACAATTACGAGTGCTGCGGTAATGGCGCGTGGAATATTGCGTTGCGGGTTGATGGCCTCTTCGCTTGCGTTAACCACGGAATCAAGCCCCACAAAGCTAAAGAAAATAATCGCGGCAGCAGTGCTGACACCGGTGATGCCAAACGGCAGAAAAGGTGCGAAGTGTTCTGCGCGAAACACGGTCAGAGACATGGCAACAAATAAGAGCAGAATGCTGACTTTGGTGATGGTTAGCAATGCATTCAAACGAGCGGATTCGCGCGAACCACGCAATAGCAGCAGGGTGCAGAGCGCTACCACGACAATCGCTGGCAGATTGACCACACCAGCACCGCCTGCTTCAAGCCCTTCGCCGTTTTTAAGAAATGGCGGTTCGCGCCACATCTCAGGAATCGTCCAGCCAATGACCATCTCGATGAGCTGGTTCAGGTATGCACTCCAGCCAACGGCAACTGCTGCGCCAGCAATGCCCCATTCGAGTAATAGGCAGGCGGCGACCATGACTGCTGCGCCTTCGCCCATGGTGATGTAGGTATAGGTGTAAGAAGCCCCCGATACTGGCAATGCGCTTGAAACCTCCGCGTAACAGAGCGCAGTCAAGCCGGCCGTCAGTGCGGCGAGCAGGAATGAGACAATGACCGCCGGTCCAGCCAAGGGGACGGTCTCGGCCATGGCAAAGAAAATCCCCGTGCCCAGGGTACTGCCCACGCCAATTAAGGTTAGTTGAGCCAAGCCGATGGTGCGGGGCAGTTGCTGTTTGGTGGGAGCGGATGATGGGTTAGGAAGAGGCTTTTTGTGGAAGAAGCGATAGAACATGAGTTTGATACGGTTTTAGTGAAACAAGAATTCCGAAGTGTATGCCTTTATGACAATAGTTTCCAAATAAGTAATTTTTGGATTGCTATGCCTGGCCCTGAAGATTTCACCTCGCTTCGTTTGCAGCAAAACTCGCCCGGTCAGACTTTATCGGCCGTATCGCTGAAATTGCTGTTGCTTTCGCCTGCCAAAACCGACCTTCTTGTGCCAGAGCGAGCGCGTGGCAAGGCGCACAGCTCGGCGGGAAACTCGCGGGAAACTCGCGGGAAACGTCTGTGTGAAGCGCCTTGAACCGCCTGAGTTCTAGTGAGAACCGTCACACCTAGTTGGCACCTGGTCACGCTACATGCCCTTGATAAGCCTAGGGTTTATACGGAGAAAGTGCGGGTTTGAGCGTATCTTGCGCAGACGGACAAATGCCCGTTAGAAATCGGTAGTGAGGAAAAATCATGAGCAATGTCACTGAAACTGTTGATCTGCAGTCGCCGCCAGAGCCAATTATTTTTACGGAGTCTGCTGCCGATAAGGTAAGGGACTTGCTCATCGACGAAGGCAACCCAAACCTCAAGTTGCGTGTGTTCGTGCAGGGCGGCGGTTGCTCAGGGTTCCAGTACGGCTTTACCTTCGATGAAGACATCAACGACGATGACACTGCACTGGAAAAAAACGGAGTGCAGCTGCTCGTTGATCCCATGAGTTTTCAGTATCTTGTTGGCGCTGAAATCGACTACAAGGAAGACCTTGAGGGCGCACAGTTTGTGATTCGCAATCCCAATGCCACCACCACATGTGGTTGCGGTTCTTCGTTCTCGGTCTAGTCAATGTCGAGCGATCGCTTGCACTAAGCGGGCCAGCAAGCCCCTAAGATTCGATAGCCATCTGCGCCGGTTACCTCAGGAAGGTTGCCGGCGTTTTTATTGAGGTGAGCCCAGGCTAGCCACGCAAATGCCAACGCCTCCATGTCTTGGGTGCCAATCCCAAGTGACGCGGTAGTGCTAACTTCAGCATCCCACGCATTGGCTAATTGCTTCATGAGCTCCCGATTACGTGCGCCGCCACCGCAAGCGTAGATGGGCACGCCCGCGAGGTCTTGTTTATTGATAGCCATCACTATGGATTGCACTGTCAGTGCGAGCAGTGTGGCCTGTGTATCGGTTGGCGCAATTGTTTCAAACCCCACCAGACGGCGATCCAGCCAATGCGCGTTAAACAGATCACGCCCGGTGGATTTGGGTGGCGGCAGGTCAAACCATGGCTCAGAACCGAGGAAGTGTTCGAGCAGCTTTTGATGGGTGCTCCCAGAAGCTGCCCATTGTCCATCCGAGTCAAATGGTTCGCCGGTATGGCGCTGGCACCAAAGGTCAAGCAACATGTTGGCTGGTCCCGTGTCAAAGCCAATGACGGCTTGGTTGGGCCGCAGCAGGGTTACGTTGGCTATTCCGCCTAAGTTCAGAATCACACGAGCAGTCTCGGTGCCAAACGCTGCACGATGAAATGCTGGAACGAGTGGAGCACCTTGGCCTCCGGCGGCCACGTCACGACTGCGAAAGTCTGCTACTACCGAGATGCCCGTTTGTTCCGCAAGTCTGGCCGGTGCCAGCAGTTGAGTGGTGTAACCAAGCTCTGGGCGGTGACGCACCGTTTGTCCATGTGCGCCAATGGCGGCAATGTCGGCAGGCTTCAGGTTGCTTGTTTCTAGCAGCTTGGCCACAACACGGGCGTAGCAATCCGACAGGCCATTGGCTGCCATGGCAGCGCGGTGCAGTTCGTTCTCTCCGGGGGCGTTCAGTGTCAACAACTCGTGACGTAAAGCCTCTGGGAGCTCTACGCTGGCCTGTGCAATGATATCTGGTTGTCCGGTTTCTGAGAATCGGGCCAGCACACCATCAACACCATCGACACTCGTGCCCGACATCAGGCCGATGGTTCGACAAGCGCTCATGAAAAAAACGTCAGCGGCCAGCAACCTGCAGGTTACTGTCAAGATCTTGCAATTCCGCAATGCGTTCTAGCTGGTCGCGCCAAGGCAATGCCTGCGCGTAGAACTGCTCGCGCTGTTTGTTGTCTAGCACGACCGCTTCGGGCATTTTGATGCCAAGCGGATCAACGGGTTTGTCGTTCACGCGGAATTCGTAGTGCAAGTGAGGGCCAGTCGACCAGCCAGTTGATCCTACATAGCCAATGATCTCACCCTGGGCGACTCGGTCACCGCGCTTTAAGCCCTTGGCAAAGCGGCTTTGGTGGGCAAATAAAGTGGTGATGTTGTTGGGATGGCGAAGTACGATCGTTTTGCCATAACCACCCTTGTTGCCGATGAAATCGACAATCCCGTCGCCGGTGGCACGAATGGGCGTGCCGGTGGGTGCCGCAAAATCGATACCGGCGTGCATTTTCCAGCGTTTGTGGATTGGGTGCATGCGTTTGCCAAATGTCGAACTGACGCGGGTAAATGGGATGGCGCTGCGCAGGAACGCAGCTTTCAAGCTTTTGCCGTCCTTGTCGTAATAACCGCCGTTTTGCCCTTCTGGGGCGAACCACATGGCTTCGATAAGCTTGCCGTCGTTGATGTACTGAACTGCTAGCACGCGCCCAGACCCAGTGGGACGGCCCTCATGCATGCGGGTCTCGTACAGCACGCGGAACTGGTCACCCTTGCGAATGTCACGCAAAAATCGATTTTTCCGCCCAAAATCTCAGCCATCTGAACCGTCACGCTATCAGGCACACCGGCGCTATCAGTTGCCCCAAAAAGCGATGAGTTAATAACGCCTGCTGCCAAATGCATTTGCGATTCAGTGTCGGCTGAAACTTCCTCGACGGTAAACGACTTGTCACCCTGTTTGGTGATCAACAAATACTCGGTCTGGTATTTGCCCTTTTCTCGGCAATCGGTGTGTGGTAGTAGCGGATCCATTTCATGCCACCACTGCCGTCAAGAGCTGCTTGTACGATACGGCCAGGCACGAGACCGCGAGCAGCTTTGCGCGTGGCAGCTTCGGACGCGATAAACGCCATGAAGCCTTCTTCTTCGATACCGAGCCGCTGAAGAATGCTTGCGACGGTGTCGCCCGAGCGAATCCGGGTCTCGATCTTTTGTTCAAACTCCAGGGCGGTAGTGTCGCGAGCCTCAAGCGGCGGGAGTTGGAACACCAGCGTATCAGTGACGAAGTTTTGCTCGGGCACGATGGTGCGATCTGGTGCAACCATCGCAAAAGCCCCTGCTGCGACCAATAATCCCACGGCTGATACGCCGAGCACGGTTTTTACGGGTCGTCTGGATTTCACTGGCATTGCGATAAAACCTCGGTTTGTCTAGTAGTGTTTGTCTGTTTTTGTCAGCACATCACCACGGCCACCCGAAGTGCCCGAAGCAATTCCTGTCATAATGTTAGCTTAATTCTCAAGCACTTAACAACCATTGACTTGTCGCAATCATCAGGGTTCCTTAGCGGGGGCCGTGTTTGATAACGAGTCGGGGCAACGTTCTTCGTTTCACTGAACATGAGCAACGCATCTAACACCGAGCCAGGCATTAAGCCAAGCAACAAGCCTTACCCCGTGACCGAGCGTGTCAAGCACAGTCTGGAGGTTGCCCTTCGCAGCTGCGATGAGCTATTAGTGCAAACTGAGTTTGTCCAGAAACTTGCGCGCAGCGAAGCCACCGGCACGCCATTGCGAATCAAGCTTGGGCTTGACCCTACCGCACCTGACATTCACTTGGGTCACACGGTGGTGCTGAACAAATTGCGCCAACTGCAGGATTTGGGCCATACAGTGATCTTTCTGATTGGCGACTTTACGTCCATGATTGGTGATCCGTCTGGGCGCAACACGACCCGGCCGCCGCTGACTCGAGAGCAAATCGAAGAGAACGCAAGAACTTACTATGCCCAGGCCAGTCTGGTGCTTGATCCCGAACGCACCGAGATTCGCTACAACTCAGAGTGGTGTGACCCGCTCGGTGCGCGCGGCATGATCGAACTGGCCTCGCGCTACACCGTGGCGCGCATGATGGAGCGGGAGGACTTTACTCAGCGATTCCGCAATGGTGTGTCGATCTCTGTCCACGAGTTTCTGTATCCGCTCATGCAGGGCTATGACTCGGTCGCGTTGAAAGCTGATCTCGAACTTGGCGGCACCGATCAAAAGTTCAACTTGCTTGTTGGGCGCGAATTGCAAAAGGAATACGGGCAGGAGCCTCAGTGCATTCTCACCATGCCGTTGCTTGAAGGCACCGATGGCGTAGAAAAATGTCCAAGTCCAAGGGTAACTATATCGGGATTAGCGAATCCCCGGATTCCATGTTTGGCAAACTCATGTCAATATCCGATGTGTTGATGTGGCGCTACTATGAGTTGCTGTCGTTTAAGCCCGTCGCGGAAATCGCAGCGTTAAAGGCTGAAACCGAGGCCGGACGCAACCCCAAAGATGCGAAGGTAATGCTCGGGATCGAAATTGTGGATCGATTCCACGGTCTTGGCCACGGACAGAAGGCATTTGAGACGTTCGAGGCGCGGTTCAGGGATGGCGCTATCCCTGACGAGATGCCGGAAATCTCGATTGCTGAGTCCGAGATTGGTATTCTGAAGGCGTTGCGACAGGCCGGACTGGTTAGTTCCGGCTCTGAGGCCCAACGTAATGTTGAGCAGGACGGCGTGCGCATCGACGGCGAGAAGGTCTCCGACAAAGGGTTGACTCTAGGGCCAGGTACTTATGTGTTGCAAGTGGGCAAACGGAAATTTGCCCGTGTTAAGGTGGGTTAAGGTCGTATTCAAGCAAGACCACTCTTAAATTAAGCTGTCCTTAAGTGCAGCCAGAAGTACAGCACCAAGTGCTGAACCTGCCGCAATGCCAAACTCATACAAGTTTGGTAAAAGAGAAGGCTGATAGCCGAGACCGGAAATGATATAGCTCGGACCGCGTGATGCGGCCCGGCTGGGTGGGTGTCCCACTCTATTTTGATGAGGAGAAGCACATGGAATTGTCTAGTCACTCGTTCGCAGATCAGGCCTGGATTCCCGAGCAATTCGCGTTTGGCAAGATTGATCCACAGTCCCACGTGGCACTGTCCGAGAACATCAACCCGCATCTGTCGTGGGAAGACGCACCGGCTCACACCAAGTCGTTCGTGGTGATTTGTCACGACCCGGATGTGCCCAGTAAACCTGATGACGTTAACCAAGAAGGACGTGAAATCCCGGAAGATTTGCCGCGCGTCGGTTTTTTTCACTGGGTATTGGTCGATTTGCCGGCTGATAAAACCGAAATTGTCGAGGGTGAATACAGCTTCGAGGTCACGCCTCGTGGCAAGGGTGGCCCGCTAGCTGCCAACGATACACGTCAGGGCGTTAACGACTACACCAACTGGTTCGCCAGCGACCGCGACATGTCTGGCGACTATTTTGGCTACGACGGCCCATGCCCGCCTTGGAACGACTCGATTCTGCACCGTTATGTCTTTACGGTGTACGCGCTTGATCTAGAGAAATTGCCCCTTGAGGGTAAGTTCAACGGCCAACAGGTGCTTGACGCCATGGACGGACACATTCTGGACAAAGTCAGCTTGACGGGCATCTACACCCTCAACCCCCGGCTAGCTCCTGCGCAGGTCGGCTAAGCGCGACTAGCTGGGCGTGACGGTACAATAAACGCCTGAAACAAAAGCAACACATCCAAGACCCCTGTGTAGTGGCGATTAGCTACTGCACAGCTCTTTTTACTTTTTATTGCCAGGACCCGTCCATGTTTGACCGCACCCTCACGCTTGACCGAGTTGACCCCGAAGTCTGGAGCGCCATCCAGAAAGAAGACCAGCGTCAGGAACAGCACATTGAGCTGATTGCCTCTGAGAACTACACCAGCCCGGCTGTCATGCAAGCGCAGGGTTCACAGATGACCAACAAGTATGCCGAGGGTTATCCTGGCAAGCGCTACTACGGCGGTTGTGAGTACGTGGACATCGTGGAACAACTTGCGATTGACCGCTTGAAGCAACTATTTGGTGCTGAAGCGGCCAACGTGCAGCCAAACTCGGGCTCGCAAGCCAACCAGGCGGTGTACCTGGCCGTGCTAAAGCCGGGTGATTCGGTACTCGGCATGAGCTTGGCCGAAGGCGGTCACTTGACCCATGGCGCGAGCGTCAACGCATCGGGCAAGTTGTACAACTTTCATCAGTACGGCTTGGACGCCAATGAGGTGCTTGACTATGCGCGTGTCGAAGAGCTGGCCAAAGAGCACAAGCCCAAGTTGATTGTCGCCGGCGCCTCGGCTTATTCGTTGAAGATGGATTTTGAGCGGTTTGCGCAGATTGCCAAAGATAACGGCGCGCTTTTCCTGGTCGATCTGGCGCATTACTCTGGCTTGGTTGCAGGGGGTGCTTACCCCAATCCGGTTCCTTATGCTGATTTTGTGACATCAACAACTCACAAAGGCCTGCGTGGCCCGCGCGGCGGCGTGATCATGATGAAAGCTGAGCACGAGAAAATCATCAACTCTGCGATTTTCCCTGGCATTCAAGGTGGTCCCTTGATGCATGTGATCGCTGCCAAGGCGGTGGCGTTTAAAGAGGCACTTGACCCTAGCTTTAAAGATTACGCTGCCCAGGTTGTTAAAAACGCCCAGGTTCTCGCTGAAACTTTGGTCAAGCGCGGGCTTCGAATTGTCTCGGGCAAGACCGAGAGCCATGTCATGCTTGTTGACCTGCGCGCCAAGGGCATCACCGGCAAGGACGCTGAAAAGGCCTTGGGTGAGGCTCACATCACCGTCAACAAAAACGCCATCCCCAACGACCCGGAAAAGCCGTTTGTCACCAGTGGCGTTCGGTTGGGCACACCAGCCATGACCACGCGCGGATTTAAAGAGGCCGAGGCCGAGTTGACCGGCAACTTGATCGCCGATGTGCTTGACAAGCCAACCGATGAGGCGAACCTGAATGCCGTGCGTGAGCGGGTGCATGCGTTGACATCAGCTTTTCCGGTTTATCGCTAAGAGTCACATAGATGAAGTGTCCGTTTTGCGGTCATGCCGAAACATTGGTTGTGGATTCGCGCACGGGCGAAGACGGCAACTTCGTGCGTCGCCGACGGCGCTGCGAGAAGTGTGACAGGCGCTTCACGACGTACGAGCGGGCCGAATTGGCCATGCCCACGGTGGTCAAGCGCAACGGCAGCCGCAATGAGTACGACCCACAAAAGCTTCAAGCCAGTCTTAGGCTGGCACTGCGCAAGCGCCCCGTGAGCACCGACCAGATTGATCAGGTGGTGCATCGCATTGAAGAGAGTCTGTTGACCAGCGGCGATCGCGAAGTCACAACTGAAAAAATAGGCTCCTTGGTGATGCAGGAGCTAAACAAACTCGACAAGGTGGCCTACGTTCGGTTTGCGTCCGTTTACAAGAGTTTCGAGGACATCGGTGAGTTCGTGCAAGCGATCAAGGAAATGCAAAAGCCACTGCGCAAGCGCGATGGCTAGGCAAAGAACCCGGTCGCATGTTTGAATCCCAGCCCACTCTCGATCAAGCTACGTTAGATCAGGCCTTCATGGCGCGTGCTCTAGAGCTTGCCGAGTCTGGGCTGTATGTGCCCACACCCAACCCGAGAGTCGGTTGTGTGATTGTCAAAAACGGCCAGATTGTCGCCGAAGGTGTGACGCAGGCTGCCGGACAAGCCCATGCCGAAGTCATGGCGCTCAGAGATCTCGCACAAAAAGGCCTCTCGGCTCAAGGTACAACCGTTTATGTGTCGCTTGAGCCCTGCAGCCATCACGGCAAAACCCCCCCTTGTACTGACGCACTCGTTAACGCACAACCAGCGCGAGTGGTGGTTGCCCATGTGGATCCATACCCGCGGTATCGGGACGGGGCATCGCGGCACTCAGAAGTGCGGGCATCGAGGTCACGGTTGGCGTGCTGGCCCAAGAAGCACTCGAGATCAATCCAGGCTTTGTGTCACGCATGGTGCGTGGCACGCCTTATGCATGGGCCAAGATTGCCGCTTCCATGGACAGGTTTACTGCCTTGCCTGATGGGCAGTCGCAGTGGATCACGGGACCTGAGGCGCGTGCTGATGGCCATCACTGGCGAGCCCGCAGCTGCTTGGTGTTAACTGGCATTGGCACAGTCAGAGCCGATGACCCGCAGTTAAATGTGCGTGATGTTCAAACTGCGCGCCAGCCCAAGCGTGCGGTCATTGACCCCAAACTTGAAATTCCTGATCATGCCAAGTTACTGCAAATACCAGGCCTGATTCTGTTTGCTGCAAGCCCTGATGCTGTCCGGGTAGCTCAACTGGAAAAGCTCGGTGCAGCGGTGGTTAACCTGCCAGAAGCAGATAACCCAGACCGTGTCGATATGAACGCGGTGATGCAGTGGCTGGCTGAACATGACATCAACGAGGTGCACGTCGAGGCGGGCGCGGGCATTAATGGGGCGCTGTGGCGTGCAGGCTGTGTGGATGAGCTGATTCTTTATCTTGCCCCGACTTTCCTGGGCCACGGCATGCCCATGCTCGACATCCCGGGCATTGACCAGCTGTCTGAAGCCGATCGGCTAAGCTTTGTTGATCACGGCAACGTTGGTAAAGACATTCGGATTCGCGCGCGCAAGACTGATCGCTGGCAGGAGTTAGTGGATCATATTGCCAACAGCAATGCGCAGCACCAATAGACTATCTATCTCAATATAGAACCTAACGCTGGACAGATTATGTTTACAGGGATTGTGGCCACAACCGGCCAGATTGAAACGGTACGAGCCGTTGGCAACGATCAAGACAGTGGCGTGCGGCTAGTGATTCACGCCAATGACCTCGGCCTGTCTGATGTCGGTTTGGGTGATTCGATTGCAATCCAGGGTGCTTGCATGACGGTGACCTCTATGCCCGATGACCAACACTTTACGGTCGACGTTTCGCGCGAGAGTTTGAACAAGACTGTTGGGCTAGATAAGCCCGGCCCAGTGAATCTGGAGAAGTCGTTGCGCATAGGCGACCAGATTGGTGGTCACCTGGTGTCGGGCCATGTCGATGGCTTAGGCAAAGTGACACGATTTGAGCCGGTGGGCGAGTCGTGGGAGTTGGTCATAATTTCGCCTAAAGAGCTTGGCATGTACCTGGCTTACAAAGGTTCGATCACCGTCAATGGCGTGAGTCTGACTGTTAATCGGGTAACAGACCATCAAGAGGGCACCGAGTTCAGTGTCAATTTGATCCCGCACACGGTCGAAGTCACCACGCTTAAACATCTGAGGGCTGGCGATGCGGTCAATCTAGAGGTCGATACGATTGCGCGTTATGTGCAGCGGATGATGGCGTTTAAGTGAGTCGGCTAATTGGTAAAGGTAGCGTTGGGTACTTCAGTCAACTATTTATTAGATTTTTCTCTGGGACGAATCACCGACGAGCAAGCCAAGCGCTTGCTGCTGATCGATAGCGACGAGGATTTGTTTCTGATGATGGCTCAAGCTCATTTGCCCATGCCAAGGCTCTCTGAAAAAGAGACCAATAAGATGGCCAAACGTCTGCATAAGCTGTTGCCATGAGTTTTGCATGGCTAGAGGATGCAAACGCAACGCCATCATCGCTGGCAGATCTTTCTCAAGGCTAAGGTTCCCCCCAGCCTAGCAGTTGGTCTGTTAAACTTCAGCCCTTACGTCGCCGGGGATGTTCTTCTCCGGTTCAGACAGGACAGGTGGCCGAGTGGTTGAAGGCGCACGCCTGGAAAGCGTGTATACGTTCATAGCGTATCGGGGGTTCGAATCCCCCTCTGTCCGCCAAGATTCTGCGTAACTAGTTGATCTGAATAACATTTTTCAACTGGTTCTGATGGTACCCACCGGTGTACCCACCATCTGCATCACTGACTGTAAGCGGTAACTTCACAACCCCAGTAGCACTAGCAAATGTGAACCATGAGCTGAGAGCATGGCTCAATTGCGTGTTTGCGTCAAGCGAATGTTCAGCGAATGTTCATGTCCCTTCGGCTGGTTGGACCAATGAATTTCAGCTAGTCAGTGCGCCATGAACCGGTCATGCTCGGTTCGCGTGGCCGAGGTTGATGAACCCGACATCATCAGTTTTCGTTGGGGGGGAGGGGGTTCGAAAATCTGAATCCTGTGACCCCACCGTACCCCACCCCCGGGTTTTGGCCGGCGATCATTTTGCTGAACGTAACACTCAAAAGTAGATATCCGGCTTGGGCTATTTCCTAATGTGTCGGAGGCGTGTTTGTTCAGCATCCCTGTCAAGGTTATACCCCAGATTGATGTATCTACAGTTGTGGTGGTTGCGACGCGCCGCACAGTGTGCAGTAAAAATGTCCTGAATGTTTTGCGAAGATCGCGGGACGCTTACACCGTTTGCAGGTTGATCGTTCCTGTGTGAATTCGGCTGATTTAGACTTTAGGTAGCGCATAAACGAGCTTTCGAGTCGTTCATTTTTTTCTTCTTCGGACAGGTATGATTTTCTCTCGGTGTTGCTGTCTTCGGATGGGCTCTTAACATCTCTGCGGTTACTCAGGCGTTTTTGGGAGTAGAGGGAGGTTGTCTGTTTCGTTTCGGTTGACTCTACCAGCGAGGGGTCGGCTGCAGAATTCAGTTGGATTTTTGGTAAAAGATCAACGAGCTCTTTCGACTTCGCCCAATCAGTCGTAAACTCAAACGACACGGTTACATTGCATTCACAGTACGTAACCAGCTGGTGCGCAGCGATTGCAGCCTTAGCCCCGTCATCAAGTCCCTGAGCGACTACCACGCCATACACTTTTTGCTGCGGGTATTGTGTCATCAGTGCCCCCATATAGCTCTGCACTTGACCAACAGCGTCTCTTGTTGCGACACCTCGCTTACATTCAATAACAATAAATGCGCCATCGTCATTTTTTGCAAGTATGTCGATACGCCCAAAGGCCACTGGAAACTCTTCCGCAACCAATGTCAGTCGCCCAATTCCAAGTTTATGTAAATTGTTGCTCAAGTGTCTCTGTATTTGCCTTTCCAAAATCGGGTTTCCTGACTCATCTATGACTGTGTGTTCTGGTTCACTCATAGAAACTCTCTCATTCAACTGATCAAAAACAGACAGCATTGGAAAGACTGTCAGATTGCGGCGGCATTGGGACTTATTTCAACATTACCCGTACAGCAGTCACCAAATGGTCATCAATCCATTCGGAGATCTTGGCGCCATCGCTAAGTGCCCGACTTAGGCCTGCGAAGTGTAAGTCGCCACCGTACGATGGATATTGATCTGAATTCCACTTCACATGCCCACCCAATAATTCGAGAAGAGCAATACGGGGCTGTAACTCTCTGGGGTGATTTGGCAATTGTTCAAGCAGTTCCAGACACGCTTGTTTCTTTTCAGGATTTCGGAGCGCCCATTTGATCTGCAATTTTTCAGCAGCAATTTCCTGACCTTGTAACAAGAGTGTTCGTAACTCCCGCTCGTGGATCTTTTGCTCTTTCAGTAATTTGTCTTCGACACCTGACTCTCGCGGGCCTGCAGTGTTTTGACCTTCTAGTGGCTGACTCAAAATTTCCGCAGCCCGTGTTCGCAGGTACTTGGCTGTCACCAAGCGTTCATCCCCGTCAAATTCCGCCCATAACTTTGCCCATAATCCGGTCCGCATTTGTTTTGTGTCTATCTCGTTCATGGCAGCGGCATAGGCATTTTCCTCAGCATGACTTGAGGCTGGTGAATGGGAGTCCGTTTGCAAATGCTTGAATGGTTCAGTCTTCCGACCGCCAAGTGGTTTGTCGCCAACAGGTTTTGCTTTAGCGTCCAGTGTCGCTGGCCGGATTTGCTGATCTAGATCGAGTGGCTCTGGTTTTACTGTGTCGAGATTTTTGTTTGGGGCTTCTCTACGGTTTGGATAGTAGGTATTCCTCACGCGCTTGGATGTGTATAAGTAGATGGTCCAGAAAACAGTGGCGATGAAATAGCCTGCAAAATGTTGGTCATCGCCTGCATCTTCTATGGCGATGTTCAGGTAGCTTCCCGGCAAAATGAAATGCAGATAAAAATAGACTACCGGCAGTACCAGCCAAATGATTACGGCAGCCCGACTGACGGCGGAAGGGTCGCGGCGTTTAGCTAATATGTACCCTGCGTAGATGCTTGCTGTAGCGCCTATGACAAAAGTTGTCCAAACAGCTGTTTTGTAGTCAATCCAATTTTTGTTGCTCCGCAGGCTCGGGATTACCCTTTCTGCTTCCGCAAAGCTAGCTGTGGTCTGTAAAAAAGAGAGTAGAGGGCCAAAAAAGATAAGGCCGACAACTAGAATCAGGAGCCAACCAGCGACGCCACTTGGACCATTTGCGGCATGATTTGCCTCGCCTAGGCCATTGGGTGTGTGGTTTGCAGGCGGCGTTTGGTTGGAAAGTTTGTATGCCACGACATAGACTAGCCAAACGGCAGCAACCCCTGCGACCAAATACCAAAGCTCGATTTTCATTCCAGCGGTGCCTCCGGCATAGAGAATTCGCTGTCGTTACGGAACAAGCAGGCTGTGCGCTGTCTCCAAATTCGGTGGATGGCTTCTCGCCGCTTGAGTCGCTGAGCGTTCATCGATATCTGGTTGCCTAAACCTTCGTGAAGGTTTTTAGAACTGTTTGTCCGGAGATCAATATCAGCCAATAACTAATAAAAACTTGATTAATGGGTATCTTATCCCGTGGTCTTATATCCGTCAAACTGACAGTCTTCGGAGATGGCTAAACCATCTCCTAGTTACGCCGGCGTAGAAGTGCTCGTTGAGTTGGGCGAGGCCATTCGTCGTGCTCGAAAAGAGCTTGGCATGTCGCAGGAGCAGTTGGCGCTGTCTGCTGAATTGGACCGTTCCTATATTGGGGGCGTTGAAAGAGGGGAGCACAATCTAACAATCATGACCCTCGTGAAATTGGCCAATGCGCTTGGGGTGCATCCAAGGGATTTGCTTTGAAATCTTGCGCCCCACACTTCTCCCTGCGACGATTTCACGGAGACTCGTGGCCTACGTTTCAATGAAATTTGAGTGGCCATTTCATCCGGCAATGTAATACAATAGAGTCTGCATCAAGAGTTGGGTTGACGCCCATACCAACCTGCCGATTCGGGCAAGGTGGTTCGCTAAAGCGGATGAGGCTTCTTGTTTTGAAGCAACCAAGCGAATGTCGTCAGCCCTCTCTTTGCAGAGGGCTTTTTTATTGCTCTCAAATTGTTTTCAAAGCATGGTCTGCTCAAGGACCGGGGGGATTTGATCCAGCTTGCCGCCCCCGACATCTTGTCAAAAGCGGCTAAACAGGAGAACAAGATGGCCAATACGGTTGAAGTAACAGCCAGCAGTCTTGACATTGCCGATTGCGTAGCGGAATTGTATTCCTCAGATACACCTGCTGATGACATATCAAGAGTCGTGACCAAGCCGCAGCGGACACGGAGCAAAAGACTTAGGCCGGGCGACTTGGCTATTGTCGTCAAAGACGATAGTGATCAACTCAACCTTGGGGTGGTTGTCCGAATTTTGTCCGATGTTGGCCTTAGTTGGTGGTCCCAGTGGGATGCTCAAAAAAATGGATGGGGACCCTACCGGCGACTCAAAACTTCTCACGTGGAGGCTCTCTCCACGCGAGGTTTGAGCTACCACAGCGAAGAATGCGATGGTGATTTGGTCGTGCGCCGATTCGGCATGATTCCCACCTCATATTTGCGCCGATTTACCGGGTAATGGCGTGGGCTACATCATCTAATCGTTTCACAGTGGGCATGGCTACCAAGCTGACAAAACTAATTGCAGCAAGCTGTCTATCTACCCCAGTAACCGCATTCATCGACATAGGCGTTTAAACGGGGGATTTATATCCTACTTGCCAACCCGAGCACGTTGCTGAATTGGCTAAACAGGGAGCTTACAAATGGGTAATTCAATCGACTGGCAATACCGTCCTAGCTCGTATTTCTGGGCGAAGCAGTATGGCATCGGACTGACCAGTGACATAAAGGGGGTGGAACGGCGTCGTCTTTACGAGCGATCGCTGGAAGATGGGGAGGAAATCGATTCACGCATTGCTGCGCCGGAATTGGACGCCGAGTCTAGGGCTCAGCTAGGGCGGTTGCACCCTTGGTTTCTCGGGGGTGAATACTTACCAAACGCCATGCGCAATGAAATTGAGATTGCGCGCATTGTCATCGCATCGACAACGCAGGACGTGACGTCAATTTACGCTCGACCGCTTGGCAAACGTATCGCGTATCGGATTGTTGATGAGTATGGCGGTGACACGCTCAGTGGGCGATCAACTCGAACGAGCATGCGCCCCTTGAGCCTTGAGGAACTGGTCAATTTCTTCCTCAACGGCTGGGAACTGCTGGCCTGCCTCGACATGAATTTCGAGAGTAAGGGCTATGACCGCGCAGAGGTGCACGGCTTCATCGTCGACGCAAGCAGCAGTTTCTATCCGGAATTTGGCCTTGCAATTGCCGACAAGGTGAATCGATGGCTGGACGAGATGCATGCTGAAAACGAAATGGGAGATGACCAATGCTGAATTGCCAAGTTGGTGACCTTGCAATCACTGTTGAAGCGGAACTGACCGAGAATATCGGCAAGATCGTCCGAGTCGTGGCCGCAGTTGGTTATCAAGAATGGAGTTACTTCGTCAGACCCGTATTCCTCTGGGAAGTCGAGGCCCTCGGGGCTGAATGTCCACTGTACTACCAAGTTGGCTCAGGCCCCATCACCGCCAAGATGGTCGGTGAGGTGCCGGATATGTTCTTGAAGCCCATTAGGCCGTTAGGCTCGAATTCGCTCCTAAGGGACTCCCTAACGCGGTCAGATGAGCTAGTGGAGACTCAATGTTGATTAGCGCTTAGCATCACAGTTTCGATCCAGTCAGAGCTAGTTTTTGCCGCATGATGACCGAATCAGCGCGAGTGCGGCAAGCTAGCGAGCCGAACTTCGTCACTACTCTGTATGAACTGCTGTCATGTTCTGGGCAATTAGTTCTTTTCACCAGAAACGCGCGTCACTTGTTTGGCGTCAATTACAAGCTAGGGCATAGTGCCGTGCACGCTAAATCAAGACTAGGACCAGAAGTATGTGTAGCTCAGCAGGCCGGCTTTTCGCTGCGATTGTAAAGATTACATATTTCAATCGGGAGGATTAATGAAGACCATCGGGGTATTAATTGTTTTGGGTCTCTTGACCTTGGGGGCTGGAGAGCTTGCTGTTAAATTGTTCGGTGAAGGAGCATCAGCAGCGTACTTTGCGGGTGCGTTATTGCTAGTTGCACTTCTTTTCTTGGCTAAGACAGAGCGGGGTGAAGACCCAGACCAAGAAAACAAGGGGGGCAGATTACAAAGGTCGTAATAAGCACGTGACTCAAAGTGGGGGCTCAGATTCGTCCCAAGTTAGGGCGAAGCGCAATCAGTCGAGCACCGGATCTAGTCAGGTCAATAGTTCATTTTCCTCCACGGCTGCTGCACGTGATGGTTTCGAAACCCGAAACAAAGCGGGAACAACCATCAAAAGAGCTGAAGACGCAAAAGCTCATCCACGAAAATCAGATGTGCCTCTGCAAAAAACACTGAATAGGGGTGCGTCAAGGGCTGTTGTTGTGGAAACTTTCAGAGAGCGTATGGTGCGCGAAAAGAGGGCAAAAGGAATTAGGAGGGCGTTGTTTAAACTACTTATGATCTTAATCGCTGCCAGTGGTCTAGTCTTTTTTGCACTGAAATTAATTGATTAGAGTTACGTGGCCCAGTTGGCCACTTCAAAATTCCTCGTTTGAGTGGCGCGCATTAGCGTGTTGGCTTGTTAGCTGCCAGTAACCTCTTACGGTTCTGTGCCCCTGAAAGATGGAGGTGGGGGAGACTAGCCCCCTCGTAAATGACTTATCAGGTTCTACTGACAGTGGGTGTCAGTCAACCTCGGCTTGTGCACACGACAAAGACAGTTCGCAAGAGATTCTGTGAGTATGCAAAGCCAGCATTTGAAGATGGTGCTCTTGTTCTGCACACCCACAGGCTTGCATGTATTTCCTGAAAGCCTATGGCTGTGCGACCTAACTGGGGAGGCGTACCAAGAACGCGTCGTAGGGAAAGTACTGTGATTCGACACCATTTGACATCGTGTGGCAATTCACGTTCGGTAATCGTTCCTAAGCCATGACCGACCCGCAGTGTGTTGATGTGTAAATCAGCTCTCTTTGGAGCTGCCGGGGGTTGACCTAATTTCACATTATGAACTGCCTACTAGTAATGAGGAGGAGCAAGATGGCAGGGTCCTGTCAGGCGACGACGAATAAATGACTGATGAAAAATTGAGAATACCTAGGGTTGCTCCTGAATTAACAGGAGCAACCTGACAGGTTCAATTTCAGCTGACTCTGGCGATTCGGGCCCCAGCCTGAATGCCTATTCAATCAAGAATCGCGTAAGGGTTTGTCGACACGTACCTAAAATAAGCTGAATCGACAATGTCCAATTGATTGCCATTAACCTGTAGCATGCCATTGGTGTCGACTGGCATTTTGAAGGTTGGGTGTGTCTGGGGAAAGTCTCGCTTCATCTCGGGTTTTTGGCCAGATACCGCTTCAAAGGCATTGGCCATCTCTTGTTCTAATGCCCTTTCGTAGCCACTTCTCACTAAAAAAGAATCATGGATTGGAAGGACGGGTACCCTGTGTCCGTGCATCATTTCTCTCATCACCCGGAAAGCAATTTCAGACTCTATGAATTGAAGTCGTAGACCCATGTCCGTGTTCAAATGCGGTTCGATGATTGGGTGGCGCTTCAAGACTAGTTCATGTAATTCTGCCTTCGTTAAGCCTATGGATTTGAGGTTCAGGCCTCTCGACTTAAAGCGGTTGTCTTCATCATTTTAACAGCACTTGTATGTATTTTTTGATGATTGGGCGTGCAACAGCCTCATCTGGTATCCCGAGGTCATAAAGATCCCCTGAAGGCGGATCCGACCTTTTCAAGGGCATATAACAGCCTTAAGGCCATCGAGCTGAAGTCCCATTCAATTGTGGATTTGTGGTTAATTCGAATGAAGGGCCGATATTCGGAGGGCACCATTTGCCACCAGCCCCCGTAGAACCTGCCGCCACGATCCAATCTTCCACGGGCGAATATTCTTTTCAGGGCGATAGCACGATAATTAATGACAGGCTTTCTTCGTTCTCCCGTTTCAAATTCAACGTCTTTTGCGGACATTCGTTTTGCTAAGCGTTTGAGCTCATCATCTGGCACCGCCAAGGCAATTGCATGCTCTGATAGAAACTGGTTGTACTCGTATAGCCAATATTGCCAATTTTCCACGGTCGTTGTGTTTGGTGTGGGTAAGCGATGCCTACTTTTCTTTTTGCCATCGAACAGCAAAATTAGGCCTGTACTGCGCATCCTCAAGGGTTGCCAGCAATACAGGTTGGCACAGATAGCACGCCTTAGTGTCCCCTTAGCTCGCAGCCGTGTAACAAAACTCTTATTCTTATCAGGGTCATTGAAGCCTCGACGGATGGTTATCCACCCTAGTTTATCTAGGGCTGGAATCACCCTGTTAACCACAATGTCATAACCGAACTCCCCGTTGATCGGGCCGCTAGGTTTGTAATAGTCGCCTGATAGGCCAATGGCTAACCAAGGACGTGGTAACGCTTCCTCGGTCTGGATAAGACAATTCACAATCCATTCGGCTGCAAGCTGAATTTTAAGTCTGACCACTCGGCTTACGCCGCGTGTCGAGCTGCGTTGCGTTGCGACTGATTGGCATATTCTATCGATTTGGGCGGGCAGAACGCAGCCTTCCCATTGGGCCAGTTCGTGGGCGCATACGTAAGCTTGCTCCCTTAGTGGCGGCTTTCGTGTAGCAGTCTTGGCAGAAAGTTTATGATTGGCTTGATCCATTAGTAATCTAGTATCTAGTATCTGCTCTACGGGTCGGTTGTAAGGTGGACAACAAATTGAAGAGGTAGTCTTGCTGAGCTGAGTTACCAAGACTTTGCAAGTGGCTTGCACGACGCCTTGCAAACTAGACTCGACCGCTGTCAAGGATTTGCCAGTGGCCTACTTTTTGAGGTGGCTCTTAAAGAGTTGAGGACATCCTGAACGGCGGGAATATCAGGGAGGGCCCACTGAAGAGCTTCCATCTCGTCAGGGTGACACCACAACACCTCATCATGATCGTTCAATTCCAAATTTCCATCAATCAGCTCACACCAAAAGCATTTCAGTTCAATAATAAGATGACCTAACTGGGTTGCGTAAGTACCGATCTCTTCGCCTACGCGTATTTGTAAACCCAATTCCTCAAGGATTTCACGGCTCAAAGCACTACGCGGCACGTTCTCCCACCTTCACCTTGCCACCAGCGAACTCCCACATTCCCCCCCGAGGGTCCACCGGCTTTACGTTTCGCCGCCAGAACGCGCCCCTCATGAAGGATCACTGCAGCCACCACAGAAATAGTTTGTCGTTTTTCAGTGTTCATGGCAACCTAAGGGTAATTTGTGTAACTAGAAAGTGGTATGGACTTCAATCCCGGTTTGAAAATTGGTGAGACGATTGATAACAAACGCCTCTGCGAGATTTTCAAGTGTAGTACGCAAGGTGGCATGCGACGGTCCCTGAAAACCAATACATTGGTTTTGGTTTCAAATCACGTTAAATCGATTTATGACGACCGTTGGATTGGCGAGCGCTTTCATTACACTGGCATGGGCACCATCGGTGACCAGTCACGGTCCTCTGGCCAGAATCGAACCCTTGATCAATCAGGTACGAATGGCGTGAACGTTCATTTGTTTGAGGTTGATCGCAAGGGTGAATATATTTACCAAGGTCCAGTTAGGCTGGCTGATAATCCCTACCAAGAGGAGCAGCCTGACGAAGAGGGAAATAATCGTAAGGTTTGGGTGTTCCCGCTAGAGCTCGTCTCTGGAAACCGCGTTCCTGTTAGTAAATCGGAGTTTACTGTTGCACAACAGTCGCGCGAGCGTAAGGCCAAACGATTGGATGCCGCGGAGTTGGCGAAGCGGGCCAAAGCCGCGCGCCCCAAAGCAGGGCAAAGATCAGTAGTCAGCGTTGAATACGAAAGAGATCCTCACGTTGCAGCTTATGCGAAGCTGCGTGCAAATGGGCGTTGTCAGTTGTGCCTTAACCCAGCGCCCTTTCATAATAAAGCTGGCGAACCGTACCTCGAAACACATCATCTTGAGTGGTTGGCGAAGGGCGGTGAGGATACCCCTGCCAATACTGTCGCGCTATGTCCCAATTGTCACCGTAGAATGCATGTGCTTGATGACCCAGCTGACATTGAAAAATTACGTGTGATATTGAATGGCGAAAGCCACACATGAAAACAGTTTACGTGCTAGTTTTGCCGTACCAATCTTCCATAAGCTGCCGTCTCTTCTCAAGCAAGTCGCCCCTCCGGTATGCGGCCTCGACCTGATTGCGGATAGTGTGGGCGAGAGCCATCTCAACGACCTCAGCCGGGTAATTGGTTTTCTCTGCCGCCCAGTCTCTGAACGCAGATCTGAAGCCGTGAGGTGTGTATTGGCCGTATATCCCGCCATTCAAATTTTTCATCAGCTGTAAGAATGCGCCATTTGAGAGTGACCTGCGGGCATCCGATGGGCTGGGGAATATCCAGCCATGAACGTTCTTGTTTTCGGATAGTTTCGAAAGTATTTCAAGACAACGTCCGCTGAGTGGCACACGATGTTCTCTTTTGGCCTTCATGCGGTTTGCTGGGATGATCCATAGGGCGTTGGCTAGGTCAATTTCGTCCCATCGCGCACCGATTACTTCGCCTGTACGGGTCGCAGTCAGGATCAGAAACTCGAGGGCAAGAGCTGCGGTTGTTTGTTTGTTATGTAGCTGATTAACAAACTCGGCCACGCGACCAAACGGCAACGCCGAGAAGTGTTCAACGCGTTTGACCTTGCTGGCTTTCGGCAACAGTTGGCCCAGTGGGCCGTCTCGCCGGGCAGGGTTTTCGCCGTGAAAGTGTCCGCGAGCCTTTGCCCAGTCAATGACCGTCTCTAGACGTTGACGGACGCGCGCTGCGGTTTCCGTTTTGATAAGCCATATTGGTTCGAGGACGGCCAGTATGTCGTGAACGGTAATTGCAGAGATAACCCTGTCTCCGATTATGGGAAAGGCGTAGGTTTTCAGGGTGCTTGTCCACTGCGCTGCATGCTTGGGGTTACTCCACTCATGCTTGCGTGTCTCGATGCATTGAAGTGCAGCCTTCTCAAAAGTGATCTCTGCCTGAATCCTCGCCTTAACCTCAGACACAGCTGAATCTCGGGCGTCTATCGGGTCAATGCCGGTGGCGACTTGTTTTCTACAAGTTTGGGGCGGCTTCCCTAGCCTCACTCAGGGGGCGGTCACGCAGTGACCCTAAGCCCATCTCTCGTCGGCGTAATCTAGTTGGTGACGTGTATCGGAAAACCCAAGATTTTCTGATGCCGTTGGCGCCCGAGCTGATCTGCAGGTACAAGCCCACTTGCATAGGATCGGCATGATACCCAAGTTCATTGAGCGTACTGACTCGCCAAGTTGATCGACTTTGTTGCGTTTTACCCACCACCGTACCCCCCGCGCTACCCACCACTAGGGTGGAATAGTCACGCAGGCCTTCTTGGCATCAACGATTCAGAGATTTTCTAACTCGTTGATTCTTCGAACGTATCCGGTGGGGAAAGCGTGTATACGTTCATAGCGTATCGGGGGTTCGAATCCCCCTCTGTCCGCCAAGTATCCAGTTCTCACAACATTTTTTTCAGATCCGGCGTCGCTACCTCGTCGAGATGACGGAAGGCAGGTGCGATCGCCTCGATTTCCTGGCCAGCAACGCCATAGCTGTCGAAGCGAACTTTCCACTCGCGGACGACACGCCAGATTCGATCAATGATTTCCAGTGCATCCTGACGCGTAATGCCAAACCGGGCATAACCTGAAAGCGCGTTATCTAGCGTTGCCGATCGTCCCTGATGACCAACACTAAGGTGCAAATTGCGCTCGGTTGCCAGCATCGGGCGTGGCATCACATCGTATAAGGGAGATAGCCGCCATGAACGTGTCGCCGACTCCCAGAGAAATGCATGGTTACGCAGATGATCGTCGTCATTGGTGACAAAGATGTTGAACACCATTCTGCCAAAAAGCTCGCGGCAGTCAGGCTTAATGAATTTCTCGTGCGTTCGGGCACGGATCACATCGGCAATGTCGGCATAGCTTTTGTTGCGCGATTCCGATTCGTGGCAGCCCAGCATTGTCAGAGCACTGACCATATGGTGACGGTGCTGCACGCCATCGGCCAAGCTACGATCAAAGCGCTGAATCAACATGACGGTCTTGCCACCGATCGCCTCTGTCTTAACGGCGGGGACATCCAGACCTGCCGCATCGGCCAACTGCAAGGTGGCAGATTCAATGGCGGGTACGTCGATCCGCTCGCCATGAGAACGGAACTTTGCCAACCAGAGCACGCCGGCATCATCCTCCACGCCCGCTTTGGGGCGCATGCCACCCAATTGGCTACCCGCGAGAAAGATATCTTCCAACTGCGCCGGGATCGGCAACCCTTGCTCAATTCGATCTGCTGCTTCCATCAGATATTCGAGCCGATGAATGCTGTTGCGCACCAACACGGCAGAGGCATCAAGCGAGCGACGGATATCCAGTGCACCCACACGTTGGCTCCCCGCTTCCAGCAGATACGTCGATTCCGGCAGGCTATTCGGTGGTGCCTTCAGGCGGGATTCGATCACACGCCGCCCCCAGGCATCCGGGGCGGCATCACGAATGCCCCCAAACAGCGCCAATCCCTCAAGGGGGCGCAGCTCCTTGCCCCGCACAGCGACACGATCCACGATAGGCAAACTGACCGGATCAATTTCAACTGCCTGTGGTCGATCAAGATAGATCGTTCCATAACGAAAACTCGATGTCAGCACCCCGGTGCCCGTTTCGGTCATTGATAGCAGCCCCGCAGGGACAAAGCGATCATCCAGATGAGCAAATACAGCAAGCGTGGTGGCCATCAGAAATCCAGTTCCTTCAGTTCTGCCTCGGAGAGCGTGCGAGCGCGTTTGGGCAGGCTTTCTTGCTCCATCGCCAGTACGACAGGATCATCAACTGTGAGTAGCGAAGCCAATGTTTTTCCGGGCGCAATCGCATCCAGATACCTCACCACTTGGCCAATGGATACAGACGCTGAGCCATTTTCAATCAAGGATGCCGTTGCTCTGGAAATACCAGCCCGACTCGCCGCCTCGGATTGCCGCATGCGACGAGCCAGGCGTGCCTTGCTTAACCGCGTACCAAGTTCTACCAGTTGTTCCTTGAGTGCGGGTGGCATTGCTGAGTTTTGGTCGATCTTCATATTGTCAATTAAGTCTGACACTAACGATGTTGTGATAATAATAACAGACAAATGAATTAAAAATCGGTAAATGTCTGTTATTTTAGTCGCAATAACGATAAGGCCTGATTTAACTGACAAATGGTTGAAAAATAGATATGTATCGGGCCCGACGTCAACGGCTCACCGCGGCTGCAAGTGCTGCAGGTGTTTGGCCATCTGGTCGTTCGATTGACTCAAGGCACCGGTCTTCAGGCGCGGTGGCCTAGGTGTGGTCGATCGGTCGTCCACGCTGCCTCTGCGGTTGGGTTTTTTGTCAGGCAGACGCCTGATGTCCATTCTTGAGACATTGGTAACAACGCACCGACCTGACCCTATCAGGGGGTTTGAGGGGTATTACAGTAGGTGACGTTTGCAGGCCTAATTGAGCTGTAGCCCAGGGGTGTGCAGTACAGTCAGCATGGAAAAGCGTTGACTGCTCATAGGTCACTCAACTGTTCTTTATTGCCGCTTACTCACTCCAACAGTCGATGGAAATTGATACCACAACCCGATTGATGATCGCTGGCGCGACGTTTGCCTTCTTTGCGATTCTTGAAGCGATCTACCCTCATCGAGCTGCTTACACAGAGAAGTCCAGGCGCTGGGGCGCAAACCTGGGGTTGTTCGTTGTAGACATTCTGGCTGTCGGCATTCCGCTTGGAACTGTCGCATTTGGGCTGATCGTATTGGCTGAGTCACAAACCTGGGGGCTCATGCACATGATCGACTTGCCCTTTTGGGTGAAGGCCGTGGTAGGGTTTATTTGCCTTGATGCGCTACTCTATTTCCAGCATCGGCTCTCGCATAAAGTGCCACTGCTTTGGCGACTGCACCGCGTGCACCATGCTGACACCGAAATGGATGTCACCACTGCCAATCGCGTTCATCCATTGGAATCGGTCTGGCTAACGTTTTTAAGGCTCTCCCTGTGTGTTGCGATTGGCATTCCCTTGATCGTTTTGATTTTCTATCAGATCGCATTGAATATTGTGTCGATTTTTAACCACGCCAACATTCGGTTTGCAGCCCCTGTTGAGCGCGTCGTTAACAAATTATTGGTAACGCCTGCCATGCACGAGACGCATCACTCTGCCCATGCGCACGACCTCGACACCAACTTCGCGTTTGTCTTCTCATTCTGGGATAGATGGTTTGGCACCTACAAGGAGCAGGCCGTCAAACAAGAGGGAGAGGTTGTCCTAGGCATTGACCAGTTTCGCGAGAAACATGAAGTCAGTGTCTTCAAGTTGCTCACCATGCCGTTTCGGCGCTGATCCCAAGGAACCTTCAAGTGTTGTGATCGTGGGGTATCTACTGTCACCATTGGGTCTTGGTATTACGATACACCGTCGCGATAAAAACAAGCACCGGGATCGTCGCAACCTCGCTTGGAGATTTGCAGATTGGAGTTCTCAGACGCGATCATCAAAGGCGACGACGGCACTCGCGACGCAACATTGAGGCTACGTGCAAAAGATCGGCAATGCCTGCGGGCTACTGCTGCTGGTTGTTAATAAAAGAAGAAGGCTCCACACCCATAAGGAAGGGCAGAGCCCGATGCCTAAACCACCATTTCTACCTTACCGGTCTCGAGATGATAGAGGCCACCCACGACTTTCAGTTGCCCCTTGGAGACTCGTTCAGCCAGAATCGGGTTTGACTGCTGTAAGTTAAGGACATTCAGACGAACATTATCCAGTGTCGCGGCCATAACCAGATCTTTGGCACCAGCGGCCTGGCTCTGACGCACAGCGGGTGACAACGCGGTAGTCAAGGCTTGGATGTGGCCCGGATAGCTCGCATTCTGTGTGACCGCTTTCACGGTCGCATCAATAGCGCCGCAGCTGGTGTGCCCAAGCACCATAATCAATGGCGCGCCCAACACAGCCGTACCGTATTCGAGGCTCGCCAAAATGTCCGTGTTTACAAAATTGCCGGCCACACGCGTGACAAACAGATCCCCACGCCCCTCATCAAATGCATATTCAGGCCCAACTCTGGAGTCTGCACAACTGACCAGACAGGCATAGGGGTTTTGCCCGCCCGCCAGTGCCGCACGCGTCTTGGCAAAGTTCACTGCCTCGGTGTTTCCCGAGACGTAACGCTCGTTGCCTCGCATCAAGCGCTCGAGTGCCTGATCAGGGGATAGTGCATTGGCAGGCTTGGGAGGGGAGCTTGCGAAAGCGGCGGTTGCACCGAGCGAAAGCGGTGCGACCAGTGAAGCGGCACTGGCCACCTTGAGCCAATTTCGCCTTGAAGGGGATGCGACGGTCTCGCCGGCAAACATAGATTTGGTGTCACACAAAATGCACACGGAAGTCTCCTTGAAATAGTCACCATTATTCACGGTTACACGAGAGGTTTAGCCACGCTTGAGCTGAACCAGGGGGCGTAACGATTAGCTACGATTAGCCGCGATTAGCTACGACCGCTGTCTTTGCCTGCCCCTTGTTACACGTTACTGAATAATTCAGGACAGACTTCTCATTCGCTCTCAATTAACTAAATTTTATTTAGCAACATGAGATTCCTTCAAGCTGATCTTGGGTGTGAGGGTCACTACAAGTCCCTGCACAGAGGCCCAGAAAGAAATTGATTCCGTCTATCCGCGATCTTCTTCTAAGCTCATCGGCCGTGCACATCACCAAATCAATTCCTGCAACCGCTTGGCCGAGTCCGCTGATTTTTTGCGTAATACAATTTTGCAGTGTGTACGAATTTCAAGCGCTCATGACAATCAGCTGATTCGAATTGATCAGCCTTTGCAAACCTGTCGTCACTTAGCCAGTGCTGTATTTCTCAGATTTTGGGATCCAACGATGTCCTTGAATGTTCAACATTTGCTGCGTACTGCTGACACACTCGAGCAGGCTTTGCTGGCCATCGAGCGACATGCCCAGCGAGATGACGTGCTTTTCGATCTGTACCGAAATGCAGCAATCAAGAGCTTTGAGTTGTCGCTTGAGACGGCAGGCAAGCTACTGCGCAAAGCTATCAAAGCCTTTGTGGGCAGTCCGCGAGCAGTAGATGCACTGGTCTTTAATGATGTTTTACGCCACGCTGGTAAACATGGCTTGCTTGATAATGAGAGCGTAGAGCGTTGGATTGCCTATCGCGTTAACCGCAACAACACAGCGCACGATTATGGTGAAAGCTTCGCCAATGAGACCTTGAAACTTTTGCCTCAGTATCTGGCTGATGTGCGAGAGCTCGCCCCACGAATCCAGGCGGTGTTTGATGCCGCAACGTGATTTGTCCTGTCTTGATCTATCTCCACGGCACCTCGCCATCTTGCGGGTGTTGTTAGCCGAACACGTTCCAAAGGCTGAGGTCTGGGCCTACGGCAGTCGGGTCACCGGTGGCGCCCACGAGGGTAGCGATCTCGATCTTGTTTTGCGACATCCAACTGATTTGACCAAAGATGTGCCCGGCTGGATCGAGCTTTCTGAGGCCCTGCAAAGTAGCCAACTGCCTATCTTGGTTCAGCCTCACTTGTGGTCGCGATTGCCCGCTTCGTTTCATCGCAATATCGAGGCGGACTACGTGGTGGTGAGCTCAGCTGTTGATGACTCGGGCAGTGACGCTGGAAGTGTCAGATAGCGCGTGTCCGTATGAAGGTTTCGAGTTGATTGCGGATGATTGCAAAAGAATAATTGGCACCGTAAACCGATACCGCAAACCGCCTTGTGTCCTGATTAGCAATCTAGACCAGATTTCTGGCAGACATTTCTGGCAGATAGTCATGGAACAGTGTGGGACTGCGTGAATTAAGCGCAGGATGGTTTTCTGTCCGGCAGACTTCGGGTGAAATTTTCACGCTCTACCCCAAAAGGGGCGCGGAGGGCCTTGCGATTCCAACCGGCATTTGCCCTACAATCTCCGCTTGCGACACCAAGCTCTTGGGAAAAAGATCTGGACTTATCTTTCCCCCATAACGGGGATTGTCGTTACGTGTTCTTATTAGCCTGTTTGGCATAACCTTTAAACACGCAGAAGGCAGAGTCACCATATGAATAAGCCTTTTCGGGGCTGGTTTTGGGGTGTCGCACTAGGCGCTTGGGCATTTACCGCGCTCGCCTCGCAAGACATCACTAGCGTGGCGGGCCAGCGCTTTCGTTACTGCCACAACCCGGTCTGGGTTCCGTTTGACTACAACGAACAAGGCGTGCATCGAGGGATCTTCCACGATTACATTAGTTTGCTCGCGCAGCGCATGGGCGTTGAGCTAGAGGTCCACCCAACAGACAGCTGGACAGAAGCACTCCAGGCGCTACAGCGTGGCGAGTGTGACTTATTGGTTGGCGCAGTCAAAACGCCGGAAAGAGAACAGGCCATGCTTTTTACCGCGCCGTACTACAACGTGGACTACGTTGTGGTGGCGCAACAGGACAAGCCATACATCTCTTCCCTGAACAGCTTGAGCGGGCAATCCATCAGCGGACCAAAGAACGCTGCGTTGCTTGGCTTTATCGCGCGTGACTATCCGGCCATCAAGATAGTGCCGATGGAGACAGCCGAGCAACAAATCGAGGCCGTAGCGACCGGTCAGGTTTATGCGGGCATCGGTGCGCTCGATGAATTGGCCATCGACAAACATATTGCACTGAACAATTTCAAGATTATCTACAAGCTGGAATACCCCTATCCAATCTCGATAGCGGTGCGTAAAGATCAGCCGCAACTGCACCAGGCTTTTGAAGCTGCAGTGCAATCGATCACGCAGGAAGATCGCTTGCAGATTACCCGTCGCTGGACGCCGCTATCCATCACGCAAAAAGTCGACTACACGCAGATGCTCAAAGGGTTTGCGGTGGCGCTGCTGGTGGTGGGGTTGTTTGTGGTCTGGAACCGGCGCCTGCAGGCAGAAGTGCGCAGGCGGCGCCAGGCCGAGGCTACTCTCACCCAACGCAGCCAACAACTCGAGAAAATCACCCAGCGACTGCAGATAAGCCTGAGGGCCGGCCGTCTGGGCACGTGGGAGTGGTTCAGCGGTGGGCGTATTAGTTGGCCGGAGGATACCTGGTTGAGCGTCTTGGGTTATGAACCAGCGCAATTGCCGCAGCACATCGATGGTTTTCTGGGTTTGGTGCACCCCGAAGATGTAGACAAGGTACGCGAGGGCCTGAACGATTGCATCATGAAGCGTTCCGATTTCTTCGAAGTCGAGTTCCGCCTGCGCGCCCATAACGGCGCCTGGCGACGGTTGCGCTCAGGAGGCATCGCTTTGGCCCGCGATGCTAATGGCGAAGCGACCCACATTGCAGGCGTGCATTTCGACTTCACTGCACAGCGTCAGGCCCAAGACGCCAAACAGGCGTTTGTCTCCATGGTGAGCCACGAGCTGCGCACGCCGCTCAATGCCATTATCGGCTTGGGGCAACGTCTCGCAAAGACACCACTTGAGCCGCAGCAGCAAGGCTACCTGCAGAAGATCGACAAGGCTTCCCGGCTGCTGCTGCGGGTGGTTAACGACATCCTGGATTTTTCGCAACTAGAGTCTGGCAAGTTCACGATACTGCCCGTTCCTTTTGTGTTGCACGAGATGCTGGGCCGCGTCATGGACATCGTGCGTGACGCCACCGATGCAAAAGGCTTGCAGTTGCAGCTGCAGGTCGCACCAGAGGTGCCGCAGTTTTTGATTGGCGATGGCCTGCGGCTCGAGCAAGTCCTGATTAACCTGGCCAGTAACGCGGCCAAGTTCACCGACCAGGGCAAGGTCAGCATTGAGGTGACCGTCCGTAGTCTCCAAAACTCTGATCTCGAGCTGCAATGTAGCGTTCGGGATACCGGGATTGGCATGAAGCCTGAGGAGCTTGAGCGCGTGTTTGAGCCGTTTACACAGATAGCCCCGTTCCTTACCCGCCGCCAGGGCGGCACTGGGCTGGGGTTACCGATCAGTCAGCAGCTGATCGAAATGATGGGTGGCCAACTCTGGGCTTCGAGTACGCCCGGAGAGGGCAGCTGCTTCAGTTTTTTTGTGCCGCTTCAAATTGCTACGGCGGCCGAGGCTAATGCCCAAGAGCTTGCTCCGGTGCTCGAGCCAGCACCGCCTGTCAGCCTAAGGGATCGAAAGGTGCTGCTGGTCGAGGACAGTGCATTCATTCAGCAATTTGTGACTGAATTATTGTGTGATGCAGGTATGCAAGTGCAAACAGCAGCCAATGGGCTAGAAGCGCTTAGCCTACTTGAGAAGTGCACACCTGATCTGGTGCTAATGGATATCCAGATGGAGTTGATGGACGGCCTGGAGGCCAGTCGACTGATCCGTGCCATGCCTGGCTTAGAGAGCTTGCCCATCTTGGCCATGACAGCGCACAGCATGCCGGAAATGATGGCTGAAATTCAGGGTGCTGGCTTCACTGACTTCCTGCTCAAGCCCGTGGAACCCAAGCAGCTTTACTCGGCTTTGCAGCGTGCGCTAGAGACCAAGTCCACAGTGCAGTGACAAGAATTATGTAATTGGCATGTCGAATGGCTGGCCCACACAATCAAGGGCGCAGCGGGCAACCTCGCAGCGATGGCGTTAAGTCAACTTGCAAACGAGGTTCTACTGGCCCGGGATGCCGGCGCACGGTACAGAAAGTACTGTTACTGCAAAGCCCGGAAACCCAGTGACAAGTGCGCCCGTGCCTGCTGTTCGTAGACGATGTGTTCGCCAATGTATAAGCAATAGCCGATTCACGGTGCCTGACGCAATATCAGCAACTTATGTTTCTTGAGACCGCTGCTCAGCTGCGAGTTTTTCTGCCCGAATATGTTTTTGAAACATGGGGTTGGGATGGTGGTAAACCGTGCGGTAGAAGATGTTGGCGATCCCAAGCGGCGCATCTCCCTCGAACCATGCTGGCACTAGCGCGTGAACCAGCGATGTTAGGCCTAGGTAGATCATCAGCAAGCCAAACTTTGTGGCATGCAGCAAGTGGTGGAAGTAACCCATCCGGCTGGTTTTGATATGGTCGATTGAGTCTGAGACAAGGTTGGCAGGTGTAAGGATTTTCATGCGAGGCTCCCGGTCGTGCGGCGTTTCAAGATGTCTGCACTGTAGAGCGCTACGCTTGCCCATCCAACCTGTTTGCTGCGACCCATGACGACAAATTCCGACGAGATGTCTGAGTTCACTCAGGCACGAGCAACATTCAATGCCATCGGGTGGGGTGCCTTTGTCCCGTGCTGATAGCCTACTGAGGTGCAGCAAGAGGGCGCTGCTGCACCTCAAAAGCCCTATTTGGCCTCTCTATAGATGGCGCAGATCTTGTTGCCGACCGGATCGCGCAAATACGCAAGGTACATCTTGCCGGCAGGGCCTTCGCGATAGCCCGGCGGGTCTTCACAACTGACCCCACCGTTGGCTACACCTGCGGCGTGAAATGCGTCGACCTCTGCCGCAGACTTTGCTGCAAACCCGATCGTGCCGCCATTTGCTGGGGTAGCCGCCTTCCCGTCTAGTGGCAACGTAAAAGAAAACACGCCAGAGGGTGTTCTGTAGAAATATCGGGTGTCGCGATTCAACACACCAGGCTTGATGCCCAGGGCACCTAAGGCGGCATCGTAAAACTTTCTCGACGCCTCCAAATCGTTTGCACCGATCATGACGTGGCTAAACATATATTCTCCAGAGGGGATTGTTAACGAAATTACAGATTAATCTCAAAGATGATGAAATTGGGGTTGGCGAGATCGTTCGCCGCCACCACCATGTGGACAACAGCCATGCGGCACTGACAAAGGACAGTTTCCTCACGTCGTATTCCAATCCTGTCATCCTGCCATCGCCATACTACGCTCAGATATCAAGCTGCACCAGATGTCGTTGCAGTGTAGAGGCAGTGTTTGCTGTGTTTGATTCAGACCTTTGGTAGGCAATCCGTATTTTGTCACGGCAATCGATCATTGACGCTCGAGCTTGAGGTCAACGATGTGCAACAGTTTTGCGACTTTTTCCGCTGACACAGCTGGCTCATCGACGAGTATTTTCAGTGCCCGGTTATTGAGCAATATCACTTGTCTTGCATACCGCAGCTCGGCGTTGTCCTGGTCTCCAAATACGAGATGAGCCGTTCGGATGTAACTGTTGATGTCTTTGGTATTCGCGAAGATGTCAGTCGCGCACTGATAGGCGGTCATCACTGTCGGGTCAGCCTGATATTGACGCAGCGTTGTCTGCAGTTTGACCAGCGAGCCGTGGCTTGTCTCAAGTATTTCAAGCTTTGCGTTCCCCTTGCCGAACAGAAAATGTTGTAGCAGCAAAAAAATCATCACGCCAGTGAAGGTTCCAATCGTTCGGTCAACCACGAAAAGTTCCGGCTCAAATGACGTGTACGGGATGTTCATATAGGTGAAACCCATACAAGTGCACACTGTAATCATGATGATGAAGTACTTGTAGGGCCTCGTGGCCATGAATCCCACCAGCACTGAAATAGCAACGGCCACGACCGGCAGCAACGCGGGTACGTAATGCAGAAAACTCTCAAGCAAGTACGCCACAAAGACACCGACTAGCGTGCCCATAAATCTATCCCTTGCTTTCTCGTAACCGAGAAATGTACTAATGGGTCCAGATGCGACGATGGTTGCGTATAACAGCCAAATGCCTTCTTCCCAGTTGGTGATTTCATAAAATAAAAACGACACACCAATCATGATGGTGATCTGATTAATGCGAGTGCGAATGGCTACGCTAGGCATTGATCGTACTTGTCTATCAGACCTTTGAGTCCGCCAAAGGCTACTGGGTTGTTCGTCATGGCTTGGCGAAGCTGTGTGCCGCGATCAACAAATCGGGTGTTTGTGCTGACCGCCTGTGCCAATTCGGCAATCAGAGCTCTTGCCTGGTTTTGCTCTTGTGCAGTCAAACCATGCGGTCGCATGAATTCCGCTTGAAACTGAACAATTGATTCGTACAGTGTCGTGTAGGATTTCGGCAGCACGGGCACCTTGGAGCGAATCATATAAAGGGCTCCCAACACACCTGGGTCACTGTTTTTGTATGTCGGGTTGCCGATATTGCGTGCATTTGATTCGAGGATGCGAATAAACGCACTTTTGGCGATGTTTGGGCTGAAATCCGGGAAGAGTAATACCGTGATGAGACCCATGAGCCCAAACTCGTAAAAGTAGAGCAAATGGTTTGCTACCGATGTGAGATCGGTTGCCGCCCCGCCAGCGAGCTGCAACACACCCCAGACGATCATCAGGATGGGCAGCGAAGCACTTGCCGCGCTCTTGACCATGAAATGCAGCAAGCCATAGGAAAAGACCACGACAAAAAGAAATAACGCCAACTTGAAATACGACAGCAAGCCAAACATGGTGCCTGCCGTAGACAGCAAAACCATAATTGTCCAAAAAATGCCAAATTTTCTCCAACGGGTGTCTGCTGGAATGAGCTCCGTGGCGATTGTGGCGATCAGTGTGGTTAGCATGTAGACCACAGGCACTTGTGGCGATTTTAGGAACGCATTGCACAGGAATAGCAAAATCGTTGCTGTGCCGGCTTTAAGCGCGAGTGCACGACAGACCCAGAATGGGTCGAATTGATCGAGAAAGGGATAGCTAATTCTGAAGACGGACATAGGTGCTCATGCCGTTGACAAGCGGGTATTTCTCATCCGTTTCGATGATCTTGATGATCACTGGTAGACGCTGGGGTAACAGCAACCATTTGTTTTCGGTGGCCACGACGGGTGACCCAGAAAAGGGATCACTCATCTGACGTGAAACGCCAAACGGATTGGCAACCACCTCCCCCTGAAAACTTTTTTTGCCAAGGTAAAGCCTCGGGTAAATTGTTGCTTTATCACCTGCCTTGACACCAACGAGTTCAGTTTCCTCGTAGTTGGCCTGAACGAACGTTGTGCCATTATTGACTAGCGTAAACATACCAGCTGATGGCGAAACCTGGGTACCTACGCCAAGAAACACGTTTTCAATGACGCCATCCGTTGCCGCCGTTACTTGGGTGTAACTCAGTGCCGTCTGAGCTTCTTGCATGGAGGCTCGCAGTGCCATGGCCTGTTTTTCTCGGGCGAGCACATTGAGCTTGTCGATTTCGATCTGCACTTTGAGGGAGTCGACCTCGTTGGCCTGTGCCTTGATTTGGTTTTTTAACTGCGTCATGTCAATTTGGGAAACGCCTGGCCGCACGCTAGGGTGATCTTTGGCTTTGAACTGCAACTTAAGTGTGTCAAGGGTGGCTGCTGCAGCAGCGAGGTCATGCTCGGCCACAGTGACCTGTTTGGCAGCTTGATCGAGGGCGACAAGCGCTTCTTGGTATTGAGCAGTCACTATCTCTAGTCGCTGCTCATAGCCGGTGGGGTCAAGGCTGACAAGCACGTCCCCGGCCTTCACGTGCTGTCCGTTGCTCACATGTACTTCAGTGACCACGCCAGCCACGCGCGGTGCAACCGGGGTTGAGACTTGCACCACGAATGCATCGTCGGTGAATCTCAGGGCGCCAAGCAGGTAATAGCCCAGAACAACAAGGCCACCGAGCAAGAACATGACAGTGGTGAACTTGGGCTTTTGCATGAGTGATTTCTTCACGTCAATTTTTTGTGTCGTCACGATTGCTATCACCAATGGATTGATCGGCAAGTCTGTATTGGTCTTGACCAAAAGTTGCGCCTGCTCCCATGCTTTGATAGAGCGTGGCAAGCGAGTTTACGGCTTGCAGTTTGCTTTGAATGATTGCGATTGTGGCGAGGTCAAGTTCAGTCAGATTTTGTAGATATTGCGTTTGAGCCAGCAAGCCGTTGTGCACCATGGCTCGATAGGTTGCGAGGTTTGTTTTCTGATTGGCCAACGCTTTTTCGGCTTTGGTCAAGGCAGTTCGCCTAGCTTCGAAATCGGCTAGCGCATTGTCAGCTTCTTTGATGGCTTGGTCGACCACTTTTAAGTAATTCAGCACCGCTGCGTCATATTGTTTGTTAGCCGTCGAGATCTTGCCAATGAATTGGGGGTCGAGTGCGACCGACAGCAATCCAATTTCGACGGTCTCTTGGGCCGAGAAACGCTCGCCGGCTGCGTTGCCTGTGGCACGCACACTGGCAGCTGACAACATGAGATCGGGAGCAAACAAGCTCGCCGTTGCCGAGATTCCGTAGTCAGCCGCATCGATTTTTGCGCGGGCTGCGACCACATCGGGTCGGGTGGCCAGTACCGATGTTGGCGTGTTGCCTGGCGTGATCACATCAAGGTTCAGGTCAGCGAATTTATTCTGCGGCGTAAAGCTCGCCAGTGGCCTGCCAAGCAGCGTTAGAAGCGCATTTTTGGCCGCGATCTGATTTGAACGGTTCAGGGCTAACTGGCCTAGCAGTTGTTGCAAATCAGAATCTTGCTCGATCACAGCGATTTGGTTTTGCAGACCACGCGCGCGCATGGACTCGGTGGTACTGAATTGTGTTCGCAGATTTTCTTGCAGAGCGACCAGCAGGCGCTCTTGTTCAATTGATGCAAGCAGCAATGCGTAAGAGGTCACAACTTGCGCTGCGATGGTGGTGCGCAGCGTGAGGTAATCGGCGGCTGTGGCATCGACTTTCTTTTCGGCCGACTTAGTCTGGTTGGGTAGTTGAATAATGTTGGCAACCCAGGTCGGTAAAAAGGCAAATATGTTGCCTGAGCCAGCGAGGGGCACGGGGAGGTTTTGCAGAAGCACGACGCCGTCGCTATTAAAGCGTCCAGCCATCAGGTTGACACTAGGTAGCCAGCCCAATCGCACCGTTTCGAGCACGCTTTGCGCGACTTCAATATTCTTGGCGGCAATTGAAATTTGCTGGTTATTCTCCAGAGCCTCTAGGACAAGTCGATCGAGTTCACGGCTGCCCATTTCTTGCCACCAGGGATGATCTGGCAGGTTTTTCACTGGGTTGGCGGTGGTGTCGACTGAGAAGGATTCAGGTGCCTGTGCTCTCGGTGTTTGACCGTGATACCCACACCCTGTTGCAACCATGGCTAGTAACAAACACAAAAGGCTTGCTTTCGTTTGCATGGCGTTGGAGTCTTTATTTAGGCTGAGAAAGCACGCTTGAGGGAATATGCGGTTAACAAAACCAAGCTATCCTAAGTGATATTTCACCGAAAGCTGACGCACTATACACCAAGGCTCTCGGATTTCTATGGCACTTAGGACGTTATCGAGCGCGTTTTTAAGCCTGTGCTCGGTCACTTATCCGGCTTGACCATCAAGGTGATCATTGAGATCAGCACAGACGTGGTCAGCGCAAATGAAAACAGCCCTGAAAATGCGATGTAAAACGCTAGCGCCTTCCAGCCAGTGGGCAAGATGTCAGAAAAAATTCCCAGTGTCGTGTAGCAGCTGCCAACAAACAGAAAGGCTTGGAGTGCAGTGGGCACTAGGCCAGGCAAATACACAGCCAACGTCCACACCCCGATTGCTAGCATCTGGACAATGCATATTTGAAGGATCGCCCATATGAACCTGGCATGCAGGGCGAATTCCGAATGGCTGGCGCTCTTCTTGTAAAACGAAGAAAAACGCTGTGCAATCCGTATGACTGCGCTGCCACTGAACAGCACCACCAAAACCAGAACACCCAAGCCAAGTACAGCTTCGTGCAACAGCGATTCCGTGAGCGATAGCAACTGTTCATCTTTCATAGGCTGGCCTGCAGGTGGTTGGTGTGTTCAGCGCACCCGGATTATGACGCATTGTTTGCAGGATGTGCGCGATTGTTTGGAGAGAACCTAGCGGCTCTATTTGCGCTGCTGATTGCCGGGATCTTGTTGGTCAAGCGTTTTGGGGATCGTAGCCGTCAGCCCACCTAGCGCAAGTTAATGCACCACGTCAATTGATCTTACGGTCTTTCCAACGGTCTCGTTGATTAGTTTGAACGCATTCATCGCGCTGTCACACACCAAGGCTAACCTCATTCAATTGTGTGAATCCAATGACTGTAGTTGTTTTAAAACCCGTATGCACAAACAGCTTGGCATGGCGTTTGAGGATCAAAGCGTTGATGAGCATCGTGCTAACCCTACCCGCGTTGCGCTCATCTATTTCAACGCTGGCGGTGGCCATCGGGCAGCAGCAACTGCACTGCAGTCAGAACTGGCTCGTCAGTGCCCGGGATGGGCTGTTTCATTAGTGGATCTATTTGCGGTTCTCGATCCGCAACAACGCTTTAAGCGCATGACTGGCTTCGCACCTGAAACGTACTACAACAAGCGGCTATCAACCGGATTTACGCTCGGGCTCGCACAAGAACTGAGGTTGTTGCAAGCCATGATACGCATGGCTCACACCCAACTCGTTACCAGGCTAGAGGCCTATTGGCGCATGACCGAACCCGATCTCGTGGTGTCATTGGTGCCCAACTTTAACCGGGCGATTGGCCAGAGCATCAAGCAAGCCTTGCCACAAGTCCCATACGTCACAGTCATGACTGACATGGCTGACTACCCGCCACACTTTTGGGTAGAGCCTGGCTACACCGAGCATTTGGTTTGTGGCACGACGCATGCGGTTCAACAGGCGCTATCACAAGGCATCAGTTACAGCCAGATTCACCAAGTATCTGGCATGTTGCTCTCGCCACGTTTTTACAAAGATGCCGAGCAAGACCGTGCAACAGTGCGAGCCGAACTGGGGTTTGGGCCTGAGGACAAGGTTGGTCTTGTCATGTTCGGTGGCCACGGATCGGTTGCCATGAAACGGATCGCGGCTCAGCTCGCTGACAGGCCGCTGATCCTCGCGTGCGGACGCAATGAATCACTGCAAAAATCGCTGGCTAAGTTGTCAACGCAAACCAGGCATCATGCCCTGGGCTTTACGCCAGACATAGCTCGCTACATGCGTATCGCAGACTATTTCATTGGCAAGCCAGGACCCGGATCAGTGAGCGAGGCACTTCACTGTGGTTTGCCAGTGATTGTTACGCGCAATGCCTGGACCATGCCACAAGAGCGCTGGAATACTGACTGGGTACAAACGCATGGCCTGGGATGTGTGCTGCCGTCGTTTGCCAACATCGATCAGGCCGTCGATGAGTTGCTTGGCAATCTCGAGCACTTTCGCAGCAACGTCACACAACTCACCAACCGCGCCTTGTTTGAGGTGCCAGTGGTTTTACGATCAGTGCTGGCCGAGCAGGGACAGATACGCAACGGCCTTGAGATTGTCGGCAGAAGGTGATTGAACTCGATTGCTTGTGTTAGGTCATAAAATGGTCGCATAGAACACGCTGGAGACAATGATCATGAGCCGAGTCAATATGAGCCTACCAACCATCAAGCAGCTTGGTGCATCAACAAAAGCAGCGCTTGTGGGTCTGGCGTTAAGCGTTGGTGTTCTGGTATCTGGTCATGCCCTGGCCAGCCAGCCAGTTCAGATCAAGGTCTATTCAGATCCAAATTGCGGTTGCTGTGTCGAGTGGGTCAAGTACATGCAGCAAGAAGGGTTTGCGGTCGAGTCAATTAAGACACCGAACGTTGCACACTACAAACAGCAATATGGCGTGCCACCGAAACTGGCCTCTTGCCACACCGCGGTGGTGCAAGAAACGGGCCAAGTCATTGAAGGTCATGTACCAGCGGCGGCCGTGCGCAAGATGCTGCTCGACCCGTCAGTCAAAGGTGTGTCTGCGCCAGGCATGCCGATGAATTCCCCAGGCATGGGCCAGATGGATGGCAATCTGGTGACGGTGGATTTTGAGGGGCGTGCGTTTTCTCGGGATTAGTTAGGCTCTGCTAGCAAACCTCGATGTCACGAATACAGACCAAAGTGGGCTTATCTTCATTGCGCCATTGAACTGAATTTATATGACGGAAACTCTCGCCAACCGCCTCTAGCTCCTCGTGCGTTCCTCAGGCATTCTTGATCCGCATCCTAGGTCTGGCGTCTATGAACTTGCCTTAAGTTTGAAGTCATTCAGCGGCAGATCAATCTTTTTAGTGCAGGCAACTAAATGGCAGTTATCATCCGCAAGCATACTTTTTATGATGTTGCTTAGCTGGTGAACTGGTAGTGCATGACCGGCTGCCCTGAAAACTCAAATAAACGCATGCTTGTGCGATAACACATAGGGTAACCGAGATGTCTATTGATCTAGTGACGCAGGTATTGGCGATCATGGCCACGGTGGCTTATGCAGTGACTGGCGTGATGGCCGTGGCAGAAAAGCGGGTTGATTTGTTTTCTGCGGTGGTGTTGGGCGTCATCGCCTCTGTGGGTGGCGGCACTGTGCGTGACGTGATCATGGACGTGCCAGTGTTTTGGTCGCAAGACTTGCTGCTGATTCGAGTGGCGGTTGCGGCTAGCATCGTGACATTTTTCACGATGAATTATTTGTCCCATCCGCAGATTTACAAGGCTTTTCTGTATATCGATGGCATCGGGGCAGCCATGTTTGGGTTGGCAGGTGCTATGAAAGCCTACGAACTTGGTTTTGCCTGGCCGCTAGGTGTGCTCATTATTGGGGTTATCAGTGCTATCGGTGGTGGTCTGATCCGGGATGTTCTGACAGGGCGTAAGACATTGCTCATGAGCAACGAGGTCTATGCTGTGCCCGTGGCTATTGGCTGTGTCTTGATGGCAGCGATTTTGCATTTCTACCCAGCGCTCAAATCAGAAGCCTTGCTTGTTGGAACACTGGTTGCTTTCGCATTACGCACGGCTGCAATCTACTGGGATTTGACTTTGCCGGCTTGGTTTACGACTCAGAAGAAATAGTTTGATTTGTCGTGATTCGGTGACCTGCTAAGCCCGCTTTAAAAAGTGTTTTGTCAGCATTGGCCGAATCTTGAGTGTTAATCGATAGCCCAATTCCAGCAACCATGTAACCGGTGGCAAAGATGCCACCGCACCGAGTTGCTTCCAGGGTGTCGGCATGGCGCTCCACAGCTTGGCAAACCCGGCAGCCCCATCATAGATTTGGTCAGCTTTCAGATCCTTGACATGAAACCTTGCCAGCAGTGTTTGTTGGTCGTAGCCAATCGGGCAGCTCGGGTTTGGGCCAGCGACGTCGACCCATTGCACACGGTGTGCAGTGTCCAAGCGCTGGTAGTAGGCGATTTCTTTGGTGCACATGGGGCACCCACCGTCGAAATAGACGGCGATTTGCGGTAATGCGCTGGTTCCGTGAATGTCCACAGGTTCACTCTTTTACTCAACATCCCACTACACAATAATCTATCGTCCTTATGGGTTGCCCAAAGCTCTAATGGTTACAACTCCATATTTTGTCAACAGATTGAAACATGGCGTCATTAACGTTTGCAAGTATTCATATAAATTGACAAGGTTTTGATGTGGATAAACAGATCGACGCGCTGATTTTTGACTGGGCAGGCACTGTCGTTGATTTCGGGTGTTTTGCGCCGACACAGATTTTCGTGGATGCATTTAAGGAAGCGTTTGATTTTGAGATCTCGCTTGACGAAGCGAGAAAGCCCATGGGTCTTGGCAAGTGGGAGCATATTGAGGCCTTGGGTAAGGATGACGAAATCGGATCACGCTGGCAAACTAAGTTTGGCCGCCCGATGGCAGCTTCAGACATTGATCATATATATGAAACCTTCATCCCCTTGCAGAAGGAACGAGTAGTTGAGCATGCTGACCTAATACCCGGATTCTTGCCGGTACTTACCGAATGTCGCCAAAGGGGGTACAAAATCGGTTCAACAACCGGCTACCCACGCGAAGTGATGCAACCACTGGCAATGGCCGCCGCCGGTCAAGGTTATGAGCCAGACTGTCTGGTTTGCTCTGGGGACGTCGGGGCCGGTGGCCGCCCTGGTCCCTGGATGGCACTTGAGTGTGCAATCGAGCTAGGTGCTAGAGCAGTGTGGCGCTGCATCAAAATCGATGACACAGTGCCTGGTATTGCGGAGGGATGTCGGGCTGGCATGTGGACAATCGGCGTTACCCTGTCTGGCAGCCTTTGTGGTATCACCGAGCAGCAGTTTGAGCAACTGGCCGATAGTCAGAAAGAGGCGCTGCGCGCGCCCGCACGCAAGGAGCTTAAAGAAGCGGGTGCCCACTACGTGATCGATACAGTGGCTGATCTCATTCCGATTCTTGATGAAATCGATGCTCAACTCGTGGCTGGTGCCCGGCCCTAGGGGCTAGGATGGGCCAGGACCAACCTCTTCATAAAGGCCATTAAGAATGACGATCCTAACGCCGAAAGCGTATGACCTGGTTGTGGTGGGGGCCGGCATTGTTGGCTTGGCCTGCGCTTATCAGGCGTTTAAGCGGGGTTTGAAGGTCGCAGTGCTTGAGCGCAATGCCAAATGCGTTGGCGCATCAATTCGGAACTTTGGATTTGTCACAGTGACCGGACAACGTCCTGGTGATCATTGGCGGCGAGCGCGTGAGAGCCGTGATGTGTGGCTCGAGGTCGCGGGCAACGCCGGTATACCGGTCTTGCATCGTGGCCTGTATCTTGCTGCACAGCGCCAAGAAGCCAAGGTGGTGCTTGAAGCTTTCCTGCAAACCGAGATGGCTGAGCAGTGTCGATGGCTCTCTGCCAAAGAGCAGCGTGAGCTGCTTCCGTTTGTTAAAAATATGCAAGCCGTGCTTTTTAGCCCGTTGGAATGCCGTGTGGAGTCAAGAGAAGCGATCGGGCAGTTGGCCCACTGGCTCGAAAGTGCCTGTGGTGTGGATTTCTACTGGAAAACAGCTGTCACCTCGATCGATTTGCCACACGTTGTAACAGCCAATGGCAAGGTAAGGACAAGCTACTGCATCGCCTGTCCGGGCCATGATCTCTACAGTTTGTTTCCGAACCTACAACAGCAAGCCGGGATTCGGATGAGCACACTGCAAATGCTCAGACTCGTGCCAGCGATGCCGATCAAGCTGCCAGGCGCAATCATGTCTGACTTGAGTCTTGTGCGTTATGAAGGTTATTCGGGATTGCCACAGGCACAAGCGCTGCTGCGCCGTCTGCAAGTTGAACAGCCGGATCACCTCAAACAGGGCGTACATTTGATTGTGGTTCAGTCAGCAGATGGGTCATTGGTTGTAGGGGACAGTCATGTGTATGACGATGCTGAAGATCCATTTGCAAGTCAGGCTAGAGATGAACTCATCCTCCAAGAGTTTGAGCGTGTGATCAATTGTTCGGGCAGCAAAATCACTGAGCGATGGGTTGGTACCTACGCTAGTGCCGATGATGTCGTGCATTGTGTAAGCCCGATACCTGGTGCAGCGATTGGGATAGTTACCGGTGGCACCGGAGCCTCGACTGCATTTGCTTTTGCCCGTGAGCTTGTCGATACCGTCTTGCACTCGAGCTAGTTCTTTGCGACATGTCATGTTTCTGTCGCGAAAAATTCATGTTGCCGTAACACAGGCTTCCTACAGTTCGGACTCGTTGTTCAGTTCCTCAACCCGTACGAAACGAAAGGAAATCACAAATGCTGATCAAGCCTTTGAAGAAGTGCCTTCAGCCAATCTTGGCTAGCCTGGCGATTGCGGCTACTGCGGCTAGCGCCTTGGTGACACTACCCGCGCATGCACAAAAAACCACGCTTAATGTTTACTCTGCACTCGAGAATGACCAGTTAGGTCCTTATAAAAAGGCTTTTGAGGCTGCTAATCCTGACATCGAGATTGCCTGGGTGCGCGATTCCACAGGTGTGATTACCGCCCGTTTGCTAGCTGAAAAAGACAATCCGAGAGCTGACGTCATCTGGGGCCTAGGTGCCTCGAGCATTGCGTTGTTTGATTCGATGGGGATGCTTGAGCCGTACTCGCCCAAAGGCATCGAAGAGGTTAAGCCCAAGTTCAAGAGCAGCAAAAATCCTGCCACTTGGACTGGCATGGATGCCTGGTTAGCGGTTGTTTGCTACAACACAATTGAAGGCGAAAAGCAAAAGATGCCCAAGCCTGTTTCCTGGGCCGACTTGGCTAATCCGGTGTACAAGGACTCGATCGTGATGCCGAACCCGGCCTCTTCGGGCACTGGCTATCAAACGGTATATGCCTGGCTGCAACTCATGGGTGAAGAAGCTGGCTGGGAGTTTATGGACAAGCTGCACGATAATGTGGCGGTCTATACCCATTCCGGTTCGGCTCCTTGCGTGCAGGCTGGCAAGGGTGAGCGGGTCATCGGCATTGGCTTTGACATGCGTGGTGCACGCGAAAAAACCGCTGGCGCGCCTATCGACATCATTCTGCCCAAGGAAGGTGCCCCCTGGGACATGGAAGCAACAGCGATTGTCAAAGGTACCAAGCATCTAGAGGCCGCTAAAAAGCTCGCTGATTTTGCAGTGAGCAAGCCGGCCTATGAGATGTATGGTCAATATTTCGCAATTGTCGGCTATCCGGGCCTGAATCCGGCGCCACCCAATTATCCACCGAGTGCTGACGCAGCAATGGTCGACATCGACCTGGAAAAAATGGGTGCCGAACGCGCACGTATTCTGGCTGAGTGGACTAAGCGCTACGACAGCAAGTCTGCGCCTCGATAAAACCCGCTTGTATCACTGAGGAGCTACTGATGGGCGCAGATCCGTCAGTAGCTTATTGCTATCGGAGCATTCAATGGTATCAGGGCATCAACCCTACCTGCAGATCTCAAATGTGAGCAAGTCCTACGGTGATTTTTGGGCTCTGCGAAACGTTTCGCTCAGCCTTCCCAAAGACGAGTTTGTGTGTTTTCTGGGGCCTTCGGGTTGCGGCAAAACCACGCTGTTACGAATCATCGCCGGGTTGGAGACGCAGACATCGGGACGGATAGTTCAGGCCGGTGAAGATGTGTCTGAACTGCCACCCTCTCACCGCGACTTTGGCATTGTGTTTCAGTCCTACGCGTTATTTCCTAACCTGACCGTACGTGACAATGTTGCCTACGGTCTCGAAAGTCAGCGCATGAGGCGGGCACAAATTGACAGCAAGGTGGGCGAGTTGCTCGAACTTGTTGGCTTAACTCACTCTCACAACAAGTATCCGGCGCAACTGTCGGGGGGTATGCAACAACGGGTGGCACTGGCCAGGGCGCTGGCTTTGTCGCCTGGCTTATTGTTGCTCGATGAACCACTCAGTGCACTAGATGCGAGAGTGCGTGCACATTTGCGCACAGAGATTCGCAAGCTGCATAGCCGGCTTGGCATCACCACGATTATGGTGACGCATGACCAAGAGGAGGCCTTGACCATGGCCGACCGGATTGTGGTGATGAACGAGGGGCAAATCGAGCAAGTGGGCACACCTCAAGAGGTGTATGCCAATCCCGCCACGCCATTTGTGGCGAATTTTGTGGGGACATCCAATCGTATCCTCGCGACAGTGGCAGCGCAGAACAAAGTCGATTGGGCCAATGGAAAGTTCGCACTTGAATGTGACCTTCCTTTGGGTGCTGCCCCGGGCAAGCCAGTCAGCTTGGCGATTCGTCCCGAACATATCAAGTTAAGGGTAAACGATGCGCAGTCCAATACCTTGCAGGTCAACGTCCAGAGCATTGAGTTTCTCGGTTCGTATTGCCGGGTTTCGCTCGGCATGCCGGAGGCTGACTTGCCTTTGGTAGCTGACTGGAGCACGGAAACAGTTCGCAATCTCAGCCTGGCCTGTGGGAGCTCTTTGTCCGTGCATATTCCGAGCGAAAGAATACAGGTATTCGAAGGGCATGTTTGATGGCCGCATCAGTTCTTAGCGGATCAACAGGCAAACGCCAAGTGTTGCGGCTCGATCGTGATGATTGGCTCATGCGTTTGCTGTTGTTGTTGTTGATTGGCTGGCTCGCGGTAACGCTCATCTTGCCCTTGGGGTGGTTGCTCATCAAAAGTTTCCAGGATGCATCGGGCAAGTTTATTGGACTGCATAACTATGTCGTTTACTTCTCAACACCCGCATTATTTGAATCGCTGTGGAACAGCCTTTTTGTAGCGATTGTTACAACGCTGATTGTGATTCCGTGGGCTTATCTGTACGCATATGGGTTGCGTCGCACCTGTATGCCCGTTCGGGGGTTCTTTTACGCAGTCGCAATGATCCCGATTCTGGCACCCTCGTTGTTGCCAGCCATTTCCCTGATTTATCTTTTTGGCAATCAGGGTTTTTTCAAAGCGGCCTTGATGGGCGAGTCCATCTATGGACCGATCGGGATCATTGTTTCGCAGGTCTTTTATTGTTTCCCTCATGCGCTGATGATTCTGGTGGCTGCTCTGTCGATTGCAGACGCCCGTCATTACGAGGCGGCTAAGGTGCTTGGTGCAAGTCCCTTCAGAACCTTTCTGACAGTCACGTTGCCAGGTACTAAATATGGGCTTATCAGTGCTGCGTTTGTGGTATTCACCTTGTCGATTACCGACTTCGGGATTGCCAAGGTCATCGGTGGTCGCTTTAACGTATTGGCCACGGATATTTTCAAGCAGGTGATCGGCCAGCAAAATTTTCAGATGGGTGCAGTTGTCGGGTTTGTGCTGTTGTTGCCCGCCATGGTGGCGTTTGCGGTCGATCGTTGGGTACAAGGCAGGCAAGTGGCTCTGTTGTCATCAAAAGTTGTGCCACTGGTTGCATCGCCGCAGCGCGGCCGGGACTGGGGGTTTTTGTTGATTTCCGGACTGACAGCACTTTTGATTTTGTCGATACTTGGTGTCTCGGTTTGGGCCTCGTTCATCACGCGCTGGCCTTACAATCTGAGCCTGACGCTAGCAAACTATGATTTCTCCAACTTTGACACAGACGGTTGGCGCTCTTACTGGAATTCGCTTGAGCTGGCCACGTTAACGGCCGTATTTGGTACTGTACTCGTATTCATCGGCGCATATCTCACAGAAAAAACCCGCGGTTTCGGTTTAGCCAGAGGTATCGCGCAATTCATGGCAATGTTGCCAATGGCAGTCCCAGGCCTGGTTCTGGGTTTGGCCTACATTTTCTTCTTTAATGCACCAGGTAACCCCTTTGGTTTCTTATATGCCACGCTAGCGATTATGGTGATCAACTCGATCACCCACTTTTATACGGTGGGGCACATCACAGCGACCACCGCATTAAAGCAAATGGACCGAGAGTTTGAGGCCGTATCAGCTTCACTAAAAGTCTCGCTGGTTCGGACCTTCGGCAGGGTGACAACGCCGATTTGCTTGCCGGCAATTCTCGATGTGTCGATGTATTTGTTCGTCAATGCGATGACCACTGTATCGGCAGTGATATTCCTGTATTCATCGCAAACGCGAGTTGCCTCGGTTTCTATCATCCACATGGACGAGGCGGGTTTCACTGCGTCGGCGGCGGCGATGTCAGTCGTGATCGTCATGACATCGGCCACTGTCAAAGCACTTCACTGGGTGGCAACGTATATGCTAGAGGGCAAAACACAACGCTGGCGTCACCGAAGGGACTAAAGTCGATAAGCCGCGTGTGTGTTTGAGTAAGCTCAATGCTCATTGGCTGCTGATCACTGGCTACACATCATTTGTTACTGTATTCATGTGAGTGAGCTTGCAACTTTTGTCGTTGAATTTGCTACAACACTGGGGTGTCACAAAATTGCCATTCGTTGGCATTAATGTCGCATGTGTTTTCCAACCTTAGAGGCAATCATGTCTAAAGTTTTTACTGTGGCCCTAGTTTGTGCAACGCTCGGAACATTGGCTCCGACTGTCAGCCAAGCTGGCGAACAACTCGATCGCATCAAACAAAATGACAAAATCGTGTGCATCGTCAACCCGAACTCCCCCGGGTTCTCTGTGCCTGACAGCCAAGGTGTGTTTCAGGGCTTTAACACGGACTTTTGTCGCATGGCCGCTGGTGTGATCTTTGGTGACGTGAACAAAGTAGAGATCCGCGGTGTTGGGTTTTCTGACAGCTTAAAGACCATGATTGCCGGTGATGCTGACATGGCATCGCGTTCGATTACGCAAACGGCCACTCGCGCGGCTGAGCCCAACTTGGGATTTGTGGTCACCACTTTCTATGATGGCCAAGGCTTCATGGTGCCCAAGTCGTTGAATGTGAACAGTGCCCGTGAACTTGCGGGGGCAACTATTTGTGCAGAAGATGGCACGACAACTCTGCAGAGTTTGGCTGACTACTTTGGCCGCTTGAATGTGCAGTACACCGTACAAAATATTGCAGACAAATCAGCCCGTCTGCAGGCATTTTTCTCGGGCAAGTGCGATGCCCTGTCAACGGACCTGAGTGCGCTAGCGTCTGACCGTCAGTTGGCACCGAATCCGGACGATTATGTCATCTTGCCAGAGGTTATCTCCAATGAACCGCTGACCTTGGTCGCTCGCCCCGACAAGGAGCTGCAAGAGGCAATTTTTTGGGGGGTGCAAGCCATGCTTAACGCTGAGGAACTCGGTATTACTTCCCAGAACATAGACCAGGTGATGAGTCAACTCGATAGCGCACCTCCCAAAGTCAAGCGTCTTCTCTCACAAAACGAAGCCGCCGGTGATGTGGCCAAGAAGCTGGGTATCAGCCCAAATTGGAGCTATGTGGTTATCAAGAACCTGGGTAACTATGGTGAGGTGTTTGAGCGCCATCTTGGCAAAGGCTCAGCATTGGCCATGGATCGTGCGACAAGCCCCAATCGCTTGGCCATTGATGGTGGGCTGCTCTACGCCTACCCGATTCGCTAATGACAGCGGACAACGACACTGGCAGTTTCACCCTGCTGCCAATCAATGGCGGCGGCGGGCTGATCGTCTCTTCCAACCCGGCAAGCTTGCCGGGTCAGGCTGTGGCTGACGTCGTCAGTCAGTACTTTGCACAGGGCGCAACAGCGGTTTTGTCGCTAACGACTCAGGAGGAGTTACTTGCGTTGAAATTGTCCGAGTTGCCCTCGATCTGTAAGTCGCAAGGCATGCAGTGGTGGCATGCACCAATCGAGGACATGGGCGAGCCTGATGATGAGTTCGAGCAATGGTGGCGAGCTCATCATGGGGCCATCCATGGGCTTTTAAATAACGGGCAAGTGTTGGTGTTGCATTGCTGGAGTGGTTATGGTCGCTCTGGCACGGTAGCTGCTCGTATCCTGATTGAACGCGGCATGACACCCGAGGAGGCGCTTGCATTTGTGCGTGAGCATCGCCCGGGGACCGTCGAAACGGTGGGGCAAGAGCGCTATGTTCTTGGCCTCATTGCCTCTCTGTAAAGCAAGCGATTCGTGGCACTGCCTGCCATTGATTTTGGGTTTTTCTTTCAGCCAGCGGGCTTTGATATCAGTCACGCGCCGCTGGCGTTTGCTGCCACAGATTCCTTTGCTCGAGCTTTTGCCGTCGGCTTAATCAATACCTTGCTGATGGCAACACTAGCAGGTGTCGGGGCGTTGGTCGCGGGCGTATTTGTAGGGGTGGGTACCGTTATTGGCAATGCCTTCGGGCGGGCTGTACTCAATGGATTTATCGGGTTGATGCGCAACCTACCCAAGCTTCTGATTCTCCTGGCGATCTACATTTTGTTCATCCAGAACATGCCGCTGCCCAGGGAGCCTTTCAACCCGCTGCCAGGAGTTTTTCTAAGCAACCGAGGTTTAAGCTTCCCGGCGATTGATTGGGCAACGCTTAGCCTAGACATCCCGGTGATGGGACGCTTTGGGGTGAGCGGCGGGATGATTATTCCGACCCAGTTTGTGGTGCTGTGGCTGGCTTTGGCTCTCTATCACGGCGCGCAGATCGGCGAGATTGTGCGAGGCGGCTTGCGGTCGATCGGCAAGGGGCAATGGGAGGCAGCCGCGGCTTTAGGCTTGGGAACCCGGCTAAAACTCAAGCTTGTGATCTTGCCTCAAGTCTATCGGCAGGTGATTCCGTCTCTGATCAGTCAGTTTATCAATTTGCTTAAGAACACCTCGATAGGCTTGGCGGTGGGTTTTGCTGACTTGATGGCAGTGGCTAGCACCACGATCAATCAGGCTTTCAAGCCCATTGAAGTCATGACGGTGGTGATGTTGGTGTACTTAAGCATCGGCTTGTTGCTGTCGTTGGCACTGAACACACTAAACGATCGATTGCGGCGCGGCATGGCATGACAAAGATCGTAGCCAAACCGCCTCATCCAAGTCTACGCGCTTTGTGGCATCGTGGATTGGGCCATACGCGTGCAGCGCGAGTGATTAATTTGATTGTGCTGATATTGGCTATCTGGCTGGCTGGTAAGGTCACCGTTTGGGCGTTACTGGATGCCGTGGCTCCCTGGCAGGATGCAGCCCTTTGTAAACAAGCAGATGGTGCGTGCTGGCCGTTTTTGACGGAGAAAATGCCACTGATTCTATTCGGCACATTTCCCTACGATGAACGCTGGCGCCCATTGATGGTCAGTGTCAGCTTGATTGTGATGAGTTCAGCCACGCTCTTTCAGTGGTGCTCCTGGCGCTGGCAGGCCGTCGGCTGGTTATTTAGCCTGGTGCTATTTGCGGTTCTCATGGGCGGCGGGCACTTCGAGCTGCGGGCGGTTGCCACTGCACAATGGAACGGCTTGCCGGTGCTGTTGTTTCTTGGCACCGTCAGTCTGGCAGCTGCTTTGCCAGTGGGCTTGGCTCTGGCACTTGGGCGGCATGCGCACAACCCATGGCTGCATTGGCCTTGCAAGGTGTTCATTGAAACCTTGCGTGGCATCCCGATGGTGGCGGTGCTGTTTTTTGGGGTGTTTGTACTGCCGCTACTGCTTGGTGGCTTTAAGCTCTCAGCTATTTATGCAGCCTTGATTGTGCTGGTGTTTTTTCACGGGGCGTATGTAGCCGAAGACCTGCGTTCGGGCTTGCAATCCATCGCACGGGGGCAGTGGGAGGCAAGCGCATCCATCGGGCTGACTCATTGGAAAACCTTGCGCCTGGTGATCCTACCGCAAGCGATCAAGTCAGCCACGCCAGCATTGACCAACACCGCCATCGGCGGCTTTAAAGACACTTCATTGATTGTGTTGGTGGGGCTGCACGATATGCTGTCTACCGCCAAGATGGCGTTTTCTGATGTCAATTGGCAAGCACAGGCGCTAGAAGCCTACGTGTTTGTGGGGGTTGTTTTCTTTGTGCTCAATGGCGTGATTGCCATTGCTGGTAGAAGGCTTGAGCGAGTCCTATGAATGCTTTCTGATGGGTGGCGCGTGATGGATGAGGTAAAGCACGGACGGGGGGGGGTGGTTGGTAAAAAAGTCATCATGGCAACATCAAGATAGGTGTCAAATCTATAATGTTGTTTCTATTAACCAAGAAGCAACATGAGCCACATAAAAAATTTCTTGCGCGGGATAGGATCTGTGCTTGGAGTCTTTGGCACGGCTCCATCCTACCGTATGCCCGAGTCCGTTAGCCACTATCAAGATTTTTCTAATTTGAGCATGGACATCGCAAAGATCGGTTCAGCTTTGTCATCTGTGGCTTACAAAATTCCAGTGTCCACTTCTCCATCCAAGAAACGTCGCACTAGACAGTAGTGACGAGGTTGCGTCACCTTAATAGTGCCATTCGATAGCCCCGATTTTACTTGTGGCTCACCTAGAGCGGCTTAACTGCTTTTACCCTGAAGCAATACCTTGGGTTGCTTAGGAGACGACGCGCGAGGCAGAGTTCCGGCGAATTGAACTCCGACGAATGAACACATTTGTTTTTGTCGAGCGACTTTTGGGAATGTTGGCTGGTTTGGCCATCGGATCTGTCGCCTTGTTCACTTCGCTGAAGCTTGCTTTAGCAGGACATGACCGGATTGCCGGTGTGGTCGGTGGCACTACCGTCATCGCGCTTGTCAGTGCTTTCATTTTTGGGAATAGTAAACCAGAGACCGACAGCAACTAGCCAACGGCAGAAGCATTGCAAGTAATCTGTATTCAGTCAACCGTTTAAAAAACTCGACACCCGATCACTAAATACCTTCGGTGCTTGCATCGGTAGACTATGCGCCAGTCCAGGCACCACTTCAACTTGAGCATTAGGCATCGCAGCCAATCCTGATGCATCATCGCCTGGCGGAAAGATCAAGTCTTCGCTGGCTGTGAGCACCAGAGTAGGGGTTTTGATCGTGTTAAGCCAACCTGTTGCATCAAACCCTTGCAGAGCCAGCACCTGACTGCGAAACGACATGGGATCGGGGGCGTACGGGTAGCTCATGGCGAGTTTGACCGATTGCTCAACTACGTTCCGGTCATTAAAAAACCCGCGCGTGAAGATCCAGTAAAAGAACGTCCGATACCAGCGGGCAGTTGCTCCGTATTCCTCTAATGCATCGGCCCAGTCAGTGAACATCATGTCATTGCGCGCACCAGTGCGTATGCTGCTATTGCAAAGCACCAGCTTGCGAACACGTTCGGGCGCCATGCGAGCAAGATTTAACGAAACAAAGCCGCCCATTGAGTGGCCCGCCACATCGGCTTGCTTGATCGAGAGATGGTCAAACAGAGCCAGGCAGTCTTTGGCCATCTGTTGCAGGCAGGTTCCAGCAGGTGCCCGGGTTCGGCCACTGCCTCGATTGTCCAAGAGAATGACTGTGCGCTGCTGGCGCAGCGCATCAAGCACGGGTTGCCAGGACTGAGAGTCGCTTGCTAAACCTGCCACGAGCAACAGCGGTCGGTCGGAGAAGGATACGGCTGCCTCGTGAACCTCGTAGTAAAGACTAGCATCGGATAATCGCAGTTCACTCATGATGTCAGCTTGCTGGGTATTTGGTTGGGTGCTATCAGTTGGGCGCTATAGGCTTGCCATTAAAGTGCCCGTATATCAACGCCAACGAGTTGGCCATCATGTACAGAATCTCGTCTCGGCCTTCCTCAGGAATCGGCGAGGGCCGCATTTGTGGATCTGGGTGGTGTTCATGAGCCAAAACCATCATGGGCAACAGCAATCGCGCCATTTCGTCGCCCTTGGTGAAATCAGCCCAATCGTCTTCAGTCATGGATACCCCCAACAAAAATCCGAGTGCCCACTGGTTGCCTTGCGCTTTGCCTTCTTCGTCCACGAGCAATGCTGGGGTGTAGAGCGTCTCGGTGGTTAGGGTATCGTCTAGCCCCGCCTTGACTGATTGTTGATGCTGTTTGGCGAGCTTCTCAATGGCGCCAGCTTCTTTGTCGTCTGTGAACGCATCGCCACCTAAAACTGCTGCCATATACTCGTCGTAATCCACTTGCGTGGGCGCACAAGTCAAGGCACAAACCAGGCCATCGAGGCCTTCAAGGCTGCGTATTGGGCCACTGAGTTCGGACAGAAAGGTATCGAGGACTTCAATCTCGGTCTCAGACAGCGGCGTGGCAGGGGCTTGCTTGGAATTTTTGGTCAATGTGGATCTCCAGTGTGTTTACCACAATGTAACGCAGCCACTAGAGCGCGAGGTTGGATGGAAGGCTCGCCGATTATTTGACGGTTTGGACTTGGCTGTAAGTGCTGAACTCGCAAGATATCAATTAATTCAGGCAGCCCGTTTGATCTCGATAACTTTGCCCTCAAGATGATCTAGAAGATCTTTTGCTTTCTTTGTTGCTGACTGAACATTACGTAACTTGACATGACCATATCCTCTGATCTCCTCAGGAATGCGAGCCAAGGCAACAGCTGATTCATATCGCTGCGTCGTTGGTGTTTTCTTGAGGACATCCAAGATTCTCTGAATGTGATCCTCATATTGGGTAATCAGATTGCGTTCCATCCGTCTCTCATGTGTTACGCCAAAAATATCGAACATGGTTCCGCGAAGAAATTTTAGTTTGGCCAGCAGTCGAAACGCTGAAATAATCCAGGGCCCAAATTCGCGTTTGCGTGGTAAGCCCGTGTGAGCGTCGCTTTTGCTCATTAAAGGCGGGGCCAAATGGAAAGTCAAACGATAGTCGCCCTCGAATCGACTGGAAATTGAGTCAAGAAATTTGCTCTCGGTGTGCAATCTGGCAACTTCATACTCATCCTTTATTGCCAACAACTTAAAGTAGTAGCGAGCGACCGCGTCAGTGAGGTCGGTTTTGCCGGGGAAAGCGGAGGTTTCAAATCTTTGAGTCTGACTCACAAGCTCTAGGTACTGGTTAGCAAGTTTTCTATTTTGGTACTGCTCAAGAAACTTCGCCCTCGTCCCGATAGTTGATTCCAAACTATCCGTTTTAGCTGGCGAAATCATGAGGATAGGCCGATCTTTGCCTTGGAGGTTGGCTTGCACTTGGATAGGATCGACCGCAAGTGTTCGTCCCCAACGGAAGGCTGCGAGATTCATCTCTGCACTCGTGCCGTTTAGTTGGATAGCAGTTTCAATCGCCTCAGCGCCGAGTGGTATCAAACCTCTCTGATAGGCATATCCAACCATTAAAAGGTTACTCGCGATGCTGTCTCCTAACAAGTCGACGGCCCACTTGCTGGCATCAATGTAGGCACATTGCTCTAAGCCGAGTGTTTGCTCAATGTTTTGTTTAAGTTGCTGGTCTGGAAACTTGAGATCAGCATTGCGCGTAAAGTCGCCTGGCATTGACTGGTTTGAGTTGATGATCATGGTGGTAACACCCGATCTGACTGTGTTCAGTGTTTTCGTGTGGCCTGCAACGATCATGTCGCAACCAAGTATTAAGTTCGCTCCACCAGCAGCAATTCGAATGGTCTTGATATCTTCTGGTTTGAGGCCGAATCGTAGATGGCTCCAAACTGACCCTCCCTTTTGGGCAAGACCTGCCATGTCCAACAAGCCACAGCCTTTCCCCTCTAGGTGGGCTGCCATACCCAGAATTGCACCAATCGTGACGACACCTGTGCCGCCCATGCCAGCGACTAAAACACTGTATACGCCATGCTCTAAGTTTGGTCTATCGGGGTCGGGCAGAGGTGAATTGTTTTCTAGTGTCACTGGCGCAGGTTTTCTAAGTTGGCCGCCCTGCACAGTCACAAAGCTTGGGCAAAAGCCTTTTAGGCAAGAGAAGTCCTTGTTACAAGCGGATTGATCGATCGTTCTTTTTCGTCCAAACTCAGTCTCAAGAGGTTGAATTGCGACACAATTGGACTGAACGCCGCAGTCGCCACAACCCTCGCAAATCAGATCATTGATTACGACTCTTTTGGCCGGATCGGGGAAGCTGCCGCGTTTGCGTCTCCGCCTTTTTTCTGCGGCGCAGGTTTGGTCATAAATCAGAATCGTGGTTCCAGGGATTTCTCTTAACTGCCTTTGAACCCAGTCAAGTTCATCTCGATGATGAATCTGTACGCCGACAGGCCAGACCACGTCAGCGCTGTATTTATCAGGCTCGTCAGTCACCACTGCAATTCTCTGCACGCCCTCTGCATGACACTGATGTGCAATGCGAGCTGGGTCAAGGGGGCCATCGTGTTTTTGTCCGCCAGTCATCGCAACTGCATCGTTGTAGAGAATTTTAAAAGTGATGTTGGTTTTAGCTGAAACGGCCGCTCGGATAGCCAGCAGACCGGAATGGAAGTAAGTGCCATCGCCCATGTTCTGAAACATGTGATTGCGTTTCGAAAAGGGTGCCTCACCCACCCATGACAGTCCTTCTCCGCCCATTTGGGTGTATCCCAAAGTCGATCGTTGCATGGATTGAGCCATCCAGCTACAACCAATGCCAGCGTAGGCTTGGCTGCCCGCCGGGACAACGGTGGAGCTATTGTGTGGGCAGCCAGCACAGAAATAGAAACTTCGAGCTATCGGGTCGATCAGTTCGGATGGTTTGCGGAATGCCCGTAATTCTGAAACACGCGTGGCTAGCGCGTCATCATGATTTAATTCGAGCAACCGTTCACCGATAGCAATAGCAATTTGGTTTGAGTCCAATGCCATTTCCGACTGGAACAGTGACTTGCCTCGTTCATCCGATTTTCCAATAATTGCTGGCGTATCTTTTCTGCCGTAAAGAGTTTCTTTCAATTGAAATTCGATTAGGCTGCGTTTTTTCTTCGACCACCATAATTTTGGATAGCCCGTTCGCAAAGGCGACGGCGCTGTCGGCGGCGAGTGGCCAAGTCAAGCCGACTTTATAGAGTCTGAGCCCGAGTTCACTAGCTTTCGTAAGAGAAATGTTCAGGTCGTCAAGAGCTTGCAGCGTGTCGAGATAGCTCTTGCCGTGCGTGATGATTCCAAGTCGCGGAGTAGGTGAGT
>JAJOJF010000044.1 GCA_021208885.1 Burkholderiaceae bacterium
TCGGCAATTTCGCGAATCATCGTTTGCAGCAAAGGCTGTGAAATGGCCGCATCTGTGGCCAGATATCCGAGCATCGTAGCCATGTTGGGCCGAATCATGCCAGCGCCTTTACTGATGCCGGTAATCGATTGCCGTGTTGGTCGTTGCCCAGTGCCAGTGTGGTGCCACCGCTTAGGTTGATGGTGCCTGAACCGTGAATCAGCCCCGAGCCCGCTCTGAGGGTTAAACCACCCGTGCCCGAGCGCGTGATGTTTTGATTAATGATGATGTCTTTAGCGGCTTTAAGCTCCAGGGTGTTGGCCGTCCCGGAGGTGATGGCGGCATTTACCGTGATCGTGCCGCCAGTACCTGCTGTATATCGCGCCCCAGTGAAAATAGTGACATTGCTCGAACCCAACGCAGATTGGATAGAACTAGCAAGGATCGTGCTGTTTGTACTTGCTGTGAAGTTACCACTAACTGATGTACCGGAGCCATCAATCGTAATGTTGTACGGATCCAGCAACCATTCCCCGGTCTTGCCGCCCGCAGCCTCGTTGGCTTTGGTGGAGATCGTGATGCCATCGACTTTGAGGTCATAGCCCGAGGTTTCGATCTTGCCGCCGTCGCCACCTTGTTGGCCGCCCTCAGAGATGAGCGTGCCTAGCGCAATGGTGCGACCTTGCGGGTTGGTGATATCAGACCAGACCACGATCATGCCGCCATTGCCTTGGGTGATGGCAGAGGTATTGAGCGTTGTGTTTTTGTCGAGAGTGACCGATTGAGCTTCGGGCAGATATGGACCGCCTTGCCAATCGCCACCGATTTTGATTTGGCCGCCTGCAGTGTCGCCTGTTGCTAAGACAAGCGTATGGGCCAGATCGATCGTATCGGCTGTCAGGTAGACTTTGCCACCCTGGCCCTTTCTGGAACTTGCTGTGATGTTGGTGTGTTGAATGATGAGCGTACTGGGGTTAATCGGCACAGGCTCAGGCGGGGCCGTGGGCATGGTCGGCACTTCAGGCTCCGGTGCACGCATAAAGACCTGACCGGCCTTGATCGTGCCCGAGACATCAATCAACGCATTGTCGAGCATCGTGACCGATGACTCGATATCCACATCACCACCGGTGGCCAGCGAACTTGCCGCATTTAGTTCAATGTCCATGAACTGAGCCACATCAGCTTTGATCGTGAGTGTGCCACCATCGTGGTTGATCGAACTCACATCAAGCTTGCCCTGCAAATTGACAGCATGCGTGGCATCAATCGTGATCTTGGCTTGTTGCAGTTCTTGCTGCAGTGACTGCTCTAGTGCCGGATCATCTTGCAGGTAGTCCGCGTTCTCATCGGCCATGGCCACCGAGCGCGCAGAAATCGTTGAATTCACCGCCTGGTTGATTTCATTGGCCGTGAGTCTAATCTGGCCACCGACCTCACCTTCCGCGAGAATCTCGCCTTCATTGCTGATCGTTTGAGCCGCAGCGATCGTGACCTTGCCACCCTGGGTTTTGCCGGTGGCGTCAATGGTGCCAATGTTTTGTACATTCTTGGCGTCAATCGTGATCTCGCCGCCAGCTAACTGTGTGCCACGCGCTTCGATCTGACCTTCGTTGGTGACAGTTTCACCCGCGGCGATGGCAATCTTGCCGCCCTGGTCACCCGACGATTCAATCTTGCCGGTGTTCTTGACGTCCTTGGCGGCAGTGATTTTGATGTCGCTGCCTTGTTTGTTGGTGGTGTTTTGTGTGCTGGTTGTGTTTTGTTTGTTTTCTGTATTACTCGCGGTAATCACACCCTCGTTGATGATGGTGTTGCCTTCCAAGCGAATCACATCACCCACACGACGGGCACCAGTGGCTTCAATGGTACCGGTGTTGGAAATCACCGCACGCGCCAGTTGGTGTGCGGCTCGGGTGCTCATGAACACCCTACCATCAGGTGCCGAGACCAGGTGTTTGTTTTTAATCAGGGCGTCTAGTGCGGGCTTTTCGACAATCACCGTGACGTTTGAGGCCAGGTTGGTGAGCGTAATCGCTTCGCCGGCTGCCAGCACAATCGTGCCTTTTTGGGCGCGGATGACACCTTCGTTAATCACCTGTGGCGCTAAAAGCGCAATCAAGCCACCTTCTTCGGCGGTGAGCTCACCCATGTTGGTGATGACACCCTTGCCTTCCGTGAACTTGTAGTTGCCGGCCAGGAAGTCTTCATCGGTGATCTTCATGGCGCCAGCGACCAAGGCACCGACATTGACTCTTGCACTCGGCCCGAAGACGACGCCGTTGCTGTTTAAGAGAAACACCTTGCCCACGGCACTGATCTGGCCATGGATCTGTGAAGCATTGGCCGAATTCACACGGTTAAGCGTGGCCGCATCAGCATTGGGCTGATTAAAGTGCACGCTTGCTTTGCTGCCCACATCAAATGACTGCCAGTTGATGATGCCCTTTTGTGTGGACTGATTGATCTGCATCTGGGCGCCAGACTGATCAATCGTGATCGTGCCGCCGGCAATCGATGCACCTTGGGGCAGTTGATTGGCCGCTGGCTGTGCTGAAACGGTGTTGAAACCAGCCAAGGTTTCTACCGCCCCGGATACGCCGGTGGCCGCAATCACCGCGGCCGCTGTTTGAGCGCCGATCGTAGAACGGGTTGCCGTGCGCCGGGCATGCCGTCTGACCGTGCCACCAATCTTGCCTTGGCTCTTGGCGTTCTCGGTCACAGCCTGCCAGACCCCTTGCACCCGATTAAAGACGACGCGGTAGACGTGGTTCATAGCGGCACCACCACGTTAAACCAGAACCGGGTACGGTCGTTGGTGCCATCGCCATCAGCACCCGTCAGCCGGTCAGCTCTTGGGTTTGACCCAATGCGAGAGGCCACCGTGAACTTCATCGAGACACGGTTGTTGTAGTTGTACGAAATGCCAGCCCCAAAGCCTTTGAGGTAATAGGTGTTGGGGCCAAGCAGTTGCTCGGCAACATTCTGGAAATGACCCAGGCTCTTGTTCTGTTGGATCCAGCCGATGTCATAAAAAACACTGGCCTGCGCGCCTTGATAGAAATCCCAGCGCGCTTCAACCGTGCCCAACCAGCCCTGATCACCCGTGCCCTCATAAACCGGGTAGGCTCTGACGCCTTGCGGGCCGCCCAAGCTGAACTTCTGTGAAGAATCGAGGTTCTGCGAAGCCCACTGGCCCGAGAACGACAGCCACAGGCTGGTGCTGTCAGTCAGTCGCTGCAGACGACCACCGTTGCCACCGAGCGTGGCAAACGTGCCCTCGGCGTTCTCTATATCCTCGGAGGTTTTGCCGAGATTGGCGTAGCCAGATGTGAGCGTTACACCGTAAACACTAAATCCCCCGCCGAAATAGTCATCAGCCTCATCGCCCGTAATCGAGACCGAAGCCAGCGAGACACGCTTGCTGGTGGTCAGGCTCTGATCTTCAAGGCGGTAATGATTGTCGTAATGCGAATCCGAACCCGAAATCGACAACGTGGCGTTACTCGTGGCCTCGCGAATCAGCGGATAGGTCGCCGAGAGCGAGAAGGTATTGGCCGTGCCGGTGTTGTTCAGTGTGGCGAATTCGCCAAGCAGCTTGTAATAAAGCGCCGAAACGGATGCACCCAAGCGCAGCCGTCGTATCCAACCGGCATGGTGTAGCCGAGCTGGCCGTAGATGGTGCCTTCGCTGCCCATCACATTGGCTTGCAACTGATCGCCGATACCGGTGGGGTTGTTCCAGTTGGCACTGCCAGTGACGCGATAGTAACCGGTGGACTTTGCGCCCCAGTTGTCTGCCTGAAGGCTGCCAGACAGAGCTGGCAGACGCGTGGTCTCAATGATCACGTCTGACGAGCCTTCTTCCAGGCTAGGCGCCAATGCCGCCTGCGCCGAGACACCTGGCTGCTCATTCAAAATCGTGATCGCGCGCGACAAATCACCCATGCTTAAGGGATCACCCTTGACCTGGCGTGCGGTAATGAATTTCTTGATGCGCTCGGCTGACAGCGGCATGTCTTCACTGATGCCAGGATCCACTTCGCCCAGCTTGCCTTCGATGACGTTGATGGTGACCGTGCCACCGACAATGTCTTGAGCGGGCAGTTGCGGCCGAACATACCAGCCGTCTTTTTGATAGAGCTCAGAGATGGCGTTTAACGCCCGTTCGAGCTCTTCGAACGTAATCGGGCGATCAAGCCAAGGCTTAAGCACCGCTTGCACGTCCGCCTCGGGAACCAGGTTTACGCCAGTGAGATTGAACTGCTTGACCACAAAGGAGAGCGCGTCTGGGTCGGGCTTCACAGGTGCTTGCGGCACAGCACGGGGCGACAACGCCGGCACATCGGGCCGGCGAAGCTGTTCAGTCTCGCGCATGATCGCACCGGCATCGGGTATGGCCTGGCTCAAAGCCAGGCCGGGCACCGATGCGGCAGATGCTGCTGCGAGATAGACCATTGTCAGCTGTCGCTTCATCTATGACTCATGACCATGCGGCTTGTCCCTTGTGAGAACGCGCCGCGCTCGTGGATGCTTCTGTGCTCCTGTCTGTTGCGTACCTCTAAGCCTTGGGCGCCTCAGCCGGGGCTTGCCCCTGCTGCTGCTCTTGCTGCATGCGAGCCTGGTTGGCAATCACTTGTGCGCCAACCTGGGCGGCTTGCGAGAAGTGCTGCATGACCTGGCGACGCAGATCATCGATCACGTTCATCGCGTAAATCATGTTGGGAAACACGGCCGGCATGTCCAAGAGGCGATTCTCTTCAGTCAGAAATGCCGTGCGCACAACCACGCCAGCAGCCGTGGTCTCAACCGCAAAGACACTGCGGCCGGTGACGTTGACGTTTTGTTGGGCAGCATCGGCTGCTGCTGGTGCAGCGGCATCAGCCACTTCTGCAACCTTGGTTTCCACTTGGGTCTTGGCGGTATCTTTCATGTCGGTGGCAGACATGTCGGATTTGGTTTCGGTGGTTTCAGCTTTGGTAGCCATGTTTGGGCCTCTATAGTTAGACAACAAAAACAAACTCTGATAAAACACTGCACGGCGCAATGAACCAGTACAACCCATCAGTCACAGCACAAATACCGGGCGTTTCGATTCACTGCTTACCGTTGCTTGCTCAAACGATCGCCCAGGTGGCGGTTTGGCCGGTGTTTGACAAGCACGTTCAGCACGGTTCGTTTAACCATCGAATTGATATCTATCCGATAACCATCAAAGAGTTTTCAGGTAACTATCAAACAGGCGTTACTGACCGGCAGTTCTACACACTACGACTGAAATTGTGACTAAGAAGTTCGTCTGAGCAAATCCCATATTTAATGTGGTTTACACATGATCATGTGATATACAAGGGCTAAGGTTCTGTTTGTAATGGTGGCTATCATCAAAACTGTCACTAAAACTAAGATCGGACTAGCATGTGGTACTGACTTAACCAGAGCGGTACCCCGCCAGGAAAGATCATCAGACATACTGGACTCATCATGAATAGCTCGGCCAACAGTTCGTCAACCCCCTTTAAAGCGCTGGTTGTTGAAGACGACCGATTTTTTCAAGAGGTGATTAGGGAGGGGATGACGCAAGCCGTTGCTGGCAGCAAGATCGACCTTTGCCGATCACTGCACGAAGCCATGCACTACGTCGAACAAAACGGGCCCAAATATCAGATCGCCATCATTGACCTCGGACTGCCTGACGGTGACGGTTTGACCATCATTCGCGAAATGGTCAAGGTCTCGCCTCGCACGCCAATCATGGTGGTGTCAGTGGCCACTGACGAGCGTCGTGTGCTCGAAGCCATTCGAGCAGGCGCCATTGGCTACGTGGTCAAGGGCGATACGATGTTGTCAATCACCAAGGCCATTGAACAGATGCTCAATGGCATTAACCCCATTAGCGCCAAGCTTGCTGGCTATTTCCTGCGCTTGGCTGGCCGTGAAACGGCACGCGACAATCCCAACGCCCCCATTAAGCGACTGACGGCCAGAGAGCTGGACTTGTTGCGTGAGTTTGCCTTGGGCAAGTCGTATCAGGAAGCCGCTGAAGCGATGCAGATCTCGCTGACCACGGTACAGACCCATACCCGCAACCTTTATCGCAAGCTTGGCGTCAAATCAAGCCTGCGGGCCTTGTCCAAGGCCAAGGAACACGGCATTATTTAGAGATCTTTATGACAGCCCCTAACCACCCGCGCAGCCTTCAAGATACCCTGGCGCAGGTGTGATGGGTCTGCCGGTGGCTGCAAGCGTCTACGAAGCCAAGGAGCGACCCCGACACGTCTACTTGGTCAATGATCTCTTTACCCATCTCTTTGGTTACACCGCAGCCGATGTTCCTACGGTTGAGGTCTGGTCGCAACTGGCCTACCCCGACGAAGCCTACCGGTTTCAGGTTTACGAAGACTGGGACGCGGAAGTCGAACTGGCAATCAACACTCACGGCATGGTGGCCAACCGCGAAGTTGAAATCACGACCAAGTCGGGCGAGCTATTAAACGTGCTGGTCGGTGCCCGTGCAATCGGCTCTTTGGTGATTGCCACCTTTGTGGACATCAGCGCCCAGCGCCAGACCGAGGCTGAACTCAAAAGTGTGCGCTATAAGCTCGAACGCACCGCCTACGAGCTAACAGAAAACCTCCCTGTCGGTACCTACACCATGGTGCAACCGGCCGATGGTGGCCTGGCGCAGTTTCGCTTCATGAGCCGCCGGTTCCTGGAGCTCTGCGGCCTAAACCGCGAAGACGCCTACGCCGACCCCTTAAAGGGTTTTGCCTGCGTGCACCCCGAGGACTATGACCGCTGGCTGGAAATGAACGGCCGGGCATTTGCCAACAAAGAGCCTTTCTATGGCGAAACTCGGCTTGTCGTCAATGGCCAGACGCGCTGGATCACCGCTGAGTCCAAACCGCGCGAACTGCCCGATGGCTCAACCGTCTGGGAAGGGGTGCTCACTGACATCACCGAGCGCAAAGTGGCTGAGCAGGCCTTGGCGCGTGCCTTGACACGCGCCGAGGAACTTGAACGCTTAAAGACTGATTTCTTGACGCAAATGAGCCATGAGATCAGAACACCGCTCACGGCTATTCTGGGCTTGGCAGACCTCTTGGCAGGCGAGAACCTCGGAAAGTCGCCATCAGACAAAGTCGCGCAGATCCAGACGTCGGGCAAGTTGCTACTAGGCATCATCAACGACATCCTGGACATGTCCAAGATTGAGGCTGGCCAGCTGATCACAGAGGAGCTGCCGTTTGAGGTCAGTGAGCTTGTGACCCACCTCAATACGTTTAAAACCACGATTACCAAGCCCAACATCACCCTGAATGTCCTGCAGCCCTTGGGGGTCGTGCCCACGGTCATCGGTGATGAGCGCCGCATCGAGCAAGTGCTCACCAATCTCGTGGGCAATGCGATCAAGTTCACCGAGCAGGGCAAGATCACGGTCACGCTTGACATCCTTGATCAAACGGACAGCCAACTGACGTTGCGCGCCTGTGTCACCGATACCGGCCCAGGCATCGATGCCAACCTCATGTCCAAACTCTTTACGCCCTTTGTGCAAGCTGACACCGGAGTGTCACGGCGCTATGGCGGCACGGGCTTGGGGCTATCCATTAGCAAGCAATTGGTTGAACTGATGGGTGGTCGCATCGGCGTTATCAGTGAACCCGGCAAAGGCAGCCAGTTCTGGTTCGAGTTGCCGCTAGCCATTGATCAGCATGCCAAGCCTGCCTGGCAAGCCTTGCTGTCAGCCCAGCCAGCCCAAAGCACAGCAGGCGAACGCACGCCCAGACTTCTCGGACTGAGCATTCTGGTGGTGGACGACAGTGACTCGATCCGTGACTTGATCTGTGAGTTTCTGGAACGCGAAGGCGCTCGGGTTGAGCTCGCCTGCGATGGTGCACAAGCGCTTGAGGTATTGCGCGGCAGTACAAGCAGCAGCAAAACCCCTCGCCAACCGTTTGACTGCGTCATGATGGATGTACAAATGCCGGTCATGGATGGATTGACGGCCATGCGCAACATCCGGGCGATGCGTGAGTTTGACCATTTGCCGGTGTTGGCCATGACCGCCGGGCTCTTGGCCGAACAACAGGCGCGCGCACGCCAGGCGGGCATGGCCGATGTAGTGGCCAAGCCTGTGGACTTTAAACAAATGGTCCAACAGATTCTGGTGGCGGTTGGCCGCGTGCACCAACCTGCCCCAGCGTCTGAAGGCGGTGACAACCCGATGCCAGCCATTGCCTGCATTGACCGCGACCATGTCAATCGCACCATGGAGGGCAACCGGCGGCTGTTTGACCGTTTGTGTGTCGTGTTCATCGAGGAGTTCGAGGGCTTGGATGACCGTATTGGTGCGGTGTTGGACCAAGGCATCGATGCGGCCACGATTAAAGAGGCCGGGCGCTTGGCTCACGCATTGAGAGGCGCTGCAAGCCAAATCGGGGCATTGGAACTCTGTCAGGCTGCAGCTGCCGTGGAACATGCACTCCACAATGATGCCGAACACAGCCCGGCCAAGCTTGCCGCCATGGGCAAACTGTTGGCTGACCTGATGGTGTCTCTAAAGGGGCATTTGGGCAGGGGGTGAGGGGTCGCTGCCTGATTGTGGGTGAAATAGGCACGGCCCTCAGACAAGCAGTCGTCGCTAAATTGGTTTAATTTGCGCATGCCGAACCATACTGCTTTTAGTACGATTAACGAACAAAAAACGATATAAAACCGGAACCCTGGTGTTCGCGTTAGCGATCCGTTAACCCGTTGATCGCCTTACGCCTAACCATCAATGAGTTGCAACAAATACCCCAAAGCCCGAGCTTTGTAGCCTGCGTGGGCAATTTGGCGAACCAATGCGCGATCGAATTTCATGACCATATCGAGATCGATTCGCCAGTCGAGCTCAAACAGCGACTTCAGTGAACCAACGCTATGGACGCTCAGATTCGGGGTGAGCATCAGCATGTCACAAAGAGCCTTCTCTGGGCTTGCCATGAGGTGAAAGTGCCCCATGTCGGTTTTTACGGACTGCACACCGATTGGGTAGACTTTGCGAGGCAGGGTTTGGTAACTAAACCGACCCAGAACTGTGTCGTAGGTCTTGCCGCGTCGAATCGTCACCGAAGTGACTTGATGCACCGCCTCGGGAATCAACCCATGATGGCTTAAGGCAAACTCAAGCGACACATACGACGGTCCGTACAAGGCATTGGCTACCAGAGGCAGGCTGATGACGCCGCCAGTCAGAGCAGGACTCACCACGTATAAGCCGCGCTTGATAGGGATTAGTTTTTTCTCGGCCAGCCAAGCCGAGATTTTATCGTTGGGTCGCTTGTAGTCTCGCAACAAAGACACGACCGTGTCGTGGCCAACAGGTACGTCCTGAAATTGAGCGAGGCGTTGATCTAGGTCCATGTCTTGATTTTACACACTTAATCGGTTTTTTTCCGATTAAGTGTGTAAAATCCTAAGCAAATCATGATCACAATCCACCCGAGTGACCCTCGCCGCAGACACGCTGTCGATGGCCTGTTGGCTGCTAGGGGTCAACGAATCAGTCGTCACTGCTTGTCCGGTCTCAATACACCGTATCGTGATCACCCACATTGACAGGAATAATTTCACGGTCTGTGATGATCATTTCAATGGTGATGCGGTACTGCAGATTAATTGACACACTGTAGAGATGGCTCAACCGCCCTTCAAGCCTGTGCAGCCGCAAGGACGGATGAAACGGATTCACTCGCAAAAGCTCTAGCGCCTTGGCATATTGAACGCGTACTGCTGGATTTCTCTTTAGGAAACGGGCTGCACGTTTTGTGTATTGGTCCGTGAAAACAAGTTGCCATGTCATATCACAAACATCCTGCCAACCTCGCCACCTATCTAGGCGATTGATTGTGCGCATCTAAACGCGCCAGGTGATCTGCGACAGACTCATTGACGGCTCGACCAGCCTCAATATCAGCCCTTGATTGAGCGAGTGCGACGTCGAGTTCGCACTCACGCAAATACCGGTAATGCTCAGTCGTCATCACCACGTAACGGTTCGAGCCGCGCACCGAGATTTCAACGTCTGGATGGTTCAACAGCGCCTCCTCGACAACTTTTATGCCTTTGGTTTTAAGGTCGTTTGCAGTAATCACTCGCATAATAGCACTATTGACAATATGATTGATAGTTTAGTTTATAGGCTTATTAATGTAACTGTCAATCAGTTGACTGGGTGATTGTGTGATTAATTGGACGCATAGTTGCTCAGCGGCACGACCAAGTGAACGACACCTCAACACACTCAGCGTCCCTGCCCGCTTAATGCCGCCGACAGACTCAGCCATGTTGACCGATTCTGCTCAGACTGAAAGCTGCGCTAGCCACTGCGCGGCATCCGTGATCTCGATGCCGTCTTTGGTTTGAGGTTGACGCAAGTCGCCCACGATTTGAACCGCTTTGGCGCCTGGGAATTGGCCCGCAAAACGTTTGAGTGCCGGATGCAGTTTGGTATCAGCGGCCTTGCATTCGATCAGGTCAGTGAGCTCGCGCTCATCGCTGATCACAAAGTCAACCTCAGCGCCGTCTTTGGTTCGGATGTAGTGCAACTCAGTTTCACGACCGCGACTGTCTTTTAAGAAGTTCACGTGTTTAAGCAACATGGCTGCCGCTGCGTTTTCTAGTTTTACGCCATGGTCACCGCGCACGAGGCCAGTGTCATAAAAATAGACCTTCGGTGCATGCAACAAAGCCCTTGCGACGTTGCGATGCCAGGGGTGAACGGCAAATATGATGAATAGTGCCTGCAGGATCTCGAGATAGCTTGATACCGTGCCATGCGAGACACCGAGATCGCGCGCAAGCGATGCCACAGATAGCGGTGACCCAACCCGATCGCGCAACAGTTCAACGAGTACCCGCATGGTGCTGACTTCCCTTAAGCGCGAGAGATTTTCCACGCGTCTTTATCAAACTCAGCTCATCAACCGAGTCTTGCACCGCCCCCCCTAATGAGCCCAAGTCGATGTAGTCATTGACTTGCCCCGTGAAACTAATCATAATTGTCCTACGTCCTAGGACACGGGACAATTATGACTGACTGTCCATGAAAAACCAAGACATCCTGCTGCTGCTAAAACTTATCAGCCTATCCGATCAGGAACGGCATGCGCCTTATTCAACCCTCGCACAGCCAGATAGGCAACCACACGCCCAACCATCGACCAAAGAAGTGGATTTCACCGCATAGCGAACTAATACGGGGGGGCAACTCCGTTGCAGCTAAATGAGCCACGGCCAGTACTGCAGACCAACGGAATGCCAGCCACAGCAGATCAGTACACCGTCCGAAGCTTGGCAGTTGCCACGGGCATCAGCAAATCTCAGGTAAGTCTTTCATTGGCGCGCTGTTACGAGGCCCGCTTAGCGAGACCTGACCGTCAAAACAACGCTGCACAGGTGCCCGAGGTTAATCGCCGTGCGCTTTGCGAATTTCTTGTGCATGGCGTGAAGTACGTGTTTCCGGTGCGCTTAGGTGGGCGTACTCGCGGAATCCCGACCGCTTGGGCTGCACCGGTACTGCAGGGCAAACTCTTGGCGGGTGACACGGCACCACCTGTTTGGCCTGATGCTGGTGATCTTGACAATGCAATTGTGGGGTTTGCGCTTGAACCGATCTACAAATCGGTTCCCTACGCTGTCAAGCATGGAATTCAAAAAGATGAGAGACTTTACGCCCTATTGGCTCTTGTCGATTCCATACGAATCGGTGGGGCTCGTGAACGAGCAATTGCCACAGACTTGTTAGCCAAAATGTTGGGAGCAGTGGGTGTCTAACACTTGGCAGCCCGAACCAATCAAAACATCAAGGTAGCTTAAGAAACCATCGCTGATGATATTGGATCCTTGAGATTCCAATTATGCTAAGCTTACATTAATTGAAATATTAAATATGGTAGTTTAAAATTCCATTTAAACATTTAATGGAATTTTGAAATACCATGGGTGCCAGAAACCTGCTTTTTGCGAAGCCGCCTTATGCGGTGGAGCAGTCGCTAAGCACACTAGGTGCCAATCTGCGCACAGCACGCTTGCGACGGAATTTGTCTTTGCAAGATGTCGCGGAAAAAATTGGTGTGGAGCGCCACGCCGTTGCCGCCGCCGAAAAAGGCAAGCCTTCGACGGGCATCGCGATTTACGTTGCCATGCTCTGGGTTTTGGGACTACTCGATCAGCTTGTTGACGTAGCAGACCCAGACCATGACGAACACGGAAAAATTTTGGCCAGATCACGCGAACGATTGCACGCTAGCCGAGGGGTAGAGCTTGACGATGACTTCTAAAGAGCGCGTACCTGAATGCTTTGTCTATATCACGCTACCTGGACAAACAGAACAAGTCACCGCTGGCCGCTTCGTCGTAACGACGGATCGCACCGCGACGCCTGTTGGCAGGTTCGTCTATGGTAGGCGATATCGGGAGCGTCCAGATGCCGTCGAACTCGACCCAGTTGAGCTAAAGCTTTCTGGGCAAACCTACACAACAACAGCCTTGCAAGGCGTATTTGGCGTATTGCGCGATGCTGGTCCCGACTATTGGGGTCGCCGATTGATCGAAAGACATCTTGGCCAAACTCATCTCAGTGAACTCGACTACCTACTCTATTCCCCAGACGATCGAGCTGGCGTCGTCGGGTTCGGTCTAGGGCAAACACCGCCAGCACCACGTCGCGATTTCAACCGGACGCTAGACCTAGATACGCTACAAACCATCGCAGATTCAATAGTCAGAGATGAACAAAACGAACGTGATGCGCAACCTCTGACCGCTGAACAAGCGCATGCTTTGCTGTTGATAGGCCACCTCAATGGGTGGCGCTCGACCAAAGGCTGTTGTACAGGACAGCGAAGGTTTATGGCTCGCCAAATTCAATCGCATTGACGACAAGTTCAACCAATCACGTGTTGAACACAGCATGCTGGTGTTGGCGAAACTTTGCGGGATCACAACTGCCCACAGCAAGCTGACCACGGTTGGTGGTCGCGATGTGTTGCTTGTCAAGCGATTTGATCGAGAAAAAACCGCTCAAGGGTATTTGCGTGCCCGCATGGTCAGTGGCTTGACCCTTCTGGGCGCGACTGATAGCCATCGGTCACGCGAACAGTGGTCATACGTATTGCTCGCAGAGGAATTGCGTCGAATATGTACAGAGCCAGTCAAACAAACCGCTGAACTGTTCCGGCGCATGTGCTTTAACGCCTTAATCTCTAACACTGACGATCATCCTAGAAATCACGCTGCCATTGCTAAAGACCATGAATGGAAATTGTCTCCTGCTTATGATTTGACGCCAACAAGTCCCGTAAGCCTTGAACGCCGTGATTTGGCTTTAAGCATTGGTGACTTGGGCAGGTATGCCAACGCAGAAAACATCTTGTCGCAATGTGAGAGATTCGCTGTTGAACGTGAGCAAGCAAAAGCCATCGTGACTAACATGCAAAAACTTGTTAAAAACTCTTGGCATGATGTGATGCGCGCACAGGGTGTCTCAGCTCGCGACTGCGAACTTCTACGAGGAGCGTTTGCTTACCCTGGGTTCGACATGACGAGCGGTTACGGTACCTAATCATCAAACCAAAACAACTTGCATTTAGGGAGACAGACTCCGAATTTGCATGGTATCTCGACCGTATCTCCGCCATCTCTTAGCTTCTAGGGAGGTCCGCGGTTGCATTAATCGAACGCCAAGCCCATAAACTCGCGTGGCGACGAAATGCCCTCGCGTTTTTGGCAGACCTTAAACAGACGAAACAGGTTTTTAGCGGTGGCATTGCCATTGGCACTGAGCATCCGGCGCAAACCAGACTCTTGCATGCGCAACGCACGGGCCACATCGACGAACGACTGAGTGCCATTGAGATAGTCACGCAACAAAGCGTTGCCGACGGCAACCTCGCCCTCCAAGTAAGACTCTAGGGCTTCGACCAACAAGGCGCGTCGGTATTGCGGATCTTGACACAGTTGCATAACCGTCTCTTTGAATTCGCGGGTAAGTGCCATCTTTTTTGCTCCTTCGATTTTTTCTTTATCCACCTCGACGCAGGCCTGACTCATCAGTGACCTTCAAACCCTTGGGCAACCGAACGCTGCCGATCTCTGTAGTCCTTAAGGAAAGACTTTGCCATCTGTATCGCTTGAGTCTGGTCGCTTTTATCACTACCACCAAACAAGACAATGAGTCGGTCGCCCTCAACCATGTAATAAATCCGATATCCCGGGCCGTAATTAATTCTTCGCTCATGCAAGCCCCTGCCCTGTGAAATCGCCTTCCAATCTCGAAGTTGCCCGCTTCCATTTGAGTGACTGCTTTGGTGATCTTTGCTTTTGCCCTGATATCGCGCAGTCCACGAACCCATTCGTTAAATGGCGATCGACCGTCGATTGTTTGGTACTCCAGTGTTTTGCGTCTGATTATTAATAACGACACTCGTGCATTCCTCAAATAATAACATATACGGTATTATTTGCAGTGTCAAAAACCCAGTCAAACACCTCTAAATTTCGTGAAGTCACAATGCGGGTACCGGTGCTTTGAGTTCTTTGATCTACAACTTGAGGCGCAATTTTGTACCACTGCTTCAAAAAAAATTCGACAAACCGGATGTTTTTGCCCTACACACCCAGGCTTTACTCACTCACCCCCACCACTACAAAAACGTTTTGGCGCTCACCCCAAACCGCTTCGCAAGCGCCCGCACCTGGCGCACGTTCAGCTCACGCCGACCCGAAAGGATCTCAGACACCACGCCTTGGCTGCCGACTTCAGGCAAGTCTTTTTGTTTTAGGCCGTGCTGCTGCATGAGAAATGCGAGCGCTCGCGAGGTTTGGCCGCGGGCATTTGCACGTGGTGTGTATCGTAATGCTCAAGTAAATCAGCCATAAGATCGATCAATTGCTGTGTGGCGTGCTTTTTCTTCAGATCATTCGTGCGAGCCTGTTGGTCAAGCAACAACTGCAATGACGCGTGCACGCGGTCGTAGTGAGCATCGTCACGAATTGGGCCAAGATGCAAACTGTCATGGCACAACTGCCAAGCTGACAACAATCGGGTTATATCGAATGGTGCGTTCATGTTCGCCATTTTCCTAAGTCATACTGTCGGTGCGTTAAAACTGCTTTGACATAAACAACCTGCCGCTCAAAGTTGACATAAGCAATCAATCGATACTTATTGCCGCCAATATTGAATACCGTCAGATCATCCACCTTATCAATAGAATTCACCGCCCTTTTTAGGTCAGACCAACCATCGAACTGACTTTGTTCAATTGTTTTACGCCAACCACGCAACGGTGATGCCGCTTGGGGAAACCGCACAGAGAAGTCGCGCAGCGCTTTTAAACTGATGATTCTCATAATTTTATCTCAATTTGCGATTTTTTAAAGCTGTGGTGTTAAAACGGCTCGAGACAAGCGCACATGATCGAGGCAACGACGAGGGACGCACTTTCATTTGCGCAACTTCACGCCAAAACAAGGCCAGCATGCTACCGATCACCTGGCTATATTTCTATTCGCAAAAACACGTTAAGCCGACAATCCAGTTATCCGACCGCCCCCCCACAAAACCCGCGTCTTTCTGATAGCCTTTCATTGATTGCCAAGCATGCCTCTAGAGCATGTAATAACGGCTAACACTGACAACTAACACCAACCACAACAAACCAAGGGGACCGACATGAACCTGTACGCCAAATTGCAAGCACGCGCCGCCCAGAACAACCCAATTCGCATTGGCGTCATTGGCGCAGGCAAATTCGCCTCCATGTACCTGGCCCAAGTCCCCAAGACACCGGGCATCCATCTGGTGGGCATTGCCGATTTGTTGCCCGAGAACGCCCGACGCAACCTGGCTCGCGTGGGCTGGCAACCGGAGCAGTATGGCGCAGCATCGTTGGATTCGGCCATGGCCAACGGCAACACCCATGTGGGCGATGATTGGCTGGCCTTGGTCAAGAACCCCGCCATTGATGTCATTGTCGAGGCCACCGGCTCACCGATTGCCGCCGTCGACCATTGCCTAGGTGCCTTTGCCAACGGCAAGCATGTGGTGAACGTCACCGTAGAAGCCGATGCGCTGTGCGGGCCGATGCTGGCCAAACGCGCGCAAGATGCCGGCGTGGTCTATAGCCTGGCCTATGGTGACCAGCCAGCGCTGGTCTGTGATCTGGTGGATTGGGCCCGCGCAGCAGGCTTTAACGTGGTGTCAGCAGGCCGTGGTCACAAATGGCTGCCCCACTTTGCTCAGTCCACGCCTGACACGGTCTGGGACAACTGGGGGCTAACACCCGAAGAGGCCGAGCGCGGTGGCTTAAACCCCAAGATGTTTAACTCCTTTCTCGATGGCTCCAAGCCCGCGATTGAATCAACCGCCATTTGCAACGCCACCGGGCTGGTAGCCCCACCCAATGGCTTGACCTATCCGCCCGCTAGTGTGGATGACATTCCGTTTGTGTGCCGCCCGATTGCCGAAGGCGGTGTGTTGCACCAGAAAGGCCAGGTTGAAGTGGTGTCTTCGCTTGAGCGCGACGGCCGGGTGATTCCGTATGACATTCGCATGGGTGTATTTGTGGTGTTTGAAGGCGAAACTGACTACATCCGCAACTGCTTTAGTGAGTACAAAGTCAGAACCGATCCGAGCGGGCGCTACGCCTGCCTGTACAAACGCTGGCACTTGATTGGCCTGGAAGTAGGCATCTCGGTGGCCTCAGTCGGTGTCAGGGGCGAGGCCACGGGCAGCCCGATTTGTCTGAACGCCGATGTGGTAGCCACCGCCAAGCGTGATCTTGCCCCGGGTGAGATGCTCGATGGCGAGGGTGGCTATACCGTGGTCGGCAGTCTGTTCCAAGCCGCACACTCCAAGGCCATCAATGCCCTGCCCTTGGGGCTTGCCCACAACCTCAAGGTGACTCGGGCAGTCAAAGCTGGCCAGCACTTGAGCTGGGATGATGTGGCGGCAGACACCAGCTTGGCGGCCTATCAGTTGCGCACCGAGATGATGAGTGCGCTCTAACCATGAACCACAACCACAACCATTAGGAATTCGCTTGAAACCCGCCGAAGTCTATTTCAGTGTTGATATTGAAGCCGATGGCCCCATCCCCGGCGTGAACTCGATGCTGTCGTTGGGGTGCGCGGCCTTTGACCCCGAAGGCCGTGCGCTTGGCACCTACAGTGCCAACCTAAAGCCCTTGCCAGAGGCTACGCCTGACCCCAAGACGATGGCGTGGTGGGCCACACAACCCAAAGCCTGGGAGGCTTGCCAACAAAACCCGCGCGACCCGGCTGACGTTATGCCCGAGTTTGCCAAGTGGGTGTGGGCCACTGCCGGCGAGGACGTCAAGCCCGTGTTTGCGGCTTGGCCGGTGGGGTTTGATTTCACGCACGTGTACTGGTATCTGATCCGGTTTCATGGCCAGAGTCCGTTTAGCCACCATGCGTTAGACATTCGCAGTTTTGCGATGGCGTACATGAATCTGACCTATCGCAGCTCGCACAAGTCCAAGCTGCAAAAGCGCCTGAAGGATCGCCTGAATCTCACCCACCGCCATGACCACATCGCCGTGCACGATGCCATTGAGCAAGGCGAGCTGCTAGTGGCACTGCTGGCAGCCAACCGGGATCTGCATGCACAAAAACACGGTGATCAAAATAGCCAGGCTAGCCAGCAAAGCACTTAATGTCTGGCCGATCCGGCAGGCATCGCTGACCGCGGAGCCCTCACCGGCGTGACGTCTAGGCGAGGCTTCTTTTTAGCGAGCTGCCAAAGATCATATTCAAGCTGCATTTGCAGCCATGTGCGCGCGGTCGGTGCGCCAAGCCACTTGGCCAACCGCATCGCGAACTCTGGGGTGACGGCCGCGTGCTCATGAATGAAGCGAGACAGTTGCACGCGAGAAACACCGAGCTGGCTAGCCGCCTCGGTCACAGTAATACCAAGTTCGGGCAAGACATCCTCGCGCAGGATCGAGCCTGGATGTGGGGGGTTGTGCATCTGCATTTGTGGATCCTAATGGTAGTCTCGATAGTCGACAAGCATGGCATTTCCGCCTTCAAACGCAAAGGTTAGACGCCAATTGGCGTTCACTGTCACTGCCCAGTGCCCGCGATTGTCATATCCTTTCAATGGGTGCAAGCGCCAACCAGGCACATCCATATTGTCAGGTGATCGCGCATCGTTGAGCACAGCAAGCTGACGACGCAGCCGATTGGCATGGCTGGCCTGGATACCGGACTTAATTCCCGTCTCGAAAAATAATTTCAAACCTTTGTGCCTGAAGCCTTTAATCATTCAAATTGTATCCTGTATCTTTACACTTAACAAATAAATGCTATCAATAAGATGCCATCCGTGTTTGATTGCAAATGCAGCACAACAAGTCAGGATCGCATGATTCAGAAAAAGAAACTGGGCATAGTGATAAAAATGCCCTAGTGATCATTGATAAGCAGTCGCCAGCCAGGCGCTGCATGCACAAAGACGGGCAGGAGCACCTTAAGACAGTCCTGTAAGCGGTGTGCTCAGGCGAATGGTTTTTTTGTGGTCTTTTTGCGGGGTGAGACTTCAATCCGGGCGGGATCGAATTGTTGACGCTGCGACAACAGCACCTCGGCGTCAATGTGCTGCTCAAGCAACTTGATGTCTGAAGCGCTGACGCCACTGGCCAAAAAATGATCCTTCCAAGTATTAACGACCTCAATCACAGCGCTAACCTCACCTGCAGCCTCTTGCGGCGAAAGTCCAAATGCCTCGCATTGCGACATTGCATTGTCTAGCGTTGAATCCCGCCCGTCTAACCCGCACACGAATTCCTGATGTCCCTGCCCAGAATTGGTCGGCAGGATGTCATAAGCTGGCGCAAGTCGCATGCCTGAACGGTTAGATGGGTCTGGCAGCAGGAGCGAATGGTTTTTTTTCGTGGTCATCGGTGTTGTCTATCAAGATGTTGAACACCATCCGACGAAACAGCTCACGCGCGTCGCGTTCATTGGTATCTTGTTCTGTGGCACCAAAGCGCCTAAGCACTTCTGCAAGCTGTGGATAGCCATATGTAGGCTGCACGCCCGAGGCGGTGACCGCATTGATTGCCGTACCTGCCGAAATCGCATGAACACGTTGATCACCATGACGGTCAAAGCGCAACACTGCGACCGCATGCGCGTCGGCCAAACGGATCACCTGCGTCTTGGCAACGTGAATTCGCGCCTTCTGCGCCAAAGTCATGGTGGCATGTTCAACTAGCGGGGCATCAACTGGCTCATGATTGAAAAATTTAATCACCCACTGCTGTCCATCGATTTCAATCAGAGCTTTGGGCTTGCCACCGCCCAAGGGACTGCCGCCACCGGCGATGATCTGGGCTTCGATCTGGCTCAGCGGTTCGGAGGCGGCAATTTTACTGACCACATCACTGAGCTTCTGCACTTGATCAAGACGTGGAATCTGGCCACCTTGGCGCGGCTCATACTCACGCATGGAAAGCGACACGCCAAGCGCTCCAAATCGATCATCGCCGGCGTTGAAAAGGTATTCCATCAACGACAGGCGCTTTGGCTTGTCAACGAAACGAATCACCTTCTCGCCCCAACGATCTGGTCGCGCATCGTCAACTGCACCAACCGCCCGAGGCGCTGCCGCACTAAAACGATCGGGTGGCAGAAACGTCGTGTCGATCAAAGGCAAATCAGCGCTCAGTGCAAACCCACTTTCAAGCCACTGCCGATCATAAGTCAACGACACGCCTTTGCCAGCGGCCACAAGCTCAAGCGCACCGACATAGCGGGGACGCTAGGGGTCCCCCAAAAACCATAGGTACAAGTTATCTAACCGCACTCAATCTTCCTTTTTTGTGGATCGACGCCTGGCTTGCGCTGCGACTTGCGAACGTGCGCGACCGAGTGCCACGGCTTTTTTTTATGTCGCGCTCTATCGCGCCGCGATCATGTTCAGGTGCCGCTATCTGAGATAGCTCGCCGTCCCGTCCAATTAGCCACAACGCTGTGGCAACGATCCCGATGCCCACGCTTGGGTCACCACCCTCTAGCCTTTGCAACGTGGGCACCGATACACCCATGCGTTTGGCCCAAGATCTGAGAGACTCTTTCCTGCGCAGCGCGCCACCGCCAAATCCATGCCTAGTTTTTCCAGGGTGGCGGCTGTAGCAGGCGGTAGCTGCAGAATGGCTTTAGCAGTTTTTGGCATAAGATAGGTATTAACAAAATTATAAATTCTGTATACATCTATTTTGACAAATGCCCAAAATCATCATTTGACCGGCAAGGCATTGATTCACGGTTCTTTCACAGCCGGCTGCCAGAAATCATGATCAAGCTGCAATTGCAGCCATGTGCGCGCGGTCGTTGCACCAAGCGCATCGCAAACGATGGGGTGAATGGCGGGGGTTGCCGTGACAGCTTAAGCCGGGCAGGTGGCAGCAAGACTTGCCAGATGGTGTTGCTTTTGCTGTGATCAAAGCTATACCTTGAGCGGCGCCTCACCGGGCCGCTGTAACTGGGTCAACGCTGTCACCTGCGCGTAGTCCTGGTAGCCACAACGCGCGATGGTTTGAGCCTTGACCATATCGAACCGCCCGTTGACCACATACTCGTCAGCAATGTGCACGCCCACCACTTGGCCAATCACCATGTGTCGGTCCGTCAGCTTTCCATGCATATCAGCAAGTTCAGTGACCGAGACAACCTTGCACTCGAGTGCGGCTGGCGTATCAGCAACACGCGGGGGCTTAACGAAGCGGCTCGGTGCCGCACCAAGCTTGGCAAACTCGAACTCGTTCTCGCCCGGGCCTAACGCGGCCGATGTTGCATTCATGGCTTGCTTGAGCGGCTCGGTGACCAGGTTGTAGACAAACTCGCCCGTCTCGCGTGCATTTCGAACACTGTCTTTGAAGCCCTCGCTGGTAAACATCAGCAGCACTGGCTCGGCCGACACAATATTGAAGTAGCTGTATGGCGCCAAGTTTGGACGGCCTTGCGCATCAATGGTCGACACCCAGCCAATCGGGCGCGGGGCAATGATGGCCTTAATGGGATTAAACGGCAGGCCATGGCCCTGGCTGGGTTCGTAAAACATCATTGCACTCCTTGCGTTGTTCTTTTTGTGCTGATGACCGCTTTGCGGGCTTTGGCGAACATTGCCTGACTGCATCAGCACAAGGAAAGCCGGCACGGGTTTTGCTTGAGAGGATTTAGCTGAAAAATTTCAGACAAAGCTTCGACCTCAAACAGTGTCATGACTATATCAAGCGCAACAACACCCAGGGCAACCACATCGACAGTCGCAATGACTTGGGTGCAGCGACTTTGGTGATCAATCGAGGCACTCGGTATAAACACCTAGATGGTGCAGCGCTGCACCTTCTAGGTGTGCGCCGCACAAACCTAGTGCTCATGCGGGTTTGCCGCCTATTAAGACTTTTGACATAGGGAATATATTTATATGGTGATTTGTTGTACGAAGTGTTGATTGTTGCTAATCTTATTCGCCGTTGTAAGCAAACATTCAGCAACTACTGCCGAACAGTACTGACCTTAAAACCTGGAGAACAGACATGACACTGACTAAAAGTCTGGCAACCGCAGCAGCTTTGGCGACCTTGTCGTTTGGCGCTGCCGCCCAAACCAACTGGAACATGGCCACGCCCTACCCGGAGTCCGAGTTCCACACCCAGAACATCCAGCAGTTTGTCGCTGACGTGAACAAGCAATCGGGTGGCGAGCTGACCATCAAAGTTCACTCGGCCCAGTCACTCTTTAAGCACCCTGAAATCCCGCGTGCTGTGCGTACAGGTCAGGTCGAGATTGGCGAGACGCTGATGGCCAACCTCTCGAACCAGAGCCCGATCTTTCAGGTTGACGCTATCCCCTTTTTGGTTGACGGCTACCCATCTGCCAAGAAACTCTGGCAAGGTCAGCGTCCGTTTGTAGAGAAGTATCTGACTGACAATGGGATGCGCCTAATCTACGCCATCCCATGGCCAGGCCAGGGATTCTTCACCTCCAAAGAGATCAACTCGATTGCCGATATGGAAGGCGTGAAGTTCCGCACCTACAACTCCACGACCGAGAAGATGGCTTCACTGATGAAGGCTGTGCCCACGACTGTTGAAGCGGTGGAAATCCCGCAAGCCTTTACCGCCGGCATTGTGAATGCCATGGTCACTTCGGCTGCGACCGGTGTGCGCACCGAAGCCTGGACGTTCTCAAACTACTAGTACGACACGCAGGCCTGGATGCCCAAAAACATGATCTATGTGAATGAGGCAGCCTTCAAGCGTCTGAGCCCCAAGGCACAGCAAGCACTGATCGATGCCGGCAAAGCCGCTGAAGAGCGTGGCTGGAAGATGAGCGAAGAGGTGTTTACCGAGACCACCAACGCGCTCAAAGGCAAAATGCAATACCGTCAGCCCAACGAGGCATTGACCAAGGCATTGGCACAGATCGGTGACGTGATGTCAGCTGAGTGGGCTCAGGCTGTTGGCCCTGACGCCGACAAGATCCTGGCACCGTTGCGCTAACCTGACTGTAATGGTCACAAAGCCGGCGCCAACCGCCGGCTTTGTTTTTACTGGAATGACACACCATGTTCAGTAAGTTTTTAGATCGGCTCTTTACCTGGAGCGGATATCTGGCAGGCATCTTTCTGGTCACGATTGCCGTGTTGGTCGTTGCCCAGATCGTGGCACGGCTGATGAACACGCAAATCCCGTCTGCCGACGAGTTCGCTGGCTACAGCTTGGCTGCCAGCAGTTTCCTGGGGCTCGCATATTCGTTTCGCTCAGGCTCGCACATTCGAGTCACACTGTTGACGGCTCGGCTGTCGTCCAAGACTCAGCGCGTCATGCTGCTGCTGGTGCTGGCGTATGCCGTGGTCATGATTGCGATCTGGGCCTATAACTCCCTTGGCCTGGTGTGGGAGAGCTACGAGTTCAAGGAAATGTCCACTGGCATTGTGAAGTACCCGATCTGGATTCCGCAACTGAGCATGGGCATTGGGGTGACGCTCTTTTGTTTGGCGATTCTCGAAGACCTGGTCAACGTGATTCGCGGCAAAGAGCCTAATTTTGAAAAAAACAAAGAACAGCTGGTGGACTAGGCCATGGACGTCTCAATGATTGGTTTGATTGTGGCCGTCATCATGCTGGTGCTGCTGGCATCAGGCGTGTGGGTGGCCATCACTTTGATGTCGGTGGGTTTGCTCAGCATGCTGATGTTCTCGCATGCGCCCGCCGCTACGATTCAGTCCACCGTGATCTGGGGCCAAAGCTCAAGCTGGGCGCTAACGGCCCTGCCCCTGTTTATCTGGATGGGCGAGATTTTGTATCGCACGCGTCTAGCCAAAGACATGTTCGAAGGGTTAACGCCCTGGCTGGCCGGGTTCCCAGGGCGGCTGATCCACATTAACGTGGTCAGTTGCGGCATCTTTGCAGCGGTATCGGGATCTTCTGCAGCCACGACTGCCACCATTGGCCGTATCACCATTCCGGAGTTGCTAAAGCGTGGCTATGACGAGAAGACCACGATCGGCAGCCTGGCAGGTTCATCCACGCTCGGGTTTCTCATCCCGCCTTCGATCATCATGATCGTCTATGGGGTGGCCGCTGACGTGTCGATCACTCGTCTCTTTATCGCCGGGGTCTTGCCCGGCATCATGCTGATGGCGCTCTTTATGGGTTACCTGGCGATTTGGTCCATGCTCAACCCGTCTAAGGTGCCGCCCCGTGAAGCGCGGGTACCCATCCTGCAGCGCATCTGGGCCACACGCAAACTCTTTCCCATTGTTGCTCTCATGATCGCCGTCATTGGCTCGATCTACATGGGCATTGCCACAGCCACGGAAGCCGCGGCAGTCGGCGTGTTGGCGCATTGCTGATTGCTCTGCTCACCGGGTCGCTGACCAAGCAAAGCTTCATTGATAGCGTGCTCGGTGCCACGCGCACGAGCGTCATGGTGTCTTTCATTCTGGCTGGTGCTGCGTTTCTATCGACGGCCATGGGCTTTACCGGCATCCCGCGCGAGCTTGCTGCCTGGGTTGGCACACTGGGCTTAGACAAGTTTGAGTTGCTACTTGCACTGACATTGCTCTTTATCATTCTTGGATGCTTCCTGGATGGGATCTCGATCGTGGTGCTGACGGCTGCGGTCATCATGCCGATCACCCAGCAAGCGGGCATTGATCCGATCTGGTTTGGCATCTTCATTGTGGTGGTGATTGAGATGTCACAAATCACCCCGCCGGTTGGCATCAACCTCTTTATCCTGCAGTCCATGACCGGCAGAAACATCTGGCAGGTTGCCGTGGCGGCCTTCCCGTTTTTCTTGTTGCTGGTGGTGGCCACGATCCTGTTAATCCTGTTTCCGGAGATCGCCACCTGGCTGCCCGATACGATCAGACAGTAGTGGGGCTAAAAATGGATCTCTTCGCATATGATTTCACGCACGCTTGACGCCGCGCTTTGAATGCACACTTGTAGGCAGTTAGAATTTGGCGAATCGGCTTAACTACTATGCAGGTATTTCGTGCCCCTTGATTTTTCTACATTAGCTAGAGCTGTCGAGCGCCTTGATGAGGGCTTGGCTCGCTATCGGTCTGATATTTCTGATATTCAAATTCGTGACGGTCTCGTTCAACGCTTTGAATTCGCCTACGAAATATCCCACAAGATGTTGCGCCGATTTATGCAGGCAACCGCTGCTAACCCAACTGAATTTGACGAGGCAGACTTTCAATATTTGATCCGCAGCGGCAACGAGCGAGGGCTATTGCTCGGCGCATGGCCTCAATGGCGTGTGTACAGAGACATGCGTTCAAAGACAAGCCACACCTATGACGAAGAGATCGCCATGCAAGTTGTGGCTGCTATTCCAGACTTTCTGGAAGAGGCTAAGTTCTTGCTCATGCAATTACAGCGCCACCAGAACAAATGACTCAACTCTCGTCGCTTGACATTGAACCCGATGAGTTGGCTATCGTAGAGGCCATTCTGGCGAAACACGTTCCCGATGCTACCGTCTGGGCCTTCGGTTCCCGGGCAACTGGCAAAGCAAAAAAATTTTCTGATCTAGATCTGTGCATCAAGGCCAATCAGCTTCTGGGGATTGAGCTGACTAGCGCCATGGCAGAAGATTTCGCTGAGTCTAACTTGCCGTGGAAAGTCGATCTCGTTGATTGGTGGAGCGCAAGCGAGAGATTCAGAGCGCTCATTGACCGTGACAAAGTACTGATTCGACAAGCGCTCCGTTAGACCTCTTGGTGATGCTGCACACAAACATAGATCCGTCACCGCTTAGCGCCACCACCGCTTAACCTCAGCAAACGGCAACGCCGAGGCCAGGAAGTGCGGGTTGATAATGTCCGTTTGACCATACCTCAATGGCTCGCCATGCAAATCGATCACATGGCCACCCGCCCCCTCTAGCACCGCTTGTGCGGCGGCCGTATCCCATTGGCTCGTGAAACCCAAGCGCAGATAAAAGTCTGCTAGCCCCATGGCAATGCGACAGAACTTTAATGAACTGCCTGCCTGTAACAGCTCTGTTTGACCCATGCGTTCAATCAGGGCCTTGGTCTGCGGTCCCATGTGACTGCGGCTTGCGAGTACGCGCCAAGGTGGTTGTCCTCTAGGGGCCACGGCTACGGTTTGTGTTTTGTCATGCCCGACCTGGCGCCAGGCACCCAGGCCTGCCCCACCCCAGAACAACTCATCGGTCATCGGCTGATACACCACGCCAAGCACAGATTGCCGGTTGTGAATGAGTGCAATGTTGACCGTGAACTCGCCGGTGCCAGAGAGAAACTCCTTGGTGCCATCAAGCGGGTCAACGAGCCAGAAGGGCTGGTCTGATTGCGCAAGATCCTGCATCTGCTCAGGCTGAAATGACTCCTCTGAGATCAGCACCATCTCGGGTGTGTGCGAAGCGAGTCCTACTGCAATCGTTTGATGGGCAGCCAAGTCCGCTTCGGTCAGCGGTGATTGATCCGCCTTGTGTTGCACCAGTGCGCTTGACCTGCCTTCGGGGTGTTCGAGTGCTTGGCGATACACGTTCATGATCGCTTCGCCAGCGCCACGTGCAATCGGCAACAACCACTGAAAGATCGCCATCCGTTGCTGCGCTGTCAGTGTCGTGTGGGAATCTGGCTGCGAGTCTGACGTTGAATCAGGCTTTGAATCTGGAGCCACCACGGTTTATCCTAGTCTCAAATGCATGAAGGCCAGCGTTGCTGGCCTTCATGTGGTTTACGAGTTGTTGACTCGGTATTGCATCTTGATCAAGCCTTAGAGACTCTTTTCCAGCTCAGGCACGGCTTCAAACAAGTCAGCCACCAGGCCGTAATCCGACACACCAAATATCGGTGCCTCTTCATCCTTGTTGATTGCCACAATCACCTTGGAGTCCTTCATGCCGGCCAAGTGCTGAATGGCACCCGAGATACCGACAGCCACATATAACTGAGGCGCCACAATCTTGCCGGTCTGGCCGACCTGCCAGTCGTTGGGCGCAAACCCCGCGTCAACGGCCGCACGTGAGGCACCCAAGGCAGCACCCAACTTGTCTGCCAAGGGCTCAAGGATCTTGAAGTTCTCAGCGCTGCCAATGCCACGCCCGCCGGAGACCACCACGTTGGCGCCTGCCAGCTCGGGACGGTCGCTCTTGGCGAGCTCCCGGCCCACGAACGCCGACTTGCCACTGTCAGCGACTGCTGCCAGGGATTCAACTGCCGCACTGCCGCCTTCAGCAGCCACCGCATCAAATGCGGTGGTGCGTACGGTCAGGACCTTCTTGGCGTCAGATGACTGAACTGTAGCAATGGCATTGCCGGCATAGATCGGGCGCTCAAAGGTATCGGGTGAGATGACCGCGGTGATGTCAGAGACTTGGGCGACATCCAGCTTGGCTGCCACCCGCGGGGCAACGTTCTTGCCCGAGACGGTGGCGGGAAACAGGATGTGGCTGTAGTTGTCGGCCACGGACAGGACCTGCTCGGCGACGTTTTCTGCGAGGGCGTTGCCAAGCGAGTCACCATCAGCCAACAGCACCTTGGTGACACCGGCAGCCTTGGCAGCCTGGTCGGCCGCGGCCTGGGCGCCTTGGCCAGCAACGAGCACATGCACGTCAGCGTCGATCTTGGCAGCCGCCGCAATAACGTTCAAAGTTGCGCCTTTCAGTTGCGCATTGTCGTGTTCTGCAATGACGAGTACGGACATGATTTACACCACCTTCGCTTCGTTTTTAAGTTTATCGACCAGTGCCGCAACATCCGGCACCTTGATGCCAGCGGACCGGCTTGGGGGCTCGGTAACTTTGAGCGTCTTTAGGCGGGGCGCTGCGTCGACACCAAGATCAGCGGGCGACACCGTATCGAGCTGCTTTTTCTTGGCCTTCATGATGTTGGGCAGCGTGACATAACGCGGCTCGTTCAAACGCAAGTCAGTGGTCACAATCGCTGGCAAGGTCAGTGCCAGGGTTTCAAGACCGCCATCGACTTCGCGCGTAACAGTGGCTTTGCCATCAGCGACTTCAACCTTGCTGGCAAAGGTTGCTTGCGGCCAGCCCAAGAGAGCGGCGAGCATCTGGCCCGTCTGGTTGGCATCGTCATCAATGGCTTGCTTGCCCAGGATAATCAACTGCGGCTGCTCTTTGTCAGCGAGCGCTTTCAGAATCTTGGCCACTGCCAAAGGCTGCAACTCTTCATCGGTTTGCACCAAAATGCCACGGTCTGCACCGATGGCCATGGCCGTACGCAGTGTTTCCTGACATTGAGCCACACCGCAAGACACTGCCACGATCTCGGTGACCGTGCCTTTTTCTTTCAGGCGGGTGGCCTCTTCGACCGCAATCTCATCAAAGGGATTCATCGACATCTTGACGTTGGCGATGTCAACGCCAGTCTGGTCAGACTTGACCCTGACCTTGACGTTATAGTCCACCACGCGTTTTACAGGCACCAGGACCTTCATCAAACACTCTCCAGTATTGGTCAACAAAATCGGTCAGACAGCGCAAACCCAAGGCGAGGCCGGCAGCCGATGGCAGCCTAGATGCAATATTCCCCCGAGATGCCGTCTGAACATTGAGCGGCACGGATTTTCTGTCTAGTTGCGATCCATTCTACAACTTTGCCAAGGTCCGTACATGGGCGACCACGCTGCGGGCAAGGGCTGAGAGGTTGTAGCCACCTTCCAGGGCGCTGACGATACGGCCCTGGGCATGCTTGTCAGCCACGGCCATCAGTTGTTCAGTCATCCAGACATAATCGGACTCAACCAAACCCAACTGGGCCATGTCATCCTCACGGTGCGCGTCAAACCCTGCCGAGATAAAGATCATCTCGGGCTTGTGCGCCTCCAACCGTGGCAGCCAGTACTGGGTAACCAACTCGCGAATGTGGTCACCACGGGTATAGGCGTCAACCGGGATATTGCACATGTTCGGCGCCGGATCATGCACGCCACAGTCTGGGAACAAAGGGTACTGAAAGTAACTGCACATCAACACACGCTCGTCACCAGCGAATATCGCCTCGGTACCGTTGCCATGATGCACATCAAAATCAATGATCGCCACCCGCGACAACCCATGATTGGCCAAGGCATGCGCAATGCCCACGGCGATATTGTTAAAAAAACAAAATCCCATGGCGCGCGCAACCGACGCGTGATGCCCGGGCGGGCGTACAGCACAGAAGGCATTTGATGCCTCGCCAGCCATAACTGCATCAACGGCCTGAATCACCCCGCCAGCCGCATGACGTGCGGCAGCGAGCGTGTGCGGGTTCATCAATGTATCGCCATCGATGTCATAGAAACCTTCAGCCGGCAGCCAAGCCGACAACCGATCGAGATGTGCCTGCGCATGAACTCGTAGTAAATCCGCATCAGTTGCCGGCGCAGTCACCTCACCGGTCTGGATGTAGTTGATAATGCCACTGGTGAGCAGTTGATCCGAGATGGCGTCAAGCCGCTCGGGGCACTCGGGGTGGGCTTGTCCCATGTCATGCAAACGACAAACCGGGTGGGTCAGGAACAGTGTCTCCATGAGGTCTCTATGCCTAAGGCTCTAAGTTATTTGCCATTATTATCGCTCGTATTGGTGCTCTCGGGGTGCTCTACCCCTGCTGCCGATTTGAGATTAGACAAAGGTTCTGCACCAATTGACCAGGCTCAAGTTCAGACAACACCCAACACTGCCATGGAACTGGCCAAGCCAGTGCCCAACACCGGCTATCTGGCTCGCCCTGACGTTCAGGCTTACGCTCAGACAGTGGCGCAGTCCCGCAACCTGCCGCCAGAGAACGTGCGAGCGCTGCTAGCCAAAGCCCAACGCCTGCCGGTGGCGATCCGGCTCATGACCCCGCCCGAGCCTGGCAAGCCCGTGACCCCTAAAAATTGGGCGACTTATCGCAACAACTTCGTGGAGCCTATACGCATCAATGCCGGCAAGACGTTCATGGCCGAGCATGAAGCAATGCTTAAAGCGGCTGAATCACGGTTTGGCGTGCCAGCCAACATCATTGCGGCCATTATCGGGGTCGAGACACTCTACGGCCAATACATGGGCAACTACCGGGTGCTTGATGCGCTCACCACCCTGTCGTTTGACTACCCTGACGCCTTGCGAGCCGATCGCATCGAAATGTTTCAGGGGCAGCTTGCTGATTTCATTGAGCTTCACTACCGGGGCAAAGTCGATGCCAACCGGCAGCTTGGCTCATTTGCCGGTGCCATGGGTATCCCACAGTTCATGCCCACAAGCCTAAAACTGTGGGCAGTTTCAAGCGACCCGAGCCAGACCCGCATCGACTTGGAGCACAACGTCAACGATGCCATCCTGTCAGTGGCCAATTTCCTCAAAGTCCATGGCTGGATCGCCGGTTTGCCAGTGTTCGCACCGGTTGATCTGCCGGCCAAAGCGGGCGAACTTGTTGACGGTGGGCTCACACCCCGGCTCGATTGGACGCAACTCAAAGCGGCTGGTGCGACGCTGGCACCGGGCGCGCAACCAGGCCCTTGGGCAGATTACCCGCTTGGTGTGATCAACCTGCCCTTGCCCACTCAGAATACGGTGCAGTACCGCACGGCCACGCCCAACTTTTTTGCGCTTACGCAATACAACCGCAGCTACTTCTATGCCGCCGCGGTGGCAGATTTGGCGCAGGCGTTGGTGAGGTGAGACCTGAGGCTTGGTTGCCTCGGAGTCTTTAGTCGCCATCCCGTTGAGCCCAGTCCTACGGATTAAAAATCCCCGTCGACAGGTACCGGTCACCGCGGTCACAGACAATAAACACGATGGTCGAGTCCTTGACTTCAGCGGCCACCCGAAGCGCCGCAACCAAGGCACCAGCAGCCGAAACACCGGCGCAAATGCCTTCCTCAGCTGCCAAGCGCCTGGCCATGGCTTCGGCCTCGGATTGTTCAATCAACTCGAACCGATCCACCCGGGCCGCATCATAGATCTTGGGCAAATAAGCCTCTGGCCACTTGCGAATCCCGGGGATTTGCGAGCCCTCGGCGGGTTGTGCGCCCACGATCTGAATGTTTGGGTTCATGAACTTCAGGAATTTCGAGGTGCCCATGATGGTGCCGGTTGTACCCATGGCGCTGACAAAGTGTGTCACACGGCCTGATGTCTGCGCCCAGATTTCAGGGCCAGTGGTCTTAAAGTGCGCCAGCGGATTGTCCGGGTTGGCAAACTGATCGAGCACGATGCCTTTGCCTTCGCTTTGCATCTTGGTCGCCAAATCACGGGCATACTCCATACCGCCTTGGTCTGCCGGCGTCAGAATGAGCTCAGCGCCATAAGCCGTCATGGATGCCCTTCTTTCAAGCGACAGATTGTCTGGCATGATCAGAATCATCTTATAGCCACGCATGGCTGCCACCATGGCTAACGCGATGCCCGTGTTGCCGCTCGTGGCCTCGATCAGCGTGTCACCTGGCTTGATGTCGCCGCGCTTTTCTGCTTCGAGAATCATCGACAAAGCCGGACGGTCTTTGACCGAACCTGCCGGGTTATTGCCTTCCATCTTGCCCAGAATCACGTTGCCGCGTGGTGCACCGACCTCACCGGGCAATCGCTGCAGACGAACCAGTGGCGTGTCGCCAACTAGCTGCTCAAGTGTGGGGTAATCCGTGTGATTCATGGTGTTGATCCTGTCGTTTGATTTTTCGTCATTGTATTGAATGGCAAACTGCTAGGTGGTAACAAAGACCATCTCGCCACCCCTTTCTTTACGGCACATGCACAATCTGTGGCGTAGCTATCTGGCTGTTGTTGTGCCGACTGCCTCGTGGAGGTTTGACTTGTGAAACAGACTCAGGCTTGGCACACGGCTTGTCTGCTGTGCCGGCGCAAAGCCCGGCATCTTTAAGCTTGATGATGGTCTTTGGCCCAATGCCAGATAGCCGCTCTGACAAGTGTTCCAAGGATTCAAATGGCCCGCGGGCACGTTCTATCACAATGCGCTGAGCCGTCTTGGCGCCAATGCCTTTGACTTGCTGCAACGCTTGTACATCAGCCCGATTGACATCCACCGCGGCCCACACCGCACCTGATGCAAGCAAGCCTGTCATAAATGTCAAACCAACCAAAGCGACGGATTGACGTATGTTGTTCATCACCATAATGACACCTCCAAATGAAGGTGCTCATGTTCAACCTAGCGAGCCATCGATTCAATTACGGTGAATACGGTTTCAGGTTTGGCCTAGGTCAAGCGGTATCGATCAGACTCTCAAGTGCCCTTGCTCAATCTGATAGCGCACGTAGTCGCCTACGCCTGTCTGAACATCTTTGAAAGGCTTGTCGTAGCCTGCGGCTCGCAATTCACCCATGTCCGCCTGGGTGTAGCTCTGATAGCGACCTTTGAGGTCATCCGGAAATGTCACGTACCGCAAAATGTCTTGCGCCACCAGATCATCGAGACTTAACGGACTTTGTCCGCGTGCGGCACGAATGGCGTTGACCACAGAGCTTGACACATCGTTAAACGGCTGGGCACGGCCGGTGCCGCAGTTAAAGATGCCGCTGGTTTGCGGGTTGTCCAGAAAGTGCAGGTTAACGGAGACCACGTCGTCAACCGAGATGAAATCTCTCTTTTGCCCCCCATCCGGATAGCCATCCCAGCCACCGAAGAGCTTGACGTGTCCGTCGGCGACGAACTGGTTCATGTTGTGAAACGCCACTGACGCCATGCGACCTTTGTGCTGCTCGTGTGGTCCGTAAACATTGAAATAACGCAGGCCTACGACCTGAGCAGCCAGTGACTCAAACCGTGCACGCACCACCTGGTCAAACAAAAACTTGGAGTAGCCGTAGACGTTCAGGGGCTTTTCATTGGCGAGGTCTTCAGCGTAGACAGGGCCTGCACCATACACGGCAGCTGACGAGGCATAAATAAAGGGCACACGTTGAGCCTGCGCCCATTCGAACAACTCAAGCGTGACACGATAATTGTTGTCCATCATGTAGTGGCCGTTGCGCTCAGTGGTGTCCGAACAAGCTCCTTCATGAAACACCGCACGCACGGCCCGCAGGCTGCCATTGGCCACCATCTGACGGAAGTCTGTCTTGTGCATGTAGTCAGCGATCTGGCAGCCCACGAGGTTCACAAACTTGTCACCATCTGTTAGATCGTCAACAGCCATGATGTTGGTCTCACCGCGGGCATTTAAGCCACGCACGATGTTGGCGCCAACAAAGCCGGCTGCGCCTGTCACGATAATCATTGCAATTCCTCCACAGTCACGGTCGAGGTGCCTAGCTTGCCAACCACGATACCGCCCGCCCGATTGGCCCACCGCATGGCATCAACCCACGACGCCCCCGTGCCACGCACCACCGCCAAGGTTGCCAGCACCGTATCGCCAGCGCCGGACACATCAAACACTTCATGCGCCTGAGCATCAACGTGATGACGGGCATCTTGCATAAACAATGTCATGCCCTGCTCAGAACGGGTCACAAGCAATGCTTCGAGTGCCAGTTGCTCACGCAGCCTCTGTGCTCGAGCATTCAAATCGTCTTCATCGCGCCAATTGCCCACGGCCTGCTGCATCTCGCTGCGGTTGGGCGTGACCAAACTTGCACCCTGATATCGGGTGTAATCCAACCCCTTGGGGTCTACCAGCACCGGCAAGGCTAACTCCCTGGCCTTGCGGATCAACACACCGACTTGTGCCAACGCTCCCTTGTCGTAATCCGAGAGCACCACCACGTCGTGGCCCGCCATTAACTGCACCGCTCGATCGGTCAAGGCTTGTACGCAACCCTCGGACGGTCGCCCCTCAAAATCCACTCGCACCATCTGTTGTTGGCGCCCGAGCACCCGCATCTTGAGCGTCGTTGGGTGGGCGTCATCATCGTCGACCAACGCCGGGCTGATACCAGCATCCTCGAGCATCGCATGCACTTCACGACCGGGCTCGTCACGGCCAACAATGCCAGCCAAAGTGACTTTGGCACCGAGTGCAGCAGCGTTACGAGCCACGTTGGCAGCTCCTCCCAAACGATCCTCGCGTCGGCCCACATGGACCACGGGCACCGGGGCTTCTGGCGATATGCGCTCGACCTCGCCAAACCAATAGCGATCCAGCATCACATCCCCAACAACCAATACTCGAACCCGCGAGACATCTTCACGCGGAAACACGGGCAAACCGCCAGCCACTTCCACAAGGGGATTGTTTTTCATCGGAACACGATTCATTGTTGTTCTTCCACACGCCGGGGGCTGTACGTCTCCCAACCATGACAACCCGGACACTGCCAGTAAAACGCACGTGCCTGAAACCCGCACACACGGCAGCTGTATCGATCCAGTCGTTGAGTGTGCCGGCCGACAAGGCGTTTGAGCAAATCGAGCGAGACCAGGCCATCATTGCTTTGCAAACTAGCCTGATCGTCTTGCTGGGCACGCGCTTGTGCGGCGAGCGCACGCTCCAAACCCAACAGACTCGGATGTGCTGTCAATGCCGCTTGCGCGAACGCCCAGGCAGCATGAGCACCCTGCTCACGCCAAGTCAAGCGAAACACGACATCAAAAAGATCCAGTGACGGGTGCTCCTGATAGTGACCTGACAGACGTTCAAGCAATTGAGCACACTCTTCTGACGCCGCAAAATTATTCTGCAAGTCGCTTGCAATCAGACCTGCAAACGACGGTGCCTCATCGAGCAAGGTCAATAGGTAGTGGCGTTCAAGCTTGGCGTCACCACCGGCGCGGGCCAACGCGGCTTCTAGCATCAACACGCGAGCACGCGAGGCCGGCGTTGATTCATTTTCTTGAGCCACACTATTGCCTGCCTCATCAAGCGCCTTGCGTGCGGCTTCGAACTCGGGCGGCTGACGCAGCAAGTGAGTTTGCGCGATCTCGCAGTGGTAGTGCACCAACTGGGGCACCGACTCGTTGGTCAATTTACTGAGCTTGCGCACGGCTTCGATGGCTTTGGGCCAGTCATGCTCAGACTCATAGATGCGCACCAGCGCACGCGCAGCCTGTTGCTGATAGCGGGTGTTCTTCAGTTCCTTGTAGGCCATCTCAGCACGATCAAGCATGCCTGCCTTGAGATAATCCTGGGCAATCTCGTTTAACGCATGCTCACGATCTCGCGAGGGCAGGTCAGCGCGCGCCAGAAGGCTTTGATGCACCCGGATGGCACGCTCCATTTCTCCGCGACGCCGAAACAAGTTCCCCAGGGCAAAGTGCAGTTCAGTGGTCTCTGGATCAAGCTTGGCCACTTCAACAAATGCGTCAATGGCGCGATCGGGCTGCTCATTTAGCAAGAAGTTCAAGCCCTTGAAGTACGAGTCCGGCAAATTGCGGCTCTCGCTCAGCATGTGCCGGAAATCAATCCTGGCTGCCAACCACCCGAGGCCAAACAGCAACGGCAGAAATATCAGCCACCAGGATTCAAAAGTCATGGTTCAAAGCCCGTCGTGTTCACAGTGGCTTGACCGAAGCGTCGGTACTGGCCGTCGTCGTTACAACAGCCTCACCAGAAGGTACTGTCGATGCTTTTTGGGCTTTTTGCAGGTCGCGCTTGAGCCTGCCGGCTTCGCGTCTGCGCCGCCACGTGGAAGGCAGCATCAGGAACACACCCAACAACGTCCCCAAAACAAATGCAACCAGCATCACCACCACCAGCGGCACACCGACAAACTGCATATTGCCCAGAAACTGGACATCAACCGGCGACATGTTCTTATAAGCGAACAAGACGACCACGGCAAACACCAGCAGTTTCAAAGCCCACATGACGTAACGCATGCTTAGACACCCTTTGTTTTTAAGCAATTATTGTAATCGAAGGGGTTGTGCGCCGTTAAAAAAGCAAAGACATCCCAGGCAGCCCAGGAAACGCGACTGTTGAGTCTTGCAGGGGTAGAAGTTGCTGCCATCCAATCGCAGCGACACAATCAAGACGTCTCGTCGGTTTCGTCTGAATTTTGAATCGCGTTTTGGCTGGCGTGGCCATTATCGACCCGTTCGCGCAACTCTTTGCCTGCCTTGAAGTGAGGCACACGTTTGCCCGGCACGGAGACTTTCTCACCGGTCTTGGGGTTGCGACCAATGCGAGGAGCGCGCTGCGACAAAGAAAAACTGCCAAATCCACGGATCTCGATACGCTGGCCATTGGCCAGCGATTCCACCATCGCATCGAGAATGGTTTTGACAGCCAAGTCAATGTCACTGGCAGCGAGCTGTTTGTGGCTCGCTGCCAGTGCCGCGATCAGTTCGGACTTGGTCACAACAATCTCGCGGTAATGACGGCTTATTCGCCGTCTTTGGCTTGATCAAGCTTGGCTTTCAACAAGGCGCCAAGGTTGGTCGTGCCAGTGGTAGCACCCGCTTCGGACATGCGCTGCAACGTATCAGCCGTGTCAGCATTTTCGCGAGCCTTGATCGAGAGCTGGATCGAACGGGCCTTGCGGTCCACGTTGATGATCATGGCCTGAACCTCTTGGCCTTCCTTCAGAACCGTGGTCGCATCTTCAACGCGGCCGCTCGCCATCTCGGAAGCACGCAGATAGCCTTCCACGTCGACTGACAAGGTCACCACGGCACCCTTGGGCTCAACGGACTTGACGGTGCCCTGAACCACAGCACCCTTGTCGTGTGTCGCCACGAAGTTGTTAAACGGATCACCTTCGAGCTGCTTGACACCAAGCGAGATGCGCTCTTTGTCGGTGTCGATCGCAAGCACAACCGCTTCGAGCTCATCACCCTTCTTGAAGTTGCGCACAGCCTCTTCACCGGTGTCAGTCCACGACAGATCAGACAAGTGCACCAGACCGTCAATGCCACCCGGCAAGCCCACGAACACCCCAAAATCAGTGATCGACTTGATAGCGCCACTGACCTTGTCGCCACGCTTGAAATTAATGGCGAACTCTTCCCAAGGATTGGGACGGCACTGCTTCATGCCCAGGGAAATGCGGCGACGCTCTTCGTCAATCTCCAGAACCATGACCTCGACCTCTTCACCCAAGGTAACCACCTTGCGCGGATCGACGTTCTTGTTGGTCCAATCCATTTCCGAGACGTGCACCAAGCCCTCGATGCCTGCTTCGACTTCCACAAATGAACCGTAGTCGGTCAGGTTGGTGACCTTGCCGAACAGGCGCGTGCCTTGTGGGTAACGACGTGCCAGACCAATCCATGGATCTTCACCAAGCTGCTTGACGCCAAGCGAGACACGGCTCTTTTCCTGGTCAAACTTCAGCACCTTGGCTTCGATTTCCTGGCCAACGGTCAACACCTCCGATGGGTGACGAACACGACGCCATGCCATATCGGTAATGTGCAAAAGGCCATCAATGCCACCGAGGTCCACAAACGCACCGTAGTCGGTGATGTTCTTGACAACGCCTTTGACGGTGGCGCCTTCGCTTAAGTTCTCAAGCAGCTTCTGGCGCTCTTCACCCATGCTGACTTCAAGCACAGCGCGACGCGACAACACCACGTTGTTGCGCTTGCGATCAAGCTTGATGACCTTAAACTCCATGGTCTTGCCTTCAAACGGCGAGGTGTCCTTGACCGGACGCGTGTCCACAAGCGAACCCGGCAAGAAAGCACGAATGCCGTTGGTCATGACAGTCAAACCACCCTTGACCTTGCCGGTGATGGTGCCAGAGACCAATTCATTGTTCTCAAGCGCTTGCTCAAGTGACAACCAGGCCGACAGACGCTTGGCGCGATCGCGAGACAGCACGGTGTCACCGTAGCCGTTCTCAAGCGAATCAATCGCCACAGATACAAAATCACCTTCACTAACTTCGAGCTCACCCTGATCGTTGAGGAACTCCTCGAGCGGGATGAACGCTTCAGATTTCAGGCCTGCGTTGACGATCACAAAATTGTGGTCGACACGTAAAACTTCAGCAGAGATCACTTCGCCGGACTTCATGTCCTGCTTTTTGACGCTCTGGGCAAACAAGTCGGCAAAGCTTTCGCCGCCGGTTAGGTTTTCAGTGGTTTGTTGAGTTGACATGTAAAAGGTACCCGGTGGATCCTATCGATCCGGTTTCTCGCCGAGCCTCTTGGCAGAAATCCCATATTTCTGACAGAAGTCTCCGCGGTGTTAATAAAATAACCGAGCCTGCAAGACCTTCTTGAAGCAAGACCTGTGGCAACGGCACTTGTGCTACGCTCCCCGCAAACATTGCGGAAAGCTTTATATCGTAGCATAAAAAATTTGATCATTTCGCACTAGCCTACTTCACCTCGGTAGCTACCCTTACTCCGGTTACTCTGATGACCAGCCCCGAAAGCCTGAACCTGCTAAACCTTGCCGTCAAACTGTTGACCTGGGCTGCTACTCCCTTGGGTCTGCTATGTCTGGGTGTTGCCACCGGTTCCATGGTCAAGCGCATTCGGCCAAGCTCGGCTATCGGGCCCATCATCATGGGGCTGGCGGTCTTACAGATTGTGGCCTTTGCCATGCCGCCATTGGCTTACCAGCTACAGGCAAGCCTGGAACATCGGGCAGCAAATCTCCACAAAACAAACGTCGGCCAACCCTACGACGGCATTTTGCTGTTGGGCGGTTTGACCCGCTCCACCCGCTCACCCCTGTCACCGGACTGGCAACCAGACATAACCGAAGCAGCTGACCGCGCCCACCACGCAGCACGCCTTTGGCACGATGGCATGGCACCGAGGATTATCGTAGCTGGCGGGGTCTGGCCAGCCAATCCGCCCAAGCCCACCGAGGCTTTTTGGATACAGCAATTGTTGTTGCAACTCGGTGTGCCACAAGATGCAATCGTGCTCGAGGACCGATCAACCACCACCCGTGAAAACGTCAGAAACGTCGCTCAAATAATGCAAACGAATGGTTGGGCGGGGCGACTGGCGCTAGTGACCTCCGCCTCACACATGCCAAGAGCCTACGCCAATGCCGAACGCGCCGGCCTCAAAGTCGACGCTTACCCAACCGATTGGCAAGGGCATGCAGCAATGGACAGACCCATCACCTGGCTGCCCAATGCCGATGCACTGCAACTGAGTAGCCGAACGCTCAAAGAATGGATTGCATTGCTGGCGCGTTACTAGAGCATGGCTAGCCACTGCGCTGTAACTTGCGCCACAGTGACAAGACCGCAGCGACCGTTTCTTCGACTGTCAGTCGCGATGAGTCAAGCTGATGAGCATCATCGGCGGGTTTTAAAGGTGCAACTGCCCTTTCGGTGTCGCGCGCATCGCGCTCTTTTAGGTCAGCAAGCACCGCTTGTTCATCCGGTTCGATTCCGCGCTCACGCAACTGCTGGCAGCGCCGCTGAGCGCGAGCATGGATATCGGCTACTAAAAAAATCTTCAAGTCAGCATCCGGAAACACCACCGTACCCATGTCACGGCCATCAGCCACAAGTCCTGGCGCCTGCCGAAACGCCCGCTGACGGTTAAGCAATGCCTCGCGCACCGGCGCAGCCGGTGCCAAGCGAGAGGCCAGGTTCCCGACATGCTCTTGGCGAATCAGTTTAGTGACGTCTTTGTTGGCCAACCAGATGCGGCTACCCTCAAACCGAATGTCCATGCGCCTTGCCGCCAGAGCCACAGCGGCAATGTCATTGGCATCGATGTTTTTGTCCAGTACCGTCCAGGCAGCTAGCCGATACAAAGCGCCGCTGTCCAACACATGCCAACCAAGCTCGGCTGCCACTAGCGCGGTCACAGTCCCCTTGCCAGAAGCGGTGGGACCATCAATCGCGATGACTGGCACCTGCAGACCTGCTGCCTTCACGAAACCACCTGCTCGTAGACTGAAAAATACTCAGGAAACGTTTTAGCCACACAGCCCGGGTCCTCGATGGTCACCGGCACAGGCCCAAAGGCTGCCAGAGAGAAACACATCGCCATACGATGATCATCATAAGTATGAATGCTGGCAGCTCGCCACTGGCCAGATTCAATCGGATGAATGGTCAACCAATCCTCACCACTCTGAACCCGCGCACCTAGCTTGGTCAACTCGGTGACCATCGCATGGATACGGTCAGTTTCCTTGACGCGCCAGCTGCCGATGTTGCGTAAAGTGCAAGGACCATCGGCGTAAATGGCCAGCACCGCTGCCGTCATGGCCGCATCGGGAATCAGGTTGAAATCTGCATCGAACGCTTTCAAACGAGCACCGCTAGACACCGAAACGCCAGACACGGTTACCGAGTTGGCGGCAAGTTGAAGTTGCCCACCAAGTTGCTCAATGGTTTTTGCAAACGCCATGTCGCCCTGAATACTGTCAGCACCCACCCCTTCAATGGTTACCGGTCCTTGACCAATTAGCCCCAAGGCCAAGAAGTAAGACGCCGAGGACGCATCACCCTCGACATGGATCGTGCCTGGTGACTGATAGCGCACCTCTTTGGGAATCACAAACACCAGCTGACCAGCCGCATCAGTCTGGCGCTTGACCTCGACCCCAAACTTGGCCATCAGTTTGGTGGTGATATCGATGTAGGGCTTCGAAATCAAAGTACCCACCACCGTGATGCGCAGGTCTTGGCCTGTCTGCAAAGTCAGCACTGGAGCTGCAAGCAACAAGGCCGTTAGAAACTGGCTAGAGACCGAGCCCTTGACTTCGATGGCCTCACCACGAGCCATGGCTGGCTTGAGGCGCAATGGCGGGTAGCCCGATTCACCGAGGTAGTCAATGTCAGCGCCCAGACCACGCAAAGCATCCACCAAATCACCAATCGGACGCTCGTGCATGCGCGGCACACCAGACAATTGGTAATCCCCCCCGGCAAACGCCAGTGCAGCTGTCATCGGGCGAAACGCGGTGCCAGCGTTTCCTAGAAATAAATTTGCCTGAAGAATCCGGAAGCGTCCTGGACTTGTGATGGTAACCACACCATTTTTACGCCGCCCGACACCAATGCCCAGGCTCGAGAGTGCTTGCAGCATCACGCGCGTGTCATCAGAATCGAGCAAGCCATGAATGTCGGTTGAACCAGCGCTTAATGCCGCCAGAAGCAGCACCCGATTGGAGATGCTTTTTGAGCCTGGCAGCCGCACCGTGCCATGGGCTTTTGTTGCTCGCGCCAAAGTCAGGTCAGGCTGCTTGTGATCATTCATGCTTTACCCTGGCCCTGAAACTTTTTTTGTTGTTCGCCCCAGTCACGCCGCACGCGTGCTGCGTGCGCGAGCACCTCTTCAAGCCAAGCCTCATCCTGCAAACGCAAAGCCTCACGCGCTTGACCGAGCAAATCATGCAAGCCATCCAATTGGCGCAACATTGCATCGCGATTCGCAAAAAAGATATCTCGCCACATTTCGACCGAGCCTTGGGCAATCCGAGAAAAATCACCAAATCCGGCACCGGCTAACTGCAAGTTCAAATCAGCGTTGGCGTCACGCGCCACATGCTCCACATACAAGCTAGCCAGCCAATGCGGCAAATGACTCACGGCAGCCAGCACATCATCGTGCTGCTCGACGTCCATTCTCACGAGCCGTGCACCACAGGCAGCCCAAGCATCAGAGACGAACTCGACGGCACTCGCTGTGTTTTCTGGCAGTGGGCACACCACCACGTGGCGGTCACGATAGAGCTCTGCAAATGCGGCTTGAGGACCGGATTCATGCGAACCGCAATCGGGTGCGCCGGCACGAATTGATCGATTCGATCGCCAAGTGCCGCACGAGCAGCTGCCACCACATTGCCCTTGGTACTGCCACCGTCGGTGATCAGAGCTTTGTCAGACAAGGCATTGGCCAGCCCTTGAAACACCGGCCCAAACGTCCCCACAGGGGCTGCGAGCAAGATTAAGTCGGCTTCGCGGGCCGCCTGCTCGAGAGAGGCGATTTCATCGATGATGCCAAGCTCAAGCGCTTGCTCGAGGGTTTCGCGCTTGCGACCAACGCCAAGCACTCGACCCACGCAACCCGCCTGCTTTAAAGCTCGCGCAAACGAACCGCCAATCAGTCCCACGCCAACGACTGCCAAGGTGTTGACCCAAAACGAGCGATCGACAACTGACGTGATGGGCTCGCCGCTCACGCAGCCTCCTTGCCAAGCACCTCAGTCAATGCCCTTATCAGGATCGCGTTTTCTTCGGGCAGGCCAACCGAGATGCGCAACCACTCCGGCAATCCATCCGCACCCACCGGGCGCACAATCACGCCTCGTTTGAGCAAGGCCTGATTAACGGAATTGGCATCGCCCACGTGGACCAGCACGAAGTTGGCATAGCTTGGCACATAGGTCAGACCCAATCGATCGAAGGCTTCTTGCAATTGCTTTTTGCCCGCGCTGTTGACTTCAGCGCTGCGGGCGAGAAACTCGTCATCCTGAAACGCTGCAATAGCGGCGGCCTGTGCCAATGAGTTGACGTTAAACGGCTGGCGCACGCGCGCCATGAGGTCCGTGAGTGCTGGCTGAGCCAGACCAAACCCAACGCGCAAGCCCGCCAAGCCATAGACCTTGGAAAAGCTTCGAGACACCACCAAATTCGCAAAGCGCTTGACAAGCGCCACGCTGTCAATGCGGATGTCATCTGGCAAGTATTCGTTGTAGGCCTCATCGAGCACGACTGTGACCCGGTTGCCGTAGGCAGCCTGCACTCGTTCCAGAAACTGCGTGACTTCCTTGGCCGTCAGGAATGTGCCGGTTGGGTTATTGGGGTTGGCGATAAATACGACTCGGGTGTTCTCAGCAATCGCTTCAAACATGGCGTCAAGATCATGCCCAAAGTCCTTGGCTGGCACCACGATGTGCTCGGCGCCACGAGCCTGGGTCGCGAGCCTGTAAACCACAAACGCATACTGCGAATAGACCGCGCTGTAGCCCGGTTCCAGGAGCGCCATGCCAACGAGCTCAAGAATGTCGTTAGATCCGTTGCCCAGTGTGATCCAGCCAGCAGGCACATCGAGTCGCTTGGCGATGACTTGCTTGAGCGCATAGCCGCCAGGATCCGGGTAGCGCCCCAAGCCCGATAGCTCGCGCTCAATGGCTTTTTTAGCGGACTGCGGCATGCCCAACGGGTTTTCGTTCGAAGCAAGCTTAACAACCTGTTCAGGCTTTAAGCCAAGCTCACGCACCAGGTCGTCAATCGGCTTGCCGGGAATGTAGGGCTGAATTTCTTTGATGTGTGTGGGCGCCACCAATTCTTTGTTGCCCACTTTGCTGTCGCTGTTCTCGCTCACGTCTGCCTCGGATAGGAACCAAGCACCTTAAAAAATGCGCAACGCGCCTGTAATTCTGACAATGCCTTGGCCACAGCCGGGTCCTGGCGATGGCCTTCGATATCGACATAAAAGTAATACTCCCACTGACCAGTGCGCGCCGGACGGGACTCAAAGCGGTACATGGAAACACCATTTTCTGCCAACGGTGCCAACATCTTGTAGACCGCGCCAGCCTCATTGGGCACAGCCAGAATCAGGCTGGTTTTGTCCGCACCGCTGGGCAGCGTGTCAATCTTGCCAATCGCCAAGAATCGTGTGCGATTCGAGGGGTCATCCTGTATGCCTTCAGCTACCACTTCCAGGCCCCAAGCACGCGCAGCGATGTCGCTGGCTATCGCAGCCACCGTGGGGTCTTCTGAGGCAATCCGGGCGCTCGGCATTGCTGGCCACAGGCTCGCGCGCCAGTTGTGCGTGGTTCATGCCCAGCCAATGCTGGCATTGCGCCAAAGCTTGTGGATGCGCCATCACACGCGTCACACCCTCCATGTTGCCTGTCTTGGTCAAAAGGCAATGGCGAATCACAATCGTATGTTCACCCACAATGCGCACAGGGGTGTTTAACAGCAGATCCAGTGTGCGATTCACGGCTCCCTCGGTCGAATTCTCGACAGGGACCATGCCCACGTCGGCACCATCCGACTCCACCCGCCTGAACACCTCATCAAAATCCGGACACGGCACGCCGGTGATGTCCTGGCCCATGTACTCAAACGCGGCCTGCTCAGAAAACGAGCCTGTCGGCCCAAGGTAAGCGACACGAATTTCTTTTTCCAGGCCACGACAAACCGAAATAATCTGCGACCAGATGGCATCGATGGCTTTGCCATCGATGGGTCCATGGTTGACTGCCTGCAATGCCCGAATCACCTGCGCTTCGCGTTCGGGCCGAAACACGGGGCCTTGCTCATGATGCTCATGCTTGAGTTCACCCACCGCTTGAGCTGTACGTGCACGCTCATTGATCAACTCAAGAATTTGCTGATCAAGGCTGTCTATTTTCTGACGCAGTGGCAAGAGTTTTGCCTGCAGTTCTTTATCCATGTTCGCGCTCAAACCACTGTAAGTAGTCAATGAGAGCCATCACCCCTTGAAGTGGCATGGCGTTGTAGATCGATGCGCGCATGCCACCAACGGACTTGTGGCCTTTGAGCTGATTCAAACCCGCGGCGCGCGCGCCGTCAAGAAATGCTTGATCCAAAGCGCTATCAGCCAGCGTAAACGGGACATTCATGCGTGAGCGCACCGATGGGTGCACCGGCACGCGATAAAACGCCGATTGATCAAAAAACCCGTACAAGGCATCGGCTTTGGTGATGTTGGCCTTCTCAATCTGAGCCAACCCGCCTTGCGCGAGCAGCCACTTGAACACCAGGCCAGCGATGTAGATGGCATAAGTGGGCGGTGTGTTGAACCGTGACCGCTCCTGGGCGACATTGGCGTAATCAAACGCCGATGGGCAGATAGGTAATGCATGACCAATCAGGTCGCGGCGAAGCACCACCACGGTCACGCCAGCAGGACCGGCGTTTTTCTGGGCTCCGGCATACAACATCCCAACATGGGAGAAATCCATCGGACGCGAAAGAAAATGTGAGGATGCGTCAACCACCAACGGCACGTCAGGTGCGCCGAGCGAGGCCATCTGATTGGCATCTGGCCAATCCATGAACTCAACGCCACCAATCGTCTCGTTGCTGCAAAGGTGCAAGTAAGCAGCCGAGGGCCGAACCTGCCATTGATCAACAGCAGGCACCCACGTCAGCGGGCCGTACGTCTGACCATCGTCGTCCAACGCAGCCTCATTGGTGGCCGCCACCGCGGGATCGCCGTATTTTTTTGCTTCTTTGAATGATTTGGTTGACCAACTGCCAGTGAGCACATAATCAGCGTGCTTGTGCTCGCTTCGCCCAATCAGGTTCATCGGCACGATGGCGTTCTCTGCCGTGGCACCGCCTTGCATGAAGAGCACCGCAAACTCGTTGCCCACACCCAACAGTTCGCGCAAGTCAGCCTCAGCCTCATCGCAGATCTGGGTGAACTCCGAGCCCCTGTGACTCATTTCCATAACCGACATGCCGCTGCCATGCCAATCAAGCATCTCGGCAGCAGCTTGTTCTAGTACCGCTTCAGGCAAGACCGAGGGGCCTGCCGAGAAATTCCAGGGCCGCGATTTAATCATGGCACTTACTCGGCAGGTGTGTCAGGCGTGTTGTTGGCATCGGGGCCGGCATTGGCACTTGTATCAGACCCATCGTTGCCTTCTGTGTCGTCGGAGTCGTCAGCCTCGTCAGCATCGCGTTCAGCGACCCGACGGATACCCGACAAATGACTGCCGTCATCAACGCTGATGAGGGTGACGCCCTGTGTGGCACGGCCCATCTCGCGAACTTCTGCCACCCGGGTGCGAACCAGCACGCCCCCATTGGTGATCAGCATGATTTCATCTTCGCTTGAGACGAGCACTGCGCCAACCACCTTGCCATTGCGCTCGGAGGTCTGAATCGCAATCATGCCCTTGGTGCCGCGGCCATGGCGGGTGTATTCCACAATCGGCGTGCGCTTGCCGTAGCCATTCTCAGTGGCGGTCAAGACAGTCTTGGTCTCGTCGCTCGCGACCACCATGGCAATGACTTCCTGACTGTCATCTAGCATCATGCCACGCACGCCACGGGCGCTGCGGCCCATCGGGCGCACGTCATCTTCGCTAAACCGCACGGCTTTGCCAGCGTCTGAGAACAACATCACATCGCACTGGCCGTCGGTTAACTCCGCACCAATCAGGTAGTCACCCTCATCTAGCGTCACGGCGATAATGCCAGCCTTGCGCGGGTTGGAGAAATCAGACAATGGCGTTTTCTTGACCGTTCCGCGCGAAGTTGCCATGAACACCATGTGCTCATCTGAGAATTGTTTGACTGGCAACACCACCGTGATTTTCTCGCCATCCAATAGCGGGAACATATTGACAATCGGACGGCCGCGCGATGTGCGGGTGCCCTGCGGGACTTCCCAAACCTTTAACCAGTACAGGCGCCCACGGTTAGAGAAGCACAATAGGTAATCGTGCGTGTTGGCAATAAAGAGCTGATCAACCCAGTCGTCTTCCTTAGTCGCAGTGGCCTGCTTACCACGCCCGCCACGACGCTGGGCACGATACTCAGACAAAGGCTGACTTTTGATATAGCCACTGTGCGAAAGCGTCACCACCATGTCGGTTGGCGTAATCAGGTCCTCCGTATCAAGCTCAGTGGCGTTGTGCTCAATGGAAGAGCGGCGCACATCCTTGGCGTTCGTAGAAAACTCGGCACGAATTGCCTCGAGTTCTTCAGCGATGATTGTGGTGATGCGCTCGGGCTTGGCCAGAATATCCAAAAGATCTGCGATGTTGTCCATCACGGTCTTGTATTCACTGACGATTTTGTCCTGCTCAAGGCCAGTCAAGCGTTGCAGACGCATGTTCAAGATTTCTTGCGCCTGAACATCGCTCAAACGATAAAGGCCATCGCTTTGCAGGCCAAAGTTCGGAGACAAGCCATCCGGGCGGTAAGAAGCGCTTCCACCCGGGGTATCACCCTCAGCGCGCGACAACATCTCACGCACCAAAGAAGAGTCCCAGGTCCGTGACATCAATTCCTGGCGAGCCACGGGCGGCGTGGGCGCCGACTTGATGATGGCGATGAACTCATCAATGTTGGCCAAGGCAACTGCCAAGCCCTCTAACACGTGGCCACGTTCACGGGCCTTGCGCAACTGGAACACAGTGCGGCGAGTAACCACTTCGCGTCGGTGCGACAAGAAGTAGTCAACCATTTGCTTTAAGTTCAACAAGCGCGGCTGTCCATCGACAAGCGCCACCAAGTTGATGCCAAATGTGTCTTGCAGCTGGGTGTTCTTGTACAGGTTATTCAGCACAACCTCGGGGACCTCACCACGCTTTAGCTCAATGACCAGGCGCATGCCGTCCTTGTCCGACTCGTCCCGAATGTCAGAGATGCCCTCGATCTTTTTCTCGTTGACAAGCTCGGCCATGCGCTCTTGCAGTGACTTCTTGTTGACCTGATAGGGCAGTTCATCGACGATGATCGCCTGTCGATTGCCCTTCTCCATGTCCTCAAAGTGTGTCTTGGCGCGCATGATGACGCGGCCGCGCCCGGTCCGATAGCCCTCGCGCACCCCGGACATGCCGTAAATAATGCCCCCAGTCGGGAAATCAGGCGCCTTGATGAGCTCAATCAGCTCATCGACCGATGCCGTGGGATTGCGCAGCACGTGCAAACACCCATCCACGACCTCGCCAAGGTTGTGCGGCGGAATGTTGGTGGCCATGCCCACGGCAATGCCAGAGCTGCCGTTTACCAGGAGGTTAGGCAGCTTGGTGGGCAACAATAAGGGCTCATGTTCACTGCCATCGTAGTTGGGCCCAAAATCAACCGTTTCCTGATCGATGTCTGCAAGCAGCTCGTGCGCTATCTTGGACAGGCGGATTTCCGTGTAACGCATCGCCGCTGCGCTATCGCCGTCGATCGAACCAAAGTTACCCTGCCCATCAACAAGCATGTAGCGCAACGAGAAGTCCTGCGCCATGCGAACAATCGTGTCATAGACGGCCTGGTCACCATGCGGGTGATATTTACCAATTACGTCACCAACGATACGGGCAGACTTTTTGTAGGCCCGGTTCCAGTCGTTATTTAGCTCGTGCATGGCGAACAACACCCGCCGGTGCACCGGTTTCAAGCCATCACGGACGTCCGGCAGAGCACGTCCCACGATCACACTCATGGCGTAATCGAGGTAACTGCGGCGCATTTCGTCTTCGAGGGAGATCGGTAGTGTTTCCTTGGCGAAGGAATCCATAAGAGATGTAATCTAGGTCGAGGATTAAAAGTCCGCCACAACCTTGGGCTATAACGGTCTGAAACAAACATTACATTCTACACGCCGTAGGTGATACTGTCCGCCGTCCAACAGCTATCGCGAGCCCGGGTGCTCACCGTATTAAGGTAGAGGGGAAAAGTTCCGCTCGAACCACAAAAAAGTTCCACTCAAGCGTCCCGATGTCACCCAAAACTGACCCGACCTTGGCAAATTAACAACATTCTGTTGTCAAAACCCAACAACTAATGCCCTGTTTGCGTAAATTTACGCCTATACAAGCACTCAAAGTTGCTGCAGGGGTAGCAATTGCACGCAAATCGCTTAAGATTTCACTCAACACGCAGGAAACCCAGTGTGTACATATTTTTAACTTGCTCTTAGCGTTGTTATACTGGCCCCGTTTCCTGATTTGCGGCGGGGGTTCGCTGCGAGACTAACTTTCAGCTTTAAGCTCAACGAGGAGAAACATGAACAAGCCCTCAAAATTCGCTCTGGCAATCGCCTTCGCTGCCGTGACGGCAACCGGTGCTGCTTCCGCTCAGTCAAATGACAACTGGGTGAACAACTTCGGTGACGTCTGGAAAAACTCTTATGGCCAGTGCTGGCAAGATAACTTCTGGACGCCTGCTACGGCAGATCCGAGCTGCGTCGAGAAGAGCGCTTCGCCGGTATCGGACAAGGTTGTTTTCAGTGCTGACACCTTCTTCGATTTCGACAAAGCCACTCTGAAGCCGGAAGGCCGCCAGTTGCTCGACCAAGTCGCTGCTCAGGTTAACACCATCAAACTCGAAACCATCATCGCCGTCGGTTACACTGACTCGATTGGTTCGGTTGAGTACAACCTTGGCCTCGGCCAGCGTCGTGCTGACGCCGTTAAAGCTTACCTCGTTTCCAAAGGTGTCGCTGCTGACCGCATCTACACCGAGAGCAAAGGTAAAGCTGACCCGATCGCCTCGAACGCCACCGCTGAAGGTCGCGCTAAAAACCGTCGCGTTGAAGTTGAAATCATCGGCAGCCGCAGCTAATTCGGCCACTGATAAAAAAGAGACCTCCTCCGGGAGGTCTTTTTTTTAATACCTTCCCTCTAGCACTGGGCAAGCCAGTGCCCAAACCCTGTCACTGTGTCAGGTCAAAGCGCCCGAGCAACACAATCTGCGACAATACGGGAAACCAACGTTTGGGCGCACGCACCATGAGCAACACCGAGACCCCCACCAAGTCGGATACCAACGTAGACCCGGCGGAAATCCAGAAATTCAGTGCACTGGCTTCTCGCTGGTGGGATCCCAATAGCGAATTCAAGCCCTTGCATGCCATTAACCCTTTGCGTCTTGGCTGGATACAGGAGATCATCAACCCCGCATCACCGGCCCAAGCGTTGAAAGGGAAAGCGGTACTGGATGTTGGCTGTGGTGGTGGCATTCTGGCTGAGGCCATGGCGGTTGTTGGCGGTGAGGTCAGCGGCATTGACCTGGCGGAAAAGTCGCTAACCGTAGCCAAGCTGCACAGCCTGGAGTCGGGCGTCAGGGTCAACTACGAAAGCATCAGTGCCGAAGCAATGGCCCAACGCCAACCGGCAAGTTTCGATGTGGTGACCTGCATGGAAATGCTGGAGCATGTGCCTGACCCCGCTTCGGTGGTTCAGGCCTGCGCGGATCTTGCCAAACCCGGTGGCTGGCTATTTTTCTCGACGATTAATCGAAACCCCAAGTCTTTCTTGTTTGCGATCGTTGGCGCCGAGTACGTACTCAAACTACTGCCCAAAGGCACACATAGCTGGGAAGCCTTCATTAAGCCCAGTGAACTCGCCGATGCCTGCCGCTTGGCAAACCTAGAGGTTCAGACCGTCATCGGCATGACTTACAACCCATTTACCGAAGCCTACAAACTCGGCTCGGACACCAGCGTGAACTACCTGATGGCGGTACGCAAGCCGCAATAACTCAAAAAAAATCACATCAACTCCTGCAAATTCAGTATTTCCCACATTTGAAACCGGTTTTTGCCAAGTTATAATAGTTACCGTTTTGGCAACTAAATTTTGGCAACAACATGAAATCAACACTTCTAAGTCATAAGGGTTATCACGGATCAATCGAGCCATCGGTTCGCGACGGCAAGCTCAAAGGTCATATCCTCTTCATCGATGAGATGATCACCTATAGCGCGCCTACCATTCCAGAACTGCAAGACGCTTTCGAACGTGCCGTTGACAGCTATCTCGAAGACTGTGCGCGCACCGGCAAGTTTCCGCAGCGTCCTTTCAAAGGCCAGTTCAACGTCCGTATCGCTCCACAACTCCACCAAAACGCTGTTTTACGGGCCGAGGCTGAAGGCACTTCGCTCAATAACGTGGTGGTTCGAGCGCTCAGAAATTACCTGCACGAGCCTGAGTTATCACAAACTGAAGCGCAAGAACAGGTCACGGAAAGCGAGCAAGCCCTGCAACAAGTAAATGAATCAGAGCGCGAAGCCGCATAGTCCTTATAAAATCATTGAAATGCAATGGTTTTATAGGCGCGGATCCCGCACTACCCTCACCGCCCTGTACCACCTAGTGCGTAAAGCCCCGTTCTTCAGGCGGGGAGGATGTCAAAATCGGTTTATGACCCGATTGGGGACGGTTTTTATTAGGGGCAGGTTTGATGACGCGCTTGGTTTTATTTGACTTTGACGGCACGTTTGCCGACACAGCACCCGACATGGCGGCTGCGGCCAACCGGCTGCGCATTGAAAGAGGCATGCCGGCACTGCCCGTTGATCAGTTGCGGCCCTTTGTGTCGATGGGCGCACGCGGCATGGTTAAAGCCTCCCTTGGGTTTGATGTCGATCACCCAGAATTTGAAGCCGCTCGTGCGGCATTTCTGGCTGACTATGAACAAAACAGCACCACTGACACAGTGATATTTGACGGCATCGGCGAGTTGCTTGACAACATCCGGGCTGCCAACATGCGCTGGGGCATTGTGACCAACAAACACACCCGTTACGCTGAACCGATCGTCGCCTGGCTCAACCTGCCCGATTGCGCCACGCTAGTCTGTGGCGACACGCTAGAGGTCGCCAAACCCCATCCCTTGCCCTTGCAACATGCAGCCAAGCAGGTCGGGTTTGAGTCACATCACTGTTTTTATGTCGGCGATGATTTACGCGATATTCAGGCTGCCAAGGCTGCCAACATGCCCTCTATTGCGGCAGCCTACGGCTATTGCGGCACCGAGCACCCCGTGCATAGTTGGGGCGCGGACGCCATTGTTGAGCATCCCTTGCATATCTGGGGTGTGATTCAAGACCACATTCGTCAGAACTGAGTCGGTTGCTGAATCAACTGGCTTATAGCGACTGCCCGGCGCTGACGACCTGACACCGACTACCGATCACCAACCGTTGGCATTAATTGAGCCAATCGAGTGGCTACAAAGGCGGCAATCAAGGCCTTGATCACATCACCCGGCATGAAAATGGCAACGGCAAGCACCGCTTTCGATAGCGGTGTGTCGGTCACCATTGCCAACCAGGGCACACCAATCAGGTAAACGGTGAGCGCTCCACCGAGAATCGCAGCTGTGAGGTTGCTGGCAAATATCTGAGCCCCAGAACGCTCGCCTTGCGCCAATTGCGCCGAGCGCCTGGCCATCCAGCCTGCCACAAATGCACCCGGCAAGAATCCTAGTAAAAAGCCACCAGTTGGTCCGGCAAACACTGCCAAGCCACTGCGGCCGCCGGGCAAAACCGGAAACCCTACCACCGCGATCAAGAGATACAGTGCCATTGCAAACAAGGCTAGCCTCGGGCCCAATACAAGGCCTGCGAGCATGACACCCAAGGTTTGCAAGGTCAGTGGCACGGGCACCAGGGGCATGGGAATTGGCGGGATAATCGCAAACACGATGGTCAGCGACGTGAACAAGGCAATGTAGGTGATGTCTTTAGACGAGAGTGATTGGGCCATAACAAATAAAAATAAAAATCAAAATCAATACGCGAAGCTTAACGCATGTTGGCCAATTACGAACCAGATCGTGCGTCAATGGCTTCAGCCAATTCATCGGCACGCTTCAGGGTCCTAGCGAGCATGGGCACGAGCAGCGCATGCGGAGCTGCTCGAACGCCCCTAGCCGCCTGCGCCTCACGAATCTCTTGCCACTGTTCAATGAGCACCGGCACCATACGCAGCGACAACCCGAAGGCCAGCGCCACCTTCTCAGTATCAACCCAGCCGCGGCGACCAAGCGGCGCCAGGACTGTCTCGACCACCGCCATCATGGCACTAATCGGAGTGCTCGCCACGACCGCTAATGCTGCAAACAGAAGCGCTAGCAGGCGAAACAACACCACCAGGCTTTGATTGATGTTGCTAAAAATTGCCACATAGACCACGATCACCGAGACCGTGATGGCAACCCATAGGGCCTTGTGCCAAGCCTGCCACTCGATTGGACCGGTGACACTGCGCCAGACGAGGGCCATTAACACACTGCTTGCGGCAAGCACAGCCCAGCTTTTGAGCAGCACAAACGTTGTTGCCATGACCAGCAAAATGCCCAACTTGACGCCGGCCGGCCAACGATGCAGCCAGCTCTGTTTGGTGGCATGACTTGAAGTAGCACCGTCCCAATTCATGCCTGGCACCGCCGCTCATACCAGGCAATCGCCACCGCCGGTGTTGCATCATGCACCACATGGCCTTTGTCGACCACCAGCACCCGATCGAACTGCTCAAGCATGGACAGATCGTGGGTCAGCACAATGGCCTGCTGTGGCAGCTCTGACAGCAGACGCAACAAGCGGTTGCGATAACGCAGATCAAGGTTGGCAGTGGGCTCATCGAGCACCATAAGCTTGGGGCTGCGGCAAAGAGCACCGGCTAAGCTCACGAGCTGCTTTTGCCCGCCAGATAGCTGTGCAATCGGTCGCTTGGCAAGCTCTGCCATCTCGAGCGAATGAAGCACCTCTTCGATACGTGCTTGACGAGCTTTAGCGTCGGGCAAAATGCTTTTCAAGCCAAACGCGAGATCCTCATCAACGACGGGAAACACGATCTGGTTGTCCGGGTTCTGAAACACAAAGGCAATCTGCTCGCGAACCGCTTTAAGCCTGCCTTCAATGTTTAAGCCATCGACCCACACTTGGCCGACCGTGGGCACTAGCAGCCCGTTTACCAGGCGTGCCAGCGAACTTTTGCCCGCACCGTTGTCCCCGATAATGCCGATTCTGTGTTCGACAAGGCTAAGATTAAGGTCTTTGAGCACCGTGCGACCCGAGCGCTCAAGCGTGACCGCTTTAAACTCGATTAACATGGCTGCTCACTTAGAGGTCGATGACTGAACAAGGGTTGAACCCAAAAGCACAAAATGGACAAGATTAAAAAATCCGATGATGAGTGGCGTGAGATTCTAACGCCAGAAAGCTTTTATGTTACCCGCCAGAAGGGTACCGAACGAGCGTTCACGGGTCAGTTTTGGGATCACCGGGCACGTGGCATCTATCGCTGTGTGTGCTGCAACACCCCTTTGTTTGCCTCAGACACCAAGTTTGACGCCGGTTGTGGCTGGCCTAGTTACTTCGAGCCGATTGTGGCAGAACGTGTGCGTGAAGAAGTTGATCACAGCCACGGCATGATCCGAACCGAGGTGTTGTGCAATGTCTGTGATGCGCATTTGGGTCATGTATTTCCTGATGGACCGCCGCCCACGGGCTTGCGCTACTGCATCAATTCGCTGTCACTGACATTCGAGCCGATCGAAGACCAATGAAAAAATTTCTGTTTGACCTATTCCCGTTGCTGCTGTTCTTCGTGGCGTATCGGTTTGCCGACATCTACGTCGCCACCGGCGTAGCCATGGTGGCTGCCGTTGGCCAAATCGCCTACATCAAGCTCACCGGACAAAAGATTGAAGCCATGCACTGGATCAACCTCGTGGTGATCGTGGTGTTTGGCGGGGCCACACTTTGGCTGCAAAACGAAGCCTTCATCAAGTGGAAGCCAACCGTCCTTTACTGGCTATTTGGCGGGATTTGTTGGGCAGTCAATGGCTGTTTGGCAAAAACCTCCTGCAAAAGCTGCTGGCAGGCAAGGTTGATTTGGCTGACGCCGGCTGGCGCGGCCTTAACTGGAGTTGGTCCGGGTTCTTTCTTTTCGCTGGCGCCTTGAACCTCTTTGTAGCGTTCTCAGGGCTATTTAGCGAGTCAGCCTGGGTCAATTTCAAGGTATTTGGCTTAATGGGCTTGTTGGTGGTCTTTGTGATTGCACAGTCACTGTGGCTTTCCAAACACATGATTGCCGATGAAACAGCACAAGCCATGGAACCAAAAGGCCAATCCAATGACAAACCCACATGAAGACCTATTGCGTGAGCGGCTAAAGCAGCTTGAACCAACGCTTCTGGAAATCGACGACGAATCACACCTGCATGCTGGCCACGCCGGCAACAAGGGCGGTGCGAGTCATTTTCGGGTGTGGATTGAGGCAGACTGTTTTGCTGGCAAAGGCAAGGTAGCACAGCACCGTCTGGTGTACGATTTGGTTAACGACCTGATGCCCTTTCCAATACACGCATTGGCGCTACAAACATCCATCCCTCAAAAAGGAAATACATGAAACGCTTTGCCCTGTTCATTGCCGCTGCCACCCTGGCAGCCCCGATTTACGCTCAGAACATCGCCACGGTCAATGGCCAGCCCATTACCCAGCAAGCCTACGATCAGTTCATCAAGCTCTTGGGTACCCAGGGCGCACCGGACACCCCGCAACTGCGAGAACAGGTCAAAGAAGAAATGATCAATCGGTTGGTCATGGTGCAAGCCGCAGAAAAAGCTGGCATTACCAAGCAGCCCGATGTGCAGACTGAACTTGAATTGGCTCGTCAGGGCATCCTGGTGCGTGCGCTCATGGCTGACTACCTCGAGAAAAACCCCGTAACTGAAGATAAGGTCAAAGCCGAGTACGAGAAGCTCAAGAAAGACCAAGGCGAAGTGCTTGAGTACAACGTGCGCCATATTCTCGTCGAAGATGAAGCCACTGCCAACGGTCTTCAAAAGCAATTGAAAGACAAAACAGCCAAATTTGAAGATTTGGCCAAGGCTCAGTCCAAAGACCCGGGTAGCGCCGCACAAGGCGGCAGTCTGGGCTGGGCCTCTGCTGATAATTACGTTGCTCCTTTTGCCCAGGCCGTTAAAAACACGCCCAAGGGTCAGATGACGGACAAACCAGTTCAGACACAGTTTGGCTGGCATGTCATTGAAGTGGTCGATGCACGTCCGATCGCTTTCCCACCGTTTGAGGAAGTTCGCACTCAGCTCGAAGAGATGATGCGCCAGCAAGAGCTCGTGCAGTTCCAGCAAAAGCTGCGTAGCGAAGCAAAGATAGACTGATCTGCGAATTGAGTGCGAGGCTTATTTGCTATTAGCAGCTGAGCCCGTGATATTGAAATGTCGTAATGCCGCGAGGGCCGAGTGGGATACCACCGGCCCTTTTTCATTGCGGGTTAGTGACTGCGTTAGTGACTGCGTTAATGACTGCGTTTGCGCTTAGAAATCCTCGCTGCCAGAAACATCAACCTCGGAGTACGTACCGTTTGCCGTCTAACCAATAGAGGCACAAAAGTTTTGACCCATGATTTGATGTGCAATCTCAGCCTCCCAACCTCACTGGGGGGGTGACACCTACCCGACCCCCAACAGTGCCCTTAAACCATCCTCATCAATAACCGTCACGCCTAGCGACTCGGCCTTCGCTAGTTTGCTGCCAGCATCTTCGCCTGCCACCACATAGCTGGTTTTTTTAGACACCGAGCCACTGACCTTGCCGCCAGCGGCCATGATGGCAGCAGAAGCCTCTTCGCGAGTCCAGTTGGGCAACGTGCCAGTCAACACAAAGGTTTGTCCTGCAATGTTGGCATTTGTGCCCGTTGGCACTTCCGGGGCTTGTGGCTCAACCCCGGCTTTAAGCAGATCGGTGATCACCTCACGGTTATGCTCTTCAGCAAAGAAATGCGCAATCGAGGCCGCCACCACGGGCCCGACATCAGGCACTGACAACAGCGACTCTTCATCGGCAGCCATCAAGGCCTCGATCGACATGAAATGACGGGCCAGATCACGTGCGGTGGTCTCACCCACGTGACGTATGCCCAAGGCATAAATGAATCGCTCCAGTGGGGGTTTTCTGGCTGCATCGATGGCTTGAACCAGGTTTTGTGCTGACTTTTGGCCCATGCGCTCGTAGCCTGCGAGCTCCTGCTCAGAAAGCGCGAAGATGTCAGCCAAACTATGCACGCGGCCTTTGTCAACGAGTTGCTCAACCAGCTTGTCACCGAGGCCCTCGATATCCAAGGCCTTGCGAGAGGCAGCGTGAATCAAACTTTGCTTGCGCTGAGCCCCACAAAACAGCCCCCCCGTGCAGCGTGCCACGGCCTCGCCCTCAGGGCGTTCAATCGCACTGCCACACACAGGACACTGAGAGACCATTTGAAACAAAGTGGTGTTCTCAGGGCGCTCATCCAAAATCGGGCCCACCACCTCAGGAATCACATCGCCGGCGCGGCGCACAATCACCGTGTCACCAATGCGTACATCCTTGCGACGAATCTCGTCTTCATTGTGTAGCGTGGCGTTAGTCACTGTCACACCTCCAACGAACACTGGGGCGAGCCTGGCCACAGGTGTGATCGCGCCTGTGCGCCCCACCTGCAAGTCAATGCCGACCAACTTGGTCCGTGCCTCTTCGGCGGCAAATTTGTGCGCCAAAGCAAACCGCGGGGCCTTGGCCACAAACCCCAAAGTCTTCTGTGCCGCGAGACTATTGACCTTGTAGACCACACCATCAATGTCGTAATCAAGACTCGCTCGCTTGGCACCGACCTGATGGTAGAAACCCAAAAGGCCTGGAGTGCCTGAAACGAGTGCATGCTCAGCCTGATTGACCGGCAATCCGAGCTCGGCAATCCAGTCGAGCATCTCACTGTGGGTCGCTCGCAAAGATTCGCTTACCTCACCCCATCCATACGCAAAAAATCGCAACGGCCTCGTCGCTGTTACCTTGGGATCAAGCTGACGCAAGCTGCCGGCCGCCGCATTGCGAGGATTAACAAACACCTTCTCGCCACGGGCAGCCTGACGGTCGTTTAAGCGCTTGAAGTCTTCATGGTCCATGAAAACCTCGCCACGCACTTCGATGACCGCGGGCGCGCGAGGTTTCAGTTTCAAAGGTATCGATCGAATCGTGCGCACATTGGCGGTCACATCTTCGCCGGTCTGGCCGTCACCACGGGTGGCAGCTTGAACCAACACACCGTTCTCATAGCGCAAGCTTAACGCCAAGCCGTCTAGCTTGAGCTCACAGAAATACTGAACCTCGCCGCTTGGCGGCATTTGCCCGGCCTGGCGCAAGGTCTGTGACACGCGCTGATCAAATGCGGCAACTTCTCCATCATCAAACGCATTGCCAAGCGAGAGCATGGGCACAGCATGGCGCACTGAGTCAAACGCATCAAGCGCCGCGCCACCGACTCGCTGGGTCGGCGAATCCGGTGTTTGCAACTCCGGATATTGCGCTTCCAAATCTTGCAACTCACGCATCAAGCGATCGAACTCAGCGTCTGACACCGTGGGCGCATCCAGAACATAGTAGGCGTAGTTGTGTTTTTCCAGTAGCTCGCTCAATTCTTGGGCGCGTGCTTTCACGTGATCAGGAGTCACTGTCATGGTCATAGGTTGCCCCGAAGGACATAAAAACAATGCGTTAGATAGCGGTTTCGGCTAATTGGTCGACCAGCTTGCCGTCAGTCAATTCAACTGACGGCGTATGATCTAGCCCGCAAACACTCGGCGCGCTCGTTCGCTGCCCGGCGTCAAACCGGCAGCTTCAAGCTGCGAACACAGTGCCTGCAACTGCTGGTCGATAGTCACATCGGCACCAGAGACCAGTGGCTTACCCTGGTCATCCACGATCTCACCGCCCACACGACGAGCAAGCTCGAGGCCCACTTCCATCATGCGCCCAAAATTCACTGGATTAACCGGCGTTCTAGGCACATCAAGCAGCAATGTCAGTTGATCAACATGGCTCATGCCAGCATTTAAGGCCTGACCATCGGCACGAGACAAGGTAAAGCACTCAAGCCCATGATCGCCGATCCAGGCCAGGTAGCTGCGATGATCGACAAACCCCATGGCCGTGGCACTTGAGACCAGATCAGTCGTGGCACGTCTTTCGTTGAGAGTCAGGGTTAACGTAACCTGAGCATCAAGCGTGGCACATGTACTGTCAAGCTCATTGGCACGCGCCAGCACATCGTTCTGTTCGGGACCATCAACACTGGCTTCAAGCTTGTCAGCCAGATCTTGTGCCTTGCCCCAGAGTTGTGACCATTCAATCGCCGAAATCGGACCCGTACGATTGGCCAGCAACACGGCCAATTGCACTGCCGTGTAGGATCGATCAGCCCCAAGCTGCGCTGACAGCGAGCCATCCTCGGCTTGAAGCAATACTCGCACTGGGCGACGCCCAAGATCAAGTCCGTCGCGCAAATGCTCGGCAATCTCGCGCCCGCTTAAGGGCTGGGTTAGGTTCAACTCCACCACTGCCTCAATCATGGCATCCGGTTCGGCTGCTGGCGCTGACGCGACGGCATGACCATCATCATCCACCGGTTGGGATGTCAGTCCAAGACGGCCCAATCCGGGCTCACGCCGCTCGGGTCCTTCTTGATTGTCATCACTGCCGCGCAACAACGGGTCATCATCAACGGCTGGCAAACTGTCTTGCATCTTCTGTCGGGCGCGACGATCCTGCCACCAGTTAAAGCCAACGATGGCCAGAATGATGACGGCCCCTATTGCGATCAGACTGATTTGCAATTCACTCATATTCTTGCCTCACCTCTGGTTCACGACCTCAGCCCTGACTCACAATCACGCTGCTTCGGCCGCAAGCTGCAACGCCGAATCAATGTCTACTGCCACAATACGCGAAACACCCTGTTCCTGCATGGTCACGCCAATTAAGTGCTTGGCCATTTGCATGGCGATCTTGTTGTGCGAGATAAACAAGAATTGCGTGGCGTCACTCATGCCACTGACCAAATTCGCATAGCGCTCGGTGTTGGCATCGTCAAGCGGCGCATCAACCTCATCAAGCAAACAAAACGGTGCCGGGTTCAATTTAAACAGCGCGAACACCAAAGCGGTGGCCGTCAGCGCCTTCTCACCGCCAGAGAGCAAATGAATGGTCGAGTTGCGTTTGCCAGGCGGTTGCGCCATGACTTGAACGCCAGCGTCCAGAATCTCTTCGCCGGTCATGACAAGCTTGGCTTCGCCACCACCAAAGAGCTTGGGGAACAATTCGCCGAAATGCCCGTTGACTGCATTAAAGGTGCTCTGCAAAAGTTCGCGGGTCTCACGATCAATCTTGCCAATCGCGTCTTCGAGTGTCTCAATTGCTTCATTCAAGTCGTTATATTGCGACTCGAGAAACACCTTGCGCTCGCGCGAGCTCTCTAGTTCTTCCAACGCCGCGAGGTTCACCGCCCCCAAGCTTTCGATCTTGCGATTAATGCGTTGCACTTCACTTTGCAGCCAATTGGTCTTTGTCCAGTCGTCTTGGTCATCAGCCTGTGATCTGGCTTGGATCTGCGCTTTGAGCTTCTCCCGATCAACCTGGTGCTCATCGAGCTGCTCAGCAAACTGTTCAGCGGACAGTCTGGCTGCCTGGTCTTGCAACTGCAACTGTGTAATCGCCTCACGCTGCGGCTCAAGCGAGCGTTCGATCGTTAGCCGAAGTTCATCGGCTTGACGCAATTGTGCTGCCAATGTGTCCATTTCGATGCGTAACCGGCCCAACACCTCCTCATGCTCGGCACGCACTTCGAGCGCTTCTTGCAAGCCGTTTTGTGGGGTGTTGGCATCCAGTGTGGCTAGCTCATGCACCAGCGACTCGGCCTCTTGAGCAGCACGCGCCTGTTGGTCAGTGGCCAACTGCAGGTTGCGTTCAAGCTCGGCAATCCGGGCTCGCGTGCCGCGCTCGGTAAACACACCCTCTTGCTCGGCGCGCTCGCGCTCGCGCACACGATTACGCACAGCCTCAGCTTCACCGGCAATCGTCTCGCCTTGCATCTCAAGCTCGGCATACGCACTTTGTTGCTCAGCCAACTGCTGATCGAGCTCACCAAACCGGGTCTCCGCGGTGTCGCGCTCGGCCGTTAATGTCTCGATTTGCACATCGACGTCGCCAAGATCTTCATCAAGGCGTGCTGAGCGTTCGGCGCGCTGCTCGGTCTCTTGCTGCAAGCGCGCCACCGACAGTTGCAAATCATGGGCGCGATGGGTCAGCTCCGAGACACGCTGGCGCGCTGGCACCACCGCCTTCAGAAGCCTGCTGCCAGGCAACCTCAGCACGAGTCGCAGCGGTTCGGGCCTCGTCGGCAATCATCTGCTGCGCCTTGATCTCGCGCTGCAGGTTCTCGATTTCCTGCTGGCGCGCGAGCATCCCGGCCTGCTCCGAATCGGGCGCATAAAAACGCACGCTAGAGGCATCAATCAGGTGGCCTTCACGCACCGCCCACACCCCGCCCGCTGGCAACTGGTCACGCCTGGCAATCGCCTCTGAAACACTGTCAGCAACATAGACGTGGCCAAGCCACTGATTCAAGAGCGTGCGCAGTGCCGGATCACTGGTTTGCACCAGCGACAACAACGGCTTTAAGCCCGCCGCATCTGATCGTGCAGCAGCCGGCACGGGCATCTGGTAGAAAGCCAGCGCGCCGGCGGCGCATCTTTGGCAAAGGCTTGGGTCCAGGACAGGTTGCTGACCTCTACACCCACCATGCGTTCGTTGAGCACTGCTTCCAACGCCGCTTCCCAGCCCGGCTGGATTTGGAGCTTTTGCCAAAGGCGTGGCAGCTGGGCCAGCTCGTGATTGGCCAACCATGGCTCGAGCGTGCCCGATTTTTGTACGTCCTCTTGCAAAGCCACCAATGCGGCGAGCCTGGCTTCCAGATTTGAGAGCTTGCTGGCCTCTTGCTGCACCACCTCACGGGCCCGGCTTCGTGCCTGATCGGCTTGGGGCAAGGCCGCTTCCAAATCAGCCAAGGCGGCATGGGCTTGTTCCAACAGCTGATCAGCAGCCTGCTTGTCACCTTTTAGACGAACCAGTGCTTCTTCATCGGGCACGGCTGCATCACGACGTTCTTGCTGCAAGCGATCACGGCGCTGCGCCAAAGCTTGCAGCTGACGCTCGGCATCACCGCGCCGTTGGGCCACCAAAGCCAGCTCTTGCTCAAGTTTGGCCAACGCACTGCGCATCTGTTCACGCTGGGCTGCCGCATCGCGCACGCGCTGCTCGATTTCCGGCAGCTCGGCTTGCGCAGCTTGAGCAGCAAGCTGCGCCTCTTCCAATTGCGCGGCCTGCATCTCTAGTGCCTGGCGCTCAATATCTAGCTGGGCGGTGCAGTGTTCGATTTGCGCGACCCATTCTTCCGTTTGGGTCACCAGTTGTGATTGACGTGACTGTATGCGATTGCGCGCATCAACGATGTGGCGAATCTCAGCTTCGAGACTGCTCACGCGGGCATTGGCCTCGTAAAGCTTGCCTTGAGCAGCGTGCACGGCGTCGCTCGCGGCATAGTGAGCCTGACGTCGAGTTTCGAGATCGGCCTCGGACTGACGCAATCGGGCAATGGCTTCTTCTAACGCCTGCTCAGCCTGTTCGGTTCTTTGTGCCAGACGGGCTTTTTCTTCATGGGCGGCTTGCTCGCGCAAGAACCACAAGGCGTGCTGCTTTAACTGCCCTTCTTCTTGCAGCTCACGGTACTGGCCAGCGACCACAGCCTGCTGTTCAAGCTTTTCCAGTTGGCTATTTAGCTCGCGCAAAATATCTTCCACCCGAGTCAGGTTCTCGCGGGTGTCTTGCAAGCGATTTTCTGTTTCTCGACGGCGCTCTTTGTAGCGCGACACACCGGCAGCCTCTTCAAGATAGACCCGCAACTCTTCGGGACGCGCTTCGATCAAGCGACTGATCATCCCCTGGCCAATGATGGCATAACCACGCGCACCAAGACCCGTGCCCAGGAAAATGTCATGCACATCCCGACGGCGCACTTGCTGGTTGTTGACAAAATAGCTGCTTGTGCCATCGCGGGTGAGCACTCGGCGCACCGAGATTTCGCTAAAAACGCTCCATTGACCCGCAGCCCGCCCGGCGCTGTTGTCAAACACGAGCTCAACCGAGGCGCGGCCAGCAGGCTTGCGGTCACCCGAGCCGCTAAAGATAACGTCTTGCATGGACTCGCCGCGCAGCTCCGTGGCACGCGTTTCACCCAACACCCATCGAACCGCGTCGATGATGTTGGACTTGCCACAGCCGTTGGGGCCGACCACACCCACCAATTGGCTAGGTGTGGGAATCACGGTTGGATCAACAAAGGACTTAAAGCCAGCGAGTTTGATTTGAGTCAGGCGCACAGTGTCTTCTAGGGAAGATTTGGTTATCCCGGAATAATACCGCACGCTGTCATTGGCATGCGGCTATACTTGCCCGCGGGCGAACGTGGAGCACGTGGGTGAACAAAGGTTTTTATCTGGTGATGGCAGCACAAGCATTGTCTTCACTGGCAGATAACGCCTTGTTTATTGCGGCGATCGCTCTTTTGCAGCAGCTCGACAGCCCCGACTGGATGGCTCCCATGATGAAGTGGTGGTTTGCCGCCACTTACGTACTCTTAGCAGCCTTTGTCGGTGCCTTTGCCGACTCCTTCCCCAAGGGCCGGGTGATGTTTGCCACCAATGCCCTCAAAATTTCCGGTTGCCTCTTGATGTTCTGGTACTGGGCCTTTGGTCTGACAGACGCTGGTTCCGCTTACCTGGTTATCGGTGCCTTTGCGCTCGTGGGCGTGGGTGCAGCTGCCTACTCGCCCGCCAAATACGGCATTGTGACCGAGATGCTCCCACCGCTGGACCTAGTCAAAGGCAATAGCTGGATCGAAGGTTTGACCGTGCTGTCCATCATTCTGGGCACCGTACTGGGGGGCGTTTTGATTTCACCGACGGTCTCGGGCTGGCTCTTGGCCCATCCGGTCATTGCTGGCTTTGTGAAGACGCCCGCCGAAGCGGCCATCCTGTGCATCAGTTTTGTTTATGCCGCCGCGGCCATCTGTAACCTCCTGATTCCGCGCACCAACATCCAGTACCCCAAGCAGCATAAAAACCCGGTCAAGCTCGTCAAATCATTCGCGACCTATGTCAAGATCCTCTGGCACGACAAGCTCGGGCAGATCTCGCTGGCGGTGACCACCCTCTTCTGGGGAGCGGGTGCGACCTTGCAGTTGATCGTGATTGAATGGGGTCGCAGCCATCTGGGCTACCGACTAGACCAAGCCTCAATACTGATGGGGGTCACCGCATTTGGCACGATATTTGGTGCGGTATACGCCAGCCGGGTGCCACTGCCCAAAGCGCTCGGTGTGTTGCCCATGGGCATTGTGATGGGCCTCGTGGTGCTATTCATGCCGCTAGTGACCGAAAAGTGGGAGGTCTACAGCCTGTTGCTCGTCATCGGGGGACTGTCTGGTTACTTTGTAGTACCCATGAATGCGCTGTTACAGCACCGCGGCCACTTGTTGCTGTCTGCCGGCCACTCGATCGCCGTACAGAACTTCAACGAGCAACTCAACATCTTGCTCATGCTTGGCACTTACGCCTTGATGCTCAAGCTTGAACTGCCGATCAACACCATCATCGTGATCTTCGGCGTCATCGTGGCAGTGCTCATGGCGGTCATCATGCGCTGGAGCCGCTCCAACCTCAGGCAGAACCCTGGGCTCATCGATGAGATCGGCCGCCACGGCCACGGCACAGCGCTCTAGGGCCGGCTAGACACCTCACGCAAACGATCGAGCATATCTCTTGCCGTGCACGAGGATTCGCGTCGTGCCAAATTTGACTGCTTCAGCGGATCGAACGTAGGCAGTTGAACAACCCAAAACCAGACAACAGAAAGCAGAAATCCGTTATTTTTATATGTTTTTGATAATAAGATGCAATCAAATATTACGTATAACATATAGAATGAACGGCAAAATACTTGACTGCCTCCCCGTCCTGAACGACGAGGATTCCTGGTGACTTTCTCAAGCCGCCAGGATTGGGCGTGTGTCGCTACTTCCCAATGGTTCCTGCTTCATCGTTAAAACCACCGTTTCAACTCCACAGGCGAACACCCGATGCCCTCGGGCCTTGCAAATCACCATCTTAATGAAAAGGATTGTATCAAAGGCACTAGAGATCGGGCAGCTCTCGGGATGACAAAAAACACCCGAAAAAAACTGACATACAGGCTGCGCCTACGCACTTACATCCCCGTCCTGAAGAACGGGGCTTTACGCGCTGAACGGTAACTTGGACATAAACGAACCTCTGGCGAATCATTTGAAGGCGGCTCGCAAGCGACTCGGTTTGAGCCAAAGCGATGTCAGTCGACTCTCAGGCGTACCTCAGTCTCGCATATCGATGATGGAGGTTTTAACAGTTCCTTGATTATTACGCATATCTATCTATAGCTATCTATATGAAGAATCCAGACAACATTAGCGACTTCGCCCCACGGATAGGTCGACCAGCTTCTACGGTTCGCCGTTGGGAGCGAGACGGGCTTACCGAGAGCAAACGTCTGCCCTCTGGGCATCGTTATTACGACGAGAATGAT